>NZ_LDIG01000199.1 GCF_015845845.1 Paenibacillus dendritiformis
CTTTGTATGAGTCTCGTTGCTGGAGCTGTGCCTCTACAAACAAGAGTGTCGAAGCGCCGACAAACAACTTTTGGGCTCGGTAATCCAATGACTCATCTCTAGTGGAATTCACATGTAACCACTTTAGGCATTGACAAATGACGTTTTGATTCGGTACGTTATCCATAGGAATCTCCTTTGTTGAGGCGTTTTATGGATAACGCTGAGGGTAACTCAACAATAGGAGATTTCTTTATTTTTGTCCACGAATATAGTTCAATAAGTTACAAATATAGAGAATTATAGGGTGAAAATTTTCGTAAAAAGATTGATGCAACGCTAGTGGGCTTTGTCATAGATAGGAAGCAAAAATCGGCGAAAATAATGCACTTTTACAGGAATTTAATCAAATACGGGCACAAATAGCGTAAAATCCTGCATTCATGCAGGATTTTCATTTCACCAGCTCCGTCTCACAACCTCGTCTCAACCCGTCCATATTCCGTCGCTTTTCCGTCCGCCGTCTTCCAGCCACTATATTAACTGTACATCCCGTCTTGCCCCGCATCCTTGCGCACTGCCTATGGAACAGCCTCATCACAATTGGGTTTGTCATAGAAAATTTGCTTTTGTGGCGCATCGGAAACGTTTTCGACTATGCCGCAAGGCCGTAGGCCGGTTTCGGGAATTTCAATCCAGGCATCTGCGTAGGATGCGACTAAACAATATTGATCGAGCTGTGGTTATCGATCCGATTTCAATCCACGCATCCGTGTAGGATGCGACGTTTGGCATTGGCTTGAGGTGAGGTGGTCGAAATCATTTCAATCCACGCATCCGCGTAGGATGCGACCTTTTTTGCTATAAAGAACAGCATGAATGCGGCAATTTCAATCCACGCATCCGCGTAGGATGCGACCCCTGACCACGCCCGAGCGGAACAGAGGGTATATTTCAATCCACGCATCCGCGTAGGATGCGACGGGAGTTTAGTATATCAACGCGCGCTTATTGCTGGATTTCAATCCACGCATCCGCGTAGGATGCGACGATGTCATCGTAAGTAAACCAGTGGATTGGGGTATTTCAATCCACGCATCCGCGTAGGATGCGACGAATCCGTATCCGCAAGTTCTCGTTCAACACAAAATTTCAATCCACGCATCCGCGTAGGATGCGACTGCAGATTCTGGAGGCTCTATTCTGGGATGCCAAATTTCAATCCACGCATCCGCGTAGGATGCGACTTTCATAGCTTTGTTCGTTCTTCTCTTCCTGTTTGATTTCAATCCACGCATCCGCGTAGGATGCGACACAGGAGGCGCTGGAGGCCGTCTCACGCTATCGGATTTCAATCCACGCATCCGCGTAGGATGCGACTACGACAGCCGAACGAATACGAACGTTGCCGTGCGATTTCAATCCACGCATCCGCGTAGGATGCGACGACATGGATGCCGCCACCATGTAAAAAACGGAAGGATTTCAATCCACGCATCCGCGTAGGATGCGACTTGCGATCTGGATATCCGCGGCGTTCGTTGCGCTATTTCAATCCACGCATCCGCGTAGGATGCGACATGGCGTATGTTCTTTTTGTCGTTCAAACGGAGCGAATTTCAATCCACGCATCCGCGTAGGATGCGACCCTTGTCGTCCATTATGTCGGATCGAGACAACGCGATTTCAATCCACGCATCCGCGTAGGATGCGACGCGAAAGCGAATTCGCGTTCCTCGATAAACCGGGCAATTTCAATCCACGCATCCGCGTAGGATGCGACTTCGTATGTCTTGCCGTCAATATGCATCGGCCGCGATTTCAATCCACGCATCCGCGTAGGATGCGACCCGGAAATCCATTTCGATTCTGATTCATTGGGGCAAATTTCAATCCACGCATCCGCGTAGGATGCGACTCTTCGATTTCACTTATCCGGATCCGATGGTTGATTTCAATCCACGCATCCGCGTAGGATGCGACGTTGGTTCCGGCAGCACTGGAAACAGCAGCAGCATTTCAATCCACGCATCCGCGTAGGATGCGACGGTAATTGCCCCATCGTCTCAGTAACAGCCGCCTATTTCAATCCACGCATCCGCGTAGGATGCGACCCCCGCCCGCCATCCCTAGCCCTGTGATCGTCTTATTTCAATCCACGCATCCGCGTAGGATGCGACGCTAATGACTATCTCCGGATACTTGAGCTGCAGGCCATATTTCAATCCACGCATCCGCGTAGGATGCGACGGCTGAATGTAGCCGAGGGCGGCAAACGGGCCGGATTTCAATCCACGCATCCGCGTAGGATGCGACAATTCCGTCTAGGTATATTACCTATCGCGGGAAAATTTCAATCCACGCATCCGCGTAGGATGCGACTATACGTCAACTTATTAGTACCAAGTACTAACTCATTTCAATCCACGCATCCGCGTAGGATGCGACTGCGGCGTTCCTGTTGCGTGATCCACTCGGCGGAATTTCAATCCACGCATCCGCGTAGGATGCGACAAAATTGAAGTTGATCTAACCGGTTATAACGCCGATTTCAATCCACGCATCCGCGTAGGATGCGACTATTGACGGGAGGTGTACGATTGCGTTCGTATTTGATTTCAATCCACGCATCCGCGTAGGATGCGACTATAACGCCTTGCAGGCGTCCCTCCCGAGAAGTATTTCAATCCACGCATCCGCGTAGGATGCGACCCTTTGATGGCTCCGCCGCGATCCTCGCAGACGCATTTCAATCCACGCATCCGCGTAGGATGCGACTTAGAGCCGAGCTGCGGTTCCGGCGTCTTTCTCATTTCAATCCACGCATCCGCGTAGGATGCGACCACAAGTCGGGGGGAGCATCGTTTTTCCGGACGGATTTCAATCCACGCATCCGCGTAGGATGCGACAAGATCGCTGGCCTGCCAGATGCAGACCTGCCGAAATTTCAATCCACGCATCCGCGTAGGATGCGACGCCTGTTGGTAAAGCTCCAAGCTCCAGTTTAAGCCATTTCAATCCACGCATCCGCGTAGGATGCGACTCGGCGCAACATGCGCCAAACCCAGGCCGATGCATTTCAATCCACGCATCCGCGTAGGATGCGACCGCAAATGGTCGAAGAACTGGCGCGGTGTGCGGATATTTCAATCCACGCATCCGCGTAGGATGCGACATTAAGCGGCTAATTTGCCGTGGATTTTACGTCAATTTCAATCCACGCATCCGCGTAGGATGCGACTCCGAACAGCAAGCACAGATTGACGGATTGACCATTTCAATCCACGCATCCGCGTAGGATGCGACATGATAAGCAGTTCCTTCTGAGCCGGGTTCTGCCATTTCAATCCACGCATCCGCGTAGGATGCGACAAGGGAAGGGGTAAGCTTGGTAATCACATTCAATATTTCAATCCACGCATCCGCGTAGGATGCGACGTCCGTAAAGATGGGCGGTAAATGGGTTGACGTAGAATTTCAATCCACGCATCCGCGTAGGATGCGACAGCGAAAAATTACACAAAATATAACAATAAAATCAATTTTTCGCTAAAATTCCGAGGCAAATGAGAGATTTAGCTCGAAATAGCTTTAAACTAATTAACTTTTACAAACTGAATTGGATAACATTGCAATAATTTTGGTGCGAATCCCCCAGGGATTTTATGTGCGCTTCACATTCGCACCGATTTTTCATTTATTTTTACTCCATTTCAAACAGGTTCTAAACTCCTTTTTTCAGTATACCACAGGGGGACCTAAGTGATGGATAATTTCAGACTGATTCACGCTGAATTCGCGTTAGCGAAAAATGAATCCCAGGAAGTCAAACTTCAGTGGAATGGATATCAAAGTATAGACTCGACCAGATTCCCACCTGTTCCCCACCGCTTATAATCAGGTATAATAAAGGAAAAGATGGCAGGAAGGAGGGGCAGCGATGGGAACGGAATCCGACGAACACCATTCGATTCATTACCGTCACGATACGTCATATCGCTTCCTGTTGTCCAGTAAAAAGCTCTTTGTCGAGTTGCTTCGCTCCTTTGTTCAAAAAGAATGGGTAGAGCGCATAGACGAAACGAATGTGCAGGAAATCCCCCATTCGTTTGTTCTTCAAGACTTCAAGCGGAAGGAAGCCGATTTGGTGTACCGCGTGAAGCTGAATGGACAAGATGTCGTGTTTTATTTGTTGCTGGAAATGCAGTCCACCGTGGACTTTCTCATGCCGTACCGTCTTCTGCTTTATCAGGTGGAGATCTGGCGCTATCTCATGAAAGACCAGGAAAAAACAAAGGGCAAGCCGAAAGCATTCCGGTTGCCTCCCATTGTGCCGATTGTGCTGTACAATGGGAAGAGACGCTGGACCGCCAGTCGCCAATTTCGCCAGTTGTTAGCCAATGAGACGATGTTCGGTTCGGAACTTCTTAATTTTGAATATTTGCTTATTGATGTTGCTCGATATACGGAAGAAGAGTTGTTGGCTCTTTCCAATACGATCGGTTCTGTCTTTTTGCTTGATCAGACGGAGGATCAGGCGGAACTGCTGAATCGGCTCGGCAAGCTGATGCACACCATACAGCAATTGCCAGAGGACAGCCAGCAGCAATTGGTCGCCTGGATGGCAAATATTTTGAGTCAGAAATTGCCGAAAAATGAACCGCATTTGCGCGAGCTTATCCAAAACGAAAAAGGAGGCGTATCGGTTATGGGGCTTGAAAAAACCTTGGATGCCATTAAGCGCGAGGGAAGACGCGAAGGCCGAAGAGAAGGTATTCGAGAAGGTATTCGAGAAGGGATGCGAGAAGGCAAACAAGAAGGCAAGCGAGAAGCAAAAGAGGAAGTTGTCCAGCAAATGATTGCCGAAAATCTGGACCCTGAATTGATCGCCAGAGTCACGGGCTTTTCACTCGATATTATTGCACAGTTACGCGAAAAATCTAAATCTAAATGATTCAAATTCCGGCCGTTTCTTTTGAACGGCCCTTTTTTACTCCTTGTATTTAAGTACATCTTTCAGATTAAAAATACCAGTTGTCTTTTACAATGAGCCAGCAACACTTGGTCGCCTGGATGGCGAATATTTTGAGTCAGAAATTGCCGGAAAATGAACCGCATTTCGCGAGCTTATCCAAAACGAAAAAGGAGGCGTGTCGGTTATGGGGCTAGAAAAAACCTTGGATGCTATTAAGCGTGAGGGAAGACGCGAAGGCCGAAGAGAAGGGATACAAGAAGGGATACGAGAAGGGATACGAGAAGGGATACGAGAAGGGATACGAGAAGGCAAACAAGAAGGCAAGCGGGAAGCAAAAGAAGAAGTGGCCAAGAACATGATTGCCGAAAATCTGGATCCTGAATTGATCGCCAGGGTCACGGGCTTTTCACTCGATATTATCGCTCAGTTACGGGAAAAATCCCATTGAACAAGCCGTTTCATTTCGAAGCAGCTTTTTTAATTGTATCGGCTTCTTAACTCCAAAAAAATCGCCGCTTCCCATGGTCGTCCTGCGACCTCCCAAATATCAATCAGCGGGCTTCCACTTAGGGTGCGATTTCAACGTAGGGCTCGAATTTCTCGATGATGGCAACCCCAGGGGATTTCATGTGAGCTTCAAATTTATACCTGCCGTTTATGAACCGCCCCCCTCTTTCCTGCCAGGACGGCCCCTCATTATTTTTCCAGTATATTTTAAAAGTAAACTTAGGTAACTTAACAGAATTTTTTATCTAAGTCCATATCTCGCTTCACTGTTACCGCCTTCTCCCACGATGCCTTCGACATAAGTAAGGATTTCCCTGCACTAAAAAAAGCCGCTGAAAAATCAGCGACTTAATTACGGTTTGTACATTAAAAAACTCTAATTTTGTAGATGTCAACGAGTTCACCCGTATCCACATCTTTAATGGATACATACACCGTTCCTCTTTTTAAACCTTTCACTTTACCGTAACTAGTAAGGCGAATTATCTCTCCTGAATCGCCGATCGGTTCAATAGCATAAAGATATGAGTCTTCATAAGGCAAATAATCAGTTTCACCTACTGATAGTCTCATTTCTTTGTAGGTTTTTGATGCTTGAACTTCGTGCATGTCTTTTGCAGCAAAGGATGGAGCAGTCGCACCCAATGACAATGCAACCCCTAATAAAGAAGCAATTAAGATTTTGTTCATGTTAGTCCCTCCCTTAAAATGGTATTTTAACTTCAATGTCATTGTATCCCCTTATTTTCCAACGATCAATATATTTAGTATAACTGTAAGGTTATTGTAAGGTTCCTGTGCCTCTGAATAACAGCGACTTGAGATTTGTATCACTTTTCTCGAAATATGCTTCTTGAGCATTCCATCCTTTTGGTAATGTAAAAGGGGCCGACTTTCAATCCCCATTCTACTAAAATGCCCCTAATTAACACAGCAAACCCGTTTCCCTCAAACGCGAATTCACTTTATGCTAACTGTTTGCTTTAAAAGATGACGCCGACGCGTTACAATATTATGGTAAGGGAGAGGAGAGGATGTAATGACTGCCCAACAACAGGCGGCAATGCAATCCATGATAGAATGGCTGGCTGATGAACATGAACTCGGCCGCGAACCTAGCAAGATTGAGATCGCAGGTGAATTTGATCTGCACAACATGCGCTACTACATATTCAAGTATAAAAAGACAATGCTCGGAAAATGGCTTCTTGGCGTCTGCGGCGGCTATGAAAGTCCATCTGACACGGAGCATTGCGGTCATGTGTTCAGTGAGATGCAGCCCTATGATCCGGCTACTGCGCAGCAGGAAGCGATTGCGATGGTCGAAATGATCCGCGAGTATTGGATGAAGCAAGCGGCAGCACTTGAGGCAGAGCAAGCGCAATCTGATCCTTCCGAGTCGAAGAAGGAATCATCCGGCCTTTTTAACGGTTTCGTTCTGCTCAACACTTCGGAGTGCGATCTTGAACAGATCAAGGCGAATCTGCTGCAAGACTGGAACATCTCCTGTCCATCGGGTGAAAACTCCGAGGAAGAAAGGGAGGGAATCCTCGTCTGTGAGGTGGAGGGCTTCACCTTGGCCGTAAGCTTTGTCGATGCTCCCGTGCCGGACGGCGAAGCCGAGCATTACGCGCAAGGCAACTACCTCTGGCCGGAGGCCGTTGAGATCACCAAAACGCATGTGGCCCAAATCATTTTGGCTGTATTTACCCGCTCCGGCTCCCCGCTGGACAGCGGAAGAATGTATACCAAGCTGGCCGCCAGTTGCTTAAAGCTCCCGAATGCAATCGGGCTTTATTCATCCGGCACCGTCTATCAGCCTGAATTCTTTGTGGAGTTGGCCGAGATGATGAAGTCGGATGATGAATTCCCTTTACTAAATCTGGTTTATTTTGGCCTTGTCGGAAAGGAAACAGGGGTGAGCGGATATACAATCGGGCTGGAGCATTTCGGCAAGGACGAAATCGAAGTGCTTGACAGTCAGGCAACCCCTGCCGAGCTGCGCAACTTCCTGATTGATATTTCCGCTTATGTCGTAGAACAGGACGTCACTTTACGAGATGGCGAAACGATCGGCTTCACGGCGGAACAGAAGCTGCCGATTACCCGCTCCGAAGGCGTATATGTCAACGGAGACAGTCTTAAAATCGAATTCTAAGACAGGAAAAAGAGCAGTGAAGCGGCATGCTTCCTGCTCTTTGTTGTGGTCCGACTTTTTCTGTGAGTCACACAATATACCCGCCTCAGCGGCCGTGTTGACTCTGGGAAGTCTGCGGCGCAGCCATATACTTGCGGCACGCATTCACAATATCAATCATTCCGCACGGCACATCCACCCCGATCGTTAAACCCTATCACCGTGGCGGAAACACCCTGCCTGTCTGTGTCCATTCCCCACTCAATCGATACCTCACCGAACTCCCGTACCCTACGAAGCCAGGAACGATCCCATAATCTCCTCTATATCGAACGGAGTGATTCCACGCTGGACCGAAAATACGGTCTGCGCCTCCTCTTCCCGCTCGACAAGCTGTCCGCGCGCCAGCGCATGCAGCCGGAACAACTCATACAGATTCGGCTTGGCTGCCGTAGTCATCGCTTTGCCCATGGCGACCATTCCCGTCTGATGTCCTTCCACATTGTTATAGAATTGAGGATTGCGGGTCAAAGCCAGATCGCACCAAATGACGGTGCGCTCCGCCAAATCGAGTATAGCCGGAATGGCAATCTGCGTGTTGGCCGTCAAATCAAGGCGATCAACGACGGTCGCCGGATCGAACACCTCCCCCGAATTCGGATGCTGACGCATCATCCAGCCAGCGAAGCATTCCGGCAGCTCGCTATACGCTTGCCCCGTAAATGAATGCAGCGAGACCACAATATATCGACCGCCGTACTTGAGGACAGAGGGGATGTCGATGTCGATGAACTCGCAGGCCCCATGCGGTGCCGATACGATATCGCCGCTATGCGCCGCTTTGTAGCGCGCAGAACGCAAATTCGTATACGAGATATGCTCCTTGTAATTCCAGGCGTCATCATACAAGACGGCAGAGAGATCGATATCGGTGCGGCCTGTCGCCTTTCCGTCGATCCCCCCTTCTTTCCACCACAGGAAAAAGCGAATCGTCTCTCCTGCCGGCATGGCCAGCTTGCTGCCGCGCACGAGCGTACGCAAGGACTTGCTCGCGGAACGCTGGGAGAAAGGCACCATATAGTTCTGCAATTGCGGATCAAGATAGACATTCCCGAGAGCAGGCAGCTTGGCGAAGCGGGCGAGCAATGTCTGTTCGCATACCTCCACTACGGCAGCGCATGCGTCCGGCGCGACGGGAGGCCGCGTATCCGGCGAAGAGAACGCTTTGGCCACATTGCCTTTCGGGAAAAACAGCCGCAGTTCATTGGCAAACTGGCGATACTTGAAATGCGTCATCACCTGCAGCAAGACCGGCGTCGCCACCCGATCCGCTACCGATGCAAAAAACGATGCAATCCAGCCCGCCTCCGCTCCTTCCAGACGAAGCAGATGATCCAAGCGCCGGGCAAACTCGCCCGGCCGCTCCAATAGCTGCTCCACGGCCTGATCGGTATCGAAATAGCGCAGCGCCTCCTCGACACGATGGCCAAAAGTCGCGTAAGGCCGATTGTTGCGCAGCACATCAAACGCTTCTTGGCATCGTGGATAACGGCTCTTATATTCCGAAGGATGCAAGATCTCGGCCAGACGCAGCACATCTGTCGCCGTCCGCACATAGCGTTGAATGCGAGTCACGTCCGCCTTGCCGCTGCGCAGCAAAGCAGCAACGATAAAGCCGACCTGCTCCTTATGAGGGATCGCATCCGGCAATAAGTCATCAATATCATGATCATGCTCAATGACCCAGGCCAGATCCTGTTTGTCGGTGTCCGAGATGGACGTATTCGCCTGCATCAGCTCACGCATGAGCTGGCGGAAGTGCTCCTCGCTGCCGAGCTCGATGATCTCCAGCTTCGTCTTGCCCCGAAAAATTTCCCGGGTGATCGGCTCCATCTCAGGCACTTCATTCGTCACGTAGTGATACCATGCATTCAAATATAACTCGGCATCGCTTGCTTCCATGACTTGCTCCGGGAAATTCGGATACATCGGCCGATAGGCAACATGCGCGCCGACGAGCTTTTTCAAGCCATGGATCAATGCTTTGTACCATCTCAAAAACGAAACCTCCGACAGCGTGCGAAGAGCCGCAAGCAGTGCGGGAGAACAGGTGAAGCCGAGTGCCGCTATATTTTTCATTGCCGTCGCCAACTGCGCGTCCGGAAGCTTGGATTGTTCCGGAACCACGATTACTTTTCGGCATCTGCGCAAATAAATCTCGTTCTGTATCATGTCATACCCCTTTTCGATGGAACTGCATCGCCAGGAAAGCCGCCCCTCTAGTAAAACCCAAGTTATTGTAGAAGGAAGAAAGACGATAGCCTGGCGAACGCAGTCTGGTATCTTCCGGAAAGCTGCTACCCTAAGCCAGGGTAAAGGAAGTAGAAGGAAGGTTAGCAATAGCCGGAAGATGGGAGCGCCGCTCAAGCTGTTGCCCGCTCGGCCTCTTGGTTACTATCTTCGCATCATTGGGAGCTCGCGAACAGGGCGCAAGTATGGCGAACTTGGAAAAATGATGCATGGATAGGTTTTTCCTTCGTTTGCCAGCGGCGATCCGCAACTGCTATACTGTAGGCATATTGAACAAAGGAGTGAAGGGGAATGACGCAGAAGACACGCATCGGCAAGACGAACTTATGGGTTAATCCGATTGGGCTTGGCGCGAACGCCGTCGGGGGACATAACATTCACCCGAACTTGAACGATGAGACAGGCAGGGAGGTCGTCCGTACGGCCTTCGATCAGGGCATCGACTTTGTGGACACGGCGTTCATCTACGGACCGGAGCGCTCGGAGCAGCTTATCGGCGAAGTGATGAAGGAGAGGGGCAACCGTTCGGACATCGTAATCGCCACCAAAGGGGCGCACAAGTTCGTGGACGGCAAGGTGGAGATCGACAACTCCCCCGCCTTCCTGACCGCCGCCGTAGAGAACAGCCTGCGGCGTCTTCAGACCGACTACATCGACTTGTTCTACATTCACTTTCCGGACGAACAGACGCCGAAGGACGAGGCCGTTGGCACGCTGAAGAAGCTCAAGGACGAGGGGAAAATTCGGGCCATCGGCGTATCCAACTTCACCATCGAGCAATTGCGGGAAGCGAATAAGGACGGCTACGTCGACGTCATCCAGGATGAATACAACCTGATCAAGCGCGACAAAGAGCGTGATCTTCTTCCTTACGCGGCGGAGAACGGCATTTCATTCATCCCTTATTTCCCGCTGGCGTCAGGCTTGCTGGGCGGCAAATATACGAAGGATTCGCAGTTCACGGACGGACGTGCCAACAGCCCGATGTTCCAGGGCGAGGCGTTCGCCGCGAATCTGGAGAAAGTCGAGCAAGTCCGGCAGATAGCGGAAGCGAAGCAGGCCGAAGTGGCCCATGTCGTGCTGGCCTGGTATTTGACGCGGGACGCTATTGACGCGCTCATTCCGGGCGCCAAGCGGCCGGATCAGGTACTGAACAACCTGAAGACCTTATCCGTTCGGCTGACTCCCGAGGAGATCGAGCGGATCGATCAGATTTTCAAAGCATAATTGCATATGGAGCTCCAGGGCTGTCCCACAAGTCAGAAAAAAATGACGAAGGGCAGCCCTTTTTGGCGGGATTCACAGCAGCTCTGCTCTTATTCGTCACCAGTCTTCCAACCACCAACTGTCCTCATTGTAGAATGGTTTACATTAAATAGTTATTTTGTCATGTCATGTTTACAAAACAAGAGGGGTATGGTAAATTATAGGTAATATATCATTGATTATAGGGAGAAGGTGCTTATCGGATGGCACAAATATTGTCCATTGGTGAATTAATACAATGTCACAGATACAATAGAGGCATGACATTAGCGCAATTGTCAGAGCTGACAGGCATACATAAAGGGACCATCTCCAAAATTGAAAACGGTGACGTGAAAAGACCGGAATATAAGACCATCCGTCCGCTTGCAGACACATTGCAGATCCCGCTAGAGACTTTGGTTGAACTGCACATCACCGTGGACAAGAGGGCAGACACTCTCCTCTTCGTGTTACAGGACGTGATTCAGCATTCGGGTACTGCCGATCTGGTGACCAAAGTAGGAAGGAAATTCTTGGAATCCCCCAGTGATGATAGTCACGCCTTGGTGGAACGGCTTTATGACTTCGCGGGCCACGTTGAAAATAAGGAGATTCAATTCGCCCTATACCAACTCATTGTTGACTACTCTCGCGATCACGGCATTATGCCTTTTTTGGCAAGAGGTTTATTCCAGGTGTATCTTATCGAACGGGACGACTTCACCAGGCTCAGATCGGTTTACGAGAGCGGCAAGCATATCGTTCAGTACGCCCAATTTTTAACCAACGAAGACAGAGTCACTTTGTATTACAAATTAGGTGTTCATGCATTAAATTTATGTCTGTACCAGCAAAGTATTGAACTCTGTCTTCATGTCCTTCGGGAAGCAGATGCAAACAATTGGTATTACATCAACGCGCTTGGCATTATTCGTGATTCTTACTTCTATATAGAGAACTACGAAAAGTCTGAATATTACTCACGACTCTATTCACAATACGACTATCCTCACATCAAGACATATTCAATTCTTATGACAGCATCGCTCAACGCAAAAAAGGGAAACACCGAAGTAGCTATCGAACAGTTTACATCTTTTCTGAAAACATGCAATCAGGATGATGCTCTTCTGGCACTGAATCAATTAATGAAAATATATTTGGGTGAAAATCGATTGGAAGAAGCGGAACAACTGCTTTTATATCCAGTATGCCCGCAATCTATCAGTACGAACAATCCCAACATCATCTTGCAGTTAGGTACATACTATTATCATCGAGCTGAATATTTTATTGCCGTTGGCGATCTTCACAAAGGAATATCCGATTTCTTGGAAAGCGCGTTACATTTTTCGAGAGTCAATAATACCGACAAAGAAAAAGAATGCATTAATAAAATCGTGCGTAGCCATTTACAACAGAACGTTGAAATTTCGATATCCACATTAGAAAAATTGAATAAGTATTACGAACTCAGCGTAGCTAAAGACTGTTAAAATGGAGGGATTCATGTGAAGCGTTTCATCGCAAAGCTATATAGCGGTCTCTTTTTCTCTGTAATTGTTGGTGTAACCACTGTCGCCGTACTTCTAGGAAGCGAAAACGGTCATCACCCATGGTAAGAGTACCTGATTGGTACTCTTTTTTCGTTATGTTTCCTTAAATTCAATTTATTGGGATTCGTTCGACACATTGTATACTCATTGTTAAGAAAGCGCCCCATTATCCAAGCTGATGTGAGGTGACGAACTTGTGTACAGTGATGATATTCTCCATAAAATTAACGGACTTCGAAAAAAATTGATCCACGTTGCCAATCAAAAAGGGAAATTTACAGACGACGAAGTCGTTCAAGTTAGCCAACAGCTAGATATTTACATACTTGAGCTGCAAAAGTATTATATAAAACAACAAGAAAAAGTCATAGCTAAAAGGAGCAGCTAGGTTCAGTGCAAGCACACCCATAAGTAAATAAGATGAGGTGGTCAGATGGCAAATTCAAACGAATTATTCATCGCGTTGCAGCGATTAAAGGAAAAGGAATGGGTCGATCTGACGCATACGTTCGGTCCGGACTCGCCTCATTTTTCCGCCTTTGCCGACGCCCGGTTCACGACCTTATTCAACCATGATGACGGATTTTTTGCGCAGAGCTTTACCTTCCCCGGACAGTACGGAACGCATTTGGATGCTCCCATTCATTTTGTGCGGAATACTCGTTATTTGGAAGAACTGGATTTGAAGGAATTGGTCCTGCCTCTTGTCGTTATCGACAAGTCCAAAGAAGCGAAAGCGAACCATGACTATACGCTCAGCGTAGAAGACATTTTGCAATTTGAAGCGGAGCACGGCACCATCGAGGCAGGCTCCTTCGTCGCGCTGCGAACCGACTGGAGCAAGCGCTGGCCGGATAAAGACGCCTTCAATAACAAAGATGCGGATGGCCATAACCATGCACCGGGCTGGTCGCTGGCCGCGCTTCAATTTTTATTCCAGGAAAGAAGAATCAAAGCAATCGGCCATGAAACGTTCGATACGGACGCGAGCGTTGACTATCAAAAGAATGGCGCCCTGTTAGCCGAGTATTACGTGCTCGAACATGACGCCTACCAAGTCGAGCTCATGAAGAATCTGGATAAAGTTCCGGCTACAGGCGCCATCATCTTTAACATTGTGCCCAAGCCGGAGAAAGCATCCGGATTTCCGGTGCGGTCCTTCGCCATCTTGCCCTAAGCGCAAAATAACACGCCGTCATCACGCGAGCGTGTTTTTCTATTGGCTAAGCCAAGCAGCCGCATGCCCTTATATCATAGCCCGCCCAGCACATTCATGACTTCGGAGATCTCTATCCCTTTTTTGTAGTCGGGAACAAGACTCTTTGATAAATAATCTGAAAGTTTTATTTATTCTTTTAATATTTTTTGGACAGTTGGTCTTAATACTATAAAAATAAGATGGTCAAGTCCAAAATTGTGTGTAAATTCCCTCAAGTAAAACTCGCGCGCCCCTTTAACTATCGCACAATTTTGGATTCGGTTTTTACGTTCGTTTTTCGCCACTCCAAATAATCCGTCATATCCAGATACTTTCGGCCATTGCTCCACTTTTCATCTATCTCCATTAGCAAGGCTCCAAGTAATCGATATGCAGAATCGCGGTTTGGAAAGATACGAATCACACGCTCACGACGTCGTACTTCCTCATTCAAACGCTCTTGGCTGTTCGTCGTACGCAGACGCTTGCGGTACTTCTCTGGAATCGACATTACCGCCGTAGCATCGTCGAAACCTTGCTCCAA
>NZ_LDIG01000200.1 GCF_015845845.1 Paenibacillus dendritiformis
ACCGCAAGCCGACCCGAACATCTAGGGGACGACCAAAGCGAAATGGGAGACGTCCGAAAAAGGCAACGAAGTCGATGAAACCGAAACTGATTGTGAGGTAATGACAAACGAAAAATACTTTTACATATAATGGATAACGCGCAGGGTCTATTTCCAGCTCGACTTTTTTAGACTTAGCGCGGACATTGCAGATGTAAATATATATCATATATAGATGTTAATTGAAATTAGATTATGAACTAACCGCTCGATGCAACGCTAGTGCAAAAATCCTGTACTTTTGCAGCTTTGGTCCGCCATCAAGTTATGGTTGACCAACAAGTTGTGATCCACTATCAAGTTATGGCTCACCAACAAGTTGTGGTCCACTATCAAGTTATGGTTGACCATCAGGCTATGGTCCACCATCAAGTTGTGGCTCATCATCAAGGTTACCATCAAGTCATGGTTCCCATCAGTTTTACTCCCTCAAGAGTTTCACCACATGAACGGGTTAAAGAGAACATGCTGATTTCTACAACCAAGCGCCAAACATGTCCTGCACCTTTTCCTCGCAATATCCATCCTCCCCGCGCCAGTTGACGACGGCAAAAAAGTCGTTTTTCCCGCCGCGGCCGGGCCTGTTTTGGCTCGGTGCGAGAATCCCCGCCGTGGCGAGAATTTCCATAAAAACATCCCGCTCCTGCTTGCTGGAAGGAAAAACACCGTGGAGCCGCTTCTCTAACTGACGCGCCGCATCGGTTGGCTCGCAGTTGGAGATGGTATCGAGCACCTGACGCAATATCGCCGCATCCTCTTCCTGTACGGCGATCCCCTCTTCCCTGCTCAGCAGCTCCAGATCAAGCAGCATATAGGGCAGGTAATTCAAGCGAATGCCGCCCCATTTGATTCGCTCGAAGTTCAGCACATTCAGATCCTCGTTTGGATAGAGCTCTCGGATGGCGATATGGCAGCGGTCGCAAATATGGCAATCCCCATACATCGCATAGTTTCTGCCGTTCTCCGGATCGGTATATTTCCCAACGTTGCTTTCAAACGCATGCGCCGCCAAGTGCCGGGACAAGCTCCAGCTGGAGAGCGCGCTGCGCAGATGCACCTTTCTCGTAGATAGACTATGCAAAAAAGCGGCCGCTACCTGCTCCTTGGCAATCCGGCTAAGGATATCGACGAGCCTCCGCACCCCCTCATCATGGCGAATCGTCACCAGATCGAACATCAGCCCTTTGCTTTTCGCATATTCAAAATCCGCTCCGGAATAAGTAGAAGGACGCTCTTTCCAGCCTTGGCTGCTCCAGAAGGTTTTCATTAAAATTTGCTTCGCTTTTATATCCATCAACGATTTCCCCATTTCTGCATGTCTCTCATTGCCATTCAGGATACGATCCCACATTTAATATCCTGTCATCTCTACATGCTATATCTCTCGATGTTCCCTCTCGCTTCGGGAAAGCTCCCCCCCATCCTTACCGTGGAATCCGCATCGCATAGCAATCCTCTTCTGCCTATTTCTACCCTTTCATGATTCAATAATTATATGATGGCTCGCAGAAAATTTGAAGAAACAGAGCGGCACTCACGTTTTCATCGCCTGAACCATAAGCAAAGAGCCTTAATCCGCTTGCGCATCGGACTAAGGCTGCTTTTTTGCGAACTATCTCACTTTGTTTCTGTCCATTTTTGCTCCAATCACATTGAGCCCGGCAATCAAGCCTTTCCGGCGGCCCACACGTCCTTGACGCAGCGCCCTTCGGCCTCGAGGCGATCAAGCCATGCTTTCGCCTCCGCTTCGCCAACGCCGTGAACCGTCTGATAGCATTGGCGCAAGGCGGCCTCTACATCCGGGGCCATCCTGCTTCCGTCGCCGCACACATAGAACTGGCCTCCCCGATCCAGCATGCCGATAATTTCCATGCCCCGCTGCTGCATCAGATGCTGGACATACGTTTTCGGCTGGCCCGGAATTCGCGAAAATGCGGTGTGCACCGTAACAAGTCCCTCTTGCTGGAACCGCTCCAGCTCCTCTCGGTATATATGATCCGCTTCGTCGCGGCAGCCGAAATAGAGATGCGCCGCGCCAAGCTCGGCCCCTTCCCGCTTGAGCGCCCGGCGAGCCTGAAGGAATCCGCGGAACGGCGCGACCCCAACCCCGGGTCCGACCATAATCATCGGAGTTCCCGGATCTGCCGGAAGCCGGAAGCCCGACTCCGGCGTGCGGACGAACATCATGACGGACTCTCCCGCCTGGAGGCCGGCAAGATAATTGGAGGCGACGCCGCGGTCTCGAAATCGCCGCTAACATCGCCGCCGCCCAGCGGTAAAAGCCGCTTCGCCCCTTTCGCCGCCATCTGTTCGTCAATCCATGCCGGAACGCTCTGATACGTGCTGGCCCAGTTGCGGTCGCCGCAGCCGAAGACGCAATAGCGAATCCCTTCCAATTCGCCAGGGCGGGCTTGACGAAGCCACTGCACGAAGCCGCGCGCATTATGGGGCGGCATGCCGTTATAGGACGACGTTACGATATAGATCACTCCCTCCGTCGGCAGCTTCCCGGCATAGTCATTCAGCGGCGCCACCTGGCTCTGGAAGCCCTGGTAACGCGCCGTATCGGCCAGCTCCCGGGCTATCCCCTCGGCCGTGCCCAGATCGGAGCCGTACAGCACGAGCAGCGGGGTATCATGGCGCTGCGCCGGATCCAATGCTTCCCGTTCGGCGGCATGTTTTTTCGGCGCTGGCGCCCCGCTTCCGCCGCCTGCAAAAATAAAGCCGGTTTGTCTGCCGCGGGGGCGGATTTTTATCTTGAAGCCATCGGGCTTTATCGTCAGCGTCTCCTTCACCTTCAACTGGTAACGGGTATGATCGATGAATTCGAAATGCTTGAGCAGCAGTCCCAGCACCAGCGTGGCCTCTTGCAGGGCGAATTGCTGGCCGATGCAGGCCCGCTGCCCGATACCGAACGGCTTGTATGCATCATGCGGCACCCGGCTCGGGTCCTCGAACCGTTCCGGACGGAACACCTCCGCATCCTCCCCCCATGCGGACACGTCCCGATGCAATTGGGGAATCAGGACAACCATCCGGTCCCCTTGGTTCACCGCGTATTTTCCCGCCAGCACCGTATCCTGCTTCGCCTGCAAAGAAAATCCCGGAGCCGTCGGCCACAGACGGAGCGCTTCATCGAGAATCATGCGGACGTATTTTAAGTTCCTCACCTGGGCGTAAGTAGGAACCGGATCGGTTAACACCCGATCTACCTCATCGTAACCCTTTTGCAGCTTCTCGGGGTTGTTTAACAGATAGTACAGCGCAAAGGACAATAAACCGCTCGTCGTCTCATGGCCGGCGATCAGGAACGTAATAATCTGATGCCGAATATTCGTGTCATCCAGCGCCTCTCCCGTCTCCGGATCTTGGCCTTTCAGCATATGGGCCAGCAAGTCATCCTCTTCCTGCTGACCGTGGGCCTTCCGTTCGGCAATAATTTTATCGACCAAGGAAAACATGAATTCGAGATCCTGCTGGAGCTGGCGTCTCGACTTCACCATCAGCATATCCTGAATGCCGAGACGCTGCGCTTGGCTCATCGTTTCACTGAGCGCCCGCACCATGCAGGCGACGAACGGATGCGATTGCTCGCGGTAAAAGCTGTTAAACCGGTAATTGAAGCCGCATAGTCCGATTGTACCCAGCGCCAGCCGCGTCATATCTTCCGGCACGTCCACGCTTTCATCCGGATTGAGGCGCGACCACTTCTGAACGAGTTGGATCGCAATCTCCAGCATCTTGTCGAAATAGCCGCGCATCGCCGTCCGGCTGAAGCTCGGGAGCAAAATATTGTGAGCCTTC
Organism: Paenibacillus dendritiformis; assembly: GCF_015845845.1. GTDB lineage: Bacteria > Bacillota > Bacilli > Paenibacillales > Paenibacillaceae > Paenibacillus_B > Paenibacillus_B dendritiformis_C. Next base: position 3,844 of record NZ_LDIG01000200.1, read on the forward strand.
CGCCAGTTCGGCTCTTCGGTTTCCGAAGTGAACAACCCGTCCCCCAAGATGGCGCGCACCTTTTCCAGTACGGTTTTTTCGACGATTTTGTCAAAACGGGACGGATCGGTAAGCTCCTTCACCAATTCATAGCCTGACACAATGTGCAAATGTCCAAACGGCAGCTTTACGCGAAAAAATTCACCATACTCTTCCGCCAGCTTCATGAACGACTGAATCGGCATATCCGTGTCAAGCTGGGGCAGGTTGCCTAGCGGCCCGTACGTTCGGGGCTGTGGAATCGCAATCGTCATGCTACTACGCCTCCTCATTGGTAATCGCTAACGGAATGAATGTTCATTCCGCAATGCGGTATGAAAAGCGACCGGGTCAATGGACCCGTATCGCATTCCAACAACATTCCTCCACGCCGGCAAGAAGCTCGTCCGTTTCCTCCAATACCTCCGCTCGGATCGTTTCGAACAGTTTGACGAGAGCGCCGTAAAAAATAGAGATCAAGGCATTCGGCGGCAATGGGGAGATGATTCCTTGCTCCTGCCCTTGGACTAAGAAGTCACGAATAAAATCCATGCCCGCTTCAAATGATTTCAGGCTTTTCTCGTCCAGTAATCGAGGATTCAGGTGTGAATCAATGAACGAAAACGCTTCTCTGTTTCCTTTGGCAAAATGGATCGTTTGCATAAAAATGTGATGAAATTGCTGCCGCACTGTTCCGGATTCGGGGAAGCCATGGGTCACCGTGTGGAAAAATCGCTCCGCGCATTCCTGAAACAGCGAATTCAGAAGGACCTCTTTGTTTTCGAAATACCGGTAAATGGTACCGGCTCCTACGTTGGCGCTCTCGGCTATCATCGGCACGGTTGTCGCATCGAAGCCGCGCTCCGTAAACAAATGCAATGCTGCCTGTAAAATGTCTTCTCGTTTATTCGTCGCCACAACTCTCACCTTTCTTGCGGAATGAACGTTCATTCCCATGTATATTATACCAATAATTTCAATACTTCAAGGGCAAAAAATTCAAATTTTTGTGAAAAGGTGAAATAGTCCCTCAAATAGAAAGAACCGTCGGCAAATGACGGTTCCCTTTTTTTTCAAAACATGTAGAACATGCTTAAGCTGTTACCAGCCTTTTGTGTAACATCGTCCTGCGTCCCCGGCACCAACGAAAGTTGCTTTACGGGTTGCTTTGCAGCTGCTATTCTGGTATTCGCTTTGCGGCCAAGAAAATGAGAAGAATGATCCCCAAATATCCGAAAAGCGGATAAAGATACGTGAGCAGGGACGTAAAGCCTGCTTGGCTGATGATAAAGCAAGCCAGAAGTACAGCCAATACGATAGCGCTTTTCGGAAGCTTATATAGACTTTGAATCTGTCTGGTGACCCCGAATACATTGCCTATCAATGTCGTAAAAATTTCCCCATATATCACCAATAAGAACAGCACATGAACGAATGGGCCCAAGCTTCGAATAATCTCGGCCATCGGAAGTTGGAACTGCAGTATTTCCGGCATTCTGGAGTTGAGCGCAAAATGGCTGACTAACAGCATAATCCCGAGTCCGACTCCCCCCAGGAAACCGCCCCACTTTATTGCGCTTTCATCCTCTACCTCTCGTCCCAGCGGAACCATAACGGCTTGAGCAAAAGCAAGATTCAATGCGGCGTACATAAACGGACTCAGCATCCATTTCAGGTTGTCCCATAGCTGTGTGTGCGATCCGGTCACCCTCCATATTCCGTCCATCTCGATAGCCCGAAAGGCAATGAGCAATATAAATACAAGCATCATGGGCACAACCAGAGAGTTTACGGCTAAAATCCCGTTCAGTTCCTTGCTCATGACCAGATAACTCAGCGCAACACTGGCAACAATGCCAATCTGGTAAGGAAGCCCAAGCTGCTCCTCGAAAAGGGAACCCGTGCCGGAAAGCATCACGGCGGTAACGCCAAATAAGATAAGGAAAGTCAGTGCGTTCGCGACTTTGCCGAACAGATTGCCGAACAGGAAGTTGTTAAATTCCTGATAGGAAAATGCCTGGATCCTCCGGGATAAAATCATCATTTTCGTGCCGAGCCATATAAACAGGAATGTGGTTACGGCAATGCTTATTCCTCCGAATGCCCCATACGCCGTGAAAAACTGCATAATCGATTGACCAGAAGCAAATCCGGCCCCGACTACGGTTCCGATATAGGTAGCGGCAATTTTTAATATCAAGCTCACTCTATTTTTCATTGGCTCCCCCGCAAGACAAGTTTCATCATTCGATCTATTCTATGTATGAGATGCTTGTATATTCGGGGATAATCCAAAAAGCTCTTCTCCCCATTGCAGGGAAAAGAGCCTTCCATTCCTTCGTATGCTCTCGCAGGCTAGAGCTTCTCCTTCAATTCGACCCCCGCCGGGAATGCCGCTTGGATCTGAGCCCGGATCGCCTCGGTTCGATAGACGTCTCCATCCAGAATAACGACCCGTCCATAGTCTGACGACGTGCGGATCAGCCGTCCGATGCCTTGGCGCAGACGAAGCAGCATATAAGGCAGGTCGATCTCGGAGAAAGGTTCCGCCGCGGCCTCGCGCTTCGCCAGGAATACGGGATCATCCGGCGGATAAGGCAGCGACCAGATGATGACCTTGGTCAGCGCCTCTCCCGGCACGTCGAGACCCTCCCACAGGCTGACGGCGCAGAGCACGCTGTCCGTGTCCGCCTGGAAGGCGGAGATAAGGCGGCTAATCTCCTGATCGCCTTCATACAGGAAGCGCATGCCGGATTCATCGGGATAGCCGGATGCCTCTATCTCCTGCTTGAAGCGCTGCAGCTCCTCCCGCGTGCGGAACAGCATCAGCGAGCCGCCAGGGGTCTGCTCCAGAATGGAGATCGCCATCCCGGTCCTTGCCGCGAAGCTGTCCTGACCACAAGGAAGCGGCGCCGCCGCCTCCATGACATTCGCATAATCATAGGGAGACGGCACGGAGAACGACAAATAGTCCCCCATCTCGAGACTGTCCGCGACGTACTTGAAGGAACCATCCACCGACAGCGTCGCTGAAGAAAAGACGATCGGCATCCGTGCCGTGAAGAGCCGCTCCCCTAATATCTCCTTGATCGTTTTCGGCATAATGGAGAAGACCAGACCGTCTCCGCGCCCGGTCGTCCAGCATATCGGCTTGTCCGCCCGTTCGAACAGAACGAGCGCCTTCTGAATCATATCGAGATGCTCTTCGACGATGCGCAGCTCATAGGCGTTCAATGTGTACAGCTCGCTCTCATAGACGAGCGCTTCCTCGATGTCATCGATAATCCGCCGGAAGCGGCGCAGCTCCTGCAGCAGCGGTTCGTCCAGCATCACCCGGCTGCGGTCGGAGCCGGCGATAGCCTGACTGCGGTCGGCCAGCGCACGGAACAAATACCCGCTCTGATCAATCGCCCGATCGATAAGCTGCGCAAGGTCCTCCCGCACCTCGCCGTTCAACAAGCGCAGCAGCAGCTCCTCGAATACGTCATGCTTGAGCTTGTAGCTGACTGCCTTCAGCGCCGCCGACTCCAGCAGATGGCCTTCATCGAAGACGACCGCGCAATGGTCCGGCAGCAGCGGCAATTGCCCTTCCCGCTTCCGGCTCTCCGCCGTCCACAGATGCTCCATGTAATAATCATGCGAGCAAATAATCAAATCGGCAGCCTTGCGATAATCATCCCGGGACAGCGTCTGCCCGCAGCGGTGCCGCTTCTCGCACACGAAGCAATCCTGGAACGTATCCCAGTTGATCCGCTGCCACCGGGCATCGTTCAGCTCGGGATACTCGGTCCGGCCCCCGTACGCATGGAACGCTTGCCGGGATTCCGGGCGGCGGACGAAGCTTGGCAGCCCTTCATAGATGGCATCATAGAGCGGCGCGTCCTCGTCCGTCCACTGCGAGCGGGCCTGATCCAGCTTCACCAGGCAGAGGTATTGATCCGGCGATTTGCCGAGTCTGGCATCGATGTCCAGCTTCAGATGCGTCGAAAGCTTCGCGATATCGCCTTCCGGCTTCACCAGTTGCTCGATGAGCGACTCATCCGCGCACGCGATAACCGCAGGCTTCCGCATATAACGGGCATAGCAGATCGCATACAGCAAATAAGCCATCGTCTTGCCCGTCCCTACTCCGGCCTCGGCAAAGATAGCCCGCTTCTCGGCATAGGCGCGCTCCAACTGGAAGGCCATATATATTTGCTCATCCCTCACTTCAAATCCTGCCTCCGGCAGGATGTCATAAAAAACGTCCGCCACCCAGTCGCTGACCTGCGGAATATAAGGGCGGGCGGGATCATAATCAAAGGGGTACCGTTCCAACGTATGTATAGCCTCCATCTTGTTCATGACTTCAAAAGAGGAGCCGAATGGAGAGTTCGCGGCATGCCCGATCTCCGAAGACATGCGCTCCCTCGCACCCTGCTCCTCCTGTGGATTCATTCATCCCTTATTTTATCGATTTTCGCGGCATCCATCAATGTCGGTGCCTGCCAGCGGAGACAACGCAGCGAGCGCAGCGCGGGCGCCCGGCCGGCGCTGCTTAGTTGTGCGTGACGACCGCCCCGGAACCTCCGTACATATCAAGCTCTCCGTCAAGCTCCAGCTTCAGCACGGTGACGTTCTCGTGAGTGTCCTCCGGACTCATATGTATCCAGGCCGTTCCCGGTATGTTGAACCACGGCACGCCCCCGTGAATCTCGTGAGTGAGCTCCTTTCCGGAATGAAGCACGGTTATTTTATTGATTTTGTTCGATAAACCCTTCAGGCATACGCTCTCCTTCGGATTATCGTACACGAACAGATACAAAGTCTTCCGATCCTTCGATACGGTGCTGCCGCCCAGATAATAGCGGGTATGGATACCTTCGCCGGTGCCGTACACCGCTTCCTCATGGGTGCGGATCCACGCGCCCAAACCGAGCAAAATGTCCTCCTGTCGCTTGTCTATCGTGCCGTCTTCTCTCGGCCCGATATCAAGCAGCATATTGCCGCCCATCGTAATGCAGTCGCAGAACATGCGGATAATCTGGTTCAAAGATTTATAATGATTGTCCGTCGGCACATAGCCCCAGGAACGATTCATCGTCGTGCAGAATTCCCACGGCCCTTCCGGCCGCGTAATCGGAAGTCCCTGCTCCGGCGTCTTGTAGTCGCCATGCCCTTGAAGCCGCGAGTTGATGATCAATTCCGGGTTGAACGATTTCAAATATGTCTTGAACGCGGGCAGATTCCACTGCTCGGCGCTTCGTTCCCAATCCCCGTCGAACCACAGCAGATCCACCTTGCCATACTTCGTCAGCAGTTCCCGCAATTGATTGTTATTGAATTCGAGGAACCGCTGCCATCTCCCTTCATCCTGAACGCCGTCCGTCGGATAGGAGAACGGGTTCATCGCGCCCGGATCGTCCGGAACACGGCCGCCCTCATAGACAGACGGGTAGTCCGGGTGAGACCAGTCGATCAGGGAATAGTAGAGCCCGAGCTTGATGCCCCGCTTCGTTATCGCTTCCGCATACACCTTGACAATATCCCGCTTCGCCGGAGTCTTGTCGACGACATTCAGATCGCTGAACTCCGTGTCCCAGAGCGCCACCCCGTCATGGTGCTTCGTCGTGAGCACGGCATACCTGGCGCCGGATTTCTCGATCAGCTCGGCCCATTGGCCGGCATCGAACCGGCTGGCGGTGAAGCCGTCCAACTGCTTCATATAATCTTCATACGAGATTCTTCCATTATAGAAAGACCACGATTCCGCAATCCCGTTGACGGCATAAATGCCATAATGGATAAAGATTCCGAGCTTCGCTTCTTCGAACCACTTTTGCATCACACGAAGTCCTTCCTTTTGCCATTCTAGCTGAACCCCTCGTCATTATCTCACAAGCCTGATGCAAAGAGATGCAAGAAATCGTATAATAAGCAAAGTGACCCGTGGTTCATTTTCATATTATCTTTATGAAACTGTGATGAACTCCACACGTATTGTTAGGTAGTCAAAGTCAGTATAAGGAGTGGGAGAAAACGTGAGAAACCGATGGCTAGCAGGCTGCCTCGTCGCAGCAATCCTCGGAACCGCGCTGGCAGGATGCAGCAGTCCTCCGGCTGAAGAATCCGCGCAAGGAGCGCAGCAGGAGAAGGAGACCCCTGTTCAGGTCGCCGCAGTAGAGAAAGGCTCTCTCAACCAAAAAAATGAAATCATCGGCACGGCCAATCCGGGCAGAACCGTGGATATCATTCCGAAGCTGAACGGCGAGCTCGTCCGCTTGAATGTCAAAAAGGGCGACATGGTCAATAAAGGAGCCACGCTCGGCATGATCGATGCGAATGACCTCGAAGTCCAGCTTCAGCTTGAGAAATTCAGTCTGGAGCAGGCGCAGGATCAGTACAAGACACTGCATAACGCTCAAGCGTCCGATCTTGAGCTGGATCAAGCGAAGCGCAGCATCGAGCAGGCTCAGCTTCGAGTCAAGCAGGCCAGCAACAAGCTGGCCGATGCGACCTTGAAGGCCCCGATAAGCGGACAGGTCATTCGGGTTGCGGCGGAAGCGGGAGAATTCGTCACCTCCACCTCCCCGCTGTTCACCATTGTATCCACCAATCCGGTGAAGTTCTCGGCCAATGTCAGCGCAAATCAGATGTTGTTGCTGCAGAACCGGAAAGAGACGAAGGTCGAAGTGCCGGATGTGGGCAAAACGTTCACCGCCCGGATTACGTTTCTGTCTCCCGTCGCCAATGAAGGCGGGTTCTACACACTGGAGACGCAAGCCGACAATGCGAAGGGCGAGATCAAGCCCGGCATGACAGCCAAGTTCATCGTCGAGCAGGAAGTGCTGAAGGACGCCCTCCTCGTTCCTACGGAAGCGATCGTGGAGAAGAACGGGCAATCGCATGTCTTTATCGTGAAAAATGGACGAGCTGTCGAAGAAGCGGTCGAAGTGCTGGAGACCCAATCCAAAATGACGGCGGTAAAAGGCAAGCTCCAGGCGAACGATCAAATCGTCATCAAGGGACAAATGACCTTGTCCGACGGCAATAAAGTGAAAATCATCGAGGGGGCGCGCTAACGTGAAAATTATTGACGTCTCCGTTAAGCGTCCTATCGGCGTGATGATGGTCGTGCTCGCGATTATCGCGCTCGGCCTGGTCAGTCTTCGCAACCTCGCGATCGACCTGTTCCCCAAAATCGACCTTCCGATCGCCGTCGTCGCGACCTCCTATCAAGGAGCGGCGCCCGAAGAGATCGAGAAGCTCATATCCAGGCCGATCGAAGCTTCGTTAAGCACGATCCAGGGAATTGACACCGTGTCCTCGCAATCGCAGGCGAACTCCTCGCTCGTCATGCTGCAGTTCAAGACCGGTACCAACATGGACAATGCCCTGATCGACGTCAGGGAGAAGGTCGATCAGATCAAGGGAATGCTTCCCGAGGATGCCAATGATCCGTCCGTGCTCCGCTTCGACCCGAATCAGATGCCCATCATCACCCTGGGTCTGACAGGCGCTCCCCCGGAGAAGCTGCAGGAGATCGCGGACACGAACATCATTCCGTTCCTGGAACGGGAGAATGGCGTCGCGTCGGTATCCGTTGCCGGCGGGAAAACCCGGGAGATTCTCGTCGAGCTGAACCGGGCGAATCTCGCGCGCTACGGCATCGGGGCGTCGCAGGTCGTCCAGGCCATTAATGCGGAGAACAAATCCGCCGTTGCCGGCTCGGTTCCGAAGGGCGTGCAGGATTTGCAAATTCGGGTCAAGGGCGAATATACATCCGTCGAAGATATCGGCCGGACGTTGATTCACTTGCCTGGCGGCGGACAGATTCAAGTCAGCGATATCGCCGATATTAACGATACCTTCAAGAAGCAGAGCTCGCTGACGCTGGTGGACGGTTCCCCCGCGCTTATCCTGTCGGTGCAGCGCCAATCGGACGCCAATACCGTCTCCGTCGCGGATAACGTCGACCGGGCGGTCAGCCGAATTCAACAGAATCTTCCGCAAGGCGTCGAACTGAAAAAGGTATTCGATTCCTCGATCTTTATCCGGCAGTCGATCAACAGTGTCGTGAACAACATGCTGACCGGCGGCCTGCTGGCCGTGATCATTCTGTTATTGTTCTTGCGCAGCATCCGCTCTACGTTCGTTATCGCCCTGTCGATGCCGATCGCGATTATCTCGACGTTTACGCTGATGTATTTTACCGGCCAGACGCTGAACATCATCTCTATGGGCGGACTTGCCCTGGGCATCGGCATGATGGTCGACAACTCCATTGTCATCTTGGAGAACATATTCACTTACCGGCAGCAGGGAATGTCCATGAAGGAAGCCGCCATCAAGGGCGCCTCCGAGCTGGCTTCTGCCGTTATCGCATCGACGATGACGACATTGGTCGTCTTTCTGCCGATAGTGTTCGTTCAGGGCTTGACATCGGATATTTTCCGGCCGCTCGCCCTGACGGTCTGCTTCTCGCTCGTCGCTTCTCTCGTCGTGGCGATAACGCTGATTCCGACGTTGTCCTCCAAGGTCGTGCCTAAGAAGAAGAACACAGCAAGCGAGAAGAAGGGCTGGTATCTCCGTGTCTTCGGACTGTTCGTCTCCGGCTACAAGCGTATCCTGAAGTGGGCGTTGGGACACCGCAAGACGACCGTATTCGCAACGTTCCTCCTGCTCGTAGGCAGCTTATTCCTCGTTCCGTTCATCGGCATGGAATTCATGCCGGGAGGCGACCAGGGGCAGATTCAGATCAGCGTGCAGACGCCAAGCGGCACGAGCCTGGAGGAGACGAAAAAAGTCGCCGACAAGGTGGCGGCCCTGCTGAAGCCGTATGAGAACATCATTGATACGGCTTCGGAGTCGATTGGCGGAGGGGGCCCATTCAGTGGAGGCGCGAATTCTGCCACCTTCACGATACAGCTCATCCGGGCAACCGAACGTGACATGACCACGACGGCGATGATGCGGGAGCTGGCAGAAGCGGTAAGCGATATCCCCGGAGCAGAAATTACCGTGTCGGCCATGGAATCCGGCTTCGGTTCAGGCTCGCCGATCAACATCAGGCTGAACGGACAAGATCGGGACGTACTGGAAGAGGTCGCTTCTCAGGTCGTCTGGCTCATTTCCGATATAGAAGGAGTCTATAATGCGAAATCTTCGGCTTCCGAGGGCAATTCGGAGCTGAACATCTCGATCGACCGCAGTCTGGCCGCCACTTACGGTCTGTCCTATCAGCAGATCATGCACGAGATCTCGCTAGCGATGAACGGACAGCTCGCGACGCAGTACCGCGAAGGCGGCAGCGAGTACGACGTGCGCGTTATCCTGCCGGAATCGGAACGGAACAGCATTTCCGCCTTGAATACGCTGACGATTCAATCGCAGACCGGCCAGCTGGTGCCGCTGTCTGCTGTAGCCCAGTTCCAGCAGCTGCAGGGTCCGGTCATGATTCAGCGGGAAAATCAGCAGCGGCAGATCAATGTGACCGCCGATCTGGCCGGACGGGATTTGGGCAGCGTATCGGTCGAGATTTTACAAGCGCTGCAGAACATGAACTTCCCGGAAGGGTATACGTACTCGATGGGCGGCGAGACGGAAGAAATGATGAATGCCTTTGCCGATCTGGCGATTGCGCTTCTTTTCTCCATTTTCCTCGTCTACGCGGTTATGGCGGTACAATTCGAATCGCTGTTGTATCCGTTCATTATTATGTTCGCAATGCCGACCATGTTCGTCGGAGTCTTTTTCGGTCTGTTCATTACCGGGACGTCCCTCAGCGTGACCGCCTTGATCGGGGTCATCATGCTCGCGGGGATCGTCGTGAACAACGCGATTATTCTCGTCGATTATATCAACATCCAGCGCAGATACGGGCTGGAACGGCATGAAGCGATTATGCAGGGAGCTCCGAGCCGGCTGCGTCCGATTTTCATGACGACCTTAACGACGGTGCTCGGCCTGCTGCCGCTCGCCCTCGGTATCGGGGAAGGCGCGGAGATGCAGGCGCCGCTGGCCATCGTCGTCATCTTCGGCCTCGCCTGCTCGACCATCTTCACCCTGCTGCTGGTGCCGGTCATGTATACGTACTTGGATGATTTCTCGAACTGGATCAAGCGCCTGTTCACGAGAAAGAACAAGACAGAAACCGCGCACGAAGCAGCCGTATAACGAGAGTTGACAAGTCAGCCAAGCCAAGAGACAGCCTCCGTTCCGCCATTCGGCAGGACGGAGGCTGCTTCGTCTCCGCCTATACAACGGAGCCGATTACGCAGTATATTATAGAAGCGGCAGGATGACTCATTGCATGCCGTGCGGTGATATTCCGGGATAGCCTCATTCGCTCAGGAGAGCCGACGGATCGGCGAGAAGAACAGGATGATAACCGACTGGGGGTAGTGGCGTTGAGTTTTATGGATAAAATGAAGCTTGGCCTCAATCAAGTGAAGGATAAAGCGCAGCAAACGGTGGAAGTTACGAGGATCAGCGCGCAAATCGCGGGAAAAAAGAAAGAAAAAGCAGCGCAGTTCGCGCTGCTCGGCGAATGGGTGCACGAAGCGTATGTCAAGCAGGAGCTGACGAAGCAGATGGATCATATCGGGAGCCTCTCGCAAGCTATCCAGCGGCTGGAAGGAGAGATTGCCGCCCTGGAGAAGCAGCTTTACAAGGCCAAGGGCGAGAAACTATGCGCCTGCGGTGCCGTCATCACCATGGAATCCAGATTCTGCAACCACTGCGGGCAAGCGGTGCCGCTGGAGCCGACCGAGATTATCCCCGCTTCGCGCGCCAGACGGGACGATCCTCCGATCGCCGTCAACTGTCCGCAATGCGGAGCGCTGCTGAACGGCGAATCGGAGATCTGCGTTCTGTGCGGCGAGCCGGCGAAGTAACGAGACAGCAAGGGGTGTCCCATAAGCCAGTATGTAGCTCAGTGAGACAGCCCCCTTTCTTCTCAATACTCCCCTGGCCGAAAACCTGCACAAATACAGCTTTCCCTGATGACATTTATCTCGTTACAGGAATTCCTGCAAAACTGCATGAATTTCAGCCATGCCTAGGGATTAAATGCAAAAATGAGCGAAAATAATGTACTTTTGCAGGAATTTCATCAACTAGCGACTTAAATATCGTTAAATCCTGCCTTGATGCAGGATTTACTGCCTCATCCAGTCATCCATCTTCCACTGCTTTGCCCGCCGCCGTCTTCCCGCCTCTATCTTCTCTCTTGTCCCGTCTTGTCCCCTCTTGCGCCGTCTTGCCCCGCAGCCTTGTATACTGCCTATGGGACAGCCTCTTCTTATGCCATTATCAGCCGCGCTCTCCATACACCATGCTGGCTACAGGCTCCAGCGGATTGGCCGCGAAATACTCGCCCAAAAAATCATGCAGGGCTTGCGGGAATACATATTTCCGATGCCGCTTCGAGAAGTAGCTGTGCTCCACGGTTGCAATGACATCGCGGACTGGCAGCCATTCGATCCCGATCTGGCCTTCGTCGGCATGCAATCCTCCAGGAACATCCCCCGGGTCCGGAAGCCGGCAGACATAAATGAACTCGACCGCATGGACCTTCTTCATGATGAAAGAATATTCATGGTTCCCCGATATATACTCCCGTACACAGAGCAGCCGGTGATCCGCCAGCGCCGCGCCCAGTTCTTCCTCGCATTCGCGCCGCAGCGTCTCCTCCAACGTCTCGTTCGGCTCATGGGCTCCGCCGGGCAGCACATAATAGACGCCCGCCTCCGGCCGCTCCTTCTTGATGAATAACATCCGGTCATCCTCCATGATCAACGCCCGTACCGCGTTGCGTATCGCTCCCATGTCTTATCTCCGCTCCTCCCCGAGATCCAAAGCCAGCCTGGAATCGCTCGTACCGCAGGCTGGCTCATCGTGATGATTCGTCTGTCATGTTCGCATCCATAGCTCCCTTTATCGTATGCAGGGAGACAATGGATGCGTATAACACACTCCGGCAATGCGCAGGACTGATAATCGGGCTCTCATACGATAAGCCGGGATTGTACACGATCCAACGCCGCTTCCCAGTGCGTCTCATCAATTCCCTCATATAAATGTCGTCCAGCTTCTCCTGGTGAATCGAGATCGTCGTCTTGCCGGGGCTCTTCGACAGAACGTAGACTTGCAGCGTGGACGGATGCTCCCATCCCTGCGGCTGCCAGGTCAATCGCAGCTTCTGCTCCGGAATGACGGAGCGAATCTGGCCGCGGGTGCCTTCCTCCGTCACATATTCTAGCCGAACCTGCAAAGGCAGGGACGGCAGCGTGCCGAGCCAGCAGGGCAGCCCTTCGGGGGACAGCAGGAAGGTCCATGCCTTATCCTTCGAGACGGGCATCGTCCGCCGCACTCCAATCTGAACGCCTGCCGAAGCCGTCTGGCCGACAGGGACGCGGCCCAGCTTCTGTCCGTATAACAGGGCGAGCATGTCGCTCCACTCCGGCGATACGTCATATTCGCCCGCAATATGCCGGACGATACGTTCATGAGACCAAGCCGGGTCCACTCCCCGCTCCAACTGGTCAATCCACTCTTCCCAGGCTTGGCCCGTATTCGATGCTATCGCTTCTCTGCATTGGGAACCTACCATCGATATTCCACCCTTTCTCGTCGGGAACTATCTGCATTATAGAACAAAAACACTGACATCGGCGGTCAGTGTTTATAATATTCCAATAAATCCGAAGCCAAAGCGATCATATGCTCCTTCAGACCGGCGGGCTCCACAATCCCCACCCTGCTGCTGTACGACAGCAGAACATAAGCCGCCTGGGTATAAACGGTCAGCTCGTCCGGCCGACCCGGAAGCTGCGAATCTCTTCCCGAATCCGGCAGCGGTCGACGACGTGCCATTTGCTTTACCAGTGGACAAGTCCATACGGGTCAGGGATTCGCGCCGTAACGCCGAACGGCACGTGCACCGACGGCATGATGCGGGCCACGCTATCGTTATACCCCATCTGCCTGCAGGATGGGCATTGGCAACGGACAGGCGGAGCACCATCGCCGCCATCTCCATCGCTCTATCGGACCGCCGCAGAGGCAGCACACCGAATGATAGATTACTAGATTCCCGGAAAGGACAAGAAACAGCTTCGCCAGCCATATTCGCCGTGACGTTCTCTGCTACCCAAAATACGGTGAAGAAGACAATCAATGCTTCTTCCACGGTGAAATGCAAGTGCATGCGCTCCTCCCGCCTGCACGCTGTGTAATCGGGTTAAGTTCCTGCTTATTTCACTTTCATGACAAGGGAAGCGTCGACCTCCCGGATGGAACTCCGTCCCGATATCGCCAACTGCAGCTCGGTCTGATGCGGTAGTTCCGGAAGGCCTCGACATTGCTGCGGTTCGTGTCTCCCGCTCCAGCCGCCCCATGAACATAGCCGAACGGAGCTGCGGCCAACAGGCTTTTTGCCTTGCTCTCCCACTCATCGAAGGAGATCGGCAGCAGCTTCGCCGCCTCGTCCCTGCTCTCATAGATCTTCATTTGCACCATGGCAGCCGATCTCTTCCATACATTCGCGAATTACGGCTTGCTCCAGCTTTTCGCCGATTTCCTGGCCGCCCCCGGGGAATAAATAAAATAAACCGTCGCGCTCCCGGCTTTGAGTCAGTAGAATCCGGTTGCGGTCATCGATAATGACCGCCTTCGCAGAATTGCGTATGGGCTTCATGCTGCTGGTCAACCTCCTTTAACCAAAAAAACGGATATGCTTCACTTTGGTGGCGAGCCGATCCCACGATTTCTTGAATGGGCCTCTCTCATCGGGCAATAACGGCAGTCCGCATTCGGTCGCGATGCGGATCACGACATCTTCCACCGTCATCGAATCGGTGTCGAGATGCTGCCGGAACACCGGCTGCGACAAACCGTCAATACATCGGTCTATCTGCTGGGCCGCCCACGACTGCGCTCCCTCGCCCCGGGTTTTCAGGCGCTTCAGCAGCGCTTCCTTCGACGCACATAAGGCAAAATGATGCACGATCGCGCCATCTTCCCGCAGCCTCCCTACGATCTCGTTGAAATAACCGGCATTTACAATCGTCATCGGCACGATGATAGCCCCGTCATACTCGGCGTTCATATGACGAAGCATCGAGTAATTGCACTCCCGCCACATCGGATAATCTTGAAAATCGCTTCGCTTTATTTCATTGGGCACGTTTTTCCGAATGAAAAAACCTGCATTTTCCGGGTCGTAGACAAAAGAGCCCGGAATTCTGCGGTGCAGCTCATAGGCTGTCGTCGTCTTGCCGGAGCCGAACGCCCCGTTCACCCATACAATCATTCGCTTCACTCCATCGTCTCGTGTAGCCCATAAGCCTGTCAGGCCGTCTTATACAATAGATACACATAGTAACGATCTGCATTGCTTACGATAAGCTGAGGCAGATTCCATCCTCATCGAGAAGGATGATCGGGGAGGCATATTCAAGCCTCTCCAACAGCGCAAGGCATGCCTCCACACCCGGCTTCCATCCAGCAATTCCAAATATTACTCTTAGTAATATAGACTGGAATCGGCTGGCCGTCAACGAACTCATAATATGAACGAGCCCGGCTGTTCCGGGAACGCGGCAAGGCCGCCGGAGAAGAAATCCCTTCTTCGGCGGCCTTGCAAATCGAATCCTTCCCGCAAACTATGGCCCGGCTAGGCCAGCGCGTTCAGCACGTCGTCGATTTTGCGGTTATGCGCGATGATGCCATAATTCATCCACGGCCAGAAATCGACCTCATATACGCACTGGTTCCGCACGGCCGGAAGCTTGCGCCATGCAGATGAATCCAATATATCTCTTTCCTCTCCGGGCGCTTCGGAATGACGCTTGTCGAACGTAATGAACAGATGGTCGGCATCGAGCCGCGCAAGCCATTCCGCCGTCAGCGCAGCCTTCCGTGTACGGTTCGCCAACTGCCGCACGAGTGGATGCGGGTTCAAGCCGAGGTCGCGGTACAGAACCGGCCCCGTATACCCCAGCTCCGGCCCCCCGTACAAGCTGACGCCCGCAGCCGAGATTCTGAGGCACGCCACGGTTCCGTTCCGGACGGTGCGCTGCAGCCGGCTCCTCGCCTCCCCCGCCTTGCTCTCGTACTTCGCGATAATATCGTCGACCTTATCCGTCTTCCCCAGCAGGACGGCGGCGATGTGCAGCGTCGTGCGCCAGTCTTCGCCAGGGTGATCCAGCGAATGCACCGGCGCCAATCGTCCGAACCGTTCCCCGGGAATCCATCGGCCGAAGCCTTCATCGAGCAGTATGATATCGGGTTGGCGGCGGGAGAGGGCGCCGAGAGCGCCTTCCGCGACATCGAAAACAGGCACATGCTCGATCCCGAGATAGTCCTGCCGTCCCCACCCGGGACAGGTGCCCTGCATGACGGGCGTCATGCCAAGCGCCACCACGAAATCTTCGAGGAACGGAGCGAAGACGCGTGGCTGCTCGCGATGATTGCGCCGATAATGCCCAGGCGAGATCCCGACCTCCTGCCGGAAGCGGCGGCTGAAATAATATTCATTGTTGAAGCCGACATGCTGTCCGATCTCATACAGCCGATCATTCGTCGTCACCAGCAAGTGCTTTGCCCGTTCGATTCGGATTTTATTCACATAATCAAGCGGGGTGAAACCCGTCATTTTTTTGAATAAGCTGGTATATTTCCAGCGTGCGACAGCCGCCTGCTCCGCCAACTGCTCTACAGTCAACCGCTCCGTATAATGCTGCTCGATATGCAGAATCGATTTGCGCACGGCATCGGCCTGGCTTGTTGCGCCCGCGGCCGCCCGATTTTGCCCCAGGATGAACCTCAGCAGTTGCTGGAACCGGATATGGTTGTCGAAAACAGCCATCGCATCGCTGTCATGCCGCCATCGATAAATGGCTTCCACCTGCTCGATACACTGCGAGAACGGATGGCATAATACCTCCCCTCGGCAAGGAAAAGGCTCGACCGCCCCGGGCGGTTCGTTCGCCCCGGCCCTGTCCGCCCGCAGCGCATCGAAGGCCAATTGATAACAGCACAAGCCGGCATCCCCGGAC
Organism: Paenibacillus dendritiformis; assembly: GCF_015845845.1. Taxonomy (GTDB): domain Bacteria; phylum Bacillota; class Bacilli; order Paenibacillales; family Paenibacillaceae; genus Paenibacillus_B; species Paenibacillus_B dendritiformis_C. The sequence continues at coordinate 19,902 of NZ_LDIG01000200.1, forward strand.
ACGACGGTGGATACCGAACCGGGAGGCGTGCTGTAGCATTTTCCCCGTTCGAGACGGAATCCCGTCCCGGCCATGTCGATTCTGCCGCTGCCTCTGGTGACGACCCACAGCGAATAAGAATCGTTTTGTTCTTGCTTTTTGTGACCATTCGCGGCAAGCATGCAGTACCGAATGTCCTTCATTACATATACCCAGTCTGGGCGAGCCGATGGTTCGGCTGAATTCCCCTTCATTCCTTATCCCCCTGAACCGATCTGACGAGATGGAAAAAGAAAGCCAATCAGCGCGAGGCTGAAAAGCTTTCCATGAACGGAGCGCATTCCGCTTACTTCACGAGCCATTGCAAAAAATCGTCGATTTTCTTCATGTTCGCCGTTATCGCGCCGGACTGCCAATGGATTCGCTCCGCCTTGTGTACCTGTCCCTTTTGAACGGCCGGTAGCGACTTCCATAATGGACTGTCCAGCAATCCTCCACATAGATGCCCGCCACCCGCTGCGGATGGGCCGGAATCTTCACCTCGCCGAATTCGTCCGTCACCGTTCGCATGCCGCCCGCTTCGCTCTCCGTCCCGCCGTCCGGCTTATCCTGGCTCCCCGCCAGCAGCGCCGCCTGGTTCCCTGGTTCCGGCATGCTTCTAGTTCGTCATGCCCGCTTCCGCTTGCGGGGCTCCCTTTCTTCTCAAGGCGAATAAGGCCGAGATGGCGATGAGCAGCACGCAGAACGAATACGGCAGCGATAGATGAGCCGTATATAGTGCCGTGCCGGTAACGGGCCCCAAAAACGAGCCTCCGCCTTGAAGCGCCGCGATATAGGAAGCGACGGTCCGCTGCTCCTCATCCCGGACGGCCATCGAAGCCCCGGCGCTGTACCCCAGCAGCGTGAAGCCGATGCCGATGCCCAAGACCGCGAAATCGAGATATGCGAAGCGCAGCAGCGTCAGCAGGCCCAGCAGACCAATCGTGACGAAGAGCAGCCCGACCCGCAGCACCCGCGATGGATGCCATTTCAAATATTTGCTGATGACAATCTGCGAAGCGACCACCATGACGCCGGAGACGGCCAGGCCTAGACCGATAAGCTGCGTGGCGGCGCCATACATCGGCGCCGTAAGGCCGATCACCGCCAAGCCTCCGCTCATCGCGGGACCAAGCACGAAGCCGAGCCCGTTGGCCGCTCCGAACAGGGCCATGCCCCGCGTGCGCGTCTCCGGCGTCGTCCAGCCCATCACATACGCCTGCGCCATGGCCGGAATGCCGCCGAAGAAGAAGCCAGCCGCCGTACGCAGCAGCAATAGCGTCCAGAACAGCCCGGCGCTCGCGGCGCCGTTAAAATGCGCCTCCGCGTAGTCCGCAAGCTGAGCGAACACCACCAGCGTCGCGACGTAGATGACCATGATCGTTGCCAGCATCTTTTTCCTGCTCATGAAGGTCATTCTCTCCCAGAAGTACCCTCCAAGCAGCCAGGTCAAGCCCGTGATGGAGACGAGACAGCCGGATTGAAGCTCGCTCAGCCCCAGATGGCGGGACAGCGGCCCGATAATCGGATTGAACGCGGCGATAGAGATCATCCCGCACAATACAATAAGAAACATAATGCCCATTCTGAATTTCACAAGCATGCCTCCCCTTTCCTGCCCTTGCCGCTGCATTGGCCCGCCGCAAGCCATGGACAGCGAGGGCCGTGCCAGCCGCCGATGCGGCTGTACAACGCCATTGAGATTCGTTCTCAACGGTACCATGATACGATCGGGGAGAGGCGGCAGGCTACCACCAGCCGGATTCATTCGCTGGTTGCACGGATCCGGACAGGCAAGCTTCGGCGCTCCGGGCGACAAGGATGCGGCAGGCTTTCTCCAATGAGCTAGTGGTCATGGCTAAGGCTGGCCGAAGACCGCCGGACCAGGCTGCCCGGATTGATGCCGTATTTCGTGCGGAACGCTTCCGCGAAATAGCTGGAGTTCGAATAGCCCACCGCGCAGGAGACATCGATGACATTCATATTCCCTTCCGTCAACAGGCGGTAGGCCTTCTCCAGCCGCTGCTCCCGGAGGTAACCGTATACGGTCGCGCCGTACATTTCCTTGAAGCCGGTCTTCAGTTTGTAGTCGTTCAGCCCGATCAGCCGGGACAGCCCGAGCAGCGACGGCGGCTCCGCCATCCGCTCCAGCAGGATGTCCCGCGCTTCCCGGATTTTCAACATATCGGTTCGGCTTAGCTTGGAGCGTCCCGGCAGACCATCCGCCAGGAAGGATCGGAAGGACATCGACAGCAGCTCCAATACGCTGCATTCGATCTCGATATTTGTCGCTTTGCCGTTCCGGGCATATTCCATTAGCCGATTCAGGATGACCGTGGCGGCAGGAAGCGTCGTCTCCTGGAAGCTCCGGAACGATCGCCAACCCATAATTTGCGCAAAATCGACGCTTCTCGTTCCATCCGCCGCTTCCATGAAATGATGAAAGCTGGTCACGGGAATACCGATGCTTATCATCGTGAATGCTTCCTTCCCGCCGAATTCGAAGCACTAATCTGCCTGATTGATGAATTGGAGCGAGCACATCTCCGGCATCATGCTGTATTCCTCGCCGTCGACCCGAATGCCGCGCCCCCCTTGTACCGTGTAACTCAGCTCGACCATAGGCGCTTCCGCAGCGAGAGACAGCACGCAATCGCGATGCAGCTCATACTCCGATAAAACGACTTCCATATCGTGGCGAGGGAGGAAGCGCCGGATTCCCCCTTCGCCAGCGGACATCGGCAGCTCCATCTGCGCGGCATGGGCCCCGCTCTGGCTCGTCAGCCTGAGCTCATCGAAAAAGCGGTTGAAATTGAGATGAAAGTCTGTCCCGTTCATATGGTGCGCCTCCGCTCTTCAATTATAATGATAATCATTCTCATTATTATAACGAAATCCTCCAATTCTGGCTATCCATTTAGGAAGATCGGATCAATTTTGAGGTTCTAAGAGGCAATTTGCCCAGCGTATACGTAGTATTGCGGTTCCGGGACGGCACTCCGGTCTGAATCAGGCTAAATATTAATGCGGTTTAATTAATAAAAATTATAGCCCGCGAAATTGTAAAAAAACATTCAATTCACACACGTTCTTCTTTTTCCTATATGATAGAGACAAACAATTTTCCTTATTTTTCTACCTCGTTCTATCTTCCGTTTCGAAGTCTTTCACCCGCTTTACCTATTCACCGCTTCGCCGTTTGCCGTTTTGGCATATTCCGTTGTTCGCTTTTCTTCTGTGTGCCGCCATTGGGTATAAGCTCTATTATCATAGAGTTTATATAACAACATTCCATAGAAAGGAGGGTATGCCCAGTCTCCCGTCGGATCGTCTTGAGCGTACTGGCAATCTACTAAGGAAGGAGGGTGCGTAATAAAGTTAAAGGGGTTCAACTATTGCGAAATGACGTGATCCAATCCAAAAATTAAAGGAGGAAATCGTATGAATCAGCTTCGTCTGTCGAATCCATTCCTGTCCAAGCTGCTTCTCTCCTGCGGAGTCATGCTGGCCGCCGTCGTCTGTATGGTGCTGTTCGCCGATAAAGCATTCGGGCACGGCTATGTCGAAGGACCGGCGAGCCGGGCCGCCTTGTGCAAATCCGGCCAGAACAAGGATTGCGGAGCGATCATTTGGGAGCCGCAAAGTCTGGAAGCTCCGAAGGGCTTCCCGAACGCAGGGCCTGCCGACGGCAAGATCGCCAGTGCCAACGGCGCTTTCCCGAAGCTTGACGAGCAATCGGCTACCCGTTGGGCCAAGGTCAACATTTCGAGCGGACAAAATACGTTCAACTGGAAATTGACTGCGCCCCATGCGACGTCCAGCTGGAAATACTACATTACGAAGCCCGGCTGGAACCCGAATGCCGCGCTTACCCGCGATTCATTCGTGCTGACTCCATTCTGCTCCGTGGACTATAAGGGAGCGCGCCCGCCGTACACCTACTCGGATACATGCAATGTTCCGGAGCGCACGGGCTACCACGTCATCCTCGCCGTCTGGGAGATTGCGGACACGGCCAACGCCTTCTATAATGTCATCGACGTCAACTTCAGCGGCACCAATCCTGGCGACACCGAGCCGCCAACGGCGCCGACCGGCCTTGCCGTTACGGGAACGACCGCCACGAGCGTGTCGCTCTCATGGAAGGCCTCTACGGATAACGCAGGCGTGACGGGCTACCGCATTTACAACGGCAGCTCATTGGCTGCCTCCGTCTCCGGCTCCACGTTGAGCTATACGTTGAGCGGGCTTACCTCGAACACCTCCTATACGTTCTCGGTGCGAGCGGTGGACGCCGCCGGCAATGTTTCCGCGGACAGCAATGCCGTAACGGCGAAGACCGCCGACGGCCCGGCCGTTGCCGCCTGGGCCCCGAATACCTCCTATGCGGTTGGCGATCAGGTGACCTATAACGGTTCGGTCTATGAGTGCAGACAGCCGCATACTTCGCTGAACGGATGGGAGCCGCCGAACGTTCCCGCGTTGTGGACGCTGAAATAATCCGCGTCTCCCTATAAAATGTAAATCGCCCCCTACCTGGCCTTTCTGGCCAGGTGGGGGGCGATCTTTTTCCTGTTCTGTGCAGCGGCAGCGGTCAAAGCTGCAAATAAAGCCGGTACAGCATTCGGGCAGCTTCCCCGCGCGTGACCGCCTCGCGGGCTTTAATCCGTTTATCGGCAGGAACATCGATCAAGCGCTGCTTCACAGCCAAGGACATGGTTGGCTTGGCCCAATTGGATATCGTTTCTTTGTCCACGAATTGGTTCAGGTAATCCTCCGGATTCGTAGGGTCCGGGATATCGTATGATCCGGCTTAAACGTGCCATCGGGATAACCTTGGACGATATGCTTTTTTTCGGATGAAGCGATATATGGATGATGCCATTGCGGCGGATGCACGTCTGAAAAACTCTCCGTCGCCGTTTCATCCAATGCGTAAAAAGCTCTTACAAGCATGGCCGTGAACTCTGCACGGGTGAGCAGGGAATCCGGTTCAAAATTGCCATTGTCTTTCCCTTTAACGATTCCTTTGGAGCCCAGAAATTGTACCGCTTGCTTTAATTCCGGATCTCGATCGTCAACATCAGGGAACGATGTGGAATTCTCGTCCACGAAATACGTTCCGGAACGGTTGATTTCCGCTTCCATGCCGTTTTTGTACGGATTGAACTTTCCGCCTATCGGCTGCGCTTTTCTTCCATTCGTAAAGAATACGCTGGTATGTGTTGCATCAGCTTGATTCGCAGGCAGAATGAGCTGGATGTTGCTTGATATGTTCGAAAGCTCCTGCCCTTGTTCATCTATAAATTGTACGCGATATCCGCCGTTACTCTCTTTCACCAGACGAATCACGATAACCGGGAGCGAATGGAACAGGCGAGCTGCGGTCTCAACATTCAGCACCAGTTTGGCATCCCCCGCATGAACAGTAATATAGTCGACATCTTTCCGGCCGACTAATCCATTCTTATCCAGCTTGAACATATATTCATTTTGTTCGGGCAAAGACAGAATTTCCGCATTTACGATTAGCTCTCTCGCAAGCGCAATCTTGTTCTCCGATAGCGTCTGCTGTACCGCTGACTTTGCCTTTGACGCATTGCCAGCTATCAATCAACTCGGTCGTTATGACGAGCTGGCCGTTAACAGGAGTCGGCTGTTCGCTGCTAGCGGCCGTGATCACAAGCTCTCCCGCTTGCGTCAGCTCTTCCACAATAAGCGGGTTCTGCTTGTCAGCGTCAGGAACCGACCGGATAGCAGTGAAATACGTATCGGGCAACATGCTGCCGTCAACGACATAAAACAAAAAGTAGGCGGTCTCGTCCGGAAAGCCGGCTCTGGTTGCGGTTGCCCGTACAATGGTTTGTCCGGATTTATTCGCTTTTACGACCGGTATGCCATTCACGTTCGCTAAGCTTCCTATGCTTGGATCGTCAATAGTGTACGTTATTATGGTTCCGGGAAGCACATTGTTTGCGGCAATGGACTGTTGTTCGCCAGGCTGCAGTATCGTGATAAACGGATAAAGGCTGATTTCCGGTAAAGTACGTATCACAGGTTGAGTTTTTGTCTCAAGACGATCACGAGTTGGTTTGTCTGTTGACCCATAACGATTGCCAGTTGGTTTGTTTGCTGTCCCAGAACGATCGCTAGTTGCTTTGTCTGCTGTCCCTGAATAATCGCCAGTTGATTTGTTTCCTTTTCCAGAGCGATTGCCAGATGCCGATTCTTTCGTGAACACAACAAGCTTCGGCAAGGCAGAAACACTATCTTCCCACGCCCACAAGGTCTGATCCTTTTTCAATATATAATTTTTAAATACATATTTCCCCTTTTGTATACCCTTGTCCTTATGGTGTACGGAAGCGATATTCGAAAGCCCGGGGAACACTTTACCGTTGCCTATTGACCAGAGCTTATCGTCCTTTCCCAAAGCATAAGTAGTATCGATATTCGAATCTGTCGGCTGTGAGCTAAATTGAACAATACCTCGCACGCCTGTTGCTTTATGTAATCGGATTGGTATACTTTCGGGTTCATACATTGGCCAAGACCAGACCGTGCCATCTTTCTTATAGGCATAGTTTGTCAAACCGCCCATCCCTATGTTGACGATATCTACAAGCCCTTTGATCTACTTTGGACCTTCGTTATTAAATTGGTTTTGCGGCCAGTACATGTATGCCTCCCATTGCCATACCGAACCGTCTGATTTTAATACATACAAGGTCTTAAATTTTTGGAATCTGCTGGAATAATCGGCGACGAGTGAAGTTACGTGATTTAAATCTTTGATAGGCTTCGGAGTAGTCCTAGAACTATCTATAAGATAGGTGTTGTTCCTAGAATCCCAATACCATACGGTTCCGTCTTTTTTTTAGCGCAGCATAGTTCATCATAAATTTACTTTCCCCGTCCCTGCCCTTGAACGAGAACTGTTTCACATCCTGCAAGCCCGGAATTTGCTTCAGCCTGGCTTTATAGAATGGATCGGAAGCATGGAGGGGATAACCAGAGAAGTCCCAATACCATACCGTTCCGTCTTTTTTTGACAGAAGTATATTCCCATCAAGAATGTCGAAATCCTCGCCGATACGTGTATATTCCTGTTCGCTAACGGCACTTATGTCATTCCCCTTGGCTTGCACCGAACCTGAATGAGCCGTAAGGATTAACACTAAGCTTAACAGCGCTGCCATCAATCGTTTCATTGTAGACCTCCATCAAAAACCTTGTTAATCTCGTTGTTCTGCTTCCCGGATCCACGACGGGTAGCCGATTGCCTGTCCTCGTTTTTCAATCTGGTTCCCTCTCTTTTTCTATTATTTCTCATAATCCTTTCATCGGTTAAAAGGAGTTTAGCTTTCACTTTCACCAAACTATTCTTAATATATTCACTTGCCATAGTCAATGATTAATCCAAAGAATACCCCTTGGCGTTTCCGCACGCCGGGAGTGATCAACCAACCCGGCGTTCCATGTTGCGGCAAGCAGAGTGCCGATGGAAATCTGAGTCGTCTTCTGCCCGTAGACCATCCGAATCCCGGAAGGTCCGTCAACCCATACTAGCGACCGGAATTCCATAACTCAAGAGAGAGGAGCTTGCATATATGCAAGCTCCTCTCTCTTGAGCGGCGCCGCGGTCAATAGACCTCATAGCTTTGTCCCGTCTGCGCGCCTTCCTCGCTCTTGCGATACGCCAGCGCGACCCGCCGCACGGGAACGGGATCGAAGCCGGGGAAGAACGCGCCATAGACATCCATGGATTCCTGCAGCACATTCGGGCTGACGCTGTTGATGCGGATGCCCCGCGGCATTTCGATCGCCGCCGCCTTGACGAACGCTTTGACGCCCCCGTTGGCCATGGCGGCCGAGGCCCCTTGAAGAATCGGATCGTCCATCATGATGCCGGTCGTCAAGGTGAAGCTGCCTCGATCGCGAACATAGCGGTGACCGAGCAGCACCAGATTCACCTGTCCCTTGAGCTTGCTCCCGATCGACAGCTCGTTCTGTTCGGGCGTCATGTCCGCCAGCGGTCCGAAATACGCGCTTCCGGTCGCGCTGACGACCGCATCCACTTCGCCCGTCGCCTCATACATCCCCCGAATGCTGCCCGGGTCGGTGATATCCACTTGCACATCCGGCCCTTGTCTCCCCGCGCGGATGATATTATAACGGGCTTCCAGCTCCGCCGCGACAGCCCGGCCGATCGTGCCGCTCGCCCCTACAATCAATATTTTCATTTCATATCGCCGTCCCTTCCCTATCCAATTATGTAAGCATTACTTCCTATTGTAACCTGCCAGAGATACGTAGAACCACTACATTCGTCAAATGTTGATGCCGTTGAAATCCTCGTCACGCGAGGGACAGCCCATTGGATCCTGGGCCAACGAAAGGCCGACTGCGCCCTACCGGGGCTGCTCTTCAAGCACGGCGATTTTGGAACTCGCCGTTGACCAAGATGGTGACCTTCTGCTAACACAATGGTGACTTGTTGAGAGAAGTTGTCAGGGAAGCCGGGATTGTTCATTGGAAAATTTGCGGAGAAATCACGGGGAGAATCTAAGCCGCGGACCGCCATGCGGGGCAGCGGTTGGCATGCACACAGGTACGCCAGGAGAAGAAACGTCTCACCCGTGCTGTCGCATGCAGCCGGATGAGACGCTAAAGCGTTCCGTTATTCTCCTGTGCGGGCGCGATCTCCGTCGAAGGCGGAGCCGGAATGGACCACAGCCTGGCTGCCCTCGTGAACCGCGCTTTCGGACGGCTTCTCCTGCCCTCCCACATTGAGCCCGATGACGCCCAGTATAATGAGCAGAATCGAGACGCCTTTCATCAAGGACATCGACTCCTGGAACACGAGATAGCCGATGACCGCGATCGCGGCCGTGCCGAGCCCCGACCAAATCGCGTAGGCGACGCTGACCGGCACCTGCTTCAATGATAAATTCAAGCTCGAGAACGCGAGGATATAAAACACAATCATCAACACGGAAGGCCACAGCCTGGTAAACCCTTGCGACAGCTTCATCGACACGGTGCCGGCAACCTCCAGGGCGATGGCGAAGCACAAATATACCCAATGCATGATGCAATGCTCACTCCTTTTTCCATATGGCCATGGCCGTCTCGAATTTCCCGATCTCTTGAAATTCCCCATGGTAATGTTGGAACTATAAAATATTTTTCAGTACCACTTAGGCAGTATAGTATGGGGCTCTTCCCGCTGTCAACTGGAAGTTGCAGCAATTCGGCTGTGAATCGATGTTATCCCGCAGACGAAGCCGAACTTCGACCGGATATCAGCCTCTGCATCCATAGTAAAAAGCGTGAAAACGGCTGCCCCCTGCTGCCAGCGGCAAGCCGCTTCCACGCCTCGCTATTTATTCTTCTTCATAAGACGAGCCTGTCGTCTCCACGTTCCGTTCCCGCTATTCTTCGAACAGCTTCTCTCCCCGGTGCAGCCGCCACGCGATGCGCGCCGTATGCGGCAGCTCCCGCGCTGTCGGCGAATGAGCGGCCAAATAACGCGTCAAGGCAAGCAGCATCGTCTCCTTCGCCCGTGCAGCCAGCGGGCCGCTCTCGGCGCCCCAGCGGTCATACTCCGCGCTGGCCGCCTCATACATCTGATACGAATGGAACTCCGCGTCCTCCCTCAATAGAGCATGGCCGAGCGTATTGAACAAGGCATCGATATCCCCTTCCTGGCGCAAATACTGGGCCAGCCACTCGCCGGCTTCCGCCACCTGCTGCTGCCGATCCAGCAGTTTGAGCAGCCAACTCGGGTCGGTGGAATTCGGATTCGCTTCCGCGTGCTTGCCGCTCGGCCGGCGGGCGGCCGGGACGTTAAGGAAGCGATCCAGGTATACGGTGACGGCAGCGTAATAAATGGCGCGCACCGTGAAGACGTTGGCGCTCCGCCGCAGCGTCTCATGGACGGCATGGGCGTGCGTGAACGTATGGAGCACCGTAATCCAATCCCCGAACTCGTTCTGGGTATGGAAGCGGGTGATCCGCTCCGCCGCAGCAAGAGCGACGAGTTGGGCCAGCCGGACGGGAGAACGTCCGGAGCGCAGCGCATTCGTGAGCGCCTCGATCGTCTGCAGCGGCTGGTTGCCAAGAAGCAAGTCGAGAAGCTGCTGTTCCTCTTCGGCCGGCTGCTGCGCGTCCTCGGTCGAAGCGAGCGTCTCCACGGGGGACCAGGTCATGCTCTCCAGCTCCCGGAAGGCTTCCCGCAGCGGATCGACCAGATTGACCGGCGATTGCCAATGCTGCAGCTCCTCGCTGCGGGTGGCGCGGGCCGGCAGCGGCACGAGCGAGCTGAGGACGCGCACAGCGGAATCGCTGCCGATATGCTGCAAGATTTCGAACGCCTTGTTATGGAAATCGAGCGTATGTCCCCCATCCATATAGAAGTGATCGGTAACCGCCGTCATCATCATCGACATAAGCTCGTTCGGCTCCATGCCGCTGGCAATCGCGCTGGCCAGCACCCGCTCGGCGCCGCGGATGTCGCGAACTTCAATGCATCTCCGGTACCAGGCCGGCAGATGCTCTGTCGCCTGCTGCTCCGTCTCCGGCAGCGGCTGCTGCAGAAAGCGCGCCGGCTGTCCGGCGCAGTCGCGCGCCACGCGGGTAAGCCCGTGATACAGGGCAAGAATGCGCCCGTATTTGTCCAGCTTCGGCAGCACGTTCACCATGGCCGCCAAAATGGTCAGGCCAGAGCTCCAGCCCGCCGAACGGTATGTCGTCCCGAATTCGACGCCCACCCTGGCGATATCCGCCGCGGGCACGCCCGACTCGACAAGCGCGACGACGCTCTTCCCGATCACGAGGGACAGGTTCTGCTCCATCCCTTCCCGCAAGCGCCTTAGCTGCTTCTCCACGCTGCTCGCAACCTGGGGCCTCGGATCGACCCATACGCTACCCTGCTCGACCTTGACCCGGTGCACAGGCACATCGTCAGCCCATGGGTCCAGCGTGCCGCCGCTGCAAACGTCGAACCGGGCGTGATGCCAATGGCAGGTCAAAATGCCATCGCACAGGCTGCCCATATGAAGCGGAAATCCCATATGCGGGCAGCGGTTGTCCACGGCGTACACTTCATCGGCATGCACGAACACCGCAATGCCGCCCTTAATCACCTTGGCTCCCTGCTCCTGAAGCTCTTCCCATGTTCCGGCATGTATCCAATCCGTCATCAATTATCCCTCCTCTGTTCAGTCTACTCCCTCAGAGTTAAGAAATTGCCTTGAATGATTTGCCGCATCGTGCCGCGCTGGAGGCCTTGATGCCCTCTCCCCTCCTTACTCGATATAATAAATATGCCGGGATGGCAGCTCCAGGCAGTTAAGCCGTCCCCCGTATACGCAGCCGCCGTCGATGCCGATAATCGAATTGGTTCCAAAATAGACCTCGTCCGAACCATGCAGCAGCTTCGCGGGGGAATGGCCGAATATGACCGTCTTCGGGCCTCTGTAGCCTTCATGAAATTCCCCGCGTATCCAGACCAGCTTATGCGGATCGCAATCCGCCAACGGTATGCCCGGCTCCACTCCGGCATGGACGAATATAAAATCATCCGTCTCATAATAGTAGGGAAGCTTGTCCAAGAATGAGATGACATCCAGCAATTCATCGGTCCAGCGGATAGCCGCCGGCCTCCCCTCTGCTTCTTCCTCCGCATAGCCGTAGCTCAGCAGCGTCTGCTTCGCCCCGTTGCGGAACCAGCGCTCGACCGCCTTCTCCTTATTGCGGTATGCGTCGAGCATCATTTTCTCATGATTGCCCATCAGGACGATCGCCCCCAACTGATGCAGCCCCCGCACCTTGGCGAGCACTTCTCTTGAGTGCGGGCCACGGTCAATATAATCGCCCAGCAGCAAAAGCTGATCGCGATTCGCGTCATAGCAGGCCATCTCCAGCAGCCGCTCGAACTTTTCCAGTTCTCCATGAATATCGCTAATGACAAGCATTCGCTCCATCGTATCGATCCCTTCCTTCTCTTTCCATCGTACCATGAGCGAATATTTTCTATCCAGCCTTGCAAGCGGAATAAATTCCGTTCCTGTCAGTCAGTTTGACCCGGTGTCCGGCCATCCGCTCTCTCCTAGGACAACTCTGTCTTCATCCTGCTTACTGTTGAAGCAGCGCACCCGCCCGTTGCTGCTTGCCGGGCTGACGGTATCTCGCCTTCTGGACGAGCACAATGTATTGATCCAGCCGCTGACTCTCCCGGATTGCCCGTTCATTCAGCAGATCATTATTTTCCATCGCCAGGCTGACCATTCGCGCCCGGATCTGTTCGATTTTGCGCATCAGATCGTTTATATCCGTCTCTTCTTCCAGCTCCAGCCTGCTCATTATCCATTCCCCGCCAGGAGACGACATATCATTTCGATGAAGGATCGCTTCCTCGTCAACCATTCCGCAGGAACCGCCCTTATTCACTTCTTCCATTCCTTAACATTGCCCTCCCTCAAGCAACATGATTTGACAATTCCAATTATAAGCAATTGCCCCTTCTACATCCTAGTTAAAAAAAGTTAATCATGCCGTCGAAACCCAACTTTTGATTGCAATTTGAGCCATAAAAAGACACTTCCCAGCAGGGAAGTGCCGTGCTATCTTGCTTCAAGACTACTTACCTTGGTATCGTTATGAAATTGTTCGGCGTTACATTTCAATTCCGCTCCGCGATCGTACAAATGTAAGGCTTTCGAGCCATCTGTTAACGAATGACAGAGTTTCCGCTGCTTTTTTGATGCATATACAAAATTTTTTCAAATAACATGATGCGTCGATTGGCAGAGCCTGGCTGATTGTTACGGCGTATTACCCTTCTCCTATTTTTCTTGTCAATCTCTGTCCGCAAAGCTCTGCATTGCCCATCCATAGACATAACTTGCGGTCTGCCTCCTGACAACCGAGCGAATGATTCGGCATCGTTCGACGTCATTTGAGTAATTTTATTTATTTTTCCTTTTTTATACTTAATAGTATCATTATTTCATTATTCTGTAAATGACATTTTTCCATAAAATTCATTCCTTATGCTGAGATTTGAAAGTATTATAGAGTATGATTAGCGAAGAGATTTCCAGACTATCATCGGCATGACAGAAAGGGGTTTTATTCCGTACCCATGAATTCAGACATCATCATTACGCTGATCATCCTGGCCGTGACAGCCATTCTCTTTATGACAGGGAAGATCCGCTCGGATTTGGTCGCGATCTGCTCCCTTATCCTGCTTGTCCTGCTCGGAATATTGACGCCGAGCGAAGCGTTATCCGGCTTCTCCAATTCCGTCGTCATTATGATGATCGGCTTGTTCATCGTGGGAGGCGGGATCTTCCAGACGGGACTCGCCAAGCAGGCCAGCGGCAAGATGCTTCAGCTCGCGGGTCACAGCGAGACGCGCCTGTTGATTACCGTTATCCTGGCCACGTCGCTGATCGGCGCCTTCGTCAGCAATACCGGCACCGTCGCCGTCATGCTGCCCATCGTCGTCAGCCTGGCCGCCAGCGCCAACATGAGCCCGGGACGCCTGTTGATGCCGATCGCGTTCGCCAGCAGCATGGGCGGCATGCTGACCTTAATCGGGACGCCGCCCAACCTGGTCATCAGCGAGACGCTTGCCCAAGCGGGGTTCGATGAGCTGTCCTTCTTCTCCTTCACGCCGATCGGAATCGTATGCCTCCTAATCGGCACCGCTCTCCTGCTGATACTAAGCAGGCTGCTTCCGAAGGGAGAAGGCGAAGGGCGCGGCAAGCGGAACGGGCGATCGCTGCACGAGCTTGCCCGCCAGTATCGGCTGTCCCAGAACCTGTACCGCGTGCAGGCCGGAGACGCAGCGACGATTGTGTCCCGATCGCTGCAGGAGCTCGATATCCCGAACCGGTATCAGGTTCATATTATCGAGATTCGCCGCCGGACATCGAACAAGAACCCGTTCTTCAAGACGCTCAATCAAGAGATAGCCGGTCCGGCGACCGTCATACAGGATAAAGATATTTTGTACGTATACGGTCCTTTCGAGCGGGTGCAAACATTCGCCGAAGCGTGCGGGCTTCAACTGCTTGACCATCAGGCCGCCGAGATCGAGCAAGCCGCCGAGACGAATACCGAGCGGTACGCTTCGGATCAAATCGGCATCGCCGAGGTTCTGCTGCCGCCGAATTCCCCGCTGCTCAATCAGCAGGTGAAGCAGTCGGGATTCCGCGAGAAATATCAGCTCAATATATTGGCGATTCAACGCAAAGGAGAGTATTTGCTGCATCAGCTCAAAGACGAGAAAATTCGGTTCGGCGACGCCCTGCTCGTTCAGGGGACATGGAAAAGCATCGCCCGGCTGTCACGGGAGGAGTCGGATGTGGTGGTCGTCGGCCAGCCGCTGGAGACGGCGGCCGCGATGCCTATGAACCATAAAGCGCCGATCGCGGCCGGAATTATGCTGTTCATGATCGCGCTGCTCATCCTGGAGATATTTCCGGCCGTCATCTCCGTCATGATCGCGGCCGTCCTTATGGTTGCCACGGGGTGTCTTCGCGGTATGGAGTCCGCCTACAAGACGATCAACTGGGAGAGCATCGTCCTCATTGGCGGCATGATTCCGATGTCCACCGCGATCGAGAAGACGGGCGCGGCAGCCTTGCTCTCGCAGAAGCTCGTGCTGAGCCTCGGGAATATCGGTCCGTTCGCCCTGCTCGCGGGCATCTATTTTACGACGTCGATTCTGACGCTCTTCATCAGCAACACCGCCTGCGCGGTCCTGGTCGCTCCGATCGCGATGACAGCCGCGATGCAGTTGGGCGTCAACCCGCATCCGTACCTGTTCGCCGTCGCGATCGCGGCCAGCATGTGCTTCGCCGTCCCGTTCTCGACCCCGCCCAACGCGTTGGTCATGTCGGCCGGCAAATATTCCTTCATGGACTATATCCGGGTCGGATTGCCGCTTCAGCTGCTGCTTGGCATTGCCATGGTGGCGCTGCTGCCGCTCTTTTTTCCGTTTTGAAATCGAGCAAAGGGTCTTTCATTCGACAATCTTATATTTTCAGCAACAAAATAGGATAAATTGTATGTACGTTCCATCTAAAAGGTGATAGAATGAACATATAATAGATACGCTGAAAATCGATAATGGCAAACCCTAGCGAAAGCAGGGGACGCAAAGCCACGGGTCTAATGCATGCACGCATGCGATGATAGCCGGGTTGCCCTAATTGCGACAGTTGTTGCGTCTTTTTGGCGCCGCCTTTAGGGTGGCGCTTTTTTGATTGCATGAGCGCCTCCGTCTATCATCTCATTCTAGCGCAGATCCAATTCGTTATAGAATGGGGAGATAGCTATGGGTACATATCGAAATACGACCGAACACAACCATAACTCAGCAATAGTAAGACAACGTAGACGAACAGCGAGACGGCATGTATCCGCACTCCTCTGCGCTGTAATGGCTATCGGGCTGTTCCTGCCCCCTCCACTCGCTTACGCGGAAGCGGACGGGGCGCTGCGCACCACTCAAGTTGCCGCGGGAGCCAGCAGCACGATTAGCGGCACGGAATTCAAGCTGCAAGGCATCTCCATCGGGATGAGCGAACCGGAGTTGATCGGAATTCTCGGAGAACCCGCCCGCAAAGATTTGAGCGAATACAATTTCGAATGGTACATATACAATCAGAATTATCAACGCTATATCCAGGTCGGCGTGCAGCACGGCAAAGTGGTTGCCCTGTATACGAACGCGCAGGACTGGACGTCCGCCAGCGGAATCGGGTTCGGATCGACGAGGCAAGAAGCAGAAGCTGCTTACGGTTCCCCGCTCGCCAGTCTCAAAAAAGGAAATACGATCTATAAGTTCAAGAACAACGGCGGAGAATACAGCATGCATCAGGTCGGCGGCGTGTATGCCACTCTGTTTTACGATCTGAGCCGGAAAAATACGGTCACCTCGATCCAGCTCATCGATCAGAGTATCGAGTTATCCTTCAATGGCTTTTACGGCAAGCCGAGCGAACGTTTGCGGGAAAGCTTTGAGCGCGAAGTGCTGGATTTGACCAATGCCGTCCGGGTGCGCGAAGGAAAAAAACCGCTCGAGTGGAACGACAAAATTGCGGGTACGGCACGCAAGCATAGCGCCGATATGATGAAGCGCAGCTTCTTCTCGCATGATAATCCCGATGGCCAATCCCCGTTCGATCGGATGAAGCAAGACGGCATCACTTACAAGACGGCCGGAGAAAATATTGCCGCCGGACAAACAAGCGCCATCTTCGCCCACGAGAACTGGATGAATTCAAGCGGGCACCGCAAAAACATTTTAGGCGATTTCGAGCGCCTTGGCGTCGGAGTCTCCTTCGGCGGACCATATCAAGCTTATTATACGCAAAACTTCTTCACGCCAAGTGCGAAATGACGATACTCATCTATAGGCAAGTCAGCGTCAATGAGCAAAGGCTCCCTTATTCAGGGAGCCTTTGCTTTCGCTTCATCTACGGGTATGCGTTACCAGCGCCAGATACGCCGTTCGTTGAAGATAAATTTTTGACTTTAATATGAACTCCTTCTAAAAGTCCGGTGAATTAGTGCAGTTGTAGCCGTCTGATGGACATGCAAAACGAGTAAAACAACTCAGCCAGCGCTGAAATGAGTAGGCGTGACAACGCCTCTGTCATCACGGATTTCGTTTTTTGGCATGCCGACATACCAGTTCGAGATCGCTTTTTCCCAAACCGGGTCAGCCGCCGGGCGACCGGTGCGTTCCGTATATAGCGGCGCTACCCAATCATAGACGATGGATAAATCAAGCGCCTCGTTGATTTGACGCAGGATGTGCTTTTTCGGCACGAGTTCATCCATATCCACGAATTGAAACATCTGAGGCTGGACAGCCGATGACTTATAGGCTTTCATGTTCAATCACTCTCTCGAT
>NZ_LDIG01000201.1 GCF_015845845.1 Paenibacillus dendritiformis
GGCGAAACGATGCTGGATCTGCTGCCGGGTAGGAAACTGGAGGAATTGCGTGCCTATGCCCAGGCGCATCCCGACTTCCTTCGGCTGAATCCCAAAGCAGTGGTCATGGATTTGGCCCAGGCTTACCATACCTGGATCAGCGAGTGTTTCCCGAATGCGATTCGCATCGCAGATCGCTTTCATGTCCACGGTTATGTAATCGAAAGCGTGCAAGAAGTTCGAAAAACGGTTCAGCATACCTTATCGCCGCGAGCGCGAGCGTATTTGAAAGCGAACCATCGTTTGCTGAATCCTCCAGCGGAATCGCTGAGTGAAGAAAGCAGAAAACGACTGGAAACGCTACTGAATTATTCTTCGCTTCTGCGCAGCGTGTGGGAGTGGAAAGAAGCCTTCACAACTTGGTATGACCGCTCGCCCAGCTATGCTGTTGCCCGACTCGGATTTGAGCGTTGGTGCGAGCAAGGCGATCAGATCGACCATGCAACGGTACGCAGCACGCTGGGGACGATGCGAAATTGGAAAGAGGAAATCGTGAATTATCATCAATGTCGCTGGACAAACGCGACCGTAGAAGGCCGTCATAATCGCATTAAAGCGTTTCAACGTCGCCATTACTTTATGCGAAATCCCAATCGTTATAAAGCAGGTATTCTTATCGAATGCAACCGTCACCGGTTGATATGCTGATAGTCAAGCACTGATTTTGAGATTGAGCCTAAAAATTAGCTCCTTGTAATCTAGCTTTTCTGAATGGTGGAGAACATATCAAAATACAATGGGTTCTATAATGTTAACACTCAGTAACTCAGTCATCCTTTCCCAGATTTCATTTACTTTTGGATCGTTTGGTTCAAGTTCAGAACATTCTTTTATAAGTGTCTTTATTAGAGCTGAGTCTAGCAAGAAATCACCCCCTAAGTACCATTGGATTTCTCTAACTGATATTTATAAAAGTTTCGTACTCTTATTCTCCTTGGTGTCAATAGTCACCGCTGTTGATTGAAATTCTAACTGCCCATGAGTCCTATTTAGCCCCTATATAAACTTGGACAGTACGCCCCTTACTCCGATACAATAATATTGAGGCGGAGGGGAACGAAATGAAGAAGAAACAGTATGATCTTAATTTCAAAAAGATGGTAGTTGCTAAAGGGAAGGAAATCGGCAACATGACCGCTGTAGCAAGGCAACATGAGCTTGATCCAAAGATGGTACTGCGATGGGCTAGAGAATTAAATCGTAAGGACCTGGATCAACTGGATGGGGCTAGTATGAAGCAAGCGAAGTTTGTCCCGACTGCAGAATATTATGCTGCGCTTGCGAAAGAGAATGAGAAGCTCAAGAAACTCTATGCAGAGCAAGCCTTGGAGAGGGACATTCTCAAAGACCTATTAAAAAAACGAACCCTCACTTGTACGCCTCAATCTTTTTTACCTGTTCCGCTATGGAAGTATTCTCGATCTGGCTATCTGAAGATATACGAGCGTATCCAACCACTTTCTTCATTGTCACGTTACCCACGTCCAGTTCCTCCTTTTTTGTAAACACTATACGACCCAGATTAAGGAAATTACAATTCCTTTTATCCTTCTTACCATTCACCAACCGTGATCGTGGTAAGCCAACTGTCATTTTATTTTGGCGTATCCCCTGAGCGAACCACAAAAAAGGAAGCGAACAAAGCTGTCTGCCTTGTTTGCTTCCCGCATCATTTTTGATACTTTTTTTTCGCCTGTTCCAGTATTTCTGCCAGTTGGTCTAATGCTCCATCGCTTTTTGTTTCGTTCATTTCTAACAGCCTGCTGTTTTCCCGAATGAGTGCAGCTTTGTTCATCTGTACTTTCGTGATCGCGTCCTCAATGACTCGGATAGCGGCTTGATTCGGCTTGTCCTTTTCTTCTTCCTGCTTGATACGTTGCAACATGCGCCGGATGCGTATGTCGGACAGTTTGAACTCGTTTTCCACTTGGGCTGTCGGGTCGGTTGATACTCTTGCATACAGTTGCCGTTCTTCGTCTGTCAGCGTATCCAGCCAGATCGTTTCATACAGCCCATGTTTCAGCGCGTTTTTGTTGCCTTTTAGCTTGGAACGGTCTTTCGGCCCCGTTGATTTTCCACCATGCAATCTGCACCGCCCATTATGCAACGCCGCTTTCTGGCAAGGCTCGCCGCTTCTCGTCTTTGCTCCGCAGAGCTTTTTCTCCATCCTTTCACCCCTTACCTTATTTCATGAGGTTTGTTTCCCCGACCGGGGGAGGACTATACACCCCCAGCTTTTATCTCATCATCCATTTCGGCTATGTGTAACTCTCTTTGCCAGGTAGGCATGAAACTCGTCTTGCAATCCTACTCCAACGACAAAGTCGATATAGCATTCTAACAAGTTTAGGATTCTCGTATGGCTTTCGTTTGCCATGCTCAGTTCTTCCCATAAGAATTTCTCATGCTCCGTCAATTTTGTTATTCCTCCTGCGACATTCTTATTTGGTTTGTATCGTGGTTTCGTTCCTTGTCGGGTAATATGTCCTTGCTTTACACGTTGATACGGTTTGCGCTATAAGAGCGTGGGGCTGCTTTGCCTTGCGCTCCCAATACCTGCGCTCGTACTCTCTTTGCTTTTCTTTGTTTTCAGGTTTTTGCCGCCACTTCCGTCTGTACTCTCTTTCGTACTGGCGGCGTGCTTCTAATGCTTCAGGGCTTAGTTCTTTCATTCGGCTTGTCCTCCATCACCAATTCAATAATATCCTCATCATCTACAATCTCTATAAATCCATCTTCATTTGCCGACTCAATAATCTCTTCTAGCGGTTCAAATCCTTTTATCAACTTCCTACTCAATTTTGTTCCCCTCCAATTCTTCCAGCTTTGCACGTTGTGAAGCTAATAGCTGTTCCGTTTCCTGTATTCGTTCCTCTGCCCGCCGAATCATCGCCGCCGCTTCTTCCTTTGCTACTTCCAATTCCTTTTTCTGACGGGCTAACACACTTAGTATTCCCTTACTTCCTCTACGATTGCCTCATACTCTTCCTGTGCCTGAGCAATTAGACCCGCCTTTTCCTGTACTTGTTTTGCCATTTCCCTTTTCCTCCTTTGATTTTGGACATGCAAAAAAGGCTCATTCCTCCTCATTTTTCAAGTGGAATAAGCCTTTGAAAGTTGGTTTAAACGTGTTTGTCAAGTTTTAAGTGTTTGGTTTGTTGGTTGTATTGTACGAACCCTGCTATTACGATGTAAACCTTGAAACTGATTTTGTTAAATTATTTTGGACGGTTGTCTCTTGCTCAATGTTTTCTTTCCAAACTATATTTCTCAACAATTCTTTTTAATATGTTACTGATGGTTTCCTCATCTTGAGGATATTCCTTTAAATACATATTGCATGCTTGCTCAAGATAATAATAGAATGTCTGATAATCTACAATAATTTCCTCATTATGCAGAGCAAACATCACCCCTTCAAAAGGATCATCATCAGGCTCAAGATCATTTGGGAATGTACAATCTACAGCATTAATACCATAACCTACGCCAGTGGATAAGTGCTCAATCAATTTTACAAAGTTATCGTCAGTGATCGCGTTGAAAAATGCCACAACAGGGAAATGGTCATCTTTCAACATTTGAGATTCTGCTAATTTTCTGCTCATATCTGTTTGCATCCTTTCAATTATAATTCGGGATAAAATGATGTAACTTCTCCATCTTCATCAGTATATCCTCTCCATTTTATGCCCTGACTGTCATAGCCTTCCCATTCTCTACCTAAGGTACCTCCTGAAGCGGCATTATTTGCAGCTTCTTTTCCTCGTTTAATAAACTCTTCATCAGAGATTACCTTGGGGTCATATACAGTTTTATCAAACGGCTTTGCTCTCCACCCTGTTTTTTGACCAGTCTTAGCATCTAGTGAAGGGACCTGATATGTTATCTTTTCCACCCCTGGCATACTTTCATGTTTCTTCACATTTAAAATATTTACATCATTTTTCATAAACTCATCTTTGTTATGCGCCCCACCTATACCTCTTTTACGCGGAACATTAGGATCAACTTTTTTAATATGATCTTCTAAATTAGATGAAAACTTAGCTTTTTGCGTCCCCCCAGCACGACGCCCGGAACCTCCGCCATTTCCACCATCCACTTTGGAGTACATAGGATGATCTGAATTTTTTACAATAATCGGAACTCTTTGGTTTGTCCCGGCCGTTTGCTTGTACGCGACCTTGAAAGGCATACGATCCGTCAAGTCTTTCGGCATTTTCCCCAGCAGCTTCCCGATAGCCGCCTCCAACTCTTCGAACCGTTCCCCTAGGCTCTTCGCATGCGTTTTGAACTTGCCATCCTTGGGTGGACCTTTCTTCTTAGGATGATGGGAAATGGAAGGATGAAGGGGTATTTTACCACTAGCCCCCCCGTCAGGCAACTTTCTGGCACCAGTAGCTACATCCTCGGCAGCACCGGAAAACATCTTCACTAATTTCCCGCTCTTGGCTATGGCATATTCACCCGCAGTCCCTAAAGTCAAGACTGTGTCCGCAAGGACGAGGCCTCCTTCCCCAGCAACCCTGCCCGCCTCCACGTTTTGCTCATAGCTCGTCGTCAGTAAGTCTAACTTGAAGACTTCCAGTTCGGATGCTTTGCTAATAGGTTGAATGACACTGTTATCAACCATCTCTGCCCCATCCGACAATACGTCACTAAATGATTTTTCGCGGGACCATATATCCGCTGCATATGTTTTCCCTTTAGCGATGCCTTGGACGATACTATTTCGCTCCGCAAGGGGGGCAACCTCCTGCCCGTTTATCCCTTCACTCACCGTTCGGATCATCGCATCGGACAAAGCATCTGCGACTGCCTTCGTTTCTACACCTTCAATCTCGATCCCGGAGCTTTTAAGACTATGTTGAATTCCGAATGAGAGCGCATTCGTTAGAGCGACTTCCCCCGCATCATTGGCGAACTTCAAAACATCCATTGCCCAATCCTTGACCGCCCCGCCGACGCCAACCGCTCTGCCGACGAAATTCTTCGTTCTTCTCCAAGCAGAGAGAGCTGTCTCTCCGTACTTTGCCAGATCCTCCTCGAACTCGCTCATCAGTGGTCCGTGTTGCCGGCGATTCTCCGCATCCAGCTGAATCTCGTCGCTGCGGACGCTAACTTCCTCGGCTAATTCCATTGTAACCGACGGCGTGCTTATATACAGCCCATCCATGCCTTGCAACTGAATCTGTTGCCCGTGGAAGCTCAGATCTCCTGCCGCCTGAATCTGTATGTTGATGGCGCTGCTCAAGTTCACACCCGAATAGGAATTCATCGAAATATACAGTTTGCCCTCTTGTGCAGTGATGTATAATTCCTTGTCCCCAAGCGTAAACTCTTTGCCTTGCGGATTGCCGAAAGACTTGACACCAGGGTCTGCCATCTTCCGCTCATGCTTCTCCACATAATCGCCCTGCGGCTCTACACGCACCGACTGGATAACCATCGCTTCATCCTCATCTGCACTTGGGAAGTACAGCTTCACCCGGGTCCCCAGTTCTGGCATCAAGTATAAGATCTGATTGCCTTCAGCCGCATAGGGAAACCACTGCGCCTTGCTCGCATCCTGCTGCTTGTCCATGTCCAGATGAAGCTTTACCTGGTTACGGCTCACTTGAATAATCGTTCCGTCGATAGCCGCACCGATAATGGTACTATTGAACGACTTTTTTCGCTTCACTTTGTCTGGCGCCGCACATACATATCTCCATCGGAAGACGCCTTGCTGCATGACGCCAGTCCGCCTCGTAATCACGAATGTCTGCCCCGCCAGCAGTACTTTATCTCCGATTTCCAGGCATTCGTCATTTTCAAGTTCAAATGTCGTATAACGATACTCCCGCACGCTTGCGGTACCGTCGACAGATTTGGCTGTATACGGGACAACCGCGTGATTGACCTCGTAGGGATGATGAGCGTCCAGTTGGATTCGTCGCCTCCCCTCGGGCAATCCGATCCATAATCGCGCCTTATGCGCCGTCACATCCGGGACCACCAGCGCTCCCGCATGAGATGCCAGTCTCTTCAGGAATGCCCAATCGGTCTCTTCATACTGCATGATAAACTTGCCTAGCTGCCGCTCGCTGAACGCATTGTCGATCAGTTCTCCGCCAGTGTAAGCGCCGACGATTTCTTGCGCGATCTCCCGATACAAACGATCCGGCTGCTGAAAGGACCGTGTGTTCACGGCAATGTCCATCGCATACGTATGCGACACCGCTTCGGCCTCAATATAATGAATGGAGCGTACAACTTTCACTTCCACATGAGTCAATCTGCCCATGAACAGCGGTCGCCCCTTTGACTGGTCTGCCACTGAATGAAGTTCAATCCGCTCTTGACTCATCGGGCTTCCGATGATCTCATCGATTCTCTCCTCAGATGCGATGCCAGTAAAGCGCAGTATGGCATGTTCGCCTGCCTGGTGAATCAGTTCCAGCCGGTCAAGCCGTATTGCCCCGAACGGCCATACCAGATGCAGATCCTGATAAGTCGTAACGCCTTTCACGCTCTGCATATACGCCCTCCTTTCCGTTGAGGTAACGTCACTTCTGCCCATCCTGCTCAATTGAAATGATTCCTTTATTGGCACAACTTAGCTTGGAATTGCTTAACAAAGCGGGCTCATTGTCTATGAGCACGTCTCGCTTTCCTCCCGTCCACTTCTCATAAATCTGGGGAACACACAATCCGCCTGAAGTCTCGCAAAACCCGAAGCATCCGATATGTTTGCCGGGAACATGATCGGCAATATTCATCACCGGCTCGCCTTTGATATAGACACCATGATCTTCGGGCAAGTTCAACACGCCGGGATCGGTCCCCTTGCTGCAAGTTACCGTAGCGCCTCGCACGACATAGGAATGTTCGCCGCTAAATAGCCCTGATGCCAGTGATAACAGCAATCCTTGAAGCATGTGATCTGCCTCCTTCCTTTTTACGGCCGCGCCCGATCATGGAATTGCAAGGAACGAATTAGCGCGTGAGAGAGCGGCTGCCATAACAAGAGATCATTCACAGTAAAATGAAAGCTTCCCCATACCGCTCTCTCATCCCAAATCGTCGCGAACATTATCAAATAATACATCGCATCTCCCGCTGGAAGGGCGTATTCACAGCACACCATCCCCCCTGATTGGAGTTCGATGATATCCTCCTGCAGTAACTGAACATCGGATCGAAGTTCCTTAGCCGTGACCGTCATCGCCGTCTTCAGCGCATCCATGTCATCCCACGATAAATGGTGCTCCCTCACGCTCAACCCGAATATGACCGTTCTGTCTTCATTCGTAAAAACATCTTGTTCCCCCGCGCTGGGGAACTCTCGTTGCACCACGCCTCTTGGAATGAGCTGCATGGAGCGAGGCAAACGAATACTCGCCCGACCGCCGAGCAGTTCCTTGTCCTCAATCTCGATCAACCGTCCTCCGTCTTCGACAACTCCATGCTGTACCTGGGCTTCCCAAACCTCCGGAAGCACCGCCTGCTCCTCCGCTGCCGCGATCTGCTCCTGAGCGCGCAGATTATTTGATACCTTCAGAAATTGTTCATCCCAATGTGCCATCGTCTCGCCCTCCGTCCCACTGCTCTGCTTTGCGCAGCATAAAGCCGGTCAACCCTCGGCGCAGCAGGCTTTCCGCTGCCTCCAGGCTCACCACGATGTAAGGCTCCATTATGCCTGCAATCGCAAAGAAATGATGCTCCTTCACGCGCTTATGATCCAACACCAGTCTCTTCACCGTTCCGTTGCGGTGGAACTCACTTTCCGGGGAAAGACACTCCAGTTCAGGCACTTGCAGCACCCAATACACGTTGTGCTTGTTGTTCTTCCTGTCGATAAGATCCGTCCGCTTCACGGACAAAGCAGGATTGTATTGCTCCAGGATTGCTTTCATGCGATCCGAGACCATCCGCCTTGGCTTATCGAGCCAGTCGACATAATCACCCATACCGCTATTGTCCTCATTGATATCCAGCAACGATATCGGCGGCAGCCGATCGAAGGCGAGATCGTGTGGCAGTCCCTGCGGCCTGATCTTGCGGCTGATCCGATCGTCGTCTATAAGCAAATAGTAGTCGCGCATCCTTTCGCCCCCCTTCAAACCTCGTGCTAACCGTCAATCCAGTTGATGGCCGCGATCTGCTCCGGACTCAACCGGTACCGTTCGCGATCCTCTTGGAGAAAGACGGCA
Organism: Paenibacillus dendritiformis; assembly: GCF_015845845.1. Taxonomy (GTDB): domain Bacteria; phylum Bacillota; class Bacilli; order Paenibacillales; family Paenibacillaceae; genus Paenibacillus_B; species Paenibacillus_B dendritiformis_C. The sequence goes on from NZ_LDIG01000201.1 coordinate 8,238, forward strand.
TTCCGTAAATTGGCTCCTTGAAAATCTGCCCCGTATAAACGCGCATCGGTAAAAACGGCCTCCTCCAAATCGGCATTCGTAAACCGTACCCCTAAGAGGCCGGGCAGACGGTGAAAACCCTCTTCCTGCTGTTGACCTTCCGCGCGGGTAAAAATCGCCCCCCGCAGATCAGATCCACGAAAATCAGCGTCATGGAGCAAAGAATTACTAAAGTCCGCACGGTGCAGGACGGAGCCGTTCCAGTTCGTTCCGATAAGCACACAAGCGTGGAAGGTAGCCGCTGTCAGATCGCTCTCACTAAAATTGCTATATCGAAGATCCATTTCTTTAACGACAATGGAGGCCAGCCGGATGCCGGCGAATGACTCATAGGCGCAAGCCGCTCCTTGCTCAGACAACAGTCTTTTTGCTTCCTTCTCCTTCTTCCTAACACACTCTTCCACATGCACATCTTCGCTTATATCCATCAATTCACCGATCCGGATACGTAACCGATTCGCTTTTTTTATGTTCTGATACTCGGGCAACTTAACCGCCTGTGGCATGGCCAGACGCATCAGCGCCGTCACGAATTGGGTAAAACAGTCCAAATGCTGCAGCACCATATACTCCACATCTGCAGGGTGAAGAATGCCCATATACATGGGACGGCGCTCCTCCAATCGTTCAATGAGAGCGGAAGCGCCTTGCAGCGCCCATCCTGCATCATATCGGGCATAGCATGCCTCACGATCCCAATACCATTGATCGGAATACGCCTCAATCAAGTAGGTATGCGCACGTTCCAGCACAGACGTCCGCAGCATGGAGTAATGAATGAATCCGATCGGGGCCTTTTCCTGGAACTTCTGCATTGCTGCAATATGGGTACATATGTCCCGGAAGGATTCTATGAATTCCGAGGCCAGCCGCTCTTGGTTCCCCTCGAAGAAGTGTGCCAGCGCGTAGACCTGTTCCGCTAACGCAGGCAGAAACACCTGATCGTACAAATGTTGGCGTGCTTTCTCCTTATCCACCCTGATTCGCCTCCTAGTTCATCTTGACTTCCGCACCCTTCATTTCCACGGTATTTTCCAACGTAATCGTATTGTCATTACCGGACAGTTCTACTTTGCCTGCCTGGATGCGAATATTTTGGGATGACATTAGGATATCCTTTGCTGCTGTGATGTTTATATTTTTGCTGCTTATAATGTCAATGCCGTGTTCATCGCTGATCGTGATCGACATGTCTTGGGAAGAGATAACGATTTTATCCTTAGCCAACAAAATCTCTTTTCCATACTTGGTCCGGAACCGCTTGGTTGAGGGGTCGGCCATCGGGTCGGACTGTTCGGTCCCTAGGTGGCTTACCCCTTCTCCTGGGCTACTGCTGCTGGCTTTTGGCGGGAGTTTCGTCTCCGGCGACTCCTTGAGAACGGAACTGATGGCAATACCGTCCGCTTCTTTTTTGCTTGGGAAATAGATGCGGATCTGATCATTCACTTCCGGCATAACATACCAGCCCGTATTGTTATCCGAAGCATAAATCGTCGAATACGGGAACCAATGCGCTGTACTCTGATCCTGCTGATCATCCATATCCAGCTTCGCCCGAACCGTATCCTTCTTCACTTCAATGACCCGTCCCTGAATAGAGGCTCCAATGATTTTATGGTTGTATATTTTCTTGCACTGCAGACCTCTGCGAGGAAACAGCTTGTATGTGTGCGTCAACACACCGTTTTTCAATTCTGTTACGGCTTCTCCAACAACAAGGGATCGGGACTGGAAAATTACTTCATTTCCGATCTCTAACACTCGGTTAGATTCAACTTCATATACGACAAAATCTTGATCGGTTACTCCAGGGAGCCGATTCTCAAGAGCCCGTTGATATTCTCCAGCCCGCTTCTGGACCGTATAATGAGAGGCTTCCAGTTTACCTTTATTCTGACCTTGAGGCAGACCGAAGTAGAATTTGGGGTGGGTAAAGGCGGCTGCCGGAACTAAACCGGTATAAAAGTGTGAGGCCATCCGCTTAAGGAACTGCCAATCGGTCTCCTCATACTGCATAAAAAACGTGCCGAGCTTCCGGCTTTGAGTGGATGAATCGATAAAGTCTGCCTTACTGTACCCGGACAGCACGGATCGAATAAGCCCGGCAAAAGACATCTGCGGATTTTGAAAGGATCGCTTTTTAGGCTTGATATCCAGTAAGTAAGTATGGGAAATCGCATCTACCGCCAGGTAATAAATGCCTCGTACAGATGTAACATTGGCACGGATGACAATGCCTTGGAACCAATATTTTGGTTTGCCAGACTCATCCGCCAACGAAACCCTCATATATGTTCCCGAGTCCGCCATATGAACATAACTGTCCTTATGTTCCTCCGGAATCATGCCTGTAATGGTCAAGCGGACATGATCGTTCATTTTTTTCACTACTTTTAACGATTGCAAATTGATAAACTCAAACGGGGCCACATAAATATTTCCGAATGTTATTACCTTATCCCCCATGAAAGTGTCCTCCCTGTGTCCCATTAACTAATTCTGTTTCCGGGCAAAATGATTGGATCTATTCTTCTGCCTAGCATCAATCCACAATCACCCGCTGCCGCCCGCCGGGACGCATGTCCGGCGCCATGGCCCGGCCGCTGCCCGCTTCGCTCAGCACCCGGCGGAGGCCGGCGTAGAGCCGATCGTTGGTGAGCTCGCGGTAGCCGGTGCCGAGCCGCTGGCCGAGGTAATGCTGAATGACGTCACGCTCCACCGCGCCGCCGTTCAGGCACAGCATGGCGAAGGCGGCGTCATGCGCATGTTCGACGCGGGTCTTCAGCAGCTCCTGCGCGAAGTACCGCAGGATGAAGGGCGACAAGGTGCTCTGCCCGATGCCCGCATGCGGCACATGGATGACATTCAGCGTGTTGAATTCGGTAGACAGGTCGGCGAAGCTCTGGTAATCGTCCCGCAGCCGG
>NZ_LDIG01000202.1 GCF_015845845.1 Paenibacillus dendritiformis
GGCGAAACGATGCTGGATCTGCTGCCGGGTAGGAAACTGGAGGAATTGCGTGCCTATGCCCAGGCGCATCCCGACTTCCTTCGGCTGAATCCCAAAGCAGTGGTCATGGATTTGGCCCAGGCTTACCATACCTGGATCAGCGAGTGTTTCCCGAATGCGATTCGCATCGCAGATCGCTTTCATGTCCACGGTTATGTAATCGAAAGCGTGCAAGAAGTTCGAAAAACGGTTCAGCATACCTTATCGCCGCGAGCGCGAGCGTATTTGAAAGCGAACCATCGTTTGCTGAATCCTCCAGCGGAATCGCTGAGTGAAGAAAGCAGAAAACGACTGGAAACGCTACTGAATTATTCTTCGCTTCTGCGCAGCGTGTGGGAGTGGAAAGAAGCCTTCACAACTTGGTATGACCGCTCGCCCAGCTATGCTGTTGCCCGACTCGGATTTGAGCGTTGGTGCGAGCAAGGCGATCAGATCGACCATGCAACGGTACGCAGCACGCTGGGGACGATGCGAAATTGGAAAGAGGAAATCGTGAATTATCATCAATGTCGCTGGACAAACGCGACCGTAGAAGGCCGTCATAATCGCATTAAAGCGTTTCAACGTCGCCATTACTTTATGCGAAATCCCAATCGTTATAAAGCAGGTATTCTTATCGAATGCAACCGTCACCGGTTGATATGCTGATAGTCAAGCACTGATTTTGAGATTGAGCCTTTTTTTCTACTTCAAAAAAGAGTCCCAATTCCCTTCACATCATATTTCTTCAAATCTATGTTATGCTCAAATATCTTTCCTTCATTTAATTCGCTTTCTTTATTGGATATTAGCTGCACCTTATCATAATTAGTTTTTAAAGTTTCTTGGGCTATTTTGTCCATCCCGTACGCCGTGAAGTATTTTTCACTTACTGTCGGAATATGTGAAACCACATTAACACCTCTGTACATCTTTAATTCATTTACATCTGTATATCCTGTAAATCCATTGTTAGCAGACCAATTCAAACGATACATTTTGTAGGATTTCGGAATGTCTACGTAGTAGTCCTTATCTGTATTTACGGTAGTCCACGTTTGGTTTTTCTGTGTATCTAATACATGCCACTTCTCTCCGTCGTGACTGCCTTCAAAAGTCCAGTCTCTTGGAAGTTTATTCAAATGAGAACTTCCAGCCATACTCCTGACAGCATATTTCGCAATGGCTATTGGTTTATCAAACTCATACCCTAAAAAACCAACTCCACCACTACCAGTTTTAGATGCATAACCTTCTGTATCATCAACTTGATTAAATGCTTTCCAAGCATCATAGCTTGTTGAATAAATATCCTTTGCAAATGCGCGTCCACTAGGGGATGTATTTGATGTCATTTTGGGTATAACCGTTTCAGTGTCCGAGGTGGTAACAACACTAAAGTAGCAATCATTCTTGTGCAACAGCAATATATCATTGTAATCGTTATACATCTGTAACTCAAATACAGAAATATAAGAATGACTATCAAGAACGGGGCTCAAAATATTAACTCTATACATTTTATAAGATAAAGTATTAGCAAAGGAAAATGCCTCTTCTTTTCCCATTGTCCACCTATCATGATTGTCAACTTTATGCAAAAGTCTCCAATTAACTCCGTCGTTACTACCCTCGAATGTCCAACGCTTTGGAGACGATGAGTGCCAGTCACCGCCTCCACCAGAAGCTACCAAACTATAATTATTAACTATTTGAGGTTTTATAAAATCAAAACCAACCCAACCAATATTAGAGTTTACTCGCCATCTACTCTCCTCTGAGGATTCATAAATCCTATCAAATGCTTTCCAAGCATCATAGACTATGCCTCCTGACTTATAGACACCACTACAAATTGCATTTCCTACAGATGATGTGTTGCTGGTCATTTTTGGAATCAGAGCTTTCATTATGTCACCATCCCATCCAAATAAAATCGTTAAAAAAAAAAGCAGAACCAGTACGGTTCTACTTCACATCAATGCTAATAATATCAAAATATTTCTTGTAATCAATCTTTGCTTTGAACACTTTTCCATTATCCAACGCAGAGGCTGTCATCGGAAGGGAAACAATTTGCTCATTCCTATCAAGAATAGATAAATTGCTTATAGCCTCATCGATAAAAGTGTCTTTTGAAGGTAAAATTGTTGAAACTGTCTTCCAACCGTTTTTGTATGTTTTAAACTCATCCTTGTGATAAATGAAAGATTTAAAATCCATCGTTTCCATGACAGGACGAAACCCTATCTCTATTATGGCGGCAGTAAAGTTTTGAGTTAATCGGCCATCTTTAGACTTTCCCCTCAGAACTACCTTATCTGGTTCGGCAAGCGTCATCGTAAAACTATATATATCTTTCCAATTCCATACAAAGTTATCACCTGGAACAATATGATTGTTTAAGCTACTGCTTACAACAAATTGATCCCACTCATTTTCTTTATCTCCTGTATCGGCTCCGCCATCTATAAGTCTCATCTCACACGAATCTACGAGAGAATTTTTTAACGTTACCCTACCATTGAAATGAATTAAATTATCATATGAAATGGTATGCTGCACATTTCTGTCGGCAATAAAAAGACATTTGCCATTTGGTCTTTTATTCACACATATGAAATAAAAATCACCTCTAGGCTCTTCTGTAGAAGTTACGGGTAAAAAAGCTTCTGTTTCTTTACCTAGGCCAGAGAATGTCCCTAACACATTGCGGGAGGAAGAGTAATGACAACGTAGTCTTTTGCCAACCTCAATTAATTCAAGATGCACAACTTCATCCGGATGCAGCATCCTCGAATCTTGTTCTAAATCAATTGCATTAATGAGTAGATTAGAGTACCCTCCATTCGTGCCCGAATAGATTTCAACCGTATGTTCCCTATGATCTAGAATCTTTTCATATATTAATCGTGGATTAATATAGTCACTTGATTGCATCAAGGGCATGAACTCAGATATTCCATCAATTACAATTCTGGAATTGGATGCCCGATCACTTCCAGAGTGAGCCAATATTCTTATTTTTGACCCAATAAACTTAAAGGCAATCATCAGTTCATTTTTAAAGTTACCATTGTGGTTATCCGTATAATGTATGTTTTTAGGAAACTTGATCTGGTTGCCCATCTTTAAACTATAGCGTTTCCAACCGGCTTCTGGTTGAGCAAGTTGTTGTCCAAGCGTTGCCATTGTCAATCCTCCCTTTCTATTTTATTAACAGCGAATCAATCTTCTTCATCTTCCCATTCGGTATTCTCATCCTCAAAAGAACGCCCTCGTCTTTCCAAGACTCGTCCCTCTCGTACTTATAGCGATAGTGCTTTTTCAGCTCCAGCACGCCCTCGTCGGAGTTGACCCATTCGTTGGTGTATTTGGCTGTATCGGTGAAGTCGTCTACGGTAAAGGTCGCGTCGTGCAGGACGGGGATGAATTCGATTTTGAGCTGAGCGTATTTGGCGAAGGGGGCGCTGTCGAGATTGCCGGCCGTTGTGTCGATGGCTGTGTATTCGGTCCAGGTGATGTTGTCCGGCGAATATCGGATATATAGCTTATAGTCTGCAACTCCCTTCACGTCTACGGCCTGTGTGATCCGTTGAAAGGCGGCGAACCGGTCCTGGATGACGATCGGCAGCGACTCCCAGGAGCCGGAGGGAGCGTAGACGATGTTTCCTTCGTCGTCTTTTTTGAGTTCCTTCAATTGCAGTTTGCCGTCTTTTATGACGATGTTCGTAAACGTGCCTGCTGCCAAGTCGACAGGAATGATCACTTCATGCGTAGTGTTTGTCATCGAATCACCTCATCGTATCGTCCAATTAATTTGCCCGGCATGCTTCGCCTTCAGGGGCGCTTGAATCTCGTCCACAAGATATCCGTTTCTGCGAATGTGCAATGTGCCGTCCAGATCAATGTCTGACGTTATTTTAATTTTCATGAACGCCGCATCATTATAGGGAATGGAGAGGATGCACTGAAAATCGATGTTGGCGTCGTGGAGCTGCATTTGTTTTTTGTAGCCGATATTGTACTGGGTAATCGAGTCGGAGAAGGCCCCTCCCTTCCCGCCCGCCGTAAACAGCTTGGCGTCGGAGACCGCGTTTTTGTACGTAATAATGTCGTTGTACAGGAAGGTACGCCCGGTCAGCGGATATTCCCGTGAGGAGGCCGAGTAGGATAAGGACAGCCGATGGCCGTTCATCGTAAAGACGCCGTTGCCGACATCGAAGTAGATTTGCGAGCCTTCCCCGATCAATCCGAACCGGATCAGTTTGGTTTTGTCTATATGATAAAAGCTGTTTGCTTTTCGGTTGTCGAAGTTATATTCAGCGAGATGCGAGCCGTCGGCATATTCCGCCACCCAGATGAACGACTGGGCGACAGGAGAACGCGTTATTTTGTTATGAAAAATCATGCGTAACCTCCCATTGTATTGTGAGATGAATATTTCCATATAGCAAAACAGACGGGACCCTATCGGCCCCGCCTGGATACATCGTCTTGGTGCAAAATGTTGCTCTATTCAACGTTACACATAGCGATAGGACACGCGCAGCTTGAACTCCTGCCGTCCGCTCGACGCGTCCAGTGGAATTTTCGGCTGCACCGTCACGGTCACATAGTTGCCGGCGGCGTCCATCGGATTCCCGTTATTGTTGACCCCGAGAATCTCCTGGCTCGCCGGAGTCAGCGGAATCGACAGCGGGTTGCCCTTATGATCCTTTGTCGTCTTGCCCGTCGTCCCGATCGGCTTCATGCGAATCTTGCCGACCGCCGATGTCTCCTCCTCGATATCGGTCTCGCCCAGGGTGTCCACCTGGACATGGAACCAGTTGTTCTTGACGGCTTCGACGTCATTTTCAGGCGTATCGCCGGTACCCCCGCCCATGTCGCGCGTCGTGAACGTGCAGTCCTCCATCTTCGAGACGTCGGTCTCGCCGTTGCGGTTGTTCCAAATGTTGAACGTGCGAAGTGGCCCCAGATCTCCGGCATCAATAACGCCAAAATCAAACGGAGCCTCAATTTGGGCAGTATGCGTGTCGTTGAACCAGCTTACGATCGGTTTGGTCATCTTTTTTCCTCTTTTCTCGTTATCGTTATATTTTGACGATGAGCTGCAGCGTGACATGCTGGATGTTCACGCCTTGCTTCACGACATGAAGCCGGAACATATCGCCGGCATTCACGATCTTGTTATCGATGACGGCGCTGCGATCATCGACATGCTGATGGGCCTTGATGCGCACCGGATGGGACATAATCCCGCTCCAATTCGCCCCATCCAGCGATTTTTCCACCGTAATCTCGGTATCGGATTCGCCGGCTTCCCCGCACAACGCTTCGACGCCGATCAGTTCTCCCTGAAAAGGGAACCTCGCAATGACGCTCTGAACTCCCTGATATAAGGAATTCGGCAGGCAGAACACCATCACCCGGTCCTTCACTTCCAGCGGGATGCTTTTTAACTTCACATGCTCGGCGACCGTCATCAGGCCGTCCGCATGCTCGCTCACCGGCTGAATGCTGCGGCCGAAGATGTCGATGAGCACCCATTCCTTGCCGTCGAAGCGGTAGCGGTTGCCATCCTTGTACGTCTGCACGGTCCAGCCGCTATGCGGATACGGATAGGTCGCGATCAGCTCCTTCATATCCGCCACGGGAGGCTTGAACACCAGAAGCGTCGACTTGTAAGCCAACAGCGCCTGCTCCGTAGCGAGCTTCGCCTCATCCGCGGCCTGATTCGCCTGGTCGGCGGAGCGATCGGCCGCATGAGCCGCCTCCTTCGCCATCGCCACAGCCTCGTTGACCTCCGCGATGGCCAGATTCGTCTCCCGCAGCCGCTGCAGCATCTCGTCAATCATGTCCTGCAGCGTCTTGACGACATCCGGATGCCGGCTCACCATCGCATAGATGCGGGAAGCCGGATAGAGGATCAGCCCTCTGCCCTTATATTTGCACAGCAGCGTCTTGCCTTCCTGGGACGGATGGAACTGAATCGTTCCGTTCGCATAGTTGACCAGAAATTCATGCGGCGACAAGGCCAGCTTCTTATCGAAGCGTTCCGCATCGACCTCGGTCAATCCCTCGATGCGGACCTTGTCCGTCTGCGAAGGAATCTCCAGCAGCGTTATCTGGTTGTTAATGACGGGGAGCGAATCGATATGCTCCTTGTAAGGCTCCTCTGGCGTGCCTTCCCGCCAAATAATGGTCACCGGATCATGCAGTTCGAAATGCGTCCGTAATTGGGCCATCCTATCACCTCCTTAATCTATCGATGAGTTCGAAATGCAGGCCATCATTGCAACCCAAAAACGCCTCTCGGTGAAGAGAAGCGTTCTTATGCCTACATATTGATCAATGAATTTCCTTCGCGAATCGTCGTCCCATTCCCGAGACAGGTCGTCACGCTTGAGCCTTGGACGGCAATCAGCTTGCCGTTCAAATACACCCGCTTCGCATTGCCGCCCGTTATCGTGCCTTGACCGCTGCCCGACGTGCCCGGAGAAACGTTGATGTACCGCGTTCGAGAGGTATCCGAAGGAACCGGCGGGCTGGCTTGCCAGGCTTCGTTCACCCGATCCCCGACGACGGCGGCAGACACGCCGTTCACATAGAAGCGGGAGCTCGCCGCAATGCCGCGGCCGGTAATCAGCGCGCCGGTGCTGCCTGATCCGGTTGTGTGCCATTTATCGCCCCTAGGATCGTCACACTCCCCAGTGTCAGGATCCCGATGCGCGCACCACGGCTCCTCATAAGTCTGTATCGTATAAGTCACATGCCCATCCTTCACGACCGGGGCGGTTGCGCCCCCATGCAAGGCGATGGCAGCCATCGCATCCCCTCCCTTCGCCGCTGGACCGGCTCGCCCGCGAACCGGCAGCATTCCTTCTTTGCAATCAATCAACTGTTCACAAAATCAAACTGGACCGCATGGAAGATCATTTTGCCGTCTGCGGTCATCTCAATATAAGCGCGCTCGGTGCCGAAGCGACCCGCGCCGCCCTTGGCGATCGCTTTGATGTCTTGGCCGTCCAGCACGATGCCGCTCGACTCCGCGGTCACGCACACGCCTTCGTCCTTCAAGTCGAGGCTGCGTTTTTTGCCCGTGGCGCTGGCGCCGTATTCCAGCATATAGCCGCCGGAATACTTCTTCTCGATCGCCACGCCGTGGCCGTCCCCGGTGCCGTCCCCGATGCCGAGATAGCGGACGGGCTGGGCGCCGCCGCCAGGCTTGTCTCGCTCGAACGTAATTTTCTGCTTCACATTGATGCTGTCGAATTTGTACGTGTTGGCCACAATCCCGGTATTTTCCGTCGTCAACACTTTCTTGTCCGCATCCTGCCAGTAGAGCGGACGGCCGCGCGAATCCTGCGCCGGCTCGCTCTTCGACACCCTGGCGGTGATGAACTGAATCGCATGCTCCTGGATCTCGATATAGTCGACATATTCTCCTTCCCGCGCATCCTTCGGCAGCGTCTTCACCTTATTCACCGTCAGATCATTCACATACGTCTTGTCGGCCAGAATCGTGTTCACCTGGATCATTTCCGGAATGAGCTTGCCCACATTGATCATATCGAGATGGTCCATATCGATGTAGCCGGCTTCCGTGTCGATCAGCACATGGCCCGCGGGACCGACGAACTTTCCTTTGTAGGCCGTCAGATTGCCCTTCATGTCGACGCGGAAAGGGGCTTTCCCGAATTCATCGTGCCCGGCCCAGATGCCCAGGCTCGGATAGACCTTGAACACATCGTTGCCTTCGCCGATGACCAGACTGGAGCCCTCGATATGGCCGTTCTTGAACAGGGAGCTGTCAATCTCGGCGTCCTTCGCGAACAGCTTGTTCATCCAGACATTCCCCAAGTAATCGGCGTGAAAAGGGGCCTGCGACCATACGGAGGAACCCAGCGCAAGCCCCTGCTTGTCAATCGTAAACACTTGATCGTCGACCCCGGCCTTGACGAACAGATCGCCGTCCAGGGAGGTGCCGAACGTCTTCTCATACACGCCGTTGCGAATGCGCTCGATCGTGAAGCCGTCATCCGCGGTCATCGAGACCCGGTTCACCTTCGTGCCGCTGCCGCAATCGCCCGAAGCGTACCGGTTCACGATCATGCCGAACCGTTCGGGACGCTCCGCCAGCAGCCCGAGCTTCACGACCTCCCGGCCGCAGCGGTCGTCGATCATGAGGCGGGAGCCCTCGATGGTGAACACCCCTGTCGTATCGCCGATGACGACGCGCTGCCCGAGAATGATCTTGCCGAGCACCGTCTCCGCGATCAAGCCGTCCGGCGTAATCGCCGTATCGTACCGCAGTCCGCCCGAACGCGTCAGGCCCAGCGCGCCATGCGTCGCCCGCAGGAAGCGGTTCGGATCGTTCGGATCGGTAATCGTCAGCCCTTTCCGATCCAGCGTCACGAACTCATTCGACGCCATATTGATGTCGTTCGTGACCTTGTTCCAGAAATGGTCGAACAGCCGGCTCATGTCCGACGCATCGACAACGGCCTGCCCCCATTTCTTCTTGTTGCTGTCCACGACAATCGACGTGTTCTTGCTGTCGTAGATGAATTTCTCCAGCCGCTTCTGCGCATCGGATACATCTCTGGCATTGCTGATCGTCAGGCTGATATTGCCGTCCTCATAGTCATAGGTCATCTCCGCGATGCGGGCTTCGATCTCAAGCTGAAGCCGCTCATGCTTGATCGTGACATAATCGCCGACGACCAGCTTGTCCCAGTTATGCTGCTCCTCGAGGATCTCGAGGAAGTTCACGATATCGATGCGGAATGTCGTCCGGGGGCGCTGCAGCTCCTTGAACTTCTCGAGCGCCGCCTCATACAGATCTTGCTCGTCAATGTACTTGTTATCGCTGAATTCCCTCTCGATGACATACAGGTTCAGCTCCTGCAGCAGCTCGGGAGCGAAATTGCTGTCGGCGGACAGCGTCTTCTGCAGCTCGGCAATGTTCGCCTTGACATTATCCAACGCCTGCTCCAAATTCTTGATCTCGATTTCCTTGGCGGCGATCTGCATTTGCTTATTATCGAGGCTGAACTTTTCAATAATGTCCGGCCCGTTGTTCGCCCCGTTCAGCTCGTCAAGGGAGATGAGCGCCACCTGGAGGAACACTTCGGCCTCGGCGCCGCCCCGCACCTCGACGACCGCCCGGTCCGCATGATGCCGCTTGCCGAGCAGCATCCACCGGCCCGGAGCCGCGGCTTGATCCGCGCCGTCGAGCGAAACCGTGACGCCCCCTTGGCTGACCTTGCACAGAACCGCGTACGGATATTCCGGATTCAGCGCAAAGCTTCGCGAGCTGCTGCCGCGATGCGCATACTTCTCGAAAAACATCTTCTGCTCGAACTGCTGCGAAATCATCGTGTCGGTAATGACCGCTTCGTTTTTTTTCAGCTTATCCAGCTCCATGCTTCGTTCGTTCAGACTGTCCTCGATTTTCTTGCGTTCGGCCAGCAATTCCCGGAACTTGTCCCGCCTGCTCTCCACCAGCTCCTCATAATCGAGCAGCGCATGGCATAATTCATCGGACATATACTGGCTGTGGCGGATCACCCGCCCCTGCGCGTCCCGCTCGAACGGATACAGAAAATAACGGAAATTCTCGATATAATTCTGTCCCGTCGGGTTGACCTTTTGAATCGTGAGCCCGTCCTGTCCGAACGCCTTTAACCGGGTAACCATCTCATCCGCTCTCGCTTCCTTGCCGATCGACTTCAGATATTTGCCATAGGAAAAAGAAAGGCCCTTGTTCACCCCGAACAGCTCCGGCTTGAGCAGCGACACGGTTCGCCGGTGCGTGTCCCATTGGACGATGGCATTGTAGGTCTCGGCCACTTGATAGACCGCATCCAGCACCGTCGTGTTCCCGAACTCGAAGGCGCGGTACGTCAGCTTGAAGTCGGCGTCGAGATAGCCGATATTCCAGATCGTGTTGCGCAGCAGATCCGTCAGCACCTGCTCGGCATGATACGACTCGACGCTGTAATCCCGAATCGATTTGTCGCTCAGCTCATAAGGAAGAGCGAAGCAGGCGACCTGCCGGTACAGCCTGTCGTCCTGTCCGCTGTCCTCGATCGAGCGAATCATATACCATTCGCTTTTCGATCCGAGCGTTACCCGGATATGATACCGTTCGCGGAGCAGACCGATATTTTTGTTCGGCACGAGCCGGTGGTTCACGTCCAGGTACAGCGGAATTTTGAAGGTCAGCTCGTTCACGGAGGACAGCGAGATGTTCTGGCTGATGTCGTACGCTTCGCTGATCTTGCTGATGACGCTGCCGTTCGGCTTGGCGAGGAACAGCTGCGGCCGGTACGGTTTCCTGAGAAAATCAATATCGCCCAGCAATCATCATCGCCTCCTTATTGAATTCTCCGGAATTGATAGCGGAATTGGAACGCGGCGTTCCCGCGCACCTTCAACACATTCCTTCCGGGCGGCAGCGACAAATACCCGTCGTTGAACTCGCTGTAGCGGTACGTGTTCACCAGACTGGTCTCGATATGCTGCCGATCATTGTTCACATACACCGTCTCCTCATCCAGCAGCTGCTCGAAGCGAAAAGCGGCGTCTCCCTGCGACGTGTTCACGATCGCGAACTCGCCGCTGCCTTCCTTCGTAATCCAGATTTCCGGGGAACAGTTCACATCTCCCTTATTGTCGAACACGACAACCGGTTCCAGCCGGAAGGAGATGGACTGGAAGGAAGGCGTGACGCCATGGCGCCCGGACTGCAGGATAACCCGGTACCGCAGCATCGCTTCGCGAAGGGGCGTCCCGGCTTCGATATCCGGAATGCCGCCGCCGTTTACGCACGTTTTCCAATCGCTCCAGGTCCGTCCCTGATCCGGGGAGAGCGAGGTCTGGACCTCAGCCCGGCAGGAGGGCGGAATCTCGCATTCCCACGCCAGCTTCGTCAGCGCTCCGTCTCCTTCGAGCGCAAGCGGCAGCGGATCCGAGGTGTACACCCCGAGCAAATTCGATAATGCAAGCCAATTTGCCATCCCATCCACCTCTACTCGATCTTCCCGAAGGGACGGAACAGGGCGGAGATGCCGCTCTCCTTCCACTTGGCGATGCGATAGCCGAGCCATACGGCGGCCCCGTCATAAATGCTCGTTCCGTCCGTCAACGCCCATTCCGGTTCGGTCCCCCCGGATTCGCCCGCCGTGATGCAGACATAAAAACGGCCGTTATCGACCGCCGGAAATACGATATCATGCTTCTCGTAGCGCTTCGAGCGCTGCCAGCGCCGCACTCCCCGCGTATCCTGCACCTCCTGGCCGGACGCGGTCGGGAAGACCGGCTCCATCGCGCCGGAATGCCCGGCTTGAATGCATATATAGACATGGGCGTTATCCGTCTGCGGGACGACATAATCCCCTGTCTTGTAGGAGGTGAGCTCCGTCCAGGAAGGAGCCGTGCGGCCCGTCCGCGTGTTCACCCAGCCGACATAATCCCCGATCGCCGGCTCCGCATTCCAGACGATGTCCCGCTGCCGCCACGTTCCCGCGACCGGCGGGGCCGTGGCGTAGTTCGGCGAGGCCTCATCCAGCTTGGCGAAGTTCTGGCCGAGCTGCTCGATCGTCTCGTAAATCTCATCCGCATATTCTGGAATATGCAGCGCTAGTTTTTCCGTTGTTTTTGCCATCGTTTACTCCTCTCTCCTTTCCTTCACCCGATGTCGGACCATCTCGTCCCCGGGGCGTAATCGCTCCAGCGCGGCCTGCGCGAATCGAGCCGCAGCTCTCCCTGCGGACCGAGAATCAGCGCTTCCCGGCTTCCCTGGGCGAAGTCCCGTTCCGCAATGTCCGCTACGGTCTCCTTCCATTCATACCGCGGAGAGTAATAGACCGGGGAGTAAGAATACGGAGAATCGCATTTAAAGGTCACGTTGATATACCCTTCGGATAATCCGTTATGGATCAGCATCGGCTCGTCGATGACCAGCGCGTAGAAGACCCGCTCCGGATCGGAAGAGAAGACCAGTTCCCGGTAATAGCTCTGCTCGGTCAGCCAACGCGCCGCTTCGCGAATCCGATCCGAATTCCATGTCTCTTCGAATGCGCATGAGACCTGGAAACGCAGCGGTTCTTTGGCGATGTTTTGAAAATAGGGCCGATCTCGTCCCGCGATGCTGACCTCGCGAACCGAACGCGGGGCCGCGAAGCTCTCCTCCAGCATGCCGGAGCTGATATTGACGTTCCGAATGCCGAAATCGATGCTGGATACCCCGGCATAAACGAAATAATCCGCGTCTCTAATCGTCATGTTGCCATTCACCTGCCTTCCTATAATCGATGCCCCCGGGCCCGCAGCGCCGTATCGAGCGATTTGGCGATATCGTCCCCATCCTTCTGCGCGAAGTTCCCCGTAATGGAAATATGGAAGTTCTGGGTCGGCGCTCCCGCCAGGGCAGGCTGAAGCGCGGGAACGGAAGCGAACGGCCTTTTGATGGAATCGATAATATTTCTGGTGATATCGACCACCTTCAGCAGATTAAACGAATCGGCTTTGTTCAGGATCAGCTCTTTTTCATGGGCGAGCAGGAATTTGCCTTGCTTGCCGCCCCACGCCGGAGTCATGCCGCCGGATTCGGCGGAGAAGAGCTTTTTGTTTTTGAGCTGGTCATACGATCCGTCCTCGAAATGATAGGTTTCGCGGTAACCGTCGTTGATTTTTCGCAGCCGATCCATCTCCGCCCTCAGCCGGGCAATCTCAGGGGACTTCGGGTTGGTCCTGGACAATTCCTTAATCCGGCGGGCGTGGTCCTCGGCCTGCTTCTTATTGGCCACATATTTGTCCCAATACTTGGCCCGCTCGTCCTGTTCCGAGGTTGCTCCCGGAAGCATGGTTCCCGAGGACGTTCCAGGCTGTTTGACCGTACCTGAAATCGACGGGACTAAGCTCTTCCCGTACTGCTCCAGCTCGTCATAATCCTGCTCGAAGCCATACTTGATGTTGTCGGCGATCGTCTGGCCAAGCCGTTCGCTAGCCTTGGCCAGTTCCTCGAAGAACACGCCGTACTTGCCTTTGATTTCGTCCAATGCGTTGAAGACAACAGTCTTATCATTGCTGAGCAGCTGCTGCTTCAAGTTATAGAAATCCTTTTCATTCTCCAAAATTTCCTTATAATGCTGCTCGGTTTTGCGCTTCGCTTCATCCAGCTTATCTAATTGATTGCGGTGCTGATTGTCCTCGAGCTCTTTTTCGTTCTCGATGATCTTGCGCCGGTCCTCCAACTGATCGGAGAGGGCCTGTTTGCGCAGCTCCCGCTCTCGATCCAGCTTGAATTTGTCAATCTCCTCGTCTTTGGACTCGAGCTGCTCCTGAAGCTGCTTCTTCTTTGCTTTCGCTTCGAAGGAGTCATCCAAGGCCAGAACGTTGAGCCGATCCTGGATATCCTGCCGTTCCTTCATCAACTTGCGGAGCTGTGTATCGTAATCCTCCTCCGCATTGGCGCGGTCCAGCCCCTTGAGCTGGGCATTGATATGCTCCTCGATCTTCTTGAGCTCCGCGTCCAGATGCTTCATCTTCTCGTCGTGGCGCTTGTTTTCCGTCCGAATCTCTTCCTCGATTGCCTGGGTGCGCAGTTCTTTTTCCCGCTGCAGCACATTTTTCAGGTTGTCGATCAGCTTGTTCGCATTATCGAGCCTTGCTTTTTGTTCCGCCGCCTGATTATCCGCGATTTGCTTCAGTACGGTGCGCTGGTAGTCTTGCAGCGCTTCCTTCTTCGACTCGGCCCGGCGCTTCTCGGCCAACGAGTCCGCATGAGCTGCCTTGCGCGTCAATTCAGCTATCTGGGATTCGATAGTCCGGCCCGACTCTTCGTATATGGAGATGATTTGAGCGTCGATTTCTTTGGCTCTGCGCTGTTTCTCCTCGGTGTCCAGGCTGCCAAGCAGGCTTTTCTCGAATTCGAGCTCGCCGATTCGCTCCTTGTACCCGGCAATTAAGGCTTCGGCCTGCTGTTGACCGGCATGCTCGGCTTCGGCCACGATCTCCTCTTGCTTGCTCCGATCATGGTCACGCAGCCATTCCAGATAGATCGTGGCGGCCCGTCTCTGCTCCGGCGGCGTCTTGCTGTTCCGGATAAGCTGCTCCGTATCATCGATCTCTCCGCGGATGCGCTTGCCTTCCGTCACCAGCGCGTTCATGTTCTCGGCCGCGTTCTGCGCGGCAAGCCGCTTCTCTTCGGCGGTATTGATGTCGCCAAGCAGCGCCAGTTGATGCCTCAGCTTCTCCCTCTTCTTCTCGCCCGGCTGCTGCCGGCTCTCGAAGCGGCGCTTATAGGCATCGGCCAGTTGGATGACATTCTGATCGATTTTGAGGTCGATGTCGCCGATATTGCGGGTCAGCTCCATATATTCTTCAACGAATTTCTCATAGTCCGCGGCCGAATAGCCCGTCTTGCTCCCGCGCTTGCCTATCGACTCGAGCCGCGCGCGGACATCCCCGACGACTTCGCCATTCTTGACCAGCCCGGCAGATCCGAGCAGGGATGCCAACTCCGCGTGGCGAGACGACTGGGATTGCCGCAGCTTCCGCAGCGCCTCCCCCATGTCATTGTACAGACCGATCCGTTTTTCCAGGAGCTTGTCGTACTGGCGCCCGGAAGCCATCGCCTCTTCCATTTGCTGCTGATTTTTCTCCAGGGAGGCATTGACCCGCTTAATCGCTTCCTCGAATGGGTTGAACCGCAAGCTCGGCTGGTAGGAATCCTTCTTGCCGGAAGAAGAGGAGGACGTTCCTTTGCGGCTGACTCCGTAGTAGGCGTCATCGAGCATGGCTTCATATTTTTTGTAGTACTCTTCTGTATCTTGGATTTTCTGTTTCACTTCATCCAACTGATTGTCTTGGAACCGTTGAACCGGATCCAAGAGGACCTTTGCGCCAGGAACAATACTTGTGACAACGTTCGCTAACTGCTTCGTCGTCTCCCGGTTCTTCTCGATTTCTCCGATTGTCTTTTTGGCATCGGCGAGATCCTTAATGCTGCCCATCTCGACGCCGTAGATGCGAATCCGGGCCTTCGATTGGAAATAAGCCGCCAGCGTCGAACGTTTTTCGCTCTCCAGGTCTTCCTTCGCCTTCTTCAGCTTTTCTTCCCGTAATTCTTGAATGCCCTCTTTCTCCAGCTTCCAGCCGTCGGCCGCCTTGCTGATATGCTTTTGCAGCTCCGGAAATTGGGCCATCAGATCCAGCATCGCCTCGGCAGACATCGATTGGCCCGCCTCCAGATCGGCCAAAATCTGATTGAACGATTTAAGCTCATCCTGCGTGCTCTTGATCCGGTTGCGAAGCTCGTCGCTTTCCTGCTTGCCTTTCTGCAAAGAAGAAGCCAGGCCGTCCAGACCGTTGGCCGCGACGCCCGCGCCGAGCTTCATCTGGAGAAATCGCTGGTCTAAATCTTTCAATGAGCTTCCGGTGATTTGAATGTTTCCGGGCAGCTTTTCGAATAATTCGACAACGTCTTCTCCCTTTTGAATGTCGGCCTTCTGGAAGGCTTTAAAGATCACGGCGAAGTCACTTTCGCTAATCTCCACCCGATTGGCGGCGGCCCAGGAGGCCAGCACATCGGTCAAAAAGCGCGTATGCTCATTCAGCTTCTCCCCTTGGGATTCGAAGACGTCCACATACGACTGGAGCCGCCCTTTGATCGCGTTCTCCGCCGTGCTGACCGCTTCCGTGAATTCGGTGTTGGAGGCTTCCCATTTCTCGCGCGCTTCCTTTACTTCCTTGGCGAGCTGTTCCCCCATCACCTGAATCGCTGTGGCATGATTCGGATTATTCGGATCAAGACCGATATCCGTGACGACATTCGAGGAAAAATAACCGTTGGCGTTGCTCATCGGAATTTTGTTCTCCCTGTTTTTCAGGAACTCCTCATACTTTTGGGATCTTTCGTTAAGTTCCTGCTCCGCCTTTTCCCTCTTCGTTGACGCCTTCTCGATTTTGCGATCGATTTTCGATTTCTGGCTTTCATATTCCAGTTGGGCCTTCTCCCGCTCGATCCGGATCTCTTCCTGGAGAAACGCGATCCGCTGCCGAATCAGCTCATTGTTCTGCTCGTACGCATCGGCATTCCCTTCCAGCGACTTCACGCTGATGCCGAACTGGGACTGCAGCGTGCTCTCGATCTGCTCGAGACGCGTCTTCGTCTCGATTGTGCGCTCCTCGCTTGCGGCCAAACGCTCGTACTCCGCAGCCAGCGTCTTGAGATGGCCAGCCTGCGCGGCAGATGCATTCATGCGCTCGAAGGATTGGCTGACCTCCTCCGCCCCCTCTTCCGCATTGCCGAATAGCCCGATCAGTTCGGATACACCCCAAGAGATCAGACCAACCAACGCTCCTATCCCTGTACTGATCATCATGCTTTTAATAGCTCGACCCAACGTTTTCGTCGCAGCAGCCAGTCCTCTCAGTCCCGTAGCGGCAGTGGCAGATGCCGGACCAATACCGAGAAGACCGCCCACCGTCTGGGTGATGCTCACGAGGAAGGAGGCGATTGCCGTCCGGACTACTTTTACCGTTCCCGCCAGCGTCCCGAGCAGTAGCGGCAGCGAACCGATCCGTTCCGCGAGCCAGACGAACACCTGTCCCAATGCTGTCGCGGCGCTGATCAGCGCAATAAGCGAATCGCTGATGAAAGCCTCGCCCATCGTGAGGGCGAGCTCCTGCCACGCAGTCCGCATATTCGCGAGCCGGGCCTCCAGCGACTGCATATGCGTCTCATTGTCCCTCATCGCCGCACCTTCGGAATAAAGCGCCGCGTTCGCCGCATCCAGCGCCATGGGGTAATTCGCCATCAAGGCCATAAAGCGCTGCATATGATCCTTGCCGGAGATCGTCTGCGCGATAGAGCGCTGCGTCCCTTCCGAGAGCTGATTCCATTTGCCGGCCAGCTCCTCCACAATGCTCGAAGCCGATTTTAACGTCCCCGACGTATCCTGCAGCGACACCCCCGCCTCCTGCAGCGCGGCGGCCGAGGTATCGGCATTCATAATACCCTCATATATCGCTTCCAGACTGCTGCCGATGACGGCGCCCGATTCCTGCGTAATGGTCCCGATGGCGGCGGCATGGCCGATCAGCTCTTCCATGCTGACGCCATAGGATCGCGCTGCTGCGCCGGCTTCGGTCAAGGAGAGCGCCAAGTCCCGCGTCGAGACGGCGTAGGCTTGATCGACCGCCTTGAGCGAATCGAGGATTGTCATGCTTCGGCTCGCCTCGATCTGGAAGGCGGACATGGCGGCGGTAAGTGCCGCGATCGCTTCATCTCCGCTTAAGCCCGAAATATTCCGGGCCAATTGCACCGTCTCCGTCAGCGACATAACCTGCTGTTCATTCCAGCCCGAACGGGCCAGGCCGTGCATCGTATCAAGAACATCGTTCAATGATCGGCCCAATGCGCCCGCCAGCGTGACGGAGCGGTCCAGCATGCGGTCGAAGTTGGTATCCGCGTCCATTTCCCGCCGAAGAGCGGCCATTTTGGAATCGATCTCGATAACCGTCTGCACCGCCTGCCGCGCCCCTTCAATCGGGGCATTGACCAGTTGTTTCGCTACATTCTGAAGCACAGATTGTTTCGCATCCTTCAGATAGCTGCCGAAGCTTTTCTGCTCTGACTCAGGCGACTCTGGCTGCGCCGCAGCCGGTTCAGCAGCCCCGCCCTTGCCCTTGGCCGCTTTTTGATTCGCTTCTTCCATTTGATCGCCCAGCTTCTTATAGCTTGCGATCGCCTCCTTGACCGCCTCGTTCTGCTTCACGATGGCCGTGCGGCACTCCTTGAGCGATCGGATCATGACGGGATCGATGGCGGCTCGCAGTTGAAGCGTTTGGAGCGACGGACTCTTTTCCAATTCTCGAATCGCTTTATTGATCGCCTTGGCCGAGCTCCTCATATCGAGCGACGCCGACAGCCGCAACGTTACATCATTCACTCTCTTCCCCACTCCTTTCCGTCCATGCCAAAAAGAGCGGTTCGCCCCGCTCTTTTGCGCACCTTTTCCTTGTCGGAGATGTTCTCTCCGTCTTGTCCCGCTTCATGCTCGGTTCCCTTCCGCCCTATTTCTTCGGCTCGTCTTCCTCAAGAGGCTTCGCCAGCACATACCGGATCTCATACATCGCATCCTGCTCGGCAAACCCCTCCACTGGCGTCCGGTTCAAAAACTGCAGCAAATTTTTCACCATATGATCCGATAATTCATACTTGGCCATCTTATTGCTCCCCCTTTGCGCCGCGTGCCGATGCCCGGGAGGAGGACCGCGTTAACGGGGATGCCGCATCCGGCCCAGATTCTCCCGTGCTTGCCGCGGCCTCCTTGCCTGCCTGGTCTGCGCTCCGTGACTTGCTGTGCGTGCCCGCATTCTCTTCCGTGCCTGCTCTATAGGCTGCCTTATCAGTCTTCTCGGTCTTCCCTGTCTTCCCTGTCTTATCCGCCTTCTCTGCCTTACCTGTCTTTGTCTTACCTCTCTTATCGGCCTTTCCTGCCGCGCCCGTCTTACCGGTTGCCTTGACAGCCTTGACGGGCTTGCCCGCCTCGTCTGCGGCGTCCGCCCCTTTCGCCTTGGCCAGCTCCGCTTCCATCGCCCGGTTGAACAACTGCAGCGCGTCATTCAGCTCAGTGTACAACTCGGCCAGCTCGTCCCGGTCGAAGGCTTCGAGGATGCGCTCGGTGTAGCCGCCGTCATGCAGCGCATGCAGCATTTCCATATAGTCGTCGAGAGTCGCGGCATCCGTTACGATCGAGGTGAAATGCTTGATCGCGAGCATCGTCTGCAGGCCGAGCAGCATGCTCGCATCCAGCGGCTTATTCTGCTCCAGCGCCTCCGTCAAGACGCGGATAAGCTCCTTCTTCACATCGTTTTTAACAGATGGACGAAACCGCACATCGATGTCCAGCTTCCGATTTTCCCCGAATTCAACCCGCTTCTTCTCCTTGTACCGGTCCTTCATCTCTTTTTTCACTTGCTTGACTGCTAAATTTTTCATCGCGCTCATCTCGCTTCTCTCCTTATCGCTGGTAGAATAATTGATATCAAAAACTCTGACTCCGGCCAGAGTTTCTCAATCCAAGCATTCTCCAATGAAAAAGGGGAGTGCCGCCACTCCCCCGAAAAGTACAAATCGATTATTCCTCGTAAATGATCATGTCCGCCAATGTATCCGTTCCATTTACCTTCACCGGGAAAATGTCGAAGGTCAGCGTAAGCGAGCTCGGATCGCCTGTCGGGCTCATCGCCAAGGTGAAGTTCGGCTGCAGCTTCGCCTTGTAATACGTCATCTGCATCGGCACCATCTCGCCGGCGACTTCATCCGCATAGAGCGTGTCGCCCACAATCTTCACGTATTTCGGGAAGCCCTTGGCCGTGAAGGAGAGCTTGTTCGCGGAAGCCGATTGGAATTGGTAGTAGACTTCGACCTCCTCCCCTGCTGCTACCGTCGCTTTGTCCGACAAGGCGATTTCGCTGCCGGTAACGGTTTTCACTTCTTGCGCCGCCCCTTTGACGCCATTGGCGAAGACGAATACCGATACGGCCTTGCTGCCGCCCTGCGGAGCTTTGCTCAGCTTCACTTTTTTGCCGCCGGCGCCATCCTCCTGAACGGTAAGCACTTCCCGCTTATAAATCGTCTGCGGACCCGTCACAATTTCTTCTCCCGCCAGGAGCGCAAGATGCTCCATCGTGAAGATTTGCGTCTCGATGGTCAGCGTCGCTCCCTTTTCCCCATTCCACGCGATGCGCTTCGGGTTGCCGTTGCCGCCGCGGGCATAGACCGTCTCCGACGTCCATTCATTGGTGGCCGATGTGGCATAATCCATATACATAATCGGTTCATTGGTCGCATAGTCGATAACCTGCGTATTCAAAATCGCTCTAGATCCGTAACGTCCTTGTTCCATTGATCGTTTCCTCCTCGTCGTTGAAGCCTGTGCTTCTTCCATGCTCGTTCTGATTTACATTTTGCTTCTTGTCATCCATTCAGGCAGCGATTCGTCGCGGCCCAAATATCCATTTGCCCACACCTGCAGCAAGCGGGTATGGCGCTCGCGCACATTCAAGCGCTCAAAATGCTCATACACCTGATAAATCGTCAGTTTACCCACATTAAAAATATGGATGCCGTTGCCCTCCGCATGGCAGAGGATGGACAAAATATCCTTCAAATGAAGCGTATTGTCGTTATCCCGGGCGTACTTCGCCTTGAAGTGCTGAAGCTTGCCGTACAGCTCTTTCGCCTTTTCGTTCTTGAAGCGGATCGGCGCCGTCTCCGCAGCCGCAATGCCGTTCACCAGCTTCACGGCGCGAGCGATGTCCCGGTAATTATGCCGATCGATCACCGCCGCGTCGCTCACGAAGGCTTGATCGTCCTCATCATAGGCGAACTCGTTTTTCGTAAAAAAACGCAGCGCCTCGCAAAGACGGTCATGAAGCGCCGGTATCGAGCAGATCAACTGGAAATCATCCTCCGCTTCAAGCTGCGCCCAATCGTCTTCGTCCACCGAGAATAGCCGCTTCACAACCTCCTCCTTGTCGAAGGTCGCCAGCAAAAGATACAAATTGTACAGCGGCTCCCCTAGCTCGCCGATCTGATCGACCGTGGGCGAATAGACGTTCACCTTGCCGGCCGCAATCGGCTTCCCGAGAAAACAGCGCAGCCGTTCCGTCATCGTGTCATATCTGCACTCCTCTCTAGCCCCATGTTTCGGGGAAATGGTCGGGGGAGCGGCCGCTCCAGTCCGGTTGCCTTGTTATGCCAAGGTCCGGCGATGATCCCCTGTACTATAGCTAGTGTCCGAATTCGAACCTGTTTTGCCCGTTTTTTGTGCATCCTTCTTATAGATGCAGGAATATTTGATCAATTGATTGACATGATGCTGGTTCTCCTTGAGATACTGCCTGAAAATCGTCCCGACCCGCTCCATGATTCGCTTTTTCTGCTGCGCCGTCAGAATCGAGAGCGGAGCATCATGATGCACGATCTCGGCCACCTGCTCCCAATATGTCGCCAGCTTTTGCTGCAGCAGCCGATTCAACGATCCGTACCGCTGGTTCAACCAATTTTCGACAACCCACTCATACGGAGAATCATCGAAGCTGTAATCCCGCTTGAAAAAGTCAATCTCCTCGCCATCCTCGTCCAGATTATCCTTCAACCAATTGACGAAGATCTGGAACAGCAGCGGATATGCTTTCGTCTCCTCGCCGATGCTGTGGTACACGGTCATATATTCATTGATTTTTTGCGGCAAAGGAACTCGCTTCACGAAGCGGTATTCCTTCCATTTCAAGTACGCCTTGCGAATCGTTTCTTTAATCGCGAGCTCGTATTTGCGCACCATCGCCTCCGAGATGCGCCATTGGTAGACGCTTTGGAGCTCCGCCGCGATTTGCTTGTACGGCAGCTTGTCCTGCCGCTCGAAGCTTCGGCCCCGATCCGCAGCCGCAGGCTTGTACTCAATATTGTTTTTAATCAAAATGTAAGGGTACACCCGCAACTGCTTCTCCGTCAGCAGCGCCTCAATCTCGATTTCCCGCAAAAATTTGGCGAAGCTGCTCTCTCCCCGGATTTGCTGAAATCTTGCGAAAGCGTACATATCGTAAGGAGAGTACCCCTGGTCTTCCAGATCCTTGCCGTTCCTCGCCGCCGCTCCATCCTCGAAGCTCCGTTCCCGGCGATCCGGCTCCTGCTCATTGCCCGGAAGGATCTTGCCGAAGCTCTTCTCCGTGAACCGTTCCAACGAGTACTTCACATGATGATAGAGCCGGGCCCGGAGCTGGGATTCCGTAAACAGCAGGTTCCTGTCATTTTGGAGAAATTCGATCACGCATTCTACGAAATATCCTTTGATCTCATCGGCTCCGAAATAGTTGATATACTTGCGTTGAATCGAATGGTACATCTTACGCACCACGCTATGTTTGATGTCCAGCCGGACCTGCACTCCTTGTTTTTGGTGAATGACGGTTTGGGCAAAAATCCGCTTCAGCGCAGATTCCTTGCTGCCCGCCTGATATTCGGCCACGATGAGCGCAAGATCGCGCTCTTGGCGAAGGCTAGGTTCATGCTTGCGGAATTGGGCCTCCATCCAGCGCCGGAATCGATCCGGCAACCCCTCATCATCTGCTGCCGGCAGCTCCGACTGCTTTTCCAGAAACAGCAGCAAGGATTCCATAAAGCGGATATCGATCTCATCGCGCTCCATGCCGGCGTATTGCCGCCTAATCGTTTGCAGCGCCTGCTGCACATCCTCCAGCTCGAAGCGGATAACGCGATTGCGTTCGGATACGATTTCATTGAGCACCGCCCTGTTGCCGCGGCGATATTCTTTCAGCAACCATTTCAAATTCCGTAGTTCCATCGCTCTCAACCCCTTTCTTTCTATCGTAAAGCTCTTTTCGGGATCGAACTTAAACGGGAACGATAGATTTGTTATTATTATTTAATAGAAATATTTAACGTTATTTATAATAACCTTATAACGCTTTTTGTCGGATTTCGGGTATACTATACCTATACGCGTATGTGTGTGAGCAGAAAGGAGGGAAATCGTATGAATCATTACTCGGATGACGTAAAAAAACGGCTGAAGCGGATTGAAGGACAAGTGCGCGGCGTATTGCGCTTGATGGATGAGGGGAAATCGTGCAAGGAGGTCGTAAGCCAGCTATCGGCGGTGCGGAACGCGGCCGACAAGGCGTTGGCCCAGATCGTGGCCGATAATTTGCAGCACTGCCTGCTGGAGGAGCAGGCTTCGGGCGGAGATACGGGAAAGATCGTGAAGGAAGCGGTCGAGCTGCTGGTCAAGAGCAGATAACGAAAGGGAGGGCATCGCTGCCGCTCCCTTTCTTCTTGCGCAGATTCGATTTACGTGCATTGAACCGGGGTCGCGTCCGGCTGAAGGCGATGGCTTCTCGCTGCCGTGTCATGGACTTGCTTCCGTTCCCGCATGCGCCGCGCCCATTCCTTCATCTCCCGCTCGGTCATTGCGTTATAGGTGCGAATCTCGATCCGCGAACCATCCTCCAGCCGCAGCAGGAACTTCGCGAATTCCGGCTTGAACAAGATGCCGACACGCGCGCCTTCGGCCGTAATCTCCTTCACCTGCGCCCATGATATAGGCTGATCGCCGTCACTCCAGACCGCGCACTCGTCATAACGGAACAGAACATTGCGCGGCCGGATGAGCGCCAGGAACGAGAGAACCAGATTGCTGCCGAAAAATCCGATTCCGGTAAGAGCTGCAGCCCAGGCGGCGATCCGGACGAACAAGGAGACAGAACCGTACAGAGCCCCATAGATTAACCCGGCCGCCCCGGCCAGGCCCAGCATCGACACCAACAGCTTCGCCGCGGCCACCTGCCGCCGGTAGCATACATATTCCATCCGCTTATCACCCTCTGCCCCTGTGAACGATAAGTTGGAATTGCGTTACTGCTTCCGAGCTTTCTCTCTGATACCGCTATGTTATCTCCTTTTACCCTCGTCCGGCAAGCCCGAACCAGCGACGCTGCGGCCTATTCGCGTTACATTTTTGTTAACGTTCCGCAGGCTGCGCCTGGACCTACACCGTATTTCTTAGGGATGCAGCGATGATTCTACCGCCTGGCTAATATGCTCGTACATTTCCAGATACAGATCCCGCAGCTCGTCATGAGCCTGCACCGCCTCCAGCACGATCTCGTCCAACTGCCGCTGAATGGTCCAGTAGGCGCTGGCCGGGTTGCCCTCGCGCAGCGGCTCCAGAATGAAGTTGAATTCCGGAAGCGCCCGGAACCATTGCTCCCTTCTCGCGGCAAGCTGCTCCGCCTCCGCGTCAACCCGCGGCAGTTCATCCACATTCAGATATACTCCCTGCCGTTCCAACACCAGGCCGCCAGCGGGGACAGAGAGCTCGCAATGGGCTGCCAGCTGCATTCCGGTTGAATCCCCGCTTTCTTCCTTTTCGCATTTCAGCACGACCAACCGGAAGCCATCCGCTTCCCATGTTCCCAACGGCACCGTCACCTGCTCCGCCCCGGGCACGGCCGGGAAGCCATAGACTTCGCGCACGGTGACCGACCGATCCGGGATGACGGTCAACTCCAGCGGCTCCCCCGCTCCCCAGCCGGCCGGGCTGCCGAAGGACATCTCATTCCCCCTGGCCCAGATGAGAATGATCATAAAAAAAGTGCGGGTCCGCCCCATAAACACATGTCCGCCGCTGCATACGATGCGCATAGAAGGGTTGACTGCCAAGTCGCATTCCTCTTTTCATCTCATAATATTTGAAAATTTAAAGAATTAGAATGAATACGCATATTTCTCTATTATGGACCATTCTCCCTGTATAGTCACCCTTATTTTCCTCCGCTGCCGAAAGTACCCGCTCTCGCGGGCGATAAGCAGGCACGATGCGTTCCTTCCTGCGCGCGGCGGGAAGGGACGCTTGGGCGTTCAGCCGCGTAGCGGGGGCGCGAGTGCGCGAGTGCGGTGCGCGGGGCGGGAGCTGCCGTCCGCGCAGCCGGTATGTGGAGGCTGCCATGGGCGGGAGCGCAGGCTGCCGTCCGCGCGGCTGCATGTGGAAGCAGCCATGGGCGGGAGCAGCTGCGGCACGGGCTCTGCTCCCCGCCGGGCGGGCATGCGCAGGGGTCTGTCCCCGCTGGCGGCGGACTCGCTCCCTTTGGGGCTGCCCCCCCTGGGTCCGCTGCAGCCCCAGAGCAATCCTGTAAAAGTGCAGGATTTTCCCAGTAGCCCCTTGTCCCGGCAAGAAATACTGCAAAAATACATCAATTTCACCAAATATAGCCACAATTACAGCGAAATAGTAGAATTCCTGCAGTTTTGCAGGAATTTTTCAATATATCTCCATAAAGGCAATAAAATACTGTAAATTTGCAGGATTCGCTTTTAATGATGCATCATAAAGACAATTACAGCCGTGCAACTTATCGATATTACTCCCTCATTCGGCATTCAATGTCACATTCGCCCGTCCTTCACCAGTATCCAGCACACCGAAGCTAAGTCAAGGCACCTTCATTGAGTATACCGAAGCTACTTCAAAGTCCATGCGATAACAGCCGACTCACCAAAGCTACCTCCAGACCCATGCTCCATTTCCGGCTCACCAAAGCTACCTCAAGACCCACGCTCCATCTCCGGCTCACCAAAGCTACCAAGACCCACGCTCCATTTCCGACTCACCAAAGTTACCTCCAGACCGATGCTCCATCATCCGGCTCACTAACGCTCCCTCCAGACTCACGATCCATCATCCGGCTTACCAAATCTACTCTAAAGACTTGCATGATCGCGGGACGCACGGAAGCTGCTTCCAGACACGTTCCCTTCATCAAGTTAAGCCGATGTACCGTCAATCACCGCCTACTCTCGCCCGTCGTATCATCAAGCCGGGCCCTCAAACGGCGCAGCCAAGCGCATCCGTTCCGTCATGCGCGCAAAAAAACCGGGAGCTCGCGCTCCCGGCCTGTCCAACGCCGGCTCCGGATTCTCCGTCGCTGGCTGCAAATTCTCCAGCGCTCGCGCCTTGCCATTTGCCGCTTTGTCCGAGCCGGCGAGCTACAGCGCCCGCGCCCCGGCGCGCCGATGCCGCTCCTGCCGCACATACGCCAGCTGCGGGAGGGAGATGCCCGCGAAGATCAACGCGATCCCCGCCCATTGGAGCCAGCTCACCTGCTCCTGCAGCACGGTGACGGACATGATAACGGCGGCGGGCAACTCGGCCGCGCCCAGAATCGTGCCGAGGCCGGGGCCGATCTTCGGCACGCCAAGGCCGAAAAAGACGCCGGGAACGAGCACGCCCAACAGCCCCATGACAAGGCCATATTTCCATAAGCCAGCCGCAAGAGCGCCGTCGGCGAGGAAGGTGGGCGGGAACACGAGGAACAGGCTGGCTGCCGCTCCGGTGGTCAGCGACAGGCTCTTGTTCAAGATGGGCATATCGGTCGCGACACGCCCGTTCACCATAATATAGAAGGCGAACGATACGGCGGAGATAAGGCCGAAGATCGCGCCCTTCGCCGTTAAGCCGGACAAGCCGTGGTCGGCGAGTCCCCCCGCAAGCACCGTGCCGACGAGCAGAATCAGGACGGAGAGGAGCTTGGCCCGATCCGGCCACGTCCGGTTGAGAAGCGCCTCCAGCAAGACGCCGATCCATGTGAATTGGAACAGAAACACGACGGCGATCGAAGCAGGCAGCTGTTCAACTGCGATCCCGTATGAAATCGAGGTGCAGCTCACCGATAAGCCGCAAGCCAGCAGCGCCAGCACCTGCTTCCCGCTCACACGGCGCCGGGAGAACAGAAGCGCGGCGGCGGCCACAAGCAGCCAGCCGAACAAATACTGGCTCCCGATAATCTGGGGCACGGTATACCCCTCTCTTATCCCAAGCTTCATAATCGAGGATAATGTCCCATAGCTGCATGCGCCGATGAAGACCAGCAGCGCATAACGGAATAATTTCATTGCCCATTACGCTCCCTTCTGGTTGAAAAAAACCGTAAATCCACGATCGAGTAGGAGGGGGCGCCTAGCCCCCGACCTCTCACACCACCGTACATACCGTTCGGTATACGGCGGTTCATGTTATATTCCGCA
>NZ_LDIG01000203.1 GCF_015845845.1 Paenibacillus dendritiformis
GGCGAAACGATGCTGGATCTGCTGCCGGGTAGGAAACTGGAGGAATTGCGTGCCTATGCCCAGGCGCATCCCGACTTCCTTCGGCTGAATCCCAAAGCAGTGGTCATGGATTTGGCCCAGGCTTACCATACCTGGATCAGCGAGTGTTTCCCGAATGCGATTCGCATCGCAGATCGCTTTCATGTCCACGGTTATGTAATCGAAAGCGTGCAAGAAGTTCGAAAAACGGTTCAGCATACCTTATCGCCGCGAGCGCGAGCGTATTTGAAAGCGAACCATCGTTTGCTGAATCCTCCAGCGGAATCGCTGAGTGAAGAAAGCAGAAAACGACTGGAAACGCTACTGAATTATTCTTCGCTTCTGCGCAGCGTGTGGGAGTGGAAAGAAGCCTTCACAACTTGGTATGACCGCTCGCCCAGCTATGCTGTTGCCCGACTCGGATTTGAGCGTTGGTGCGAGCAAGGCGATCAGATCGACCATGCAACGGTACGCAGCACGCTGGGGACGATGCGAAATTGGAAAGAGGAAATCGTGAATTATCATCAATGTCGCTGGACAAACGCGACCGTAGAAGGCCGTCATAATCGCATTAAAGCGTTTCAACGTCGCCATTACTTTATGCGAAATCCCAATCGTTATAAAGCAGGTATTCTTATCGAATGCAACCGTCACCGGTTGATATGCTGATAGTCAAGCACTGATTTTGAGATTGAGCCCTAAATGAAACAAAAAATTAATGATGGAGACGAAATTATTTCCCGGAATTATTGAACAAACGGAGAACGATGGTTCAAGTAACACAGCGGCCGTCTAAGACTTTAATTTCAATCCTTAGTCTGCCGTTGTTTTTTATTCGATCAACCTAATCTTCTTGCCTGTTCAATAAAAAAATTAAGAACCGCCCATTGCGGACGGTCCATCAAATGAAATCAATGAGATTTTCCACGTAACTGGTCTATCTTATCGGGAGAAAAACCCGTAGCAGCAGCAATGACCGAGACTTCCAATCCCAGGTCAATCATGCGTTTAGCAACTTCTTCTTTAGCTTTTTGTTCGCCTCTTCGTTCAATATCATCCAGAACCTTTTCCAACCCCATAACGGATACATCTCCTTTCACGCTCTGGATAAATTCCTGTAAATGTGGTTCATTTTCGGGGAGTTTCTGTAGGAGGATGTTGGCCATCCACGCTACAAACTTCTGCTGACTATCTTCCGGCAATTGTTGAATCGTATGCATCAGCTTGCCGAGTCGTTCCAACAATTGTCCCTGATTTTCCGTTTGATCGAGTAAAAAGACAGAACCAATGGTATTGGATAAAGCGAGTAATTCTTCTTCAGTATAACGGGCCACATCAATGAGTAAATATTCAAAGTCCAGCAATTCCCGGCCAAACATCTCTTCATTGCCCAGCAGCTTCCGAAACTGGCGATGGGCTGTCCATCGTTGTTTCCCATTATACAACACAATCGGCACAATAGGAGGAAGCCGAAAAGATTTTCTATTGGCTCGGGCTTTTTTCTCGTCATTCAACAAGTATCGCCATATTTCCACCTGGTATAACAACAAACGATAAGGCATTTGGAAGTCCACTTTCGACTGCATTTCCAGCAGCAAATAAAACACGACTTCCTGCCCGTTCAACTGTACGCGATAAACCAAATCCGCTTCCTTGCGTTTGAAGTCTTGGAGTACGAACGAATGCGGAATTTCCTGGACACTGGTTTCATCTATGCTTTGTACCCATCCTTTATGAACAAAAGAACGAAGCAATTCCACAAACAGTTTCTTGCTGGAAAGCAGGAAGCGATACGAAGTATCGTGACGCGGGTGTATGGTCTCCTGGCGTTCATCGGAAATCAATTCGTATCCACTCCAAATTCTGTTCTTTCCTTTATTATATCGTTTACGCCAAAGGATAACAACGAAATGGAGGCGTTGAAAATGGCGCAAGGCTTACCCTTTACTAAAGATCAAATTGTCCAAGCCAATAGCAATGACCTGATCGAATTTGCCAAATCTCATGGCTACATCCTCGAAAACGGCGGTCGCCGCGCGCTTCATGCGAAGCAAAGCGGAGGCCTTTACTTTTTCCTGGACAGCAACAAGTACTAGCACTTTTCCACCGACACTAGTGGCGGTCCCATCGATTTCGTCATGCAATTCTGGCGTATGGACTTTAAAGAAGCAGTTTCGAATTTACTAGAAAGCACGATTCCACAGCACATCCCCTCTTCCGCTCCCAAAGAACGAGGGCAACTCCTTTTACCGACAAAAGCGCCCAATTATCGACGCGTGGCCTGGTATCTCATCCATGTTCGGGGCATTGAGCCGGAGATCGTGTCCCATCTGATGCATGAGAAAAAGCTGTACCAGCAAGATAAAACGGGAAATTGCGTTTTTGTTGCTTACGATAGGGACGAAACACCGAAATATTGTTCCTTACGGGGCAGTATGCCGCAGCGCCCGTTCAAGCAGGATCGGGAACATTCGGATAAGAGCTATCCCTTCCACATCACTGGTAGTAGCCAAAAAGTATATGTCTTTGAAAGCCCCATTGATGCTATGAGCCATGCTACGCTTGCAAAATTGAAAGGCCATGATTGGAAAGCCGACCATCGCATATCCCTTGGTTGCTTATCCGACCATGCCTTGGAACGATTTCTCCAGCACTTCAACATATATGAGATTGTCTTCTGCCTAGATAACGACCATAACGCAACGTTTCGTGATGGCAGCCCTGCTCCCAACTGGGGACAAGAGGCTGCCGTAAAATTTGCCCAAGAGTACAGCGTTCTAGGATACCAGACCTCGATTGAGAAACCGATCCGCAAGGACTTCAACGAGGACCTAACTGCAATACGCCAAGCAAAATATGAAGCGGAACTGGCGAAATGCTTCCCCTCCTTAACAATTTTATAATTCTGCTACTATCCAACCGTATTTTCAACGGAAATTCACAAAATAACTTTTGTAGACTTACAGCATCAACACAATAACTCTTCAACAATGATACTAGCGTTGCTCTTGCGTCATCGTAAGTGGAATATTTTAGTTTTCCTAAAACGGTACGAAGTATGTTCTCAGTTTTCTCCATAATACTTTCGATAATCGTCGGATCTAACAAATAAATTCCATTTGTTGCGTGAGCAGCATATTGTTCAACAAATTGTTTTGCGCAAATTAAGACAATATAAATTTCTGTATCTTCTGGAACGTTTCGATGATGTTGGACCCACTTATCATGAAAATAGGCTTGACGAGTATCATCCAATGGTATAGCACTTTCTGCGTTTTCAATATTACTTTTGATTTCAAATACCACCCAAGATAGATGAAAAAACAAGTGGATTTCTACGGGACTAAGCGTAAAAGGCAGGATAGCGCCTTACTTCAAAGAAAAAGAGATTTTGCTTAAAGAATTGCAACCGTTGCACATCCAGGAATTTTACCAACATGAATTAGAGGTGCGAGGCGTTACGGCGAATACGGTTATTCACTACCATGCCAATATCCGTAAAGCGCTTCAATATGCATTTAAAACCGATATGATTCCCTCAAATCCCGCGGATAAAGTGAAACGTCCGAAAAAAAATAAATTTGTCGGCAGTTTTTACGACAAAGAAGAGATGAACAAACTGTTCGAAGCGGTAAAGGGCGATCCCATTGAATTAGCCGTGCTACTGGCTGCATTCTACGGGCTGCGTCGAAGTGAAGTGGTGCGGTTAAAGTGGGATGCGATTGATTTCAAAAATAAAACCATTACCATTCAGCATACAGTAATTGAAGTATCCGTTGAAGGCAAATATGTTACCGTGGAGAAGGATCGGACCAAAAACAGATCAAGTCATCGTTCCCTCCCGCTAGTCGCAGCATTTGAAGAATTGCTATTGCAATTAAAGGAACAACAAGAACAAAATAGACGTTTGTATAAAAACTCTTACTGTACTGCTTACCTTGATTACATTTATCTGGACAAGCTAGGGAATCGAATCAAACCGGGATACATTACACAGCATTTTCCCATTGTGCTTGCAAGGCATAAATTGCGCCGGATTCGTTTTCATGATCTGCGACATAGTTGTGCCAGCCTTCTTCTGGCCAATGGAGTGGGCATGAAAGAAATTCAAGAATGGCTGGGGCATAGCGATTTCTCAACAACAGCAAATATCTATGCACATTTGGATGTCAGTACAAAAATCACTTCAGCCCATGCAATGAGCGAATGTTTACAGCTTTAAATAATAAAAAAGTTCCTTGGGTTAATATTTCCCAAAGAACATCGTAGTACTATTATGGTGCTGGTGAAGGGACTTGAACCCCCACTCCGTCGCCGGAAGCGGATTTTGAGTCCGCCGCGTCTGCCATTCCGCCACACCAGCATATTATAAATGTCTCCAACTCTTTCCTGGATATTTCCTGGATAAAGGAGAGAACTACAGGAGAGAACTATCAAACATTGTATCACAAAAACTCAGTTGTACCAAGGCTTAAGCGGATAATTCTTTGACTTATGCGCTCGATTTTGAGTCGCGCGCGTCTGCCATTCCGCCACACCGGCTTATGAAATTAATAATCTGGCGCGCCCTGAGAGATTCGAACTCCCGACCTTTTGATTCGTAGTCAAACGCTCTATCCGGCTGAGCTAAGGGCGCATATTCTGGAGCGGACAACGGGATTCGAACCCGCGACCCTCGCCTTGGCAAGGCGATACTCTACCACTGAGCTATGTCCGCGCATCGGCTGTGCAGCCTGTCCATTGTCATTCCATCGCTGGCCGTGAGAGCATGCTTCAAGAAGGACATTTATTAATATAACAGACCGCATATCGAAAATCAATTCTTTTTTGCTGAAAATCGATGTTTTTTTCTTAACTCTCCTATCATCAATATCCGGGCAGCAATGGAAAAAACCGCCTTGCCTTCAGGTTATCCCTTCGGACAAGACGGTATAGACTTATACTTTCTTCTTATTTTTTAACCCACTGCAATTTGAACTTCGCTTCTCGCATGCCGACGACCCGGCCATTGTCATTCTTCGTCTCCGGCGGACTGAGCTGCCGCAGACGCTCGATCGTCTCGGCGTTCGGATATTGAATCTCCTCCAAAATATGGGCCACGATGAGCGGCCATTGATCCTCGGAGCCGTCCATCACTTTGAAGGCGATCCCCATGCGCTCTTTCCGCAGGCCGAAGCAGTAGATTCCTTTGGCGCCGCCCTTGGCGACGATGTTGTCGTCCTGCAGAAGCGTCGGACAAATGAGCTGCGTGCCGGATACGTAGAACGGGTAGCGGTTCATCAATGCCGTCAAGCGGATGACGGCCGCTCGAACCGCCTCATCCGGAATCAGATCCGGGCAAGCCAGCCGCAAGTACAGCGTCGCAATATTGCGGATAGGCAGCGCATAGACCGGGAAGCCGCAGCCGTCCGTTCCCAGCCTGATCTTCTCGAGAGGCACATCCGAGAGTGCGGACATGAGAGACAGCACCTGCTGCTGAACCGGATGATCCGGCTCGGCATAGTTTTCGGTCGGCCAGCCCTTCATTTTGCAGAGCCCCAGCACCCCGAGATGCTTGCCCGAGCAATTGTGGTAGATGGAGCGCGCAGGCGCGCCATGAGCGATCAGCTCGTCGCGGGCCGCTCCGTTCAGCGGATACGTCGGCTTGCATACGAACTGCGACTCCGAGATGCCCGTCTTGCGCATGAACGATTCCAACGCTTCGACATGGAATTTTTGCGCCCGATGCGATGCCGTCATAAGCACGATTTCCTCGTCGCTTAACCCGTAATGCTCCGGCACTCCGGCCATGAGCGCAGGCAGCGCTTGAACCGGCTTCGACGACGAGCGCATGAAGCTGACATAATTCTCGTCCCCCACCGTGAACAGCGTCTCCCCCTGTTCGTTCACGCCAACCATATGGCCGGTATACGCGCATTCCAACCAATTGCCACGATATTCTTCTACTAACACTTTACCCAAGTCTACCACGTTGGTTCCTCCTCGTAACTCCGGGATGTCTGTCCTGCTGCTATTCATTATACTCTACGACGACCATTTGGTGGCATTCCAATTGCGGCACGGTAAATTGCACATCGCCCCCGGACGCCTTGAACCCGATATCCGTCATTTGCGGAGCGAGATAGACCCGCTTCACTTCCGCCACCGGCAGCCGAAGCTGCACCTCGACCTGTTGGAGCGGAATGATATCTTCAATGATTTCGACCCGTTCGCCGCGCTTCACCGGGGAAGCGTACAGCAAGTGATTAATATAGCGGCGCTCCGCTGCTTGGTGCTGGAGCGTCGTCACGCCCTGGGCGGGCAGCGTCGTCTTCAACGTAATTCGATCGCCGAGCAGGCGGCGAAGCGCGAACAGAACCATTTCCTTCAAAATGAGACTGCCCTTCGTCGCATAATCTTCAAACACGTTCCAGGCGATATAAATCCCTTGCGCGGATTCGACCATGCCCGGTCCGCCATCCTGCCCGGAACTCGGCGCATGCTGGTGAGAGCAGAAGCGGAATGCCTGACGGTTAAAGTACGGATCCTCTCTTCTTCCAAGCTCGATGCCGTCCGTCAGCTCGATTCGGCGCCCTTCCCCGTACATGATATACGCCGCTTCTCCGAGATTGGCCATTCCTTCGCAAAGCGGACGGAAATAATCCGGCCGGAACGGATTCGCCCCGATATCGGTAAAGCCGAGAGGCAGCATCTGCCGCGTCAATTCGGCATTCAGGCCGGAACGCCCGGACGCCAGCACTTTGCCCCCTGCGGCCAAGAACGCTTCCACCTTCGGCAGAATCGTATCCTTCATCACGATCGAGTCCGGGAGAATGAGCACCTTGTAGCGGCTCCAGTCGCTTTCGAGATCGACGATATCGAACAAAATTTTGCCTTCCAGCAGAATGCGGACCGCGCCCATATCGACTTTGCCGGAATACATGGCTCCGCTTTCCTGTTGCACGCCGGCGGCCTCTACCGTAAGCAGCGCGACATCGGCATGGTTGACGGCATTCACGCACCAGGCTTCCTTGGCCTCCACTTCCGCGTACGCCTTTCCGATCAGCTCATACGTCGCCCGATCCATTTGTCCCCCGGGGTGGAGCTGGTCTCCGATCGAGCAGCGGGCGCCGTTCGCCAAGCTCAGCGCGGTCTCATAGCGCAAGGCGTTCGGATGCTTGTAACCGCCGAATTCGCCCCAGAAGGTATGGAACTTCCCGGTCATGCCGAGGAAGTTGAACCCGGTTGGCTGCGCATAGCGGGCTGACAGCGGGAAGTGATCATACCCCCAGCCGCCGGTCGGCAGCGACTCCAGCTCAAGATGAGAGTTCATGCCCATCAGATCGCGGCGCCCTTGATGAATATGGCCCGCGTTATGGAAGACCGGCAAGCCCGGCTTAATCGCGTCGATCGCTTCCCGGATGCGCGCCGTGTAGTTCGCGTAAATGCGGCGGCCGTTCGCGATGACATCTTCCTTGTTATGCGGATCCAGACCATCCGCTTGCATTTGCTTCAGACAGGTCGTGCAATAGCACGTCCGCTCGCCTACAATATCGAGGAAAATGCCGTCGCCGTCATACTTGCGAACCACTTCCTGCACCTGCTCAATGACGAGATCAAGATATGGCGTATTCAGACAAAATTGATGATATCCCGGCTTCATGAAGGAGTCGACCCAGTTCATCCGGTCGGCATCGTCCCGCATCAGCCATTGCGGCTTCTCCCACGCGAGCTTCTCATCGAAGCCGACGGACAAATAAATCGGCACCTTGACGCCGATCTCATGCGCCGCTTCAATCTGGGCGCCCAGCAGGTCAAATTCAAGTCCCGGATGAATTTCATTCGTTTCCGAAGGGAAGTAGGCCCAGCCGTGATGGCATTTGGCGAACACGGTGATCGAGCCCACATGTCCCAGCTTCAGCATTTCTTGAAAATTCTCTTTAGAAAAATTTCTCCCGATATCAGAAATATGCTCCGACGTATGGAAATCGAGGTGAACCTGTCTGTAGCGCATAATATCCTCCTATACATGACATTTTCTTGAGATCATTGTATCATCTACGTAGGCGTACGTATTTAAGACAGGTTCCTATCATTTATACAAAATTCCGATCATGTGGGAGGAAAACAATGAAACCGCTCAGTGAGGTAAAGCCCCATATCCGCGCGGCGCATATGTACAACTATCGGGGGGCTCCCGAGGAGCAGCGGCGCAGAGGCTACAGCTATGCCTTCCATCTCTTCACGGAAGGCCACGGACATATGATTGTCAATGAACAGGTCTACCCCGTGGCGAGCGGAAGCCTGATTTTCGTTCGTCCGGGAGAAGGACATTATTTCGTGCCGGAGCCGGGGGAGACGATGGATGCCTGCAATATTTACTGCGACCTGTGGTGCGTGCCCGGTCCCAAGCAGCCGACCTTCGCTTATCAATGGGATGACTATGATCCCCGGTGGCTGACGGAACAAGCGCCCTGCCACGAATTGGATGCGCTGCCGACAAGCATGCCGCTCCGTCCTTACCCGCATCTGATCGAGCTGATCAAGCAAACGCTGGCTGCGTTCAACCGTTCCGGGAAATATACGGCCCAAGCGGTCTCCGCCTGCTTTTATTCGTGGATACTGCAGTGGCATGAAGCGGGCAGCCTGACCCAGACGGCGGATTACCGGATTACCCGGATATTGGAGCAGATGGAGGCCTGTCCGGAGCAGCGGTTCTCCGTCGACTACTGGTGCAGCGAGTGCGGACTGGAGAAATCGCAATTCTATCGGCTGTTCAAGCAGGAGACCGGCATGTCGCCCAAAGCGTACGCCCTGCAGGCCCGCATGAAAAAAGCGGCCGTCCTGTTGATGGAAAGCCGCCAATCGATTACGGACATCGCGCTTATGCTCGGGTACGATTCCATACATTATTTCTCCAACCAATTCTCCTCCGTCTACGGAGTCAGCCCGTCATCCTACCGGATGGGCAAAGGCTTTCAAAAGCCGGATCGCTGGTCATAAATGATCGAAGCAGCCCTTCGCCCGCAAGGCGAAGAGCTGCTTTTGTTGATGCCGGGCCCCAATCTAGGCGCTTACGATCTCGCTGTTTAGGTTCGGATCGGTTTTCGTTTTTTTCTCGTCCGGAAGCGTAACAAAGATCATCATAATGCCAGCCGCAACAAACAGGCCTGCAAAGAGCCATGTTAGTCCGGCGTAACCAAGACTTCCAATGAACAAGGCAACAAGAGCCGGACCTACGAAAGCGCTTAAACCCGCCCCCAAGTTCAAGATGGACATGGCCGCGCCTTTTTCCTCCTTCACGAGAGACGGCGCGATGGCCGACAATGGCACGAAGCCGGCGAGGCATCCTCCCCACAAAATCCCGATCACTTGCGTCAGCATGACATTGCCGGCTGCAAGCTGAGGAACATAAAACAGTAAGAGCGTAAAGAAGGCCGAACCTGCGCACCCGAACCACATGACCGTATTTCTCCAGCCGAACTTGTCGCCAACAATGCCGAATATCAGGTTGAACGCAATGTTGCCGATAAAAATCATCGCCCACAGATGGAGCCAGGACGAGATGCTGATTCCTTGGCTCTCCATGTAGAGGGGCATATAGACAGGGAAGCCGAATTGCGCTGCCGTATTAATAATCCGGACCAGGCCGACCAGCACGATTTTCGGTTCTTTTTTGACAACCGCCAAGCCCGTGACGATCTCCTTCAGCTTGCTTCCCCGCTGCTCCGCTTTGGCTCTGTCGATCTTGCCGCCGCGGTTAATGACGAGCGCGAACAGCGCCCCGAGCAATACCCATACGAGCGCGCTCCACAACGTGTTGATATGCCCCAAATGCTTTAGCGCCCAGGTGGAATAATACGCGCCGAGCACGTTCATGCCTCCGGTAAAGACGAACCAGAACCAGCCGACCGCCGTTCCCAGCTTTTTTTGCGGCGTCTGATAAGCGATCCACACGAGAAAGGAATAGGCAAACAGCGGATAACCGAGACCTTTGAACGCGTACGTCGGCAGCATCGTCGCAAAAGACAATTGGCTGATTCCGATTCCAATAAACCCGACGGAACCAAGAATATACAGAATTAAGCCGGTCAGCATCGCTTTTTTCGGCCCCATCGCATCCACGAATAAGCCGGACAGGAAAGAAGACAAGGCAATCGTAACCCCGTATACCGTAAATAAAATGCCTGATTGCTGTACCGTAAGCCCCTGCTCTACCAGATAAGGACTTAACCAGCCCTGCTCCAGCCCATCCCCCATCATAAAAATAAGAACGCCGAGATAGCCCCAAGCAAGGGATGCAGGAATGCCTACTTTATCCAGAAAATTCGACCCCTTCAAGTGCATCACTTCTTTCCTATTATCATTTTCTTATTGTCTTTGCTGCGGCTTATCCGATGTTCAAGGCTTGGCCGCATTTCCCCTCATGACTTCCAATTTAATCGCTTTCAATCTTTTGATTGGACTGTTATCATTCCGGCCGAAGTAATCGTGCAGTTGAACATACTGGGCATAGAGCTGATCATAAATGTCCCGATGCTCGCCATTCGGCTCATACGTCTTGCTGATGCCTCCGCCCATCGCTTGTCCGGCCTGTTGGATCGAATCATAGCCTCCGTATTGGCTGCCGGCCGCCACCGCTCCCAGCATCGCCGCTCCCATCGCCGTTCCCTGTTGGGTCGCCGCGACATGAATCGGCATGCCGATAATATCCGCGAAGGTCTGCATAACGAACGGGCTTTTTTCCGCAATGCCGCCCGTCGCCACGATTTTCCGTATCGGAACCCCATGCTGCACGAAGTTCTCGATAATCATGCGTTTGCCAAAAGCGACGGCTTCGACAAGCGCCTTGTACATTTCCTCCGCCGTCGTGGCGGTCGTCATTCCGAACATGGAGCCTGTCAAATCGGCATCGACCAAGACGGAGCGATTCCCGTTCCACCAATCGAGAGCGAGCAAGCCGCTGGCTCCCGGCTTGATTTGCGCCGCTTTCTCATTCAGAAGCTCCAGCACTTTTTTGTTCGCCGCTCTGGCTTCTAATTCCACTCGCTCCGGGACGCAATGTTTGGCGAACCAGGAGAAATGATCGCCCAGGCAGGACTGCCCGGCTTCATAGCCGTAGTATCCCGGCAAAATGCCGTCTTCACAAAGTCCGCTGATGCCTGGCACCTTCACCGCCGTCTCGCTGACCAACATATCGCAGCCGGATGTCCCCATTACCATCAGCAAAATATCGGGAGTCGTGATCCCGCAGCCGATGACGGCGGAATGAGCGTCGCCT
This sequence comes from Paenibacillus dendritiformis, assembly GCF_015845845.1. Taxonomy (GTDB): domain Bacteria; phylum Bacillota; class Bacilli; order Paenibacillales; family Paenibacillaceae; genus Paenibacillus_B; species Paenibacillus_B dendritiformis_C. The sequence goes on from NZ_LDIG01000203.1 coordinate 11,279, forward strand.
ATCCCCACGGCCACGGCAGTGCCTGGCGCCAAGCCGGTCCATGCGGCGCTCTCTTCGGTGATGGCCCCTGCCTTGGCGCCAACCGGGTAGATGGTTCTCGACATTTTGTCGTCAATGACATGCTCCAGTCTTGGATCCAGTGCTTTGAAAAACTCATTCGAAGGATAGCCATGCTGCTTATGCCATATCGCCTTATAGCCTGCCGTGCAGCTGTTACGTTTTTCTTCGCCCGTAAGCTGGAGCGTGATCCAATCGGCCAGCTCCATAAATCGATCGGCGGCTTCGTAAATTTCAGGCGCTTCATTTATGATTTGCCATATTTTCGGGAACATCCACTCCGATGATATTTTGCCGCCATAATAGTCTAGAAAGGATTCCCCCCGCGATTCGGCAATCGCATTCAGCCTGTTCGCCTCCTCCGCAGCCGCATGATGCTTCCACAGCTTCACATAAGCATGCGGATGGCTCTTATAGGCATCCAGCACGCATAGAGGCGTTCCATCGGATTTTACAGGCAGCATCGTACATTCCGTAAAATCGGTTCCTACCCCGATAATCTGCTGCGGGTCGACGCCAGTCGTTGTCATAATCTCCGCCAGCGTTGTGGAAGCGCACTCGATATAGTCCAGCGGATGCTGCAGCGCCCAATCCGGTCCCAGCCTCGTTACGCCGTCAGGCAAGGTTTGCTCCATCACGCCATGAGGATACTCCATCTCGGCAACGGCCCGAATCTCTCCCGTGGCCGCATTGACGAGTATGGTGCGGGCGCTCAACGTGCCGAAATCGATTCCTACCACATATTTTTCCATCTTTGCTCACCCTTTGTTAAAACGTGATTGCCACCTTAAAATCGCCGTGTTTGCCAGACGCATATTCGAACGCTTCCTCCCATTGCTCGATCGGGAACTTGCGGGTAACGATGCCGTTCGTTTTCAGATTTCCGTTTGCCATATTTTCAATGACGAACGGGAAGCAATATGGACTTAAATGAGCTCCCAAGACGTCCAATTCTTTGCGGTCGCCAATGATGGACCAATCGACGGTAGTCGGCTCGCCGAACACGCTGAACTCCACGAAGCGGCCAAGCTTTCTGATCATGCTCAATCCTTGCGTCACGCTCGAAGGGTGCCCTGTCGCCTCGATATAAATATCGCATCCGTAGCCGTCCGTCATATCAAGAATGGCTTGGATAACATCCGTTTCTTTCGGATTCAAGACGATATCGGCGCCAAACTCCTTCGCTTTTTCGAGGCGATTTTCAATCAAGTCCAGCACAATCAGTTTTTTCGGGTTTTTCATGCGCGCATACGTAACCATTCCTAGCCCAAGCGGACCTGCTCCGGAAATGACAACGATATCCTCGCACCCGATTTGCGCCCGATCGACCGCATGCTTCGAGCAGGCATAAGGCTCAATCAATAAGGCAGACGCCAGTTCCATGTCGGCAGGCACCTTGTGAACGACGGCCGTCTTCGGATAGCGGACATATTCAGCCATTCCGCCGTTGTTCGTCCCCTGGAATCCGAAAATATTATGGGGCTGGCACATCCAATAGTTGCCTTGCTTGCAAAATCTGCATTCCCGGCATGGCACAATCTGATCCGCCGTGACCCGATCGCCTACGGCGAAATCGGTTACATTTTCTCCGACTTCGACGATCGTCCCCAGAAATTCATGACCGGGAATAAAGGGAGGCTTAACCCACTCCGGCTGTGTCTCATCGCCCCAGAACATGGCTGCTCCATGCAGACATTTCAAATCCCCTGCACAAATGCCGCATGCCTCGGTTTTAATGATGATATCGTCTGGCCCGCATCCGGGCGTAGGGTAGTTCGCTTCAAAGCGATAATCATGTTTCCCATACGCTACAAGCGCTTTCATCGTTGCCGGCACCTTTCTCTCCGCGGCTTCCAAGCTAGAGGACAGTTGATTCATTGATGCATCCACCCTTCGATAATAAATAACTTTTATTAAAGTGTTTTAAAAAACTACTTAACGTAAGAATAGCCCCTCTGGGCTGCCTTGTCAATATGCAAAAAGACGCAGCGCAAAAAACGCATGGAGCCGGCGGAAGGTACGAAGGATTCCTCCAGCCTCATCCCATGCGTTAAGATGCAAGCTTCGTTTACTTTAAATTTGATGGATAAACTGATCGATAAACGGCAGAGCCGCCCCGGCCGCGATCGCTTCGGTCTTATAGTTGCAGATGCGAAGAAAGTCAGCATGATCCTCAAACGTATTTCTGGCGGCCACCAGCTTTTTCAATGTCTCGATATGATCCTCCATGTACGCGCCGACATAACCCCCAAGGATAATATCGCAGTCAAACAGCATGCGAATATTATTAATGGCGATCGCCAGATGCCACAAATATTTTTCCCACAATTTCAGCTTTTCCGGGTCCCCTTGTGCAACCTGTTCAAAAAATTGAGCCAAACTGCCATCCGCCGCATCGGACAATAAAGAGGCGGAACAGTAAGCCTCCAGACAGCCTTTTTGCCCGCAATAACAAGGCAGTCCGTCCGGAATAATCGTAATATGGCCGATTTCGCCGCTCTTCTGATTTTCTCCCGCGAACACTTTATCGCCGATATAGACAGCGCCACCGATATTGTTGCTCAACGAAATATAGAACGCATTTTTCGTGTCCGGCGTCGCCCATATTTCCGAAAAGCCCGCCGCGTTCGCATCGTTCATCAGGATGGCCGGATAGGGAATATACTTGGCGAACCGCTCCAGCGTCTCTCCGGTGAAATTAAGAATTTTTCCATAGAAAACGGTCTGGCGGTCTTCCGTGATCAAGCCGGGAACACCGATGCCGACGCCCAATATTTTGGACTCGTCAATATTCAATTCCCTGACTATCTCTTGAATGATCTCCCCCAATAGCCGAAAATACGGGTCTGAAGCCTCAAATTTCTGCCTTCTTCGATTGATATTGATAATATCTCCATTTAAGTCGACGACCACGGTGGTGATATGATTTCTCGTAATGTCCAAGCCAATAGCCACTTTGGCATCGCTTATATAGGAAAAGAGTTGCGCGTTCCGTCCCCCGGTATTGCCGATGGTTCCGGTATTCGCAATCAGCTTTTGTTTCAGCAAATAATTCAAGTTTTGCGTAACGGTCGGCAGACTGATCTGCAAATGATGCACAATCTCTTGCTTCGATAAATGCTGTTTTTGCCGCAGCAGCTTATAAATTCGATTTCGGTTGAATTCTTTAATGTTTACGGTTTTTTCCTCCATGCCACGATCCCACCTTATTCAAACCCTTTTATAAAAGCAGTTAAATAGCAATTTCCAATTAATCATAATGCCTTTATCCAAAAACATCAATAGGGGGAGGCGAGCGGATATGGATCCGGAATAAGCAACGGCAATAAGGGGGATTATAGCTGCAGAAGGTCGGGCGCTTGCATGACATCACGCATGACATCGGGCCAAATACCAAAAAAGCCTGCGCCGAAGCGCAGACTTGTTGAATGCATGCTGGTGAGCCATGAAGGACTCGAACCTTCGACACCCTGATTAAAAGTCAGGTGCTCTACCAACTGAGCTAATGGCTCGCATGGTGACCCGTACGGGATTCGAACCCGTGTTACCGCCGTGAAAGGGCGGTGTCTTAACCGCTTGACCAACGGGCCCCAGCATTGGATAAGGATGGCGGAGCTGACGGGATTCGAACCCGCGTTCTCCTGCGTGACAGGCAGGCATGTTAGGCCTCTACACCACAGCTCCATGAACTATTCATTTTCCGCATCGAAGTTATGTATCAACGCGCGATGGAAAAAGTATTGCGGGGACAGGATTTGAACCTGCGACCTTCGGGTTATGAGCCCGACGAGCTACCGAACTGCTCCACCCCGCGATAATATGGTGGACACTAACGGGTTCGAACCGCTGACCCCCACCCTGTCAAGATGGTGCTCTCCCAACTGAGCTAAGTGTCCATATCAATGAAATGGTGACCCGTACGGGATTCGAACCCGTGTTACCGCCGTGAAAGGGCGGTGTCTTAACCGCTTGACCAACGGGCCACGCTGGCGGAGAGAGAGGGATTTGAACCCTCGAGACGCTTGTGACGCCTACACGATTTCCAATCGTGCTCCTTCGGCCAGCTCGGACATCTCTCCGTATGGCTCCCCGAACAGGACTCGAACCTGTGACAACTCGGTTAACAGCCGAGTGCTCTACCGACTGAGCTATCGGGGAATGTTACGATCTCACGGTTCACCGGAGACCATAGGTACAGCCTCTGCTTGGCAGCGTCCTACTCTCCCGGGACCCTGCGGTCCAAGTACCATCGGCGCTGGAGGGCTTAACGGTCGTGTTCGGGATGGGTACGCGTGGAACCCCTCCGCCATCGCCACCAAACAGATAAGGTATTGTACCTTAAAAACTGAATGCGAAAGCAAAGAATCATAATCACCCGGGGTCCCCGAAAAGTAATCGGTGTTGCTGCAACGCTTCACGTCACTTTTTGGGGTGAATTTAGGATAAGCCCTCGACCGATTAGTATTGGTCAGCTCCATGCATTGCTGCACTTCCACCTCCAACCTATCTACCTCGTCGTCTTCAAGGGGTCTTACCAATGTGGGAAATCTCATCTTGAGGGGGGCTTCACGCTTAGATGCTTTCAGCGCTTATCCCTTCCGTACTTGGCTACCCAGCTATGCCTCTGGCGAAACAACTGGTACACCAGCGGTACGTCCATCCCGGTCCTCTCGTACTAAGGACAGCTCCTCTCAAATTTCCTACGCCCGCGACAGATAGGGACCGAACTGTCTCACGACGTTCTGAACCCAGCTCGCGTACCGCTTTAATGGGCGAACAGCCCAACCCTTGGGACCTACTTCAGCCCCAGGATGCGATGAGCCGACATCGAGGTGCCAAACCTCCCCGTCGATGTGGACTCTTGGGGGAGATAAGCCTGTTATCCCCAGGGTAGCTTTTATCCGTTGAGCGATGGCCCTTCCATGCGGTACCACCGGATCACTAAGCCCGACTTTCGTCCCTGCTCGACTTGTAGGTCTCGCAGTCAAGCTCCCTTCTGCCTTTGCACTCTTCGAATGATTTCCAACCATTCTGAGGGAACCTTGGGGCGCCTCCGTTACTCTTTAGGAGGCGACCGCCCCAGTCAAACTGCCCGCCTGACACTGTCCCCGAACCGGTTTCACGGTCCCTGGTTAGAACTCCGATACGATCAGGGTGGTATCCCAACGGCGCCTCCACCGAAGCTGGCGCTCCGGCTTCCCAGGCTCCCACCTATCCTGTACAGACCGTACCAAAGTCCAATATCAAGCTGCAGTAAAGCTCCATGGGGTCTTTCCGTCTTGTCGCGGGTAACCTGCATCTTCACAGGTATTAAAATTTCACCGGATCTCTCGTTGAGACAGCGCCCAAGTCGTTACGCCATTCGTGCGGGTCAGAATTTACCTGACAAGGAATTTCGCTACCTTAGGACCGTTATAGTTACGGCCGCCGTTTACTGGGGCTTCGGTTCATAGCTTCGCCTTACGGCTAACCACTCCCCTTAACCTTCCAGCACCGGGCAGGCGTCAGCCCGTATACTTCGCCTTACGGCTTCGCACAGACCTGTGTTTTTGCTAAACAGTCGCTCGGGCCTATTCACTGCGGCCCCCTCGGGCTATTCACCCTACCGGGGCACCCCTTCTCCCAAAGTTACGGGGTCATTTTGCCGAGTTCCTTAACGAGAGTTCTTCCGCGCGCCTTAGAATTCTCTTCTCGCCTACCTGTGTCGGTTTGCGGTACGGGCACCTTTACCTGGCTAGAGGCTTTTCTTGGCAGCATGAAATCAAGACCTTCGGTACTGTAATTTTCCCTCCCCGTCACAGCCCAGCCTTACGGTCAGCGGATTTGCCTACTGACCAGCCTCACTGCTTGGACGAGCATCCATCTGCTCGCGTCCCTATCCTTCTGCGTCCCCCCATTGCTCATAACGGCTACGGTGGTACAGGAATTTCAACCTGTTGTCCTTCGACTACGCCTTTCGGCCTCGCCTTAGGTCCCGACTTACCCTGGGCGGACGAGCCTTCCCCAGGAACCCTTAGGCTTTCGGCGGACTGGATTCTCACCAGTCTTTTCGTTACTCATACCGGCATTCTCACTTGTGTACAGTCCAGCAGTCCTTCCGGTCTGCCTTCCACCCGGTACACAACGCTCCCCTACCACTGCATCGACTTCACTCCAGCTTCGAAGTAT
>NZ_LDIG01000204.1 GCF_015845845.1 Paenibacillus dendritiformis
GGCGAAACGATGCTGGATCTGCTGCCGGGTAGGAAACTGGAGGAATTGCGTGCCTATGCCCAGGCGCATCCCGACTTCCTTCGGCTGAATCCCAAAGCAGTGGTCATGGATTTGGCCCAGGCTTACCATACCTGGATCAGCGAGTGTTTCCCGAATGCGATTCGCATCGCAGATCGCTTTCATGTCCACGGTTATGTAATCGAAAGCGTGCAAGAAGTTCGAAAAACGGTTCAGCATACCTTATCGCCGCGAGCGCGAGCGTATTTGAAAGCGAACCATCGTTTGCTGAATCCTCCAGCGGAATCGCTGAGTGAAGAAAGCAGAAAACGACTGGAAACGCTACTGAATTATTCTTCGCTTCTGCGCAGCGTGTGGGAGTGGAAAGAAGCCTTCACAACTTGGTATGACCGCTCGCCCAGCTATGCTGTTGCCCGACTCGGATTTGAGCGTTGGTGCGAGCAAGGCGATCAGATCGACCATGCAACGGTACGCAGCACGCTGGGGACGATGCGAAATTGGAAAGAGGAAATCGTGAATTATCATCAATGTCGCTGGACAAACGCGACCGTAGAAGGCCGTCATAATCGCATTAAAGCGTTTCAACGTCGCCATTACTTTATGCGAAATCCCAATCGTTATAAAGCAGGTATTCTTATCGAATGCAACCGTCACCGGTTGATATGCTGATAGTCAAGCACTGATTTTGAGATTGAGCCTTAAAATGGAATGATTTAAACTTTAATACCAATCAAATACGAATTACCAAAACGCTCTATAACGAAAAAAACAACATGAAGCTCTACGAACTTGTTACGCCGAAAACCAAAGGTTCCATACGCACCATCGATATAGATGAAAGCGTAATGAAATTACTTAAGGAGTTTCAGGAACGGCAAAATAAAATCATGGCCGAGGCCAAAAAGCTGACCCCTGATTTTCATGATGCAAACTTCGTATTCTGCCGAGAAAAAAGGATACCCATTCGTTCAGAAGAACGTCTTAATACGGATGGAAAGGCTGCTTAAAAAGACGTCTATAAAAAAAGAAGCTACACCTCACATCTTTCGGCATACACACATCAGTATGCTTGCAGAAGCTGGAGTTGATCTAAAAACGATTATGCAGCGGGTCGGTCACGATAATCCAGACACCACATTAAGAATTTATACCCACGTAACGGAGAAAATGAGAAAAGACGCGAATGAGAGAATTCGAATACACTTCGCCGATATTTTGAACTTCAATTTCAACAATATCGATTCCGCACCTGATCCGATTTTGCGAGAAATGTGATTTTTTCGTGATTTTATTGAAGAAGGCTCCCTTTCGGGAGCCTTCTATCATGCGGTATTACAGGGTTTTTAATCCCCTTATTACATCATGCCGCCCATTCCGCCCATGCCGCCCATGTCAGGCATGCCTGGCTTTTCTGGTTCCGGCTTGTCAGCGACAACCGCTTCGGTCGTCAAGAACATAGCCGCTACGGAAGCAGCGTTTTGCAGTGCGGAACGAGTAACCTTCGCAGGGTCGACGATACCCGCTTCGATCATGTTCACCCACTCGCCGGTTGCGGCGTTGTAGCCAATGCCTGTCGCTTCGTTCTTCAGGCGCTCAACGATGATGGAGCCTTCTTGGCCTGCGTTGTCGGCGATTGCGCGAACCGGAGCTTCCAGCGCGCGAAGAACGATGTTCACGCCTGTCAACTCGTCATCGGAAGCACTTACCGCTGCAACGGCTTTGTATACGTTCATCAACGCCGTACCGCCGCCGGCTACGATACCTTCTTCCACAGCCGCGCGAGTCGCGTTCAGCGCGTCTTCGATGCGGAGCTTGCGCTCTTTCAATTCGGTTTCCGTCGCAGCGCCGACTTTGATAACCGCTACGCCGCCGGCCAATTTCGCCAGGCGCTCTTGCAGCTTCTCTTTGTCGAACTCGGAAGTCGTTTCTTCCAATTGCGTGCGGATTTGGTTCACGCGAGCATCGATGTCGGCTTTGTTGCCGTTGCCGTCTACGATGATCGTGTTTTCTTTCGTTACGCGAACTTGGCGAGCGGAGCCCAGTTGATCGATCGTAGTCGATTTCAGCTCAAGGCCGAGTTCTTCCGTAATGACTTGGCCGCCAGTGAGGGCAGCGATATCTTGCAGCATTGCCTTGCGGCGGTCGCCGAAGCCTGGAGCTTTGACAGCCACGCAAGTGAATGTGCCGCGCAGTTTGTTCACAACCAAGGTAGCGAGCGCTTCGCCTTCTACATCTTCAGCGATGATGACGAGCTGCTTGCCTTGTTGAACGACTTTCTCCAATACCGGCAAGATTTCTTGGATGTTGGAGATTTTCTTATCCGTGATCAAGATGTAAGCATTGTCGAGAACGGCTTCCATCTTGTCAGTGTCTGTAATCATGTATGGAGAAATGTATCCGCGGTCGAACTGCATTCCTTCCACAACTTCAAGCTCGGTGTTGAAGCCTTTGGATTCTTCTACCGTGATTACGCCGTCTTTGCCGACTTTCTCCATCGCTTCCGCGATCAGCGTGCCCACTTCATCGTCAGCAGCGGAGATAGCTGCGACTTGAGCGATGCTTTGCTTGTTCTCGATTGGCTTCGCAATTTTCTTCAGATCTTCAACAGCGGCTTTCACTGCTTTCTCGATCCCTTTGCGAACGACCATCGGATTCGCGCCAGCCGTCACGTTCTTCAGGCCTTCGCGAATCATCGCTTGAGCCAGAACCGTAGCGGTTGTCGTACCGTCGCCGGCAACATCGTTTGTTTTCGTAGCTACTTCTTTAACCAGTTGAGCGCCCATGTTTTCAAAAGCGTCTTCCAGTTCGATTTCCTTCGCAATCGTCACACCGTCGTTCGTGATAAGCGGAGAACCGAATTTCTTCTCCAATACGACGTTGCGGCCTTTCGGTCCAAGTGTTACTTTCACCGCGTTAGCCAGAGCGTCAACCCCGCGAAGCATGGAACGGCGTGCGTCTTCCGAGAACTTGATTTCTTTTGCCATCGTGAAACCCTCCTCAATACATTCAGAATGATACGGCGTGCATATATGTCCGTCTGGGAGTCTTCCATATCCGGAAAGACTCGATCGTACCTATGTTGGTAAGGCTGTTCCGCCGGGCCGATTAGCCGATTACGGCGTGAACGTCGCTTTCTTTCATAATCAAATACTCTTTGCCTTCATACTTCACTTCAGTGCCGGCATATTTGGAGAAAATAACGCGGTCTCCTTCTTTCAGATCGAGCGGCACACGTTGACCGTCTTTCCATACCCCGTTACCTACCGCGACAACCTTGCCTTCTTGCGGCTTCTCCTTCGCCGTATCCGGCAGAACGATACCGAAAGCTGTAGTTTCTTCCTTCGCGATTGGTTCGATCAATACGCGCTCACCTAATGGTTTGATCATGAAAAATAGCCTCCTTTGAACAAGAGTTTATAAGGTGAAGAATTCTCCGGCGCCTGAGACAGACAGCGGTAGAATCCTCAAAAACGAAGCATTCGCCCGGTGTTAGCACTCGACGATGCTTAGTGCTAATAACCAATTCCTATGATACTGATTTTGGGTTTACATTGCAAGAGGGTTTCGCGTGAAAAAATTATTTTTCCGATCCGGCGCTCCGCAAGCACACCTTACCCATTTTATCCAAAAAGGCTCATAACATTCCACCCCGCCGCGCCCCGCGCGCCTGAATTCGCCCCCGGGCGCAAAAAATGCAGGCACAACAAGATGAACGCTCATGCGAACCTGTTATACCTGCACAACTGACTTCATGATTAGACCGCCGTCGTATCCGCGCCTTCTCCGAATTCCTTCTCCCAGGCCTCTTGCTCCAGCAGCTGCTTCCGGTAGACGATCGAGGACATGAACACGCTGATCTCATATAAAATGAGGAGCGGTATCGCCACGAGCAAATCCGAGACAATATCCGGGGGCGACAGCATCGTCCCGAGCAAGATCAGGACAAAGTACGCCACCCGCCGCATTTTCCGCAATCTCAGCGGGTTCAACAGCCGGATCCGGGTCAGGAACATAATGACGATCGGCAGCTCGAAGAGCAGCGAAATCGGGACCAGCAGATTGAACATGAACGAAAAATACTGCGTGATGCCGTACGTCTCGGTCAAGTTCATATGCTTGTTAATGCCCGACGTAAAAGAAAACGCCATCGGAAAGACGACGAAATAGGCGAAGGACAGCCCTAGCAAAAACAGCACAAATACAAAAGGGACGTACCGGAGGGCAGCACGCCGTTCTATTTCCCGGAGGCCGGGGCTGACAAAAGCCCACAGCTGGTACATCGCAAACGGAAGCGTTACAGCCAATGCAATAATGAAGGCGAACTTCATATATATCCCGATCCCGTCCCATAGCGAGAAGCCGTGAAGCGGCATCTGATTGGCCGGCTCCGTATTGCGCAAATATTCGTAAATCGGATCAGCGGCGAGGAATCCCGCCACCAAGCCAATGACGAGGACGATGATGATATAGACGACACGTTTGCGAAGCTCCGTAATATGCTCGACCAGTGTCATTTGTTCTTCCGTTACCTTCGACATGCCTCACCAACCTGTTCCTTCCATGGTAAAAGCGGGGCCGCCCCGCTGAACATAACAGACAACGTCTTGTTACTCAGGGAGGCGGCGCTGATTGGCGCTGTTCGCTTCGCCGGACGCCTTGGCCGGCTCCTGGCCAGCAGGTTCGACGTCCACCGTCTGAATTTCTTGGCGGGCAGGCTTCGCGCTCGGCTCATCCCCCATAATATCGCGAGCCCCTTCCTTGAATTCCCGCAGGGTGCGGCCGAAGGCCCGTCCCAATTCAGGCAGCTTATTCGGTCCGAACAATAATAGCGCAATGACCAAGAGCAGAAGTATTCCCGAGACGCCAATGCCGTTGAACATAGCGAAAATATCTCCTTTCTGCAGATCCTAGAATAGAGTGCTTGTGAACTACATCATATCATATGCGCCATCCGTAATATACCAAATAATCTGTAACAATATTATGAAGGGTTCTATTCCGCTCCCTTATGATCCCCGTTCAGCACGGCGAGCGCATGCGGAATCTGATCCATAATCGGCAGCAGATTCTCATGCACGCCCTTCGGGTCTCCAGGCAGATTAATGATAAGCGTCTGCCCCCTTACCCCGCACACGCCGCGGTTCAGCATCGCCCGGCGCTGCTTCTGCATCGAGGCGAAGCGCATCGCTTCCGCCATGCCCGGCACCAGCCGATCGACGACCTTGAGCGTCGCCTCCGGCGTCACGTCCCGCTCCGCCATGCCGATACCGCCTGTCGTAATAATCAAGTGGGCCTGAAAATAATCGGCCATCTCGATAAGCGACGCGGAGATCTCATTCATCTCATCCGGCACAATCCGGTATTCCACAATCTCACCATGGAGTTCTTCTTCGACGAGTTCCCGAATGACCTGGGCGCTCGTATCCTCGCGCTCTCCCCGGGATCCTTTGTCGCTCGCCGTCAATATTGCTACTTTCCAGCGCATCAGGTCTCCTCCTCCCGCCTAGCCGGCAACAACCGGCCTTCTTCAATATATTGGCATGCGCAGGAAGGACGTCCATCCTTCTTCCGCATGCGATGTCATCCTATCCACACTTACTCGCGGCCGCCGTTCTCCCCGGTTAGCGGCAGCTCTGCGCCGGCTGCGCAAGCGATGATCTCATCCTCGGTAATCAGCCACTCGACGGCGATATCATGCGCTTCCATCGGCACGCGCTCCGCCAGCTGCCACGCATAGATGCAAGCCAGCCGCACGGCCCGATCGCCGCGTCTGCGCTCAAGCGGCGCGCGGTCCAGCGCCTCCAGATAGGCGTGCCAGAACCGGTCATAATATCCTGCGCCCAGCCCGAGCCGTCCGCCCTGCCGATCGTAGGCGATGCCGGGAACGAAAATCGCGTCCAGCCTGTCCCAATGCTCCGGATCGAGCCGCTCTGCCTCGGGACCCGGCTCCTGCAGGCCGAAGGTCCCCGTCGTAAATGCCGTATGCTCTGTCCACGGGTGCAGCGACATCGTCCGCGAAGCTGCGTCCGTGCGCGGAAGATAGACGACATCGCCCCTCTTCCGGCAATCAAGCAGCAAGGCGGTAATATCCAGCTCATTGCCAAACGGAAAATAGGCGCACAAATGCAAGGGACGGCCATGCCGCTCTCGCAGCGCTTTCAAGAATGGGTAAGCCCGCCGGCATACGGCTTCGCTGCTGGCCTCCCGCTCCTGCGGGGCGACCGCCTGCCTGCGCGCCTTATATTGCAGACGAAGCATTCGCTTCTCCTCCGCTGCCGTCAACGTTCCCGCCCCTTTCTATTTCGGCCCTGAAGATGTATCGGAATTCCGCAGGGCAATCTATATGATATGTACTTAATTTTCATTCATTTTTCATTATTTTCAACCTTAGTTTACCATCCTTCCCCCGTTAGCGCCACCATCCGGCCCATTTTTGCGCGGCAAACCGATGCCGCATGTTCTCCGCGATTCATATACGCGAATAGAACGATAACTCAACCAATTCGAAAACCCCTGCGCAGCGCGCAGAGGGAGGACTCGCGATGCTCGGTTATTCCTAATCAAGCACGCCCTTATTTATCTCACATTGCCGCCAGTGTCTGCCGCCATGGCGATGTCGTCCTTATGAACATGGACGCTCAGCACCAATCCGATGGACAGCATATTCGCCAGCAAGGAGCTGCCCCCGTAACTGATGAACGGAAGCGATATGCCGGTCAACGGCATCAGGCCGATATGCATGCCGATGTTGACGAAGATTTGAAACAGCAGCATGCCGGCCAACCCGACAACGAGATAGGATCCCGCCAGATCCCGGCTCTCCCGCGCGATAAACAGCATGCGGAAAATAAGCAAATAAAATAAAAGCAGCAGAACCGAGGAGCCGATAAATCCGAATTTCTCGCCAATGACCACGTAAATGGAATCCGAATACGCGTACGGAATGTAACCGCGATCGACGTAGAAGCCGGAATTCCCGCTCATTTGACCCGATCCGATCGCGTTCATGGCGTTATTGACATGCCACGATTTATCAGGATCGAGGCCGGGTTCAAGAAACGTCTCGATTCTCGACAATTGATGGGGCTTCAACAGGTTGGCCAGGATGTCATAATTCGCAAAATACAGCCAGCAGACGCCCCCGACCGGCAAGGCCATCGACGCCAGCAGCAGCATATGCAAGAGGCGAATATTCCCCATCCACAGCATGACGGGCAGGACGGCGGCGAACACGAGCGCCGTGCCCAAATCCGGCTGCTTCATCACGATGAAGGCCGGAACGAGGAACACGGCGCCAGTCGGCAGCAAATCCTGAAGGAACCGGAGCTTGTTGCCGGATCGCTTTTGCAGCAGATTGCAGGTGACAAGCACGGTAGCGATTTTAACCAGTTCAGAGGGCTGAAGCTGGAAGCCTCCGATTCTTATCCAGCGTACCGCTCCGTTAATATTTTCTCCGGTGAACATCACGAAGAGAAGCAGGGCAAGTCCGATTCCATATAAAATATAAGCGGCTGCGCCTGTGAAAATCGAGTAGTCGAGCAACGCGATCAGCAGCATGGGGAGAAGGAAGAGAACGAAAAAGACAATGCTGTACATGTACAAGCCGTCGAGATTCGTGCCGGAAGTGGCTTGATCCACGGCTACCGTCCCTAGAATCATCAGACCGAGCAGCACAAGGAGCGTCGGTTTGTCCAATTTTTTCAGCTTGCGAATATAAAACATCATGTGAGTACCTCTAGTTCGCAGATTGTGTAAGAAGGCTTGCCTATTCGCGCTGTCTCCGATCATTATCGCGCGAAATATTTAACAGAATGCCGGTGCTGGCCATGCATAACAAGAGAGAAGAGCCTCCATAGCTGATGAACGGAAGCGGTACGCCCTTGATCGGCATCGCCCCGGTTACCGCCCCCAGGTTGAACGCGAATTGGGCAAATATCATCGTAATGATGCCGGTTCCGAGCATAATCCCGAAGGGCTCATCGCTGCGGAGGGCTGCCATAAGGCCCCGCCAAAAGAAAAGAAAAAAACAAAATAAAAGCAGTAATCCGCCCACAAAACCGAATTCTTCTCCGATGACGGCAAAAATAAAATCGGTGTGCGCTTCCGGCAAATAGAAAAGCTTCTGCACGCTCTGGCCGTAACCCGTTCCGGTCATCCCCCCGTGAGCCAGCGCGATCAAAGACTGAATCAATTGATAGCCGGCCCCTTGCGCGGCCTTGCTCCATTTGCGAAACGGAATATTCATGAACACGAACATAGCGACAAGACCGATGAGAGCGAACATGATTTGCTTCGACGCATAATAGGACGGATTCTCATATTTCAGGCTGACCACGGCCGAGCTTGCGCTGTATATCATCGCCAATCCGAACATGACCAGCAGCAAGGTCACAAAAAGCAGCAAAAAATCCGGCCGGCCTTTGATCGTTTGCTTCAAATGAACTCACCTCTTGCATCCCGCAAAATTAAACCGTGAAAATGATTGACGCTTCGCCCCGCGCCGCTCCCGCGACACTACTTCAGTGTATTGACTCCTCCCCCAAAAGAGGTTATGAAAAGGTTAAAGTTGTTCTCTGGAGGTTGACAACATCCGAAGCCGGTGTTAAGGTTGACAATGTCATAAAGACCTTGTTAGGTGAGGCTCCTATGCAAACATAGGCCACTGCCCAGAAATATCGAAAGATGCCCATGGGTAGAACAGGAATTGCCGGATTAAGGCTTTTCTTAACGTGGCTAAGAGAAGAAGGCTTCTCTTTACGTTGCATAGTGCTAAAACTCAACTAGGGGGCGCAGGAATGTTATATTTGCGTGCATTCATCGAACCCTCTAGGACTCCTGGAGGGTTTTTATTTTATTCTGCAAAGGGGGGAGAACACTCAATGGATAGTAGTTCCAGTATTCCGTCATCGAATCAAGTTCATAATCTTGTGAAGAGGGAGAACGAGGTTCTCTTTACCCTTAACTGTGATTCATACTGTATTCATCACGCTGTCCGCTATGGGGGCAGGTGTATTTAAGTATGCGTAGATGTAAGCAGTGAGCGTAATGAGAACAGGAACTACAAGCTCTTCCTAAGCGCAGGGAGAGCTTTTTTGTGTCTGTTTCACGAATCGAGAGTAAGCGACAAGACGCGAAAGGATGTTTGCGATAGGAGGAATAAACATGGTTCAAAAATGGATGATTGAAGACTTGAAAGATAGACTGGCCGAACAAAAGCGGGATGCCCTCAATGATTTCCTCGCCCGGTTCCAACCGTATGATTTAGCCGAGATGTTAATGGAGCTTGAGGAAAGCGAGCAAATTCAATTTATTGCCAAGCTCCCGGTTGCCTTGGGGGCGGAAATTTTGGAATATGCCGAGCCCGAATTGCAGTATCGAATTTTGGACCGCGGGACCAAGGAGACAGCCGCTTCCATGCTGAATGAGATGTCCAGCGATAAAGTGGCCGATCTGCTGCTGGCCATCCATCCTCACCAAGCCGGAACTTTATTGGAGCTGCTGCCTGCCGATTACCGGGAGAAAATCAGCGCTCTGATGCAATATCCGCCAGAGTCGGCGGGGAGCCTGGCTACGGTCGATTATATTGCGGTCCGGAATTATTGGACGGTGGAGCATACCCTGCAGCATGTCCGTAAAGTCGGGCAAGACGCGGAAATGGTTTCGTACTTTTATGTGCTGGACAATAACGGCAAGCTGGTCGGGATCGTGTCGCTCAAGCAAGCGATCCTCGCCAAGGCCGACGCCAAGCTGGAGGAAATCATGCTCAAGGATTTCGTGTCGGTGCCTGCCCGGATGAACCAGCGGGAGGTTGCGACGATTTTATCCAACTATGATCTGGTGGCTCTTCCCGTCGTAAGCGAGGAGCAGCGAATGATCGGGATTATCACGGTCGACGATTTAATTGACGTTATCCATGAAGAAGCGACGGAAGATTTTCAGAAAATGGGCGGAAGCCAGCCTTTAGAAGTGCCGTATTTTAAAAATTCCTTTTGGAAGCTATTTCGGAAGCGAATCGCATGGCTGCTTGTCCTATTCGTAGCCGAGGCCTATACGGGGAACGTGCTTCGATATTTTGAAGATACGCTCTCGGAAGTCATCGCGCTCGCATTCTTTATTCCATTGCTGGTCGGGACGGGAGGCAATACGGGAACCCAGACCGTAACGACTCTCGTTCGCGCTCTGGCGCTCGGAGAAGTGAAGCCGAAGGATATATTCAGAGTCGTTCGCAAAGAGGTGGCGACCGGTTTGGTTCTCGGACTCTGTATGGGCGCAGCCACGTTTCTTCGCGCCCAACTGCTCGGAGTAGGCTTTGATATCGGAAGCGTTGTTGCCGTCACGGCTATTTTCATCGTGATCTGGGCCTCCCTCATCGCGGCTGTGCTGCCTCTGGTCCTGCACAAGCTCAGAGTCGATCCGGCCGTCGTCTCCGGCCCGTTCATTACCACCCTGGTGGACGGCACCGGACTCATCATTTACTTTACGTTGGCTAAACTGATGCTGAACTTGTGATAGGGACCGATCCAATCCCGCATCTGCTCGCTCGCCATCACGAATCTCGCTTTATCGCTTTCACGGCCGGATTGATTAGACAAATTTCCCCCGATCGGCGAGAATAGAAAATGGGTCAGGCCGACGATAAGGAATCTCCGATTCCCCTCTGCCTGACCGCCTAGCCCCATGGCATAGCAACAGATTGAAATGATGTCATCACCGGCTATGGTATAATTTCATTATTTTCGAATCGCGATACGAGATTAGCTTGTGATTAACGGAGGAGATACCCCTATGCTGCTTCAAGTGAACGGCATGAGCAAGAGTTACGGGATAACTCCCGTATTGTCGAATATTACGCTGCAGATTCTGGAGCGCGAGCGGATTGGACTGGTCGGCGTCAACGGGGCCGGCAAATCGACGCTCCTGCAGCTCATTGCCGGAGAGATGTCCCCGGACAGCGGGACCATTTATAAAGCCAAAGAAACTCGCATCGGTTACCTGGCTCAGAACAGCGGACTGCAATCCGACCGCTCCATCTGGGACGAAATGATGCTCGTATTCGCTGCTTTAGTGGAAGCGGAGCAGGAGCTGAGACAGCTCGAGCAGGAAATTGCCGACCCGGAGACCGCCGCCGACGCCGCCCGCCATGAAGCGGTGATGCGCAGATACGCCGAACGCTCGGAATGGTTCCGCATGCAGGGCGGCTACGAGATGGAGACGCGGGTGCGGAGCGTGCTTCACGGAATGGGCTTCGGCCAGATGGATCCGGGGACGCCCATTCATACGCTGAGCGGCGGCCAGAAGACCCGGCTGGCCCTGGCCCGCATTCTGCTCCAGCAGCCGGATCTGCTGCTGCTGGACGAACCGACGAACCATCTGGACATCCATACGCTGACGTGGCTCGAGAATTATCTCCGCTCCTATCCGGGAGCGGTGCTGGTCGTGTCCCACGACCGTTATTTCCTGGATGCGATGGTCACCACCATTATCGAAATTGAACGGCATCAGGCGAAGCGCTACACCGGCAATTATACGAAATATATGGAATTAAAAGCGGCCGAGTACGAGCAGCAAATGAAGCTGTACGAAAAGCAGCAGGATGAGATCGCCCGGCTGGAGGATTTCGTCCAGCGCAACCTCGTGCGCGCATCGACGACGAAGCGGGCGCAGAGCCGGCGCAAGACGCTGGAGAAGATGGAGCGGCTGGAGAAGCCGGCCGGCGAGCTGAAGAAGGCGCATTTCCGCTTCGAGACGGCAAGGCAGAGCGGCAAGGACGTGCTGCAGGTGCAGGAGCTGTCGGCAGGCTATGACACCGCGGAGCCATTGTTCCGCCATGCCGAATTTGATCTGAAGCGCGGCGAGATGGTCGCTCTTATCGGTCCGAACGGAATCGGCAAGTCGACCTTGCTGAAGGTGCTGATCGGCAAGCATCCCCTTCGCGAAGGAAGCGTCCGCTGGGGCACCAATGTCTCGATCGGCTACTATGATCAAGAGCAATCGACGCTGAATCCGAACCATACGGTACTCGAAGAGGTGTGGAGCGCCTATCCTCATCTGGAAGAAGTGCGGATACGGACCGTATTGGGGAACTTCCTGTTCAGCGGGGATGATGTGACGAAGAAGGTCGCCTCCCTGAGCGGCGGGGAAAAGGCGCGTGTCGCCCTGGCCAAGCTGATGCTGCAGCAGGCGAACGTGCTGATTCTCGACGAGCCGACCAACCACCTCGATCTGTTCAGCAAGGAAGTGCTGGAATCGGCGCTGTACGACTATGAAGGCACGCTGCTGTTCATCTCCCATGACCGCTACTTCCTGAACAAGATGGCGGAGCGCATCATTGAGCTGGATGCGGACGGAACCCACCCATATCTCGGCAACTATGACGACTATATGGCCAAAAAGCAGGAGCTTGCCGAAGACGCGGCAATTCGCGCCTCCCAGCAGCCGGCGGCGCCAAGCAAGCCGGCTGCGTTCATGGGCCGCCCCGCAGCGGACAGCGCGGCTGATGCGGGCCTGAGCGCGGCGGAGGCCTATGAGGCCGACAAGCAGGCCAAACGCGAGGAGCGGGCCCGCCAGCGGAAGCTCGAGCAATTGGAGACGCAGATTGCCGCGTTGGAAGCGAAGATCGCCGAGCGCGAGCTGGAGCTTGCCGAACCGGACGTGTATAACGACTATGTCCGCGTCCAAGCGATCCAAGCGCAGCTTGATGAAGACAAGGAAGCGTTGAACGCGATATACGCCGAATGGGAACTGCTGATGGAAGCCTAGACAGCCTATAAGAAGAAGCTCGTCCATCTGCGTGCCGGCCTGTCCAAAGAGCAAAGGGCTGCCCGGGTCTTATCGGACCCGCAGGGCTGCCCTTGATTGTGTCCCGGAAGAATCCCCTCGGCAGCCTAGACGACCGGCATCACCCGTCCGCCCGTCATCCCGATGAGCTCCTTCGGCGTAAGCGGAAAAACGGCGTGCGGATGTCCCGCCGCGGCCCATATCTCCTCATATTGAAGCAAATCTTCATCGATCAGCGTCATCATCGTCTCCTTATGCCCGATGGGAGGGATGCCTCCGATGACGAATCCGGTATGCTCGCGCAGGCTCTCCGTTTTCATACGATGAAGCCGGGGACGGTCCGCGCACATGTAAATCACAACTTATACACAGCTCGCGAAGGAACGAGCGGCTGCTGGCTCCATGCTTCATGTTCATTTTATTACTGTCATACCAATGGTTTGCGGGGAATCCCCAGCATTATCCACTGTTTTATCCACATTATCCACAACTTACAGGGCATATATTGAAAAATCTATCCTCTTTTTCACCTGGATCCAGACCTTAGTCCCAGAGGGGAGTAAGCGTTTTATCCCCATTTTCAACAGGATATGTGGATAACTTTGTCCACATCCGCCTCAGGATGCATCGTGACGCCGGGCGGACACGAGCTCCGGCTCTTCCGCCGGCTCTCCATGAGCAGCGGCGCCTCGAAGCGCCTGATTGCAGGCGGCCATATAGGCTTGAGCCGCGGCAAGCACGATGTCCCGATGCGTCGCGCTTCCCTGATATACCTGATCATGGAGCGATACCGTCACGACCGCTTCCCCAGACGCCTCCTCCCCGGAAGAGAGCGAGTGCAGCTCCAGATCCTCGAACCGGACTGGCTCCCGGACAGCTTGGGACAAGGCGCGAATGACCGCTTCAATCGGACCGCTGCCCACTCCCGCATACGTCTGCTTCTTGCCGGTCGCCTGCTCCTGCACCGTCACGGACGCCGCCCGCTTGCGGTCATTGCCCGCCACCACTTCGACATCAAGCAGACTCAACGGCTCCAACTGCTCGTTCAGCGTCTCTCCGATGCATTGCAGCAGCTGATCGTCGGTCACGACCTTCTGCGCATCGGCTACGCGCTTGAAGCGGTCGTACACTTCGTTCAACTGGTCGGGATTGAGATGAACGCCGTACTGCTCCGCGCGGTGCTTCAGCGCGTGCCGCCCCGAATGCTTGCCGAGAATAATCATATGATGCGGAATGCCCAGCTTCACCGGATCCATAATCTCATACGTGTTGCGGTTCTTGAGCAGGCCGTCCTGATGGATGCCGGACTCATGCTGGAAGGCGTTGCGGCCGACCACCGGCTTGTTGTAGGCAATCGGGAAATGCATCATCCGGCTTACCGCGCGCGACGTCTCGTATAAATATTCCGGCCGAATGCGGGTCGCGGCCCGCAGGGCATCGCCGCGCGTGTCGAGCGCCATAATCAATTCCTCCAACGCGCAGTTCCCCGTCCGCTCGCCGACCCCGTTGACCGTAACCTCGATCTGGGTCGCCCCGGCTTGAATCGCCGCCAGGCTGTTCGCGACCGCCAGCCCCAGATCGTTGTGGCAGTGCGCGCTGAACACCGCATGCTCGGCCCCGCGAGCGCCCTGGCGCACCTTGCGGAACAGTGCCCCGTATTCCTCCGGCAGCGCATAACCGACCGTATCCGGCAGGTTGATAATCGACGCGCCTTCCTCAATCGCCGTCTCCACCAGCTCGATGACGAAGTCCGCATCCGAGCGCGTCGCATCCATCGCCGTGAATTCAATGCGATCGGCGAACTGCTTCGCATAGGCCACCGTCTCCCTCGCCATCTGCTTCACCTCGGCGCGCGATTTGCGAAGCTGATGCTGAAGATGGATATCCGACGACGAGATGAAAACATGAATCCGGCGCCGGGCGGCATCGGCCGTCGCCTTCACGGCCGCGTCGATATCCTCCCGAACCGCGCGCGCGAAGCCGCAGATTTCCACTTGCGGATAGAGGCGGGAGATGCGCTGCACCGCTTCGAATTCACCCGGACTCGAAATCGGGAAGCCCGGCTCAATCACATCAACCCCGAGCCGGACGAGCCGCTCCGCCAGCTCCAGCTTCTGCAGCAGCGTCAAGGCCGCGCCGGGAGCCTGCTCGCCGTCCCGCAGCGTCGTATCGAAAATCTGAATCATCCGCTTCTCCTGATCTTGCGGAACTCCTGCCTGCACCGAATTGCCTTGTGTATGAGTACCCATCGCGATTCCTCCCATAATCCATCTTTTCCTGAAAATAAAAAAGCCTGCCGTCTCAAAAGAGACGACAAGCTCTGCTCTGCCGCGGTACCACTCTCGTTGGAAGATCATCCGCAAACCGCAGGATCCTCCCCCTCGGCCTGATAACGGTCAGGTACCGTAGCCGCCTACTTCCCTTCGGCATCCTTCCGGACGCCATGAGCCTGTTCAGCCGCTCCACTCCCGGGCGAGTTCAGACATTCCGCCGCTGCGTCGCACCACCCCGCAGCTCTCTGATCGGCTTCCGTGTCTTACTGCTCCCGTTCTACGCGTTCGATATATGCATGCTCGTTGATAACAAAAAAACCTGCCATCTCGTTAGAGACGACAGGTAGATGCCGTGGTACCACTCTAGTTGACGACCTTCATCTTCGCGCTCAAGATGAAGCGTTCGTCCGCTTATGCGTCACACCGCCGGATCCGGATCATGGCGATGCGCGCGCCCGATGACGGGGGCTCCGTAACGGCATACCGCCGCGCTTGAGAGATCTGCGTCCGCTTCCGTACGCATCCCAAGCCGGCATTTCCGCCGTTCCGCTCCCAGGCGAGTTCAAGGCAACCGCCGCTGCGTCGCACCGTCCCGCAGCTCTCTGATTCCGACCGTTATCCTCTACTGCTCCTGTTCATTGCGTGTCAACCGATATTCCCATTCCATGGAAGGATTGAGGTTTGATGACTATTATATTGTCCCGGTACATACGAGTCAATACCTATTTTGAAAAAAGCTCGCTCCCCCCCTGCCGTCCGGCAGCGATGGGCAGCTATTCCACCGACCACGCCTCGAGCGAAAACAGCGGCTGCGCCTGGAAATCAAGCGGCGTAAACTGCCCGTGCTTCCACTTGAGATGCGCCGCGGCCGCGATCATCGCCGCATTGTCCGTGCAGTATTCGAACGGCGGAATCAAGAGCGGCACGCCTTCGGCCTCGCAGCGCTCGGCCAGCGCCGATCGCAATCCGCGGTTGGCGGCCACGCCGCCGCACAACAGCAATTGGGCCGCGCCGTATTCCTTCACGGCGCGCATCGCTTTCTCCGTCAGCACGTCGATGACGGATTCCTGGAACCCGCGGGCGACGGCAGCATACATCGGCGGCTCGCCCCGCATCTTCGCCTGATTGACGACGTTCAGCACGGCGGACTTCAGTCCGCTGAAGCTGAAATCATAGGAATCAGGCTCCAGCCAGGCACGCGGCAGTACGATCGCGTCGTCCGCGTCGACGGCGAGGCGGTCGATATGCGGACCGCCCGGATACGGGAAGCCGACCGCGCGGGCTACCTTGTCGTAAGCCTCGCCGACCGCGTCGTCGCGCGTGCTTCCGATGACGCGGAACACGCCCTCCCGCTCCAGATGAACCAGCTCCGTATGCCCGCCGCTGACGACGAGCGCCATGCATGGATATGCCAGCTCCTGCACGAGCCGGTTCGCATAGATATGCCCGGCGATATGATGCGTCCCGATGAGCGGCACATCCAAAGCCATCGCCAGCGACTTCGCCGCCACGATGCCGACGAGCAGCGAACCGACAAGCCCCGGCCCCTGCGTGACCGCGACGGCCGTAATGTCAGACAGGGCAATGCCTGCCTGCTTGACCGCTTCCTCCAGCATGACGGTAATCGTCTCCACATGCTTGCGCGAAGCGATCTCCGGCACGACGCCGCCGAAGCGCTGGTGAACGTCGATCTGGCTCGACACTTGGTTCGCCAGCACCTCGCGCCCGCCGCGAACGATGGCGACGGACGTCTCGTCGCAGCTTGTCTCGATCGCGAGTATGACGTCCGCTTCCGCCGGATTGGTATGAGAACTTGGTATATTCACGAATGTCACCTGCTTTATTCCGCTTGTTGAAAGGAAGAGGCGGCCAACGCCTTCAGGTCCGTCCACATAATGAGCGCATCTTCCTTGTTATCCGAATAGTATCCTTTGCGCACGCCCGCTCCCTGAAAGCCGAACTTCGCATACAGCCGCTGGGCGATATGATTCGACACCCGAACCTCCAGCGTCATCGCCTCCATGCCGTAGGCCATCGCCCGAACCACCATCTCCCGCAGCAAGCGCTCCCCGAGCTTCTGCCCCCGGAAATCGGGATGAACGGCAATATTGGTAATATGAGCTTCATCCACGACCGTCCACATGCCGGAATAGCCGATAATGCGATCGCCATGAAGCATCACCGTATATTTGGCAAAATGGTTCTGCGTCAATTCATTCCGGAACGCATCCATCGTCCACGGCACCGTGAACGAAGCGTGCTCCACCTCCAGCACGCCGGGAATATCCTCAAGCCGCATCGGGCGGAACTCCACTCCGCCGGATGCTTCCCGTCCATCCTCATCGTACTCAGGCCGTTGTCCCATCTGACATGCTCCCTTCTATTACTGCTGCCTCCGGTCCGCCCGTTCCTTCGCCAGCAGCTTCGCTTCCGCTTCCGCCAACTGCGTATAGTTCGGTTCGAGCCGATGGGTATCCGTCCGCTCGCCCGCGGCATAGGCGCGCAGCCCGAGACGGCCGATCCAGCTTGCCTCCATCCCGCACGGGATGACCCGAACCCGCTCTCCCCATTGCGCCTGCAGGCCATGTAGCGCTTCCTGCTGCGCTCCGGTATCGCCGACGAACCACACTGCGGCGGCCGCATGCGCATGATCAGCGCCTTCCGCCTCCGCTTCCAGCGCCCGGGACGCCTCCTCGGCGACCAGCGAGAACAGGCGAATCCCGTCCTCGCCATGCCGCTCCACGCCGTCCGTCAGGGTCTCGGCCCCGCTTCCGTTCCAGGCGAAGGGAGCCGTATAGACCTGCCCCCTTCTCGCATCCATCAGCGGGTAGACGAGGATGCGCCCAGCGCGGCCCGCTTCCCCTCCGATCTGCCTGGCCTGATGCGCGCCGGAGAGCGCCAAGGCCTCCAGACTGGATACGCCGAGGACCGGCTTGTCCCATGCCCAGGCCATCGTCTTCCCGGCCGTGACCGCGATGCGCACCCCCGTATACGATCCGGGGCCGACACCGACGGCGACAAGATCCGTCGACTTCCCGCTCCACCCGTTATCCGCCATCAGCGACTGCACCGTCGGCAGCAGCTTGATCGAATGATTGCGCTCGGCCTGGGAATGGCGCTCGTCCACGACCGCGCCCCCTTCGAGCAGGGCAACGGTCAGAGCGGCCGTCGACGTATCCAGGGCCAGCACCCGCGTTCTGTTATGATCCTGTTGATCCACGATGTCAGACTCCCATCCGTTTAAGTTCATTAACCCAGCTTACATAAGGCTCCCCGTAGGCGGTCAAGCGAATGATCCGCTCCGTCTCGCCTTCCGTCTGCATAAAAAGATGCAAATAACGCGGCGGCAGCAGCGGCGTAATCAGGCTTGACCACTCGACCAGCGACACGCCGTCGCCATACAGGTACTCATCCAGCCCCAGCTCATCCGCTTCCGCCATCGAGATGCGGTACACATCCATATGATAGAGCGGCAGCCGGCCGCTGTCATATTCCTTAATTATCGTAAACGTCGGACTGTTGACGATCCCCTCAATGCCGAGCGCACGGGCGACCGCCTGCGAGAACCGGGTCTTGCCCGCCCCCAGATCCCCATCGAGCGCGATGACCGTGCCGGGCTCGCAGCGTTCGGCCAGCTTCGCGGCCAGCCGTTCCGTATCCGCTTCGCTCGCGGAGTAAAAGGCGAATTCCGCTGATTGGTTCATAATTCCCTCCACGACATTCAACTGTTACTGACACCTCATTATAGCACAAAAATGCCGCCTCACCTTACAAGCGGCAGGACCAAGCAGAGAGCCCCCGCTGCTGACGGAGGCCCGTCCCCGGGAGTCTATGTTTTGCAAGGTGTCTTCCTTTTTACATTTATTCCCCTTATCTTGCAGCAAGATTGGAGCAGGAGCAAGATCGATCTTGAACTGGACTCGGAAGTGAAGCCCAACGGGAGCTGAGCCTCGGATTTTCTATCGCCAGTCCCCCTTTACACTACAGGATTCAAATGATATGATATTACTAACTAATTAGTTAGTTGGGAGGGGGTTGGCCTATGGCACGGAACACTGCGCAGGAGAGCAAGCGCAAGCTGATGGAATCGGCCGAGAAATTATTTGCCACCAAGGGGGTGCGCGGCACGAAGGTCAGCGACATCGTTGCCGGGGCGGGCTTGACTCAAGCCGCTTTTTATCTGTATTTCAAAAGCAAGGACGATCTTGCCGCTCAGCTTTTGCAGCAGTTCAATGAGCAGTTGCTGCGCCTGGGCAACGCCGGTTCGGAGGTGAAGCATCTCCCCGCTTCGGATGTCGAGAAGTTTATCGTCTCGGCGCTAACCGGCTTGTTCCGTTTGTTCGGGGAACACCCGCAGCTCACGAAGATCGCGCTGCAAATCTCCGACGACAGCGAGCAGGTGCGGGAACGCATCGTTCGCCAGATCGTCGCCAACATGCTTCATAATCAATCGCTTGACATCGTCAAACCGGATATCGATCCGGAGCTGGCGGCCGAATCGATCGTCGCCGCGATAGAGAGACTCGTCTACCGCTATATAGAAACCGGAGAGAGAACGCCGGAGGAGCTGGGCGCTCATACCGCACGCTTATTCCTTCAAGGCATGCTGCTTCATTCGGGGAAGGAGGGGAACCGATGAACGAGGCAATCATCGGCTGGATAGCCGCTCATCTCGATGCGGTCACGGTCATGTGGCTGTTTCCTATCGTGTTCATGTTCCATGATTTCGAAGAAATCCTCTATGTCGAGCCTTGGCTTCGCCGTCACGGCGACCGCATTCTGGGGAAGATGTCCCCTGTTGTCGGCCGCTTTGCCGCGAGCAGCTTGAAGATGACGACGCGGGATTTCGCGGGCGATGTATTCTGGGTTTTCCTCGTCGTCGTTGCGGCGACGCTGGCGGCCGTCATGTTTTCCTTATACGACCTGTATCTGATTTTGCTCCTTATTTTCTTCCTGCATGTCTTCACCCATATCGGATTGTCCGTCTATACCCGCAGCCTGATGCCCGGCGTCATCACCGCCGTACTGCTCGTCCTGCCTTACTCCGGCTATGCCTTCTTCCGCCTGTTCGCGGATCGGGTCATCGCGCCGGAACGGCTGCTGTGGGACGTTCTCGCCGCCATCGTGCTGCTCCCTGCCACGTTCCTCATCATTTCCCGCTGGCGCAGCCAATTCAGAATCGCGCGCTGACGACAAGACGGGAAGGCCGATGCCTGACAACGCGCCTTCCCCTGCTCCCGCTCCTGTGCCTGACGCGGAATGTCCAACTCCTGCCGTTCCCTTATTGCTGCGGCTCCTTCAACCGGTCAACCGCTACCGTCTCCGTATTGAGCGGGTTGTTCCCGACCTGCACCGTCGCCATCCCATTGGCGACATCCACGCTCTCAATCCAGACCGGCTGCTCGCCGTCCAGATGGACAGGGACGGTGTCCTTCATTTCCAAAATATGCTTCGCGCGATGTGCATCCATGTTCAAAACCTCCCTTCCCGTGCATCTAAGCCTTAACGTGACGCAAAGGCGGCTTTTTCATGCATGCGTAGAAGAAAGCGAACTATCGCATACTTACCTGTAGAGGTTGTCCAAAAAGTCGTATTTCGAACAATGACATACAGGCAGGAACTCCATGAATATGGTGATAGAGATGCCGCACAGCGATGTGCAGGCGAATGAGTGAAGAGGCGCAAGGAGGATAATTGATGCATACGGTCTGGAAAGGGGCAATCAGCTTCGGCTTGGTCCATGTCCCCGTCAAAATGCATACCGCCACCGAAGACAAAGACATCTCGATGCGAATGATACACAAGGAATGCGGCAGCCCGCTCTCGTATGTCCGCTCCTGCCCGGTCTGCAAGGAAGAGGTGGGCTGGGACGAGATCGTGAAGGGCTATGAGTATGAAAAAGGGAAATTTGTCCTGTTCGACAAAGACGAGATGGAACAACTGCAGGATGATGCAAGCCGGGCGATCGCGATTCTTGATTTCGTCGACTTGGCCGAAATTGATCCGATTTATTATCAGAAGACGTATTATTTATCCCCCGATCAGGCCGGGAACAACGCCTATCAGTTGCTGCGCGAGGCGTTGGTGCAGACAGGCAAGATCGGCATCGCCAAGGTGACGATCCGGGCCAAAAGCAGTCTCGCGGCCATTCGCGTCATCGAAAACTGCCTCGTGATGGAGACGATGTTCTATCCGGATGAGATTCGGGCGGTCACGCAGGTGCCGAATATTCCGGAGCATGTGGAGGTCAATCCGAAGGAGCTGGAGATGGCGAAGCTGCTTATCGGCCAGCTCTCGACCGCCTTCGAGCCGGAGCAGTACACCGATGAATACCGTCAGCGCTTGCTGGAGCGGATCGGGCAAAAGATCGCGGGCGAGGAAGTCCGCACCGCTCCGGCCGCCCAGCCGGCCGCCAATGTCGTCGACCTGATGGCGGCGCTGCAGGCCAGCATCGAGGCGATGAAGGGGCCGCGGCCAATCGGCACCGACCCGGGCCCGGCGGCGGCTACAGCCGCAGCGGCGGAACCGAAGCGGCGCAAAAAAGCCGCCCCTGCGGCAGCGGCCGATACGGCTGCCGAAGAAGCCGCCCCGCGGCGCAAGAAGACGGCCCGCAAGGCGGAAGCCGGCGCGCAGAAGGCGGCCAATGACGGCGAGGAGCCGGCTGCCACAGGCGGCACGCGGCGCAAGCGGGCGCGGACGGAGTCATAATGCCGCGGCCGCCGATGGAAGACTCGGGACAGCCGCCGGAGCGGGAGGACCGAAACGCCGGTTACTTCTCCGAGGCGCTCCCACCTTCTCTGGCGCTGCCCTCGGCGCCGATGTCCCCGCTTCGGAGCGACCGCATCCCCACGGGCGAGGAATGGCTTCATCAACTGAAATGGGACGGCGTCAGAATGCTCGCCGTGTGCGTGCAGGGCCGGGTGCGGCTCTTCTCCAAGCGGATGCTGGAGAAAACGTCCATCTATGCGGACGTGACGGCCATGATGGAAGCGCGGCCCGAGCTTCGCGGCCGGACGCTGCTGCTCGACGGGGAGGTCGTCGTCTTCGATCCGAAGCTGGGACGGCCTTCTTTTCCGTTGGCGCTCCAACGGGAGCGGATGCGCCAGCGGCCCGACGGCGCCCTTCCCGCCGTCTACGTTCTCTTCGACGTGCTCGGAATCGGAGAGCGGAATGTAAGGAGGCTGCCCTATGAGGAGCGGCACCGCTTGCTGCTGGAGCTGTTTCCCGAGAAGCATCCCGCCTGCTTCGTAGCGGATATTTTCGAGGATGGCGCTCCATTATGGGAATGGGTGGAGCAGCACGGCTGGGAAGGCGTCGTCAGCAAAAGGCGAAGCTCCCCCTACCAGGAGGGGAAGCGTCATCAGGACTGGTTCAAGCATAAGAAGGATCTTCTCGTCGATGCCTTGACGGTCGGCTATATGATCAATAACGGCCGTCCGGCCAGCGTCGTCCTGACCGACTTGGAAGGACGCTATATCGGCAAGGCGTCCATCGGACTCGATGAGACCCGCCGGCAGCTGCTGGAAGGCTGGGCAGGGCGTTATCCGGCCGCAGGCCCCCCCGGAGGACCGATTCCGTCTCTCCGCCGGGAGCCGATCGTCTGGATGAGCGTGCCGATTCCGTGCCGGGCCGCGGCCTTGGAATATACGCCGACCGGGCAGCTCCGCCATCCGCGCATCGATACGCTGCCGCTGCTGAAGTAATGGAAGAAGCGAATTCGCGTTAGAAGGAAAAAGTCAGATTGCGAGATTGCGAGAAACGGAATCAAGCAACAGGAAGGTGGGACTATGGCCAGCAAAGAACCGCCCGCGTCCTTAATGGTGGAAGGGCATGAAATCCAAATCACGAATCCGAACAAGCTGTTGTGGCCGGAGGCGGGCATAACGAAGACGGACTATATCCGGGAAATGATCCGGCTGAGCCCTTATTTGCTGGCGGCGTGCCGCGACCGCTTCCTGACGACGATCCGGTATCCGCATGGCGTTCCCGGGGAATTTTTTTACCAAAAAAACGTGCCGCCTGGGGCCCCCTCCTTCGTCGAGACGGCGATGTCCGGGGATATCCGCTATATCGTCCTCCAAAATGTGCCTACGCTGCTGTGGCTGGCCAATCTGGCCTGCATCGAGTTCCATCCCTCGCTGCACCGCATCGGCGACCCGCTCCCGGCCGAGTGGATTATCGACCTGGATCCGTCCGTTCGGGAAGAGGAACGCATTATGGAGGCCGCCTGGATCGTGGGAGAGGCGATGGAACGGATCGGGATCCGGACGATCCCGAAAACATCCGGCGCAACCGGCGTGCAGCTTATCGTGCCGATCAAGCGCGGCCCGACCTTCATGCAGCTCCGCGAGCTGGGCGAGATGCTCGCTATCTACCTGTGTGAACTGCACCCGAAGCTGTTCACGATCGAGCGGCTGAAGAAGAACCGGGGCACCCGCATTTATATCGATTACATGCAGCATGATGCCTCCCGGACAATCGCGGCGCCCTACACCCCGCGGGCGACGCCGTACGCTTCGGTCTCGATGCCGCTCACCTGGGATGAGGTAAAGCGCAATCCGAAGCCGCGCGATTACCATCTGCTCAATGCGGCCGATCGGCTTGCCCAGGTCGGCGATCTGATCCGCGAAGCCGAGCCGCTGGCCCTCGAGCCGATTCTGGAGGCCTTCTCCAGCCAGATTCAAGCCATCCGGTCACGAAAAGGCTAACTTCCGTACGTGCCTGTCAAGTTAGCGAAAGAAGCTAGAGCAGAGGCGACAGCAGCCGCATGACCGCTTCGGCGGCGCGCTGTCCGCGGGAACGGGTCACGAACTTGTTGTAATCGAGCTCGACGCTGTCTTCGAAATCGCGCAAAAAATCTTCCTCAATCCGATCGACCGCCGATGCTTCGAACAGCACCGCGTTGACCTCGAAGTTGCTGAAAAAGCTTCGCATATCGAGGTTCGCCGTTCCCACGCATCCCAAGGTCCGGTCCATGAGGAAGGTTTTGGCGTGGGCGAAGCCTTTCTGATACTGATAGAAGCGGACGCCCGCCTGCAGGAGCTCCTCCACGTATGACAGGGATGCCCAATCGACGAGACGCGAATCCGACTTCCCCGGAATAATGATGCGGACATCGATCCCGCTGACGGCGGCCGTCTTGAGCGCGAGCCGCACGCTGGCATCGGGTACGAAGTACGGCGTAATGATCCACATCCGCTCCCGCGCAGAACCGAGCACCCCGAAGAACAGCTCCTGAATGGCATCCCAGCTTGCGTCCGGCCCGCTCGAGATCATCTTCACCTGCTCCTTCCCCTTGCACTGATGGGGCGGGAAGAACTCCCCAAGCGACAGTGACTGCTCGGTCACGAACGTCCAGTCGTGCAAGAAAATGGCCTGGAGCGCATATACCGCATCTCCTTCGACCTGCAAGTGCGTATCGCGCCAAAAGCCAAGCTTGCGGTCCAGCCCCAAATAATCGTCACCGATATTCATTCCGCCGACAAAGCCGATCCGGCCGTCTACGATAAGCAGCTTCCGATGATTGCGGTAATTGAGGCGGCGGCGGAAAAACGAAACCGACAGCGGCAGGAACCAATGGAATTCCACGCCGGCTTCCTTGAACGTCCGCAAATATTTGCGCCTCAGCTCGATGCTGCCGACGCCGTCGGCCACGATGCGGACTTGGACCCCTTCCTTCGCCTTGGCGATAAGCGCCTGCTGGAAGACGGTGCCGATGCCGTCGTCCCGTAATATATAAAATTCCATATGGATATGATGCTTCGCTTCCCGGATAGCGGACAGCATCGCTTCGAACGTCGCTTGCCCGTTCGTCAGCACCCGCGTCTCGTTGCAGCTCGTAATCGGGCTTTCCGACAAAGAGGAGATGAGCGCGAACAACCGTTCCTGGGTATGCATTTGCGGGTTGTTCAGCTCGTCCGGACGGTTCACCGTCTGGATGCCGACGACACGGGTCCGGTTCTCGGGGTGCCCCCAGCCTCCCCTTTTCCGCACCCGCCGCCGGGCCGTATATTCCTGGGCGAGGAAGTAGTACATGACGAAGCCGATCAGCGGGAAGCAGAACAAGATCAGCAGCCAGGCGACCGCCTTGGAAGGCTGTTTGTACTCCAGCAGCACGATTGTAAAGATCTGAAATATATATATGAGCAAGGCGACTACCAGCCATAACATCAATTTTTCTAACCTCCGCCTGTCATTGACCTCGTTGCCTTTGCAGGGCTTATTTCATGTATTACATCAGAGCGGACCTCCTGTCAACTCTGCCCGTTCGGCATCCCGTTCCGGTTCGGCTTCCCATCCTTCCAATCCCCTCCGGCTGTCCCTGTCCTGCTCTTGCGGCCCCATTCTTCCACTCCTCCGGCTGTCTCTATCCTGTTTTGGTGGCTCATCCTTCCAGCCCCCCTCCGGTCACCCCTATCCTTCCAGTATTGTGTATTTTTCGGCGCAATCATACGTGCAAAATCGTTCATTCGGACAGATATCCGTTCTGTATAGCGGGACATTGGAATAGAGTGCAATAGGTAGACTTTGCAGGATTACGCGGAATCTGAGGTGATGTGATGAAAGGGCGTTGGTGGAATGGCCGTATGACACTGCTCGTCATCCGCGACGCGGAGCAAGCGGTCAAACAGATGAATGTGCCGAAAATGCTCGCTGTCTCCGTCCCGATTGCCGCCGTCTTGTCGATATCGGGTCTGGTGCTGAGCATGCAGTGGAAGGCCGCGGCGGAGATCCGCGAGCTGGAAGGCCTGCTGTCTAACCAGTCCGAGGCGCTTGAAGTTACGGTCAAGAATAAGGACGAAGCGATTCAACGGCTGCAAAATGAGATCATCCGCCTCTCTTCGGAGACCGAGACCGTCAAGCAGCGGATCAATCACATGAGCAGTCTGGAGAAGCAATTGGAAGACTTCGTGGAAGGAAATTCCGGGGGCTCCAAGGAAAGCGGCGAGAAGCAAGCCCGCTTCGCCCGCATCACCGGCTGGAACGAGCAGCGGCAGGTCGGCGGCGAGGAGATTGGCGTCGGTACGGAGCAGATGCTGGAGTTGGCCGAGCGCTCGCGGCTGGATCTCGTCCGGATGAAACGCATGCTCTCCTCCATACAGCGCAATGCGCCGGCCGTATTGAATCAAGCGCAGAAGAAGCAGGAACTCATCGCGGGAACGCCGTCCGTCTGGCCGACAAAGTCACGTCGCCTGACCTCCAGCTTCGGGTACCGGAAGGACCCGTTGACCGGATATGCCGCATTCCATGCCGGCATCGACATTGGCGGCGAGACGGGCGACTCCGTCCTCGCAGCGGCCGAGGGAGAAGTGATCGAAGCCGGGTTCAACGCTTCGCGGGGCAATTATATTATTATCCGGCATGTCAACCAATTGGACACCTGGTATATGCATCTTCAGCGGATTCACGTCTCCGTGGGCGACAAGGTCGGCAAAGGCGATAAGATCGGCGCGCTGGGCACGACCGGCCGCAGCACCGGGCCTCATCTCCACTTCCAGATTGTCCAGCGGGGCGAGCCGATCGATCCGCTTCCGTTCCTGACGGAGGCGTCCGCGGACACCCCGGCGGAGGGACGGCCCGTGAAAATCTCCGCCGCCTCCGGCGCTGCCGGGAGTTCTCAGGGTTCTGAAGGGGCCAGGATTTCCGGAGGCAAGAAGGGTTCAGACGCTTTCGGCGGTTCGGGGAGTCTTGGAAGTTCCCGGACATCCGGTTCCGGAAGTTCCGGTCCTGGGTATTCCCCGTCCTCACCGGCATCTGTCACCAGGCTGTCTCCCCTCCCGATGTGGATAACGGAAAATAGGCCAGCCTACGGAACATAAGCCGGACGCATGCAAGCCAAATCTGTCAAAGCAGGAGGGATTACGATGTTTCAACGCTCATCCCAACGCATCAAGCCGACGGACACGTTCATCGGCCACGGCACCGATATGAACGGCACCATTCATTCGCAGTCGAATGTGCGCATCGACGGCAAATTTACGGGCGAGCTGAGCAGCAGCGGCACGATCACCGTCGGCGAGCGCGGAGAGGCGCACTCCACCTTGATCGCCCGCCATGTCGTCGTCGCGGGCACCGTCGTCGGCGATATCAAGACGACGGGCAAGCTGCTCATCACCTCGTCCGGACAGGTGGTGGGCCATTGTACATCGGGGCTGCTGGTCGTTGAGGAAGGCGGCATCCTGAACGGCACGAGCATGGTGGATCGGGAAGCGAAGGAAGGAGCCTCAGCGAATGCCGCTGCCGCCCATGAGCCTCCCGAACGGGAACGTGAAGAGAAACAGGACGGCAAAGAGGCAGTCGCAGCAAAGCAAGCGGGGTAACCAAGCCGCTTGCTTTTTTTCTGGGCCTTATGCTTCCCAATCAAGATATGATGCGGCCCCGCTATGTAATTTCCGTCTTCCATCCGCTTATGCCATTTAGCTTAGCACTTGCTTGCTTCAAGTTCGCGTTCATAATGAGGCGAGTTTGTGCTTTTTCAATCACCTTTTGCGGTGATAGGGAATTGGCTTAACACTTGCAGTGCAAATGAATGCTTTGCTGGCATACGGCCGGCGGACATCACAGGTTATGTACTCTCAAAACAGACAAACCGGCGAAAATGTCCATACGAAAGTGGACATAAGGGGGGGTTATGATCTTATCAAGTAAAAATATCAATATATAGGTATGTCTCCGGATGAATACACTATATATAGGAGGAACAGAGATTGCGGGAACTATATCTCTTTTCAAAAACGTGTCCACTATTTGAAAGACATATTTTCTTATTTTCCACTATACAGAGACAATTTTCACTACCATCCAATATCGTAACCTTATACCCGCTCTCCCCAGGCTCTCCACACGCTTCCCGCCCGTACTATCTTCTCCATCCTCCAGCCGCCTCGGACCATTCCTCCTCGCTCCCTCTCCATCCTGCTTCCTCCACATCCTTTGCCCTCCCTATTAAGCCTTCTTTCACATCCCTGCTCCATCCTTCCGCACCCCTTATCCTCCATACGCTCTGGCCGCCGCCTCTCGGACTTCATCCTTGCCCTTCCGATGGGCGTCTTTCTTTCCGCGCCAACGGGACTCTTGCCGGGAGATGGCATGGCAGCCGCTGTTCCCGGCTACCGCACCGAATCATAGGGCAAGTCCGTCAGCCTGACGCGCCACAGCCGGTTCAACGGCGGATGCTTCGCGACGCATTGTTCGCACCCGCCGACCGGATCATCGCCGCGGAAGCCGGTCCGAAATACCAGCATTGCTTCCTCGTTGGCCAGCAGGCGCTGGCATCCCAGGCATTTCACTGCCGTGTGCAATTGCTTCGCTCTCATGTGCTTGCTCCCCTCGTCCGGAATTGATTCATTTCGATATCCCCTGAGGTGCCGGCATCTCGCCAGGGTCATTCCGCTTCACCGCCTAACTCATATCCGGCGCCGGCTTGGGCCAGGGCGGATAGCGCAACCGCTCCACCCTGTCCAGCTCCGGGCGGCAGCAGCTTCGCCACATCCGGCGGGCCTGTTCGTCCGCCGATTCGGCGGGACGCTCCCGCCAGAGGGGCACGCCGCCGCGCGAGGCCCAGCGCTGCGCGTATTCCGCCACCCGGTACGGCACATAGCGTACCGGCCGCTTCATCGGCGCGAACAGCTCCGCGAGCGCCGCCTGCGGCTGGCCGTCCGCCGTGCCAAGGAGGACGGTGCCGGTCGCCTGCAGCCAGGCGGGAGGCAGGTACGCGACATCGGTCGCGCGCATAGCCTTCCCGCTCCCGCGCAGGCGTTCCGTCGAGCCGGGCGCAGCCGCCGGCGCGGCCACGATGGCGAGGCGCGTCGCATTCGCCAGCGCCGCCCCGCCCGGCCAGGAGCCTGGCACGACGACGGCATCGGCACGGCGGACGGCGTAGTCCGCATGCACCGTGCACAGCATGCGGCTGGCGCAGACGCGGCGCCAACGCTCGGCCTCCTCGGCTTCCGGGAGGACGAGCCAGACGTCATGGCCGAGCTTTGTCAGCCGCCAGGCCAGGTCCAGGCCCCCATCCCGCGCTCCCAGTACGGCGCATCGCATGCCTTCCCCTCCTTTGCCCAGTAATTCCTAGCGAATCGGACCGCCCGCGGCATAGCGGCGCAAATAATCCGCCAGCGCTTCGCGCCAGGGGCGCATCGGCGGAAAGCCGTTCAAGCGCAGCGCCCATCCCTCCAGGGCCGAAAAAGACGGCCGCCGGGCCGGACGGGGAAATTGCGATGTCGGCACGGAACGCACCTTGACGGACAACCCCGCCTCCTCCATAATCGCAAGCGCGAATTCATGCCAGGAGCAAATCCCGGCATTCGTGACATGATATGTTCCAAAGCGGTTCGTCCGCAGCAGCCGCAAGATCATCTCGGCCAGATCGAGCGTATACGTAGGGCACCCCGATTGATCGTGCACCACCTTCAGCTCCGACTGGACCGCCGCTTGACGCAGGATCGTCTTGACGAAGTTATTGCCATGCGGCCCATATACCCACGACGTGCGAACAATGAAGGAGGACGGCTGCAAAAGCTGGACGAACCGCTCCCCTTCCCGCTTCGACGCGCCGTATACATTGATCGGGCGAGTGCGGGCCGTCTCGGTGTACGGCTTCGTCGTCCGGCCGTCGAACACATAATCCGTGCTGACGTAGACGAGCTTCGCGCCGACCTGACTCGCAGCCGCCGCGACATTGCGCGAGCCGAAGGCGTTGACTTGGTACGCCAGATCCGGGTTAAGCTCCGCTTCGTCCACCTTCGTATAAGCAGCGGCATGAATGACGGCGGATGGCCGATCCCGCAGGAACACCCGCAGCACCTCCTCCGCATCCGTCACATCCAGCTCGTGGCGGCCGTAGCCCCGGGCCGGCACGCCGTAGCGGCGGAGCACCGCCATCATATCTTTGCCAAGCTGTCCCTCCGCTCCGGTAACGAGTACAATCCCTCCCTGATTCATCATCTCACCCACCTCGCTCCAGACTGGACAGGGAGAACGTCTCGGCGTCTTCCAGCAGCGGCATCACCTTGTCCTTGTCCGACATTATCGGATTCGATGCCGGCCACGGGATTCCGATGGCGGGATCATCCCACCGGATTCCCCGATCCCATTCCGGAGCGTAGTAGGCATCCACCTTGTACATCACCTCGGTATCATCCACCAAGGTGCAGAAGCCGTGGGCATAGCCCGGCGGAATAAGGAGCTGCCGCTTGTTGGCCGCGCTCAAAATCACGCCAAACCATTGACCGAACCGCGGAGAACCGCGGCGGATATCGACCGCCACATCATAGATGGCGCCGGCGAGAACCCTCACCAGCTTCGTCTGGGCCATCGGCTCCAACTGATAATGCAGCCCGCGAATCGTCCCGGCCCGGGCAGAGAGCGAATGATTATCCTGCACGAACGTTTGCGGAATACCGGATGCCTCCCATTTTTCGCGATGATAGCTTTCCATAAAAAAGCCGCGGCCGTCTTCAAACACCTTCGGTTCCAACATCAAAACGCCGTCCAGCGGCGTAGATACGATTTTCATCCATCCCAACTCCTTGTTCTGACGAATCGGACGATTCAGCCGCTTGGCCGCGCCCTATCGCGGGACGCCTCGCCGAGCGCGCTGGAATACCTATGTCCTCATCCTATGCAGAACCGCAACGCAGCGTCTGTATAGCTGGAATTATAGCAACGTCTACTCATATATATGCCCGCGGATCCTGAACGATGATCCCGGGCCTGCGGACGGTCTCAGCGCGTTGAGACTCTTGTGCAGAGCCGATGATCCGGTAACCGGCCACCGTTCTCCGTACGGCTTCGAAGGGCTGTGCCATTCGGAAGCCGGTGCATCCTGAAGCGCGCCTTGTACGCGGGGAAGGGTCCCCGAACAGGCCAGACCGGGACTGCAAGCCAACCCGGGACCGCAAGCCAAGCCAGGACTCAAGCCGAACCGGGACTCAAGCCAAGCTAGGACTCAAGCCAAGCCGGGACTCAAGCCAAGCCGGGACTCAAGCCAAGCTAGGACTCAAGCCAAGCTAGGACTCAAGCCAAGCCGGGACCGCTTACTCATTGCGCCCCGGACGCAACCGGCCTATAATGAGACGGACCCTGGCGGACAAAAGACGGACCCTTCAATGGGGACCGCACGTCTGGCCGGAGCGTTGGAACGGCGCCGTTTCATCTCGCCCCCATCTCCGGAGCCGCATACCGGACGGGGCATATGTATCCAAAGCAAAGGAGGGGCAACACTATGGAGCTGGGAAACCGCCTGGGACAGTTGCGCGAGCGCAGCGGCTGGACGCAGGAAGAGATGGCGGAGAAGCTCGGGATTACGCGCGCGGCTCTGTCGCATTATGAGAAGAACCGGCGCAAGCCTGACTTCGACACCTTGATACGGGCCGCCGATCTATTCGGCGTCTCGGTTGATTATTTGATCGGCCGGCTTCCTCGCGGGGGCACTCGGCCGGATTCAGAGCCAGTTGAAGCCGCCCCCGGCATCGAGCTGTCGGATCCGGCGGCGTTGAGCCGCCTTCGCTTCGAGGTGGACGGGGAGCCATTGACTTACGAGGAGGCGCGCCGGTTCGTCGCCTTCGTGCGGGCGGAGCGGATGATGCGGTAGGACGGACGACCAGGGGCGATTGACACTGATGCAAGGTAAATCACGCCTGTACAGGAACAAATCACACCACACGGGCGCAGGAAGAACCCCCGCCAAGGCAGAGACGAATCACTCTAGGACAGGAGCTAATCCCGCTAGTGCAGTGACCAATCACACCAGTGAGCAAGCCCGCTAGTGCAGTGACCCAATCAAAGCCAGTGAGCAAGCCCGATAGTGCATGACCAATCAAAGCCAGTGAGCAAGCCCGATAGTGCAGTGACCAATCAAAGCCAGGGCAGGCAGGAGGCACGCTAGTTAGAGATGAACCAAGGCCGCAGCGAGCCCCCTTCAGGAGCTGCAAAAATCCTGCAAAATTACAGCATTGGTGCCATACCCGCTTTTCAAAAACAAAAATGCTGCAAATGTACATCAATTTTCCCTCTTATCGTCTGGAGTGGGATAGAATGGACGAAAATCCTGTATTTTCGCAGGAATCGTACTGAAAAGCCCCTGTATAGCGGTAAAATGCTGTAAAATTGCAGGATTGCTCTCCTCGGTGCATCATACGTAGAACAGCGGACCCAAAAGAACAGACTATGCACATGGTAAGATATAAAAAAGACACCCCCGCCTTTCAGACGGGGATGTCCCAGTGAGTTAACCAATGCTGCTTAAGATAGGTTTGTAAAGGTATGTTCAGCTACGTTCCTCAAGTTAAGTTTGTAAAGCTGTGCTTGTTCTCTGCCTTAACCGTGCATCATCATGTCATGCTGCGGAGAACGCTCCTTGCGCTGCATCGCCGCATGCGTGACGAAGCTAAGGACGGCCAGCACCGCGATGAGGACGGAGATGAACGATACCCCGTCGAGGCCGCCGTGATCATAGGTCAGGCCAAGCACATACGGGCCGATCATGCGCCCGATGGAAGCAATTCCCCCGGACACGCCCATATAGAAGGGCGCCTCCCGCCCCGCCCGGGCCGCCAGGAAGGCGGGCACCGCCGGGGAGACCAGCATCTCGCCCAAGGTGGCGAGCGCCATCGCCAGCAGGAAGCCGCTGTAGAAGGGCAGGAACCAGATGACGACATACGCCAATCCGTAAAAGATCGCGCTCCAGGTCAACTGCGACGTCAACGGCGCCGCGATCGTCCGCTTCATCCACGTCGTGATCGGCTGCGCCGCGAAGATAAGGACTCCGTTCAGCGTCCACAGCAGGCTGTACATGGAGAAGTTCATCCCTTGATCCGCAATATGCGGCGCCACCCCGGTGCCCCAGAGGGAATTGGCGAGCCAGATGAACAAGGTGCCTACCGACATGAACAGATAGATCCGGTAGGCGGACAGCTTCTCCCACAGACTGCGCTCCGGCAGGACGCCCCGTTGGGCGCGGGCGGCAGCCGCCTTCGCCCCCCCGTTGCCTCCATCCGCAGGGTTACCCTTCACGGACGCTCCATCCGCCATCGAACCATTCACCGTTGCTCCATTAATTAGCGCTCCATTCACCGTCGCTCCATTAATTGGCGCTCCATTCATTGTCACTCCATTAATCGGCGCTCCATTCGCTGACGTTCCATTCACCGTCGCCCCATTCACTGACGTGCCATTCACCGGCGTGCCATTCACCGACGTGCCATTCACCGTCGTTCCCGCGGTTCCGTTCACGGCGCCGGCAGCAGCCGCCTCCTCGTTCTGTCCCCGCAGGAAGCGGTAGAAGAACAGGGCGAAGCCGGCGGACGTCAGCCCGTTGAGCGCGAACGTCAGATTGAAGGAGATATCCGCCAACACTCCGCTCAGCGCCGTGCCCAGCGCGACCCCGACATTGTTCCCGACGTAGATGACGTTGAACAGCTCCTCCCGCCGATCCGCCCAGCGGAAGCCGACGAACGATTGAATCGCCGGCATCGAGGCCGAGTTGGTCAGGCCAAGCACCGTCATCGTCGTCACGTACAGCCACCAGTCGGCATGCGCCGTCACGACCAGCGACAGCTGCAGCAGCGAGGTGGCGGCCAGCGCGCCGATTAGCAGCCTCCGCACCCCGAGGCGGTAATACAGCCCCCCGCCCAGCAGTTGGCCGAAAAATCCGCCCATCATTTGCATTAAAATGACAAAGCCCGCATCCGCCAGCGACCGGTTCAACTGCGTATGCACGAACAGCGTCGTCAACGGCCACATCAGCGCGCCGCCGGTCGAGTTGATCATGCTGGCCCAAATAAATACTTTCATTTCCCCTGTATATTTGCTCATCATGCCGCGCGGCATCAGTTTCATGCAGATTCACCGTCAGTTCCCCGGAAGATAGGCCTTCCCGCCAACGGGCAATAGCCTTGTTCCGCCGCCGGCCCTCCGGGAGGACCGCACTGCGAAACAAGGCTATCGTAACATATTTTAGTTGCCTCCGGCACGTGTTAAATCTTTTACATTGGCCATAAAAGCCGCGTGCAGCGCATCCTTGCCCGTCATTCCGGACGCTTCCGCGAGCGCGATATGCTCCCGCATCCGCTTGTAATCCTTCGGAATGACCCGGACGAATTGCTGGCGCGTCAATTCCCACCGCGCCAGCAGACATTCGGCAAGGACGCTGCCGGTGTAGGCCGCATGCCGCTCCAGCATGCGGCGAATCTGCTCTTCCTCCGCCTCCGAATCCAGCCGCTCCAGCAGGACCATCTCCAGATTGCAGCGTCCGGCGAAGACGCGTTCCGGATCGAGCACATAGGCGATGCCGCCGGACATTCCGGCCGCGAAGTTGCGTCCGGTCGGGCCGAGGACGACGACCGTTCCGCCGGTCATATATTCGCAGCCGTGATCGCCGACGCCCTCGACGACCGCTTCGGCGCCGGAGTTGCGCACCGCGAACCGCTCGCCCGCCACACCGCGAATATACGCCTCGCCGCTCGTTGCCCCGTACAGCGCCGTGTTGCCGATGATGACATTGTCCTCCGGCCGGAACGTCGCTTCCGCCGGCGGCTGCACGATCAGCTTGCCGCCGGACAGCCCTTTTCCGACATAGTCGTTGCAGTCGCCCACGACCGTCAGCGTCACGCCAGGCGGCACGAACGCGCCGAAGCTCTGCCCCGCCGAGCCGTGGAAGCTGTACCGGATCGTGTCCTCCGGCAAGCCGGCGGCGCCATGGCGGCGCGTAATCTCGCTGCCGAGCAGCGTGCCGGTCGCCCGGTCCTCGTTACAGATGGCGAACACCCCTTCCACCGGATGGCGGTGCTCCAGCGCCAGCTTGGCGCGCGGGATCAGCTCCCGGGCATCGAGGGTCGCGGCCAGCTCCCGCTCCTTCCGCTCCGCCATCGCTTCCTTGCCGTCCGCGGCGCCGGTCCCTGCGGCGCTCATCGGGCGATGGAGGAGCGGCGACAGATCCAGATGCCGCAGCTTCTCATGGCGCTGCATGTCCGCACTGGCCTGCAGCAGATCGGTGCGGCCAATCATCTCCTCCAGCGAGCGGAAGCCAAGCTCCGCCATCAGCTCCCGCAGCTCCTCGGCGATGAAGCGCATGAAGCGCACGACATGCTCCGGGTCGCCCTTGAAGTTTTTGCGCAGCTCCGGAT
Organism: Paenibacillus dendritiformis; assembly: GCF_015845845.1. GTDB lineage: Bacteria > Bacillota > Bacilli > Paenibacillales > Paenibacillaceae > Paenibacillus_B > Paenibacillus_B dendritiformis_C. The sequence goes on from NZ_LDIG01000204.1 coordinate 35,195, forward strand.
TCTGCGTCGCGACCCCGACCGGGCATGTATCAAGCTGGCAGACCCGCATCATGACGCAGCCGAGCGCGACCAGCGGCGCAGTGGAGAAGCCGAACTCCTCGGCCCCGAGCATCGCGGCGACCGCAACATCGCGGGCGGTCATCATCTTCCCGTCCGTCTCCAGCACCACGCGCTCCCGCAGACCGTTCAGCAGCAGCGTCTGATGCGTCTCGGCCAGGCCGAGCTCCCACGGCAGACCCGCATGGCGGATCGAGCCTTGCGGCGACGCCCCCGTGCCGCCGTCGTAGCCGCTGACCAGGATGACATCGGCCTTGCCCTTGGCGACCCCGGCGGCGATCGTTCCAACGCCCGCTTCCGAGACGAGCTTCACATTGATGCGGGCGCGCGGATTGGCGTTTTTGAGATCGAAGATCAGCTCCGCGAGATCCTCGATCGAATAGATATCATGATGTGGCGGCGGCGAGATGAGTCCGACGCCAGGCGTCGAGCCGCGCACTTCCGCGACCCACGGATACACTTTGCGCCCCGGAAGCTGTCCGCCCTCGCCCGGCTTCGCGCCCTGCGCCATCTTGATCTGAATCTCATCGGCCTCGACCAAATATTGCGAGGTGACGCCGAACCTCCCGGATGCGACCTGCTTGATCGCGCTCCGCCGGGAGTCCCCGTTCCCATCCCGCTCGTAGCGCGCCGGGTCCTCGCCCCCTTCGCCCGAGTTCGAACGGCCGCCGATCCGGTTCATCGCGATGGCCAGACTCTCATGCGCCTCCTTCGAGATCGAGCCGAACGACATCGCCCCCGTCTTGAAGCGGCGCAAAATGTTCTCGGCAGGCTCCACTTCCTCCAGCGGAACCGCAGGGCCGTTCGGCTTCAGCTCCAGTAAGGATCGCAGCGTGTAATGGCGCTCGCCCTCGCCCTGCACCCGCTTCGAATAAATCTTGTACTGCGCATAATCGTCGTTGCGGCATGCCTGCTGCAGCGCATGGATCGTGCGGGGATGGTACAGATGCTCCTCCCCGTCGCGCCGCCATTGGTACTCGCCGCCTGGATCCAGGGTCCGGTCGCGATGCTCCGCCGCGGCGAACGCCCGCTCATGCGGCTGCAGCGCTTCCCGGGCAACCTCCTCGATTCCGATTCCCCCGATGCGGGACGGCGTTCCGGTAAAATACTGCTCCACGAACGCCTGATCGAGGCCAACCGCTTCAAAGATTTGCGCTCCGCGGTACGATTGGATCGTCGAGATCCCCATTTTGGACAGCACTTTGACAATGCCTTTGATGGCCGCTTTCCGATAATTTTTCACAGCCTGCTTCGGCGAGACGCCAGCGAGCAGCCCTTCCCGGATCATATCCTCGATCGATTCGAACGCCAGATACGGATTGATCGCGCTTACGCCGTACCCGAGCAGCAGCGCGAAATGATGCACTTCCCGCGGCTCGCCCGATTCCAGCAGCAGGCTGACCTTGGTCCGCGTTCCCTGCCGGATGAGATGGTGATGCAGGCAAGATACCGCCAAGAGGGCCGGAATGGCCGCTTCCTCTTCGCTGACGCCGCGATCGGACAGGATAAGCAGGTTATGCCCCTTCGCAATGACCCGATCCGCCGCTTCGCACATCGTCTGAAGGGCCTCACGGAGACCGTCTGTTCCCCGGGACGCCGTGAACAGGATCGGCAGCGTGATCGCCCGGAAGCCCGGCAAGCGGATATGCCGCAGCTTCGCGAATTGCTCGTTCGACAATATCGGATTCTCGATCTTGATCTGGCGGCAGCTCTCCGGCCCCGGCGCCAGCAAATTCCGCTCCGGACCGATGGTCGTGCCCGTCGCCGTCACGATTTCTTCCCGAATCGCATCGATTGGCGGATTGGTGACCTGGGCGAACATCTGCTTGAAATAGTTGTACAACCGCTGGGGACGGCGGGAGAGCACGGCCAGCGGCGCATCATAGCCCATCGAGCCAATCGGCTCCACCCCGCTGGACGCCATCGGCACCAGCACCTTGCGCAGATCCTCGAACGTGTAGCCGAACGCCTGCTGGCGGCGGCGCACGCTCACATGCTCCGGCGCGGGCATCCGCGGGGCTTCCGGCACCTCTTCCAGATCGACGAGATGCTCATCGAGCCACTGCCGGTACGGCTGTGCCCCCGCGATAGCGGATTTCACCTCTTCATCGGAAATGATCCGGCCCTGCTCCGTATCGACCAACAGCATCCGTCCCGGACGGAGGCGATCCTTGCGGAGCACCTGCTCCGGCGCGATGTCGACGACCCCGGTCTCCGAAGAGAGAATAATCACGTCATCCTTCGTCACCCAGTAGCGGGAAGGGCGCAGCCCGTTTCGATCGAGGATCGCCCCGATCTGGACCCCGTCGGTGAACGCCATCGCGGCCGGTCCGTCCCACGGCTCCATCAGACAGCTATGGTATTCATAGAACGCCCGCTTCGCCTCGTCCATCCGCTCGTCATTGGCCCATGGCTCCGGCACCATCATCATGGCGACATGGGACAACGGCCGGCCAGCGAGATAGAGAAACTCCAGCGCATTGTCGAACATGCCCGTGTCGGAGCCGTCCCCTTGGATGACCGGGAGGACCTCCTCGAGTCCGACGCCGAACGCCTCGGATTCGAATTGCTTCTCGCGGGCATTCATCCAATTGACATTGCCCCGGAGCGTATTAATTTCCCCGTTGTGGAGCATATAACGGTACGGATGGGCCCGCTCCCAGCTCGGGAACGTATTCGTGCTGAAGCGCGAATGAACGAGCGCCAGAGCCGTATCCAGCGACTCCTCCTGCAAATCCAAATAAAAACGGCCAAGCTGCTCCGTCGTCAGCATTCCTTTGTACACAATCGTGCGGCTGGACAGGCTCGCGATATACATCGCGCCGTCCCCTGCGCCGGCCGCGTAACGAATCGTGCGCTCCGCCCGTTTGCGGATCACATACAGCTTCCGTTCGAAGTCAAGCGGGCTTCCCGCTCCTTCCCGCAGCGCTTTCCCGCGGCCGATAAAAACTTGACGGATGCACGGCATCGCTCCGAGGGCGGTGGCTCCCAATCCGTCCGGATTCACCGGCACCGTCCGGAAGCCGAGCAGCGTCTGGCCTTCTTCCTCAATCAGCTTGCCGAGATCCGCCTCCTGTCCGGCACGAACCGCTTCATCCCGGGAGAGAAAAAGCATGCCGACGGCATAGTCTCCGGGGGGAGGGAGTTCTACTCCTTGCGCGGCCATCGCTTGCGCGAAAAATGGATGGGGAAGCTGAAGCATGATTCCTGCGCCGTCCCCGGTGTTCGGCTCGCTGCCTTGGCCGCCGCGATGCTCCATCCGGACGAGCATGCCCAACGCTTGCCGGACGATATCATGGGACCGCTTGCCCTTGATATGAGCGACAAAGCCCATGCCGCATGCATCTTTTTCGAATTGGGGATCATACAAGCCTTGCTGTCGAGGGAAACCATTCGGCTTCATGAGGGCACCGTCCTTTCTTGATGAAAATGTATTCTGTACATACGAAATCACATATTTATGCATTTGTATTGTTTCATCATTTTATCATCATGTTTTTTTTAGAGCAATTGAATGTTTTTATGGATCCGATAACTTCTTCGGATAGCGGGATAAAGCCTATATTATCACTATTCAACACTAAATTTGCATGCAGGAACACCCTTGTTACCGTTTTGCATCCATTGATAATTATTTTGCACAATCCTACATATTATTAATTAATTCACAAGAATACTACTAATCATTTCCTGTTTAAATTGAATTTTTATTCATGTAACTGAATAAAAAACTGCGCCTCCCGTTTTGCGAAAGACACAGTCTCCGAAAATATTCTGCTATCGATTTTGTCCCGCTCAGCCCCACATGCTGATCAAGGCCATTCCGGCCGCGACAATCGTCGATCCGACCAGCCGCTTCTTGCCCTGCTTCTCCTTCAGAATCCAATACCCGAGAAGGGTACCGATAACAATGCTGAATTCGCGTATCGGTGCCAGATGAGCCAGCGGCCCCAAGGTCATCGCGAACAGGAAGAGCAGATAAGAGCCTGGCGAAATAATGGCGCCGAGTCCGATCGTGCTCCAGTTCTCCCGCCACTCGCGCCGCAGCAGCCCGGCCCTCTTCACGGCAGGAGCCAGGAAGATAACGGCCCCGATGTTCGAAATCTCGATCAGCCCCAGCGGGCTGAAAAATTCGACGACGGCTTTGTCGGTCAAGGTGTATGCCGCGGTGCACATGCCGACCGAGGTGGTCAGGGCAAGCGCAATCCACCACGACTTATCCTTCTGCTTCACGGAAAGCATGCCGCTCAGGCCGAACAGCCCTCCTACGATCAGGCTCCACCCTATCCAGCCGGTGACCGACATGCTCTCGCCGTATAGGGAGACGCTGACGAGCGGCACGAGCAGCGCGGCCGTCCCCCGCATCATCGGATACACCTGCGACAGTTCGCCTGCTTTGTAGGCCTGAGACACCAGATACAAATAGGTTCCCTGGAGCAGGAAGGAGACGATAAGCAGCAGCGCATGTCCCCATGTCCAGTTCATCACGATCAGATCGCGGATAAAAAAAGGCAAAAACAAAACCGTGGCAACCGCATGCAGCGAGAACAAGAACGATTCCTTGTGCAGGCTGCGCTTGGCGAATAAGTTCCACAACGCATGCGTGAATGCGGATGCAATGACGAGCAAGAGGCCATATACCATCATGTTTTGCGTTCCTTCTTTCGTGTCGCCATCCCTTGGCCAGGGACGAATAGTCCGGTACCATGAAATAATGCTATTGTATCACATCTGCCGTGAACGACAAGACGGGATTTGAATCCGCTGCCAATGTAAAAACGCCGGCATGCGGTTTTCCTTCCACGCCGAGGCTGGCCCGTCATATACGGAAGGCCTGCCGCTTCTCAGGAAGCCGGCAGGCCGTGCATGTTTGCTTTATTTCACGCTGACACGCAGCGACGTGCTCTTGCCCTCGAAGCTCAGCTTTACGCTGGTCGAGCCTTTGGACACGCCCTGCACGCTGCCCCGCTCTACCTTCACCTTCGTGTTGGACGGCACGAACGTGACGGAGGAAGTGACATCAAGGACTTCACCGGTGTCGTAGATCGCCTTCACCTTCCAGTTCGCTTTCTGGCCGGCGGTCAGCTTCAAGCTGCCCGGCTCGGCTATCAGCTTCGTCAGCTTCGGCTTCACCGTCACCGGCACTTCCAGCTTCTGTCCCTGGAACTCGCCGGTCAGCAGCGTGCTGCCGATGGCGACGCCCTTGACGGACGAGCCTTTCACCGTCGCTACCTTCTCATTGTCCGACTTCCAACCCACCTTGGATCCGAGCGAGATCTTCTTTCCGTTTTTGTAGTAGCCCGTTACCTTGATGCTCTGGCTTTTCTTCACATTCAAGGTGACCTGCTGCGGTTCAATCTCGAAGCGGACGACCTCTTCTTCAACGGTAACTTTGACCGATATTTTGACATTGGCATAGGTTCCGGTCAACGTCACCTTGCTTGCCACCAGTCCCTTGATCTTTCCATTTACGACAAGCAGATTCGGGGAGCTCGACTCCCACTTCACTTCGGAGGTGATATTTTCCTCATCCCCGTTCATATAGATGACCGTCACATCCGGGACCGCCTGCTCGCGTCCCGCCACGATATTCATCTCCGTCGTGTTGGACTGTAGAATGAGCGCCTTGCGCATCACGGTCACTTCCATCGAGATTTCATGACCGCGGACGGTCGCGGTAAGAGTCGCCGTTCCCCGGCTCTCCGCCTTCATCTTCTCATCTTTAATGGAAATGACGCCCGGATTGGAGCTTGTCCATACCGCCAGATCGGATACATCTACGGTCTCTCCCCCCAGCGTAACCGCGCTTACCTTCGGCAGGCTCTGGGATTCTTCCATATAAATATCCATTTTACGGATGCCGTCTTTATCTTTATCCTTGTCTTCCTCCGACCATTTCAGCTTCTCAATCGCCGGAATGACATTGATCTCGACCGATTTGGACAGTCCTTTGTACTTCGCTGTCACAGTCGCCGATCCTGCTGCCTTGGCATAGACCCGGCCCTGTTCGACCGTCACCGCCATCACATTGCTCGATGTCCATTCCGCAAGATGCGTGACCTCTTCCTGCGTGTCCGCCGAGTTCAGCACGAATGTCTGCACCTGGAGCGGCTCGTCGCCCAGGAGCATCGTCTGCTTCTTGTCCGGCGAGATGCGCATCGCCTGGTACGATGGACGCACGACGACCGTAACCGACTTCGCCGCGCCCAGATAAGTGGCCGTAATCGTAGCCGTGCCGACGCCGATCGGCTTGACGGAACCGTCCTTCACTTCCGCGACGCCGCTGTCGCTCGTCGACCAATCCGCCTTATCAGTCACATTCTCCAGATCGCCATCCTTCGTCTTCGCCTTCGCGATTACGTTGACCGCCGCATCGCCGAATTCGAATTCAATCAGCTTGTCCGGAGATAAGGTCAGCTCTTCGTACGGAAGCTCGACCTTAATCTTGATTTTGCTGCTTAAGCCTTTATACTTCACCGTGATCTCGGCTTCGCCCTTTTCCTTCAGCGTGAGCTTGCCTTTGTTCACTTCGACGACGCTCGAATTGGAAGAAGTCCAGGAAGCGTCGGAGGTCACATCGTTCTCCGTATTTCCATCCTTGTCAAAAGCAAACGCCTTCCAATTCGGCTTCATCCCGAGGTAAAGAGTCGTTTCTTTGTCGATATCTACGCCGGTGGCTGCGGAACGTACGCTCAATTCATCATACATATAATTGGAGACGACCGTCTTCTTCAAGGTATACCCTTGGTACTTCGCCGTAATCTCCGAAGTCCCCTTCCCGGCGCCCTTTACCCAGCCCGCGTCTACCGTGACCGCGCTCGGATTGGAGGAGCTCCAGTCCGCCATGCCGGTCACATCCTTCTGTTCTCCCTTGATCGTGCCGATCAGCTTCAATTGAACGGACTGCCCCTCCACGATGACATGGATCGGCGATACATCAGATTCAAAGTGGACGTCGGTTACCGTGTCCGCTGCGCTAGCCACCCCATGAAACGGCAGCAAGCCGATCACAAGCGCGCATACCAACACGATGCTGAGCCACGATGTTTTTTTCCACGTTGGGTTCACTCGTTATCTTCTCCCTTCCCGCCTTGCTTTGCACTCAATAGACAAATTAACTGACAGTTAATATAACGGACAAAAGACGCCAAAATGTTACCTCATGGCATAAAAATATAAGCCCCGTTTTTGGATTTAGGGCTTCTTTCCTATATCCATCCGCTTAGAGGCCATCATCGGACGCATTCCGCATCATTTCACAGCAAAAAAACCGCGGCACACGTCAGGTTATCCGCGGGGGCTGTTCGCTAGTCTATGCTCGGATCGGGAGTCCTCTCCGTCCGCAGGCTGGCGGGACCCGCCCGTATGTCTTGTTCCCGTATGTCTATGTCGAAGATGCGTTCGCATAGGAACGAGGCTCCCGCCTGCCCCCGGCGGAACCACACAAAGATACCCGGCCGGCAGCCTCGTCAGCCGCAGACCGGGTATCTCCTCTATAGTAGCCGGCCGATTTTACGGAGCAAGCCCTTCCATAAAATGAAGCCGGAAATGGTACTTAATCTCTTCCTTGTCAAGCGGATCGTACAGCTTGTTCCATTCCGTCGTCAGCGCCTTGTACATCTGCAGCATGACGAAGCTGACAATCTTCGGGTTATGCCCCTTCACTTCGCCCTTCTCCATGGCGAAGCGCACCTGGCGCTCAATGTAGGTGAGCAGCTCGTTCTCCAGCTTCTGAATCGCCTCGCGGGCCATCGGCGTGCCCAAGTCTCGAACTTCCTGCGAGAGCTTGATGGCCAGCTCATGACGGCCCCGGAATTCAAGCACCCGATCAAGAACGCGATACAGATTGTCGAAGAAAGGCTTGTCTTCCTGAATTTCTCGGTCGGCAATCCCTTTCATTTCCATAATTAACTGTTGTAAAATTTCATCAAAGAGTTCTTCCTTGTTCGTGAAGAACGTGTAAATTGTCCCCTTCCCTACCTTGGCAATCTTGGCGACTTGATCCATCGTGGTCGCCTTATAGCCGAACAAGGCAAAGGATTGGGCAGCCGCATCTACGATGAGCTTACGGCGGTCAACGGACATGTACTCCGCCTCCTTCCCCCCGACGGGAGGCTGATATGACTAAATGACCAATATAATTTTTCGGTCATTTCCTTTATAATATTGAACATAGCATAAATCGGCCCTGTTTTCAACTTTGACAGCTTCCGGGACCGCGTCTGCCCCTTGACATTTCCGTATGCAATAAGATGCTTCCTTTTCATTTTCCGGTTATAATGAGGGTAGGTGAGAATATGCGAAAGAAAAGAATTCTTCTGTTGTCCGAAGGCTTCGGAACCGGACATACGCAGGCAGCCTATGCATTGTCCGTCGGGATTAGGCAGTTGGCGCCGGAAGTGCAGACCCGCGTCATGGAGCTGGGCAAATTTTTGAACCCAACGGTCGCTCCCTTAATTTTTGCGGCCTATCGCAAGACGGTGAGCGTATCTCCGAAGCTGGTCGGCCTGCTCTACCGCAAGCAATATAAAAAATCATTGAACCGGGTTACGCAATCGGCTCTGCATCGCATATTCTATACGCAAGCTTCTCATGTTATCAGACAGCTGCGGCCGGATGCCATCGTCTGCACTCATCCGTTTCCCAATATCGTCGTCTCCCGCCTGAAGCGGGCCGGATTCGACATTCCTTTGTATACGCTGATAACCGACTATGATGCGCACGGCACCTGGATCACCCCGGAAGTGAGCAAATATCTCGTCTCGGCACCCGAGGTGGAGCAGAAGCTGATCCAACGGGGCATTTCCCCCGAGCATATCATCGTTACCGGCATTCCCGTCCACCCGAAGTTCTGGCAGCGCTGTCCGCAAGCGGAAGCGCAGCAGCGGCTCGGCCTGAAGCCGCTCCCGACCGTCATGCTGATGGGCGGAGGCTGGGGACTCGCTCTGGACGAGGAGCTGCTGCGTTATATGACGAAGTACCGGGACCAGATTCAGCTTCTCCTCTGCATGGGAAGCAATGAGAAGGCGATGCACCGGATCGAACAGGATCCGATCTTCCAGCATCCGAATATCCGGATATTCGGTTACACGCAGGAAGTATCGATGCTGATGGACGCTTCCGACTTGCTTATTACGAAGCCGGGAGGCATGACCTGCACGGAAGGGATGATGAAGGGCATCCCGATGCTCTTTCATGCGCCGATTCCGGGGCAGGAGGAGGAGAACTGCGACTTCTTCATCGAGCATGGACTCGGCGAACTGCTTGAATCGAGGGAGACGATCGACCGCTGGTTCCATGATTTGAGTCAACACTACGAGACGCTTCGGCAGAAGCGGCAGCTCGAGCCTTCTCCGGCGGTGAAGCCGGACCGCTGCCCGCGCGCCGTCATTGATTTGCTCTGAAGCAGCATCCGCCATACTGAAGATAAAGGAATGATTCGATTATGATGTTCACCCCGGTAGGGTTCGCAGGCTATATTATCATTGGACTGGCCCTGCTCGCCAGGACGCTCGGCTGGATAACCAATTCCTTCCTGTTCGCCGCGCTGATTATTGCCGGCTTCATCTGCTTCGGCGTCGTGGAGAGCCGTTGGGGACGGCGGCACTGGCTTGTCCGCTATCTCGATTACACGCCGCTCATGGTTCTCGTTATTGCCTATGTCGTGGCAGGGACCGCGACGCCTCAATATGTGGCGATTGCGCTGCTGCTCCCGCTCGGCGCCGCCAGTTCCTACGGAGCGGTCCGGCTCGCGCGCACGAAGAAGTACCGGACGATGCCGGTCATCGACGAGCATAAGAAGGAACCGCCCAAGTTCCAGTAACCTGCCGATCATATCCACATGCGCGAATGATATCGCGAACGAGAAAAGAGGCCCTGTGGGGCCTCTTTTCACACTGTCGACAGTTGAACCTCAGACGGAGTAAGGGTCTGAGGCTGGTTTGCTTAAAATAACTTCTATAAACTATTAATTAATGTCCTTTTCCGATTGTAAAAGTGCTATCCCAATACCACTTATCACCAAAACCAGAAAATGTAATTCCGGCTATACCTATATTTTATACCTATATTTAATGTAACGTTATTTACAGGGAGCCAAGAATGACCATAAGCTGAGGCAAACATTCCAGTTTCTAGATCATGCCTAGTAGGAATGCGGACCTCATTTTGAAGCCAGCCGTAGTGGGGACCATCATTATGGTCGTTAATATCAATGTATCCTCTTGTACCATAAACTGAACTCACATCAATCGATGAAAAACCAGGCTCAAAAATACTATTTCCATAATCATACTGGTATAATCCACTATAATCTACACGTGTGGTGTGACTTTGCCATGCTGTACTGATGGTGTCAACATAAAAATTAATTGGCCGATTATCCCATCTAAAAATCGTTCGATATATATATTTAAACTCTTTACCGCTAGAGGTTTTCCCTAAGTACGTTATCATTGCCCCGCCGCTGAAAATACCATCTCTTACTGAACCCATGTCATAAGTGGTAATTTCATCGAGTCCAATTCATTAGATTGTTCGACACTTACATTATTCAAATCGACAGTTGTAAACACATCATTATTCGAAGTTGCTTCAACTTTAAAAGTCCGGTGAATTAGTGCAGTTGTAGCCGTCTGATGGACATGCAAAACGAGTAAAACAACTCAGCCAGCGCTGAAATGAGTAGGCGTGACAACGCCTCTGTCATCACGGATTTCGTTTTTTGGCATGCCGACATACCAGTTCGAGATCGCTTTTTCCCAAACCGGCATAGTCTTTTCAGATTTTGAACGATCGCCGTCAGTAGCGCCTGTTCTTGCATGCAGTCGAGTCCGCGGCTCCGTGCACGATCCATGCCATGCGCAACTTTGCTTTCAGCAAACACATGCTCACAGCGGGTTCGTAACTTTTGCAGATGACGGTAAGAACCCGTTAGCTGAATCCGTTTAGCTCTGTTTCGG
>NZ_LDIG01000205.1 GCF_015845845.1 Paenibacillus dendritiformis
ATTGGGCAAATTTCCATTCAAGAACCGGACGCCCCACTTCGAAACAAAGTCAGCCGCAGGCGGGTCAAAACGGTCATCGAAAATCTGATCTGGCTGGCCTCTCGAATGGTAGAGCATGCCAGACAAACGAAGCTCCGCTTCGGAAGACATAGTCCATGGTTTCAGACATTCCAGCGCATTTACGGGATCTTGTCGGGATAATCAATTGCGAACCTATGTTTCCGTTCAAGCTTTGCACAAGGGAAGCTTTGTTTCGTGATGTCTTTTTCAAGTGAATCGAGTCATCGCCTCTGCTTTCTGCGCCTTTCGTTACAGCTGATAGTGCTGGTTCTCTTAATCGTAACCCTTTCACGGATTCAGGAATTTTTTAGATAAATAAAAAAAGTAAGAAATGACAAGCATTAGGGAATGCACTAATGTTGGATAGGTGCAACAAAGAGATGGTGTAGAGGATGAAGGGAATGAGGATGAGACGTGCTGCAGGCGCGGTGCTCCTGATTGCCCTGCTGTGCGTCGCGCTGTTCATTGATATTGACAGGAATGATATCGTCAGCCGCCCTCTCGTCTGGAAGGGTCAAGCCGACCAAGGCGAGTACGCGCTTCAGGCGGGCGGAGAATGGTATATCTCGGCTGATGCGCTGCAGCAAGCATACGGAGTGGACGTACATATCGTCGATGAGGGAAAAGAGCTTCAGCTGTTCCCGACGACGAGACCGGAATCGCAATGGAATTATAATCCGGTATTTTATGAGGATCAGGTTGTTGTACTCATGTACCACAATGTACAGAAGAACCCGGACAACGTCACGTTTATCTCGCCGGAGCAGTTCGAGGAGCAGCTTCAGGCGATGATGAGCAGCGGGTTTCATGTAATAACCATGGATGAATACATCGATTATATGCTGCACGGCGCCCCCGTCCCGCCGAATGCCGTGCTGATTACCTTCGATGACGGGTACGAGTCGTTCTATACGGAAGTGTACCCGGTGCTGCGGAAATACCATCTGACCGCCACGAACTTCGTTATCGTCGAGACGATTGACAATCCGAAGCAGTCCAAGCACAAGAAGCTGACCTGGGCGCAAATGCGGGAGATGAAGCAGCACGGGATGAGCTTCTACAGCCATACCTTCCAATCGCATGAGTACCGCCCGGTGAATGAACGGGGCTATCTCCGCCCGATGCTGACCTGGAAGCGGTACCTGAAGAAAGAAGACCGCAAGGAGACCGAAGAGGAATATGAGCAGCGGGTTCGCCGCGATCTGGCCACGGCGGAGAAGGTGCTGAAGCAGGAACTGGGCAATACGCACAGCTTGCTGGCGTTCCCGTTCGGCGCCTATAACAGCAAGGTGCTGGAGATTTGCCGCGAGCTGGATATCCCGATTACGTTCACGGTTCGACCCGGGATCAACGGGCGGAACAACCGGAACGGATTCCGAATCAATGCGGGGAATCAGCAGATTGCGACGCCGAAGCTGATCGAGCAGATGCGCAACGGGGGCGCGCATACGAAGGTGGCCCCCGTCAAACCGAGCCGAACCGTGACCTGGAACGGCGCTGAGCTGATGATGTCTGTCCCTCCTATCGTGAAGAACGGAAAATGGTATGTTGCGCTCAACGATTTAAATCATCACTTCCGTTTGAGCTATAAGATGAGAGATGCGGATCGCAGCATCGAGTTGTTCCCGGGGCAATATTCGGATAATGGCATATAATATACCGCCATGCGTAAACTTTACTAGTCGAATCTTCCACTAAAAAGCGATGTTTTCGGTTGAGGTTAGTCGAATTTTGACATATAATGTTATGTTGTAAATGTTTTTCATTTCATAACCTGCAATCATTCATCATTTTAGGAGCAGGCGCTGCCGGTCGATGCGAGACTGGCCGCGCCTGCCTGTTCAGATGCTTGCCGGCCGGCAGGTGTCGGAAAGGAAGGACAATGAGCCGCAAAGAGCACATTACTGCCATTCCTATTGTGCGGGCGCTGGCCATGATTGGCGTCATCAGCGTGCATTCGACCTCGCAGGCGACGGTAGATATGGTTGATTCGAACTGGTATTATCTGTATAACTTTTTCAACATCTTTTTCAAATACGGGACGCCGACCTTCATCCTGTTGAGCAGCTTCGTTCTGTTCTACAACTATGGCGGACGGGACAAGCTGGAGCCCGCCGTGCTGGGCAAGTTCTACCGGAACCGGTTGTTGTACGTGATAATTCCGTATATCGTGGCATCGATAGGGTACTTCCTGATGCAGCATATGATGTATTACCGCACCCGCGGCTTCGAGGATACGGTGTATTCCTTTTTCACGAAGATATTGACCGGATCGGCTTATACGCACTTATATTTTGTTTTTATCAGCATTCAATTCTACATCTTGTTCCCGTTGATGCTCAAGCTGTTCCGTTCCAAGACGATATTGGCGTGGTCGATTCCGCTCGGGCTGCTGCTGCAGTGGGGCTTCGTGCTCTGGAACAAGTATGACCTCCAGATTGTCAATAAAGGCAGCATCTCGCTGTCTTATGTCAGCTATTATTTCCTGGGCGCCTATGTCGGCTTGAACTACGAGAAAATTCGGCCGTGGCTGACTTCGCTCGGGCAGAAGGGCAATCCGCTCCGCTACCGGATCGGGTCGCTTGGGCTGTGGGGCGCGTGGCTGCTGTTCGCCATGCTTCATGTACAGGTCTGGTTCTGGTCGCGTTCGACCAACGAATGGACCAACTCGCTTGTCTATGAGTTGCTGTGGAACTTCCATACGCTCACATCCGCCATCGTCTTGATGCAGCTCGCCTTTTTCCTGGAACGGAAGCTGCCGGACTGGCTTCGCAAAGCTCTTGTGCAGCTGGGGGATCTGTCCTTCGGCATCTACCTGCTGCATCCCGTGTTCCTTGCCTTGTACCGCAAATATGCTTGGCATGGAGGCGGCTCGCTGGCGTATATGCTGTATATCGCGGGAGGCTATGCCGTCGCGCTCGGCTTGTCCTGGCTCGTCGTCTATGCCGCATTCCGCTTTATCCCGTTCGCCTGGATCGGATTCGGCGCCGTCCCGCGCAGCTTCAAGGCGAAGCGGGCGCCGCGGCAAAAATCGGGATCCATCACCCCGGGCACAAGCGCATAAGGAAACATCAAGACCGTCTGCCGTCGCAGGCGGTCTTTTTGCCGTGTGCGGCAGTGTTGAAGAAGAGCGCTTAGGGATTGACGATGACGCTGATCCGTGATAATATTACCTTTAAATTTTTACTTCATTTTGCTAATAAATTAACTTGGTAGTACTGTACCATATTAAAGTAAAATGCTTATCAATGCGGGGTGAGTCCATGTCGAAGCCGAGAATGTTCGAGAAGCCGTCCGGCGTGCGGGATTATTTGCCGGAAGCGGTTCGCAAGCTAAGAGAAATCGAGCGGAAGGTGCTCCATACGATGGAGTGCTGGGGATATGCGCAAATTATTACCCCGACGATGGAGTTTTATGACACGGTAGGAACGGCCAGCGCCACCTCCGATCAGAAGCTGTTCAAGCTGCTGAACCAGCGCGGAACGCCGATGGTGCTGCGTTCGGACATGACGGGGCCGATCGCGCGCGTCGTCTCTTCCTTGCTCGGCAAGGAGCCATTCCCGATTCGCCTGTCCTATCATGCGAATGTGTTCCGCGCGATGGAAGATGAAGCGGGGCGGGAGGCCGAGTTTTTCCAGACGGGCGCGGAGCTGGCGGGCGACGGTTCGCCGGAGGCGGATGCGGAGGTAATCGCGCTGGCCATCGCTTGCTTGAAGGCCTCGGGAATCGAGAGCTTCAAGGTGGCGCTCGGCCATCACGGATATGTGCAGAGCTTGTTCGAGGATGCGCTGCCCGGGGATGAGGAGAGCCAGCTGCGCCTGAAGCACCTGCTGATTCAGCGCGACGTGGTCGGCTACCGGGCGCAGGCGAGCCTGCTCGGGCTGGATGCCGAGCGGAGCGAGCGGCTGGAGGCGCTGCTGCAGCTACGGGGCGGGCGCGCGGTGCTGGATCAGGCGCGCACGCTGTCCGGGACGCCGGAGATGGCCGCTTCGCTTGCTCATCTGGAGCAGGTATGGGAAGTGCTGGAGGCGTACGGGGCGGCAGAGCATCTGCTGCTTGATTTGACGATGCTGGGGGACTTTTCTTATTATACGGGCACCATTTTTGAAGGATATGCCGCAGATATGGGCTTCCCGATCATGAGCGGCGGGCGTTACGATCATTTGCTGCAGCAATTCGGCCGTCCTGCTCCGGCGACGGGCTTCGCGCTCAAGACGACGCGCATTATGGATGCCTTGTCCCGGCCTGGCGGGAACGAAGAGGAGCAGGCGAAGCCGGTGCTGATTCAATATGAGGCGGCCAGGCGGGCGGACGCTTTGGCGGAAGCGGCCCGGCTGCGGGAGGCAGGCGTGATCGCCGTTACCCGGCTGCTGGGTGGCGACGCGGCGGGAAGGACATCCCGGGACGGAGCGGAAGCCGAAGGCCAGCCGCAGGGTGGCCGTTACCGCGAAGTGCTCACCTTTACGCAATCGTGACGCAGGCAAGATGGCGGGAATGAGGCCGGAAGCGGGAATTCCGCTTCGCCTCGCCGCCCGCATGAAAGACAGGAGGGATACGATGCAGGATTGGTTGAAGGTGGCCATGCCGAAGGGCCGAATCTACAGGCAGGCTTCCACGCTCTTTCGCGATGCGGGACTGCCGGTCCCCGAGGACGAGGAGGATTCCCGCAAGCTGATCATTGACGTGCCGGAAGCGCGGATGCAGTTCATCATGGCGAAGCCGGTCGACGTTCCGACTTATGTCGAATACGGAGTGGCGGATGTCGGCATCGCCGGCAAAGATGTGCTCATGGAAGAGAACAAGGATGTCTATGAGCTGCTCGATCTCGGCATTGCCCGCTGCCGGATGTCGGTGATTGGCCTTCCGTCCTGGAAGCCATCCATTCATCTGCGGGTCGCGACGAAGTACCCCAATGTCGCTTCGCAGTATTTCCGGGAGCAGGGCCAGCAGGTGGAAGTGATTAAGCTGAACGGCTCGATCGAGCTGGCTCCGTTAATCGGGCTGGCGGATCGGATCGTCGATATGGTCGAGACCGGCAAAACGTTGAAGGAGAACGGGCTGGTGGAGCTGGAAGAGATGTTCGGCATTACGAGCCGGCTGATTGCGAACCGGGTCAGCTACCGGATGAAGAACGAAGCGATTCAGCAGCTATGCGACCGGATACAGCGCGTCGTGCCTCCCCAGTTATAGGAGGTGCGGACTGTCGCCGTCCGCTTCGTGCTTCTTCGAGCGGATCTATGGCGGAATGATATAGATTTATACAGATAGCAGGTTGATTGCAAGAGATATATGAAGGACAGAGAGAACGGCAGGATCGCGGTCGATCCGACCCGCCGCCGGAAGGGCCGGCGACGCGCCGGACGCCTGCGATAGATTTGAGGAGAGGACGGGAGAGCAGCATGCGGATTATCGAAGCAGCGGATTGGCGTGTGGAGCGTAAGGCGGATTATGGAACGCGGGAGCAGTTGGAGACGGTTCAGGCGATTATTCGGGATGTGCGGAAGGAGGGGGATGCGGCGGTTCTCCGTTATACCGGGCAGTTCGACCGGATGGAGCTGGCTTCCGCACAGCTTCGCATCGCATCGGAGGAGATTGAGGCGGCCTACGGGCAGGTGAAGGACGCCTTCCTCGCCGCCCTGCGCGAGGCGGCCGCGAATATCCGCGCCTTCCACGAGAAGCAGAAGCGGACGTCATGGATGGATTTCCAGCCGGACGGCACGCTGCTGGGGCAAATTGTGCGGCCGCTGAAGCGAGTCGGCGTCTATGTGCCCGGCGGGAGCGCGGCTTATCCTTCGTCCGTGCTGATGAACGTCATCCCCGCTCAGGTCGCGGGCGTGCCCGAGATCGTCATGGTTACGCCGCCTTCGACCGGCGGCCAGGGCGGCATCGATCCGCATATTCTGGTCGCGGCGGCGGAAGCCGGCGTGAAGGAAATCTACCGGGTTGGCGGGGCGCAAGCGATCGCCGCCCTGGCTTACGGCACGGAGACGGTCGCCCCGGTCGACAAAATCTGCGGGCCCGGCAATATTTATGTCGCCCTGGCGAAGCGCGAGGTGTACGGCGCGGTCGATATCGACAGCATCGCCGGACCTTCCGAGATTGTCGTCCTGGCGGATGCGACGGCGACGCCGGCCTATGTGGCGGCCGATCTGCTCTCCCAGGCCGAGCATGACGGGATGGCGTCCGCCGTGCTCGTCACGGACTCCCGCCAGCTTGCGGAGGCGGTGGCTGCCGAGGTGGACCGCCAGCTCGCCACGCTGCCGCGCCGGGATATCGCGGCCAAGTCGCTGGAAGGGTATGGCGCGATCGTGGTGGTGCCCGGGCTGAAGGAAGGCGTGGAGCTGGTCAATCGGCTCGCGCCGGAGCATCTGGAGATTGTGACGTCCGACCCGATGGAATGGGTAGGCGCTATCGAGAATGCCGGCGCGATCTTCCTTGGCGAGTACAGCTCTGAGCCGGTGGGCGACTATTACGCCGGTCCGAACCATATCATTCCGACGAATGGCACGGCGCGCTTCTCTTCGCCGGTCGACGTTGATATGTTCATGAAGAAGTCGAGTCTGATCCGGTACAGCCGGGAGGCGCTGCAGCGCGACGGGGAGCGGATTATGGAGCTCGCCCGCCATGAAGGTCTGGAGGCGCATGCCCGCGCGATCGGAATCCGGCTCGGGCAGATGAAGGAATAGAACGCCGGCTGCCGGGACAGGGAGAGCTTCCCGGCGTCGATACCGCAATACAGCATATACGAGAAGAAGGGCGGAACGATCAATGGAATATGGATTGCAAGCGCGGGAAGCGGCCATTGCCCGCACAACGAATGAGACGGATATACAGCTGTCGTTCAAGGTAGACGGAAGCGGCACGAGCCGCCTGGAGACGGGCGTGCCGTTCCTGAACCATATGCTGGACCTGTTCGCGAAGCATGGCCAGTTCGATCTCGCCGTCCAGGCGAAGGGGGATACGGACATCGATGACCACCATACGGTGGAGGATATCGGCATTTGTCTCGGCCAGGCGCTGCGCGAGGCGCTCGGGAATAAAGCGGGCATCCGGCGCTATGCCTCGGTGTTCGTTCCGATGGACGAGGCGCTTGCCCAAGTCGTCATCGATCTGAGCAACCGGCCTCACTTCGAGCACCGCGCGGTCTATCCGGCCGCCCGGGTCGGGGCGTTCGATACCGAGCTGGTGCATGAATTTCTATGGAAGCTGGCGCTGGAGAGCCGCATGACGCTCCATGTTATCGTTCATTACGGGCAGAACACGCACCATATTATCGAAGCCGTGTTCAAGGCGCTCGGGCGGGCCTTGGATGAAGCGACCGCGATCGATCCGCGCGTGCAGGGCGTTCCGTCCACCAAGGGAGTGCTGTAAGCGATGATTGCGGTATTGGATTACGGTATGGGAAATCTGCACAGCGTCAGCACGGCGGTGGAGCGCCTCGGCTATGAAGCGGTCATCTGCCGCGAGCCCGGGGATCTGGCGGAGGCTGAGGGCATTATTCTGCCCGGCGTGGGCGCGTTCGGCGATGCGATGGAATCGCTGCAGACGTCCGGCCTGGGCCGGGCGTTCACGGAGGCGGTGCAGGCCGGCAAGCCGGCGCTCGGCATCTGCCTCGGCATGCAGCTGCTCTTTGAGGAAGGGGAAGAGCATGGCCGCCATGCCGGACTCGGGCTTCTGCCCGGCCGGGTCGTCCGCTTCGAGGGCGGCCCTTACAAGGTGCCGCATATGGGCTGGAACCGGCTCCAATGGCGGCAGGCGGATCATGCGCTGACGGCCGGGCTGGAGGAAGGGCATGTCTACTTCGTCCACTCGTACCATGTGCTGGCCGGGAAGCAGGAGGACGTGATCGCCGTCTGCCAGTACGGAGGCCATGCGGTGACGGCGATGGTCGGCCGGGGCCGCCTGTACGGCATGCAGTTCCATCCCGAGAAGAGCGGAGAAGTCGGCCGGCTGCTGCTGGAGCGGTTCCTCCGTCTGGCCGAGGGCCCGCGAGCGGCCCGGGATTGATCTAGCGATCCGGGATCGAAAAGGCTCAGTTGTTGCAAAGACACTCCCTTGCCGAAGAGTCTGTCGCCGAAGGAGCAGGCGAGGAGAAGGAGAGGCGAGGCGTAGGCGAGAGCAAGGAAAAGCGCGAGGCATGAGCAGGAACAGTGCGCAGTGGGGGCGATGATGGGCGAAAGCTGCAAAAGTGCAGTTTTTTGACTAGTTTCTGTTGTGAAAAGAAGAAATTCCTGCAGCGTTGCATCAATTTCGTGATATAAAGGGTGGATTGCGAAATATATGGGAAAAATGATTTATTTTTGCAGGATTGGCGTCAAATAGGCTTGCCCCAAAAAACAAAACTATACTTTTGCAGGATTGGCGGGGCAGCGGGAGCGCGTGCGGGTGTTGCATCCGAAGGGAGGAACGATGTGAGCACGGAAGCACAAGGGGTTCCAGTGACAAGGGGGGTAACCGTATGACGGCATTTACAATTTATCCGGCCATCGATATCCGGGGAGGACGCTGTGTGCGGCTCGTTCAGGGAGACTACGGCCAAGAGACGGTTTATGATGATTTCCCGCTCGATGTGGCTCGCCGCTGGGAGCGGGAGGGCGCTTCCTGGATTCATCTCGTCGATTTGGACGGCGCGAAGGCCGGGCACCCGGTCAATGACCGGCTCATCGGGGAGATCGCCCGCACCGTCGGCGTGCCGGTGCAGGTGGGCGGCGGCTTGCGGACGCGAGCGGATGTGGAGCGGCTGCTGGAAGCGGGCGTGGCGCGGGTCATTCTCGGCACGGCCGCGATTGAGGATCGCGCGTTCGTCGAAGACGTGCTGGCCCGGCACGGCGCCCATGTCGCGATCGGCATCGATGCGCGCGACGGTTATGTGGCGACGCGCGGCTGGCTCGAGACGTCGGAGGTGCAGGCGGAAGCGCTGGCCTGCCAGCTCGCCGAAGCGGGCGCGAAGACGTTCATTTTTACCGATATTACCCGCGACGGCATGATGCGGGGGCCGAATGTGGAGGCGATCACGGCGTTGGCCCGGGCTTGCGGCCAGCAGGTCATCGCCTCGGGCGGCGTCAGCAGCATGGCGGATGTGGAGACGCTGGCCGCTCAGGCGAAGGACGGCGTCGGCGGCGCCATTATCGGCAAGGCGTTGTATACCGGGAGCGTACGCCTGGAGGAGGCGGTCCGGCTGGCTGAAGGGGCCGGAAGCGGCGGTCGTCAGACGCCGCTATAACATGCCGGCGGCCGATTTGGCCTGGGCCAAGGGGCTGAGGAATGGACAGTACCGATGCTCATTCATGGAGAACGAATGCCTGCGAGGAATGGAGGAATGCACATGTTAGCCAAACGAATCATCCCTTGCCTCGACGTCAAGGACGGGCGGGTCGTCAAGGGCGTTAACTTCGTGCAGCTGCGCGATGCCGGCGATCCGGTGGAGCTGGCCGCCCTATATGATCGGGAGGGCGCAGATGAATTGGTTTTTCTCGATATTTCCGCTTCGGTGGAGGGCCGGGCCACGATGGTGGAGGTCGTCCGGCAGACGGCGGCCGAGATCTCGATTCCCTTCACCGTGGGCGGCGGCATCGGACGCGTCGATGATATGATGCGGATTTTGCGCGCGGGCGCGGACAAGATCGGAATCAATACGGCCGCGGTGCAGCAGCCGTCCCTTATTCGCGACGGGGCGCGCCGCTTCGGCTCGCAGTGCATCGTCGTCGCGGTGGACGCCCGCTACCGTGAGGAATGGGGCGAATGGGAGGTCTATATTCACGGCGGACGCACGCCAACCGGTCTCCGCGTGCTGGAATGGGCCCGGGAGGCCGAGAAGCTGGGTGCCGGCGAGATACTGCTGACGAGCATGGATGCGGACGGGACGAAGGACGGTTTCGATATTCGGCTGACCCGCGCCGTGTCCGACGCGGTCGGCATCCCGGTGATCGCTTCCGGCGGCGCCGGGCGTGCCGAGCATTTCCTGGAGGCGTTCCAGCAGGGCGGGGCGGATGCGGCATTGGCGGCTTCCATTTTCCACTATAAAGAAGTCTCGGTACAGGAAGTCAAAGAAACACTGCGCCAGCAAGGGGTGAATGTGCGATGACAGAATCGGGAAGGACGGCCGGGCTGAGCGCCTACGGGGCGGCGTTGGCGGATCGCATCCGCTGGGACGGGCAGGGGCTCGTTCCGGCGATCGTGCAGGATGCGGGCACCCGGGAGGTGCTGATGATGGCCTATATGAGCCGCGAGTCGCTCTTGAAGTCATGCGAGGCGGGGGAGACCATCTTCTGGAGCCGCTCCCGGAAGGAGCTGTGGCATAAAGGCGCCACCAGCGGCAACACGCAGCGCATTGTCGAGATGGCTGCCGATTGTGACGGGGATACGCTGCTCATTCAGGTGATCCCGAACGGTCCCGCCTGCCATACGGGGACATATACCTGCTTCGACGCAGATCGCAGCGAAACGGCTCCGGGGTCTGAAGGGCCGGAGACGCTGGAGGCATTGAGGGGAGGGGCGGATGCAGCAGAACGGGAACGGACCGCCGATCTGTACCCGGTCCTGACGGAGCTCGAGCAGGTGATCGCCGAGCGGGAGGAGGAGCGGCCCGAAGGGGCTTATACGACCTATTTATTTGATTCCGGAATCGATAAAATATTGAAAAAGCTCGGCGAAGAGAGCGCCGAGGTGCTTATTGCCGCCAAAAACGGCGATAATGAAGAATTGACCGGCGAGGCTGCCGATTTGATCTTCCATTTGCTTGTGCTGCTGCGCGAGCGGAAGCTGCCGTTCACGCAGGTGTTGAATGAGCTGCGGTGCCGGCATCAAGGGCCGCGCCGCGATACCTATAACGCGCACGGCAAGATCAAGACTCCAACTGAATCGTAAGCACCTTCATGGGCGGACGCCTGTTCCTTGAGTGCGAGGAGCGGGGGCCGCTTTTTGGCGTGCAGGAGGCGGATTCGTCTGGAGGTGCGTAAGCCATGGAAAAACAGTGTATAAGGAAAAGAAGCCCTAGGCAACGCGAATTGGGGTGCACCGGCGTCAGGGCGCCGATTCGGGCGGAGCCGCACCCGGCCACTTCCAGCCTCCCGTCTTCCTCAATCGATCAAGAGAAAGCCAGTCGCCTTCGGCTCCGGACGCCTCAACGAAGGGGTGGGGGAAGGCGCGTCATTATGATATACTGAAGGTTATGTATACAACGATGATGCGGCAGGAGGTGCCTTGGCGATGGCAGGAGAGAAGCCACATCGAACCGGCAGGGACAACGCGGACGCGAATGGCAATGTCGTGATGTTCCCGGTAGATGCGGCCGCGTATTCCGATCGCGCGGTTAAATTATTGGATCGGCTGCAATATGACAAGGCATTGCGGTATTTCCGCAGAGCGGCCGAATGCGAACCCGGCGATGCGATTCACCAGTGCAATCTGGCTGGAGCGTTGGCAGAGACCGGGCGCTTCGAGGAGTCAAATCTCATCCTCCGCCATATTGTGAACGAGCTCGATCCATCCATGAGTGAATGCTATTACTATATGGCGAATAATTTCGCTTATCTTGAATGCTATCAGGAGGCGGAGGCCGCGCTTGATATTTACTTGGCGCTGGATCCCCAGGGGGCATACCGCAGCGAGGCGCTGGAAATGAAGGAAATGCTTCATGACGAGATGAACCGGCCCGGATCGTACGCGGAAGCCAGGCCGCCCGCCAATGCGGCCGCCCTCGAAGAAGCGGCCAGAGGCTTGAAGGAAGCCGCTGCCGCATTGAGCCGGGCGGCGGAGTCCGAAGGAAGCGGCGAGTTGGCGTCTCTGCCCGGACAAGCCCGGGAAGCGCGGAGCGGGCAGGAAGCCGAGCATCAGGAAGCCCGGCGGATGATGGAAGAAGGGCGTTTCGTGGAGGCGGGCCGCATACTGGAGCGGCTGCTGAAGGCGAATCCCGGCGATCTGCCTGCCCGGAACAATCTGGCGCTTGCCTATTATTATATGGGCTTATTCAAGGACGCCCGCGAGATGCTTCACCAGGTGCTCGCGCTGGATCCCGGACATATGCATGCCCTTTGCAATCTGGCCATATTCGAGCGCCAGGCCGGGCGGGCCGAACAGGAGCGGGAGCTGATGGAGCGGCTGGCGAAGCTTCAGCCGTTCCATCGGGAGCCGGCCTTCAAGCTGGCGAACACGCTCGGCATCCTCGGTCGGCATGAGGAGGCTTACCGCCATCTGCGGCGCCTGCTCGCGACCGGATCGCCTCCCGAGCCGGGCGTCTATCATTGCGCGGCGGTGGCGGCCTGCCATCTCGGCCGGTACGATGAAGCGGCCGGCTGGTGGGCCGCCTGCCGGCGCCTCGATCCGGAGAGCGGCATCGGCTCGTATTACTTGGAGCTGCTCCAGCGGCGCGAGGGAGGTCTTCCGGATCCGATGCCGAGCTATCATTACCGGATTCCTTACGAGGGGAAGGCGCGCCCCGGACGGCGGGATGAGCGGTCCGCGGCAGCGGAACGGAATATCCGGCATGAAGCCGGAGATCCGGGGACGGCCGCCGAATGGGAGCGGCAGTTGAAGTCGGATCCGCTCGTCCGCTCGTCCCTGTTCTGGGCGCTGCGCTCGGGCGACTCCGCAACGAAGCTGCAGGCGCTTCAGGCGATGAGTCTCATTAATGATGACGAGGCGAAGCAGGCGCTCCGGGGGCTGCTTCTCGATCCGGAGCAGGATGGCTACGTGAAGGAATTGACCGTCTATGTGCTGCGTCTGCTTGGCGTAGAGGATGCGCTTGAAGTGGAGTTGGGCGGCAAGAAGCAGCTCGTGGACGGGTATCACCTGGGAAGCGGCCTCCCGACCTGGGAACCGGGCTGGGAGCAGGTGATCGATGCGATTCGGACCGGAATGAACGGGCGGTACGACATGATTCAGATGCATGACGCGGAGAAGCTCTGGATTGAATTTCTCCGTCGGTCATATCCTAATGAAGTGCCGCGCATCGCGAAGGCGGACTCTTGGGCGGCGGCGATTGAGTATATCGTCGCGAAGAAGCTCGGCCATCCGCTCACCCGCAGCGAAGCGGGGGAACGGTACGCCGTATCCGCGGCGACGGTCGCCAAGCATGCCAAGCGCATAGAAGAGGCATTCCGCGCAGAGACAACCGAGAAGAACATTTATTAATAGACGCGTTTTCCCAAGTTGATCACCGGGCGTGTTCGGAAAGCTGCTTGTCTCCCTGAATCACTTTGGGGTCAAAAGCGGACTTTTTGAATAACCTCTAATAGTGAAGGAGGCCTTTTCATATGGAGAAGAAAGTATATAAATCGGTCGTTATCGGAACAGGACCTGCGGGGTACACGGCGGCGATCTATCTGGCGCGCGCCAATCTGAATCCGCTCGTGATCGAAGGCCCGCAGCCGGGAGGCCAGCTTACGACGACAACCGATGTAGAGAACTTCCCAGGGTTCCCGGACGGGATTATGGGTCCTGAACTGATGGAAAACATGCGCAAGCAGGCGGAGCGCTTCGGTACGACGTTCGTTACCGGCTGGGTGACCGACATTGACACATCGCAGCGCCCGTTCAAGCTGACGGGGGAAGGTCTGGAGGAAATCTGGGCCGAGACGCTCATTATCTCGACCGGAGCCAGCGCGAAGTATTTGAACATTCCTGGAGAACAGGATAATATCGGCAAAGGGGTCAGCGCGTGCGCGACGTGCGACGGCTTCTTCTTCCGGGGCAAAAAAATCGTCGTCGTCGGCGGCGGAGACTCCGCGATGGAGGAGGCCAACTTCCTGACTCGCTTCGCCTCGGAGCTGACGATCGTGCACCGGCGCGACGAGCTGCGCGCCTCCAAAATCATGCAGGACCGGGCGCGCGAAAACGCGAAGATCTCTTGGGCGCTGAACCGGACGCCGCTGGAGGTGCTGTCGACGGGCATGGGCGTCACCGGCCTCAAAGTGCGCAACAACGACACGGGCGCAGAGGAAGTCATCGAGACCGACGGCTTGTTCGTGGCGATCGGGCATAAGCCGAACACCGATTTCCTGCGCGGCAAGGTGGAGCTGAATGAGCAAGGCTACGTAATCGTGAAGCCGGGCACGACCGAGACGAGCGTTCCGGGCATCTTCGCGGCCGGCGACGTGCAGGACATGAAGTACCGCCAAGCGATTACCGCGGCCGGTTCCGGCTGTCAGGCGGCGCTGGATTGCGAGAAATTCCTGGAAGGCAGCATGGTTCATGACTGGAGCACGACTTTGGGATAACCGTTCTGTGTGACCGGGACTTCCCCCATTCGGTGGCGAGGCTTCCCGGTCGCGAGATAAGTAGATTTTTTGCAACAATTTCATCGTCGAGACGGAGCCTGCGGGCTCCGTATTTGATCTCGCGGGGCTGGCGGCCAAGGGCGCGCGGAATCGGCCCGGGAAGGGCCCGGATCGCCCCTGCGGGCGGGCGGCGCACGCCTTGACCTGTTTCCGGCGTTCGCGTATAGTGGGTACTGAAGTAACATACGATTAAGGATACGATTACAAGTATAAAGGTGGATGACGCATGTCTGAGCAAATCTACGTGGGTGTCGATTTGGGCGGAACGGCTATCAAGGTCGGTATTTGTGATACGGAAGGCCGGCTGCTGCAAACGTTTGAAGGTCCGACTGAAGTTGCCAAGGGCCCCGATACCGTCATAGACAACATTGAGAACTATATTCGCCGGATCGTGGAGGAGTCTCCTTACGATTGGAGCCAGGTGGCTGGAATTGGTGCAGGGGTCGCTGGGTTTACGAATGTGAAGGAAGGCGTTATCTTGTTGGCGCCCAACGTAGGCTTCAAGGATGTGCCGATTCGTGCCATATTGGAAGAACGGTTGGGCAAGCCGGTCAAGATTGACAATGACGCCAATGTGGCGGCGTTGGGAGAAGCGTGGAGCGGCGCGGGCAAAGGCGTCGACAATTGCGTCTGCTATACGCTGGGTACCGGTGTCGGCGGCGGAATTATTATCAACGGGAAGATTGTGCAAGGATTTTCCGGCATGGCCGGAGAGCTGGGCCATATCGCCGTCATTCCGGATCTGGAAGCGATTCAGTGCGGCTGCGGCAAGATGGGCTGCCTGGAGACGGTATCCTCCGCAACCGGCATCATTCGCATGGCGAAGGATGCGGTAGAGCGCGGCGATCGCACGTCCCTGTCGCTGCTGGAGGAGATCGCGGCGAAGGATGTGTTCGATGCGGCGAAGGCCGGTGACGAGGTGGCCGTCCGCATTATCTCTCGCGCAGCCTTCTACTTGGGCAAATCGATGGCTGCGGTGGCGGTCACCTTGAATCCGGAGCGGTTCATTATCGGCGGCGGCTTGTCGAAGGCCGGCGAGTTCTTGTTCGAGCAAATCCGGGAGACGTTCATGAAGCTAACACCTGAACCGGTTACGCGCGGCGTATCGATCGTGCCGGCTGAGCTAGGCAATGATGCAGGTATGATTGGTGCGGCTGGATTGTTCTTGCGTTCGTAATCGGCATTGGTAAGGGAGAGGACGAACGATGATCGATTCAACAGAAACGGCAGCGCTTGCTAAATTAGTCATCATTACGGGGATGTCCGGTGCAGGCAAGACTATAGCGGTACAAAGCCTGGAGGATCTCGGATTTTTTTGCGTAGATAACTTGCCTCCTGTGCTAATCCCCAAATTCGCGGAGCTGATTGAGCAGTCCAAAGGGAAAATCGGAAAGGTCGCGCTCGTTATCGACTTGCGCGGGCGGGAGTTTTTCACGGCCTTATCGGAGTCTTTGAATTATATTAGAGAACATTATACAATTAATTGTGAAATTTTGTTCTTGGATGCGACGGATGAAGTCCTCGTCCAACGCTACAAGGAGAGCCGGCGCCGCCATCCATTGAAGCCGAACGGCATGCCCCTGGAAGGCATCAAGATGGAGCGCAAGCTGCTGGAGGATTTGAAGGGCTGGGCCAATCAGGTGATTGACACGAGCAGTCTCAAGCCGGCGCAGCTCAAAGAACGCATCGTCTCGAGGTTCACGCAGGCCGATCAGAACCGCATGTCGGTCAACGTCACCTCCTTCGGCTTCAAATATGGGGTTCCTATCGATGCGGATCTCATTTTTGACGTGCGGTTTCTGCCAAATCCTCATTATGTGGAGCAGTTGCGCCCGCATACCGGCCAAGATATCGAAGTGTATGATTATGTTATGAAATGGCCGGAGACGCAGGCATTTTTGAGCAAGCTGCTCGACTTGCTTCAATTTCTGCTTCCCCAATACCGCAAGGAAGGGAAGAGCCAGGTCGTCATCGGCATCGGCTGCACTGGCGGGAAGCACCGTTCCGTGGCCGTCGCGGAATATTTGGGCCGCACGCTCGGTTCCAGCGAGACGGAGGTCGTTCGCGTAAGCCATCGGGATTCCGAACGCGATCGGCATTGATGGGGGGATACTGAAGTGCGGATAGGAGAAGAGCGCGAGCTGCCGCGCATCGTCGTTATGGGCGGCGGTACCGGTCTGTCTGTCATGCTGCGCGGCCTCAAGGAGAAGCCGCTTGACATCACGGCTATCGTCACGGTCGCCGATGACGGCGGAAGTTCCGGTATTTTGCGCCAAGAGCTGCAAATGCCGCCGCCGGGGGACATTCGCAACGTCTTGACGGCGTTGGCGGATGTGGAGCCCTCGTTGTCGGAGATGCTGAAATACCGCTTCCCGAATGGAACCGGCCTGGCTGGGCACAGCCTTGGGAATCTGATCCTGGCCGCCATGACGGATATTACGGGCGACTTCGTCGCGGGCATCCGTGAACTGAGCCGGGTGCTGGCCGTGCGCGGGCGGGTGCTGCCGGCCGCCAATCAGGCGATTGTGCTGAATGCGGAGATGACCGACGGCACCATTGTGGAGGGCGAGTCTGCCATACCGCAGGCAGGCCAGCGCATCAAGCGGGTCTTCCTCGAGCCGGAGCAGGTGGAGGCGCTTCCTGAGGCCGTACAGGCGCTGCAGGAGGCGGATGCGATCCTGGTCGGTCCGGGAAGCCTATATACGAGTATTATCCCGACGCTGCTTGTTCCGAAGCTGGCACAGGCGGTCAAGGAGTCGGATGCCGTCAAAATCTTCGTCTGCAATGTCATGACACAGCCGGGAGAGACGGATAATTATAAGGTCAGTGACCATCTCGAAGCCATCCAGCAGCATGTGGGCGAGAATCTTTTCGATTATGTCATCGTGAACGACGGGGAGATACCGCCTCAAGTGCAGGACCGCTACGCCGAGCAGGGGGCGCGTGCAGTGCATTTGGATTTGGATGAAGTGACGAAGAGAGGTTACAAGGTGATCGCCGATTCCCTCGTATTGTTCCGCACCTATTTGCGGCATGATGCGGAAAAGCTGAGCCATCACATTTATCAGCTGGTGGAGAATTGGATGTTACGAAAGAGGTGAGCGGAGAATGTCCTTTGCAGCGCAGACGAAAAAAGAATTGACGTTAATGGAGTCCGATGCATGCTGTGAACGGGCAGAATTGGCGGCGTTAATGCGCATGAACGGCTCCGTGCAGCTCTCTTCGAACCGCAAGGTCATTCTGGATATTTCAACGGAGAACGCGGCGATTGCCCGCCGGATATACACGTTCATCAAGAAGTTCTATCAGGCGCATACGGAGCTGCTGGTGCGCAAAAAAATGCGTTTGAAGAAAAATAATGTGTATATCGTTCGCATTCCTTCCCAGGTGCAGGAGATTCTGCATGATCTGCATATCGTATCCGAAGGGTTCCAGTTCACGGATGGAATAGATAAGCGGATTATCGCGAACAATTGCTGTAAACGGGCTTATTTGCGGGGGGCATTTCTTGCCGGCGGATCGGTTAACAATCCGGAAGGATCCTCTTACCATCTCGAGATTTCATCGATGTACGAAGAGCATTGCAAGGCTATTGTCGAATTGGCCAATGAATTCCGGCTCAATGCCCGGTTCATCGAACGCAAAAAAGGGTTCGTGCTGTACATTAAAGAAGGCGAGAAAATCATTGAGTTCCTCAATATTATCGGGGCGCATCAGGCGCTGTTCAAGTTCGAAGACGTCCGCATCATGCGGGATATGCGGAACTCCGTGAACCGGATTGTCAACTGCGAGACGGCGAATCTGAACAAGACGATTGGCGCGGCCGTGCGCCAGATCGAGAATATCCGCCTGATTGAGAAGGAGATTGGACTGGAGCAGCTTCCTGACAAGCTTCGCGAAGTCGCGGAGGTTCGCCTGGCTCATCCCGATCTGAATCTGAAGGAGGTCGGTGAGATGCTCAAGGGGAAGGTGAGCAAGTCCGGAGTCAATCACCGGCTGCGCAAAATCGATGAGATGGCCGAAAGAATAAGAAACGGATGAATTTTATTCCTAGTGTACCATCGTTTAAAATGCTATAATGTGATAAACTGAAGGAAATGGCGTAAACGTGAATTGATTAGTAAACTATACAGGAAATGTAGGGGGTATGATCCGCATGGCTCAACAACCAGTTGTGGTACGTTTGAAGACAGGATTGCATGCACGACCGGCGGCCTTGTTCGTTCAAGAAGCGAATAAATATTCTTCGGATATCTTCGTGGAAAAGGAAGATAAAAAAGTAAATGCGAAGAGCATTATGGGGATCATGAGTCTTGCAATCGGCTCAGGCACGTCCATTACCATTACAGCGGATGGCGCGGACGCAGAACAGGCTGTAAGCGCTTTAGTATCCTTGGTCAGCAAGGAAGAGTTGGAAAACTAATTGGACCTGCGTGCCGCTTGTAGGCATAAGGCAGATGATACACGAGCGGCGTAAGAGATGGCCGCCCGACTCCATACCGATTGTCCGGCGAACCGGGCGCCTCTCGGCACGCGCCGCGTTGTTCCGGGGCCGGAACCAAGACAGGACCTGAGCATCATGCTCAGGTCCTGTGCCATATACAGCCCAGGCTTACCATTGGCTGAACACATCGGCGGTGCCCTTCACATTGCCCCGGATGCGGATGCGGTATCTCTCGCCATCCTTGATGCCCTTGAAGGCGACTTCGTCCGCGGTCCAGCCGACATACCCCGTCTTGGTATCTTCCCTGATCCAGCCGGACCATGGATAGTACCGTTCCAGCTCGACATCGAATTCGGTATTGTTCCCGGTATTTTTCTCAGTTGTCAGATAGACCAAAATATTTTTCCGGTGGCTGTCCTTCGGAATGTCGATATCGTTCGGAATCTGATAGTGGGTCGTCGTCTCGAAGGTGGCCGTCCAGTGGTAGATGGCCGTGCCGTTAAATGGAACCACGTTCTTTATGTAGATCTGGGAGCTCCCGCGTTCAGGTGCATTCTGCTGATTCCAGTCGTGTGGGCCGGAACCTTGCGCGAACAAGGTGGCGGGGGAAAGGAGACTGACTGCCATAGCGATTGCGGCGACACGTTTCGTCCATTTACGCGTAAACAACAGAAATTACCTCCTCTTTCAACAAATAGAATAATTACAACTAGAATGTAACACAAGTTACATCAAATGACAATGAAAATCATTTAGCCCGTCTAGTCGAAAGCGGTTGCCTACATGAAGGACAGTCAGGCTGTTCGGAAAATAATTCATGCGCGGGTGCAACCTATTTGGTCATCTCCTCGTTTAAAACGTAAGCAAGTTGATAAACTTACCAATATAAGCGATGGAGGGGTATGGGATGATGAATCTGAACGCACATGGACGGAAGTGGCGGCGGACGGCGGTGGCAGCCGTCGTCGTCGGCACATTGCTGTTCGGCGCATGGGGAGCCGCCGCTCCACAGTCGGCACAGGCGGCAGGGGAGGCTGCGATTATGGACAGAAACACGATTACGGTTGTGGGACAAGGCGACTTGGAGGTTGCGCCGGATATTGCTTATGTCGATATCGTCACGGAATCGAAGGCGGATACGGCTGCGCAAGCTCAAAAGCTGAATGCTGCGGCATTCGACAAGGCGAAGCAGGTGTTAACGAAATACGGAATTGCGGATACTCAAGTGAAAACGACCGATTTTTCCGTCAACCCGGTATATAAATACGCGGAGAACAGCGAACCGAAGGTCGTCGGTTATGAAGCCCGCCACGCCGTTCGCGTGACGTACCGCGACCTCGCGAAGCTGGGCAATCTGGTGGACGCGGTAGCCGGAGCCGACGCGACGCGGGTGCAGCAGATTCAATTCGATATCGAGAAGCGCGACGCCTTCGAGTCCCAGGTGCTTGAAAAGGCTGTGAAGCATGCGGCGAGCAAGGCCGGCGCGCTGGCCAAGGCGGCCAATCGCCAAGTCGGACCGGCGCTCGCGATTGTGGAATCCGGCGCGGATTGGCAGCCGGTGCGGGTCATGAACGAAAAGCTGTCGATGATGAACGCTTCCGCCGCCGACGCTGCCGGTTCCGCTCCTCAAGGCGGCCAGGTGAAGCTGCGCGCGCAAGTGCAGGTCCTGTTCGAAATGAAATAAGATCGGAAGAGACGGAAGGCCCCTTCCCGGCGCCGCGGCGATTCGCGGACGGGCGAGGGGCTTTTGCGCGAAGCTACAAAAATGTGGGTGGGAGTCCTTTAGCTGGATGAAATGAGTCAATCCATTGAAGATGGATGTATGCATTTGTCGAAATTACGTAAAAATAGTTGTATCACCAAGCAAAACGATGTATATTGGATATGCAAAAACGCCAACGTGAACGAACGGGAAGCCATACCAACGGATATGGCTTTTTTTGCTTAATGGATAAGAGGACAAGGTATGCGCATATGCATTCTTATCGCATATTATCCGATTTTCGCGGCGGCGTCGTCCCGACCGGAGCGGCTTGCCGTATCCCGTGGATAGGCTGACGATATAAGGGGTTGATGCTCTTGATACAACTGGTAAATGTGGAGAAGCACTTTGCCGGGCAACCCGTAGTACATCCTTTGTCGCTCACGATTGATGAGGGAGAATTTCTAACGCTGCTCGGCCCAAGTGGTTGTGGCAAGACCACGATTTTGCGTATGATTGCCGGCTTCGAGCTGCCTACGGCAGGAGAGATTCGGTTGGACGGCGTAAACGTGACGCAATTGCCTCCGAACAAACGGGATCTGAATCTCGTATTCCAGCATTACGCTCTGTTCCCCCATATGACGGTGGAGCAAAATATTCAATTTGGCCTGAAAATGAAAAAAATACCGCAAGCGGAACAGCGTGAGCGCATTGCCGAAGCGATTCGGCTGACACAGCTGACTCCGCTCGCTGCGCGATATCCGCATCAGTTGTCCGGTGGACAGCAGCAGCGTGTCGCCATTGCGCGGGCGATTGCCAACAAGCCGAAGGTGCTGCTCCTGGATGAGCCGCTCGGCGCGCTTGACTTGCAGCTCCGCAAGAACCTGCAGAGCGAATTGAAGCAGCTGCAGCGGAATTTGGGAATTACGTTTGTCTATGTCACTCACGATCAGGAAGAAGCGATGATGATGTCCGACCGGATCGTCATCATGAACAACGGCCGCGTCGAGCAGGTGGGAGCGCCTAAAGAAATTTACGAACGCCCGGAGACGTTGTTTGCCGCTACGTTCGTCGGCGAGAACAACGTGTTCTACGAAGACAATATGTTCGCCGTCCGTCCGGAGAAGATTCGCATCTCGGAGGAGACGGAAGGGGCGCGCAAGGCAGGAATTATACAGGACATTGTCTATTTGGGGAATATTCATAAATTGATTGTTCATATGGAAAATGAACAGACAACGGTGACGGCCGTGCTTGATTTTACGGACACCCGTTCCTGGCAAATCGGACAGCGTGTCGGCGTTCATTGGAACGCGAGAGACGAGGTGATTATCGGCCCATGAGACGCTCCTTCGGCATCATTGCGCCGGTCGTGTTGTGGCTGACGATATTTCTCGTCGTGCCGATGATCGCGGTCTTTGCCGTATCTTTCATGCAACGCGACGAGTTGGGCAATGTCGTATTTACGTTTACGCTCGAACATTACGCCCGCTTTTTTGACCCGCTCTATTTGGGCATTTACTGGGATACGCTATGGCTCTCGCTTGTGACGACAGCGATCTGCCTGCTGCTCGCTTATCCGCTGGCCTATTACATTTCCCAGGCGAGCCCGGGGCGGCAGAAGATGTGGCTCATTCTCATTACGATTCCGTTCTGGATCAACTTCTTGATTCGCGCCTATGCCTGGGTGCTGCTGCTGCGGACGCAGGGCATCGTGAACCAGGTGCTGCTGGATGTCGGATGGATTCAAGAGCCGCTCCAGATGCTGTATACCAAAGGAGCCGTGCTGCTCGGGATGGTGTATACGTTCATCCCGTTCATGGTGCTGCCCATTTATGTCGCTCTGGAGCAAATGGACAAGCGGCTGCTGGAGGCGGCCAGCGATCTCGGGGCAGGCCGCTGGAGCGCATTCTGGCATATTACGCTGCCGCAGACGAGGTCCGGGATTATGACCGGAAGCGTGCTCGTGTTCGTCACGACGACAGGCATGTTCGTGGTCACCGATA
The DNA here is from genome assembly GCF_015845845.1 of Paenibacillus dendritiformis. GTDB lineage: Bacteria > Bacillota > Bacilli > Paenibacillales > Paenibacillaceae > Paenibacillus_B > Paenibacillus_B dendritiformis_C. The sequence continues at coordinate 22,489 of NZ_LDIG01000205.1, forward strand.
TTTTGGGCGGCGCCAAGGCGCAGATGCTAAGCAATATTATTCAGAACCAGTTCCTCGGGGCGCGCAACTGGCCGTTCGGCTCTGCCTTGTCGGTGGTGTTCGTCATCAGCGCCCTGATTATTATCGGATTGTTCCAACGGGCGCTCCGATCCAAATATGAGGCATCGAAGGAGGCGAGGGCATGAAGACAGCATCCGCATCGAAGCAGCACCCGCTGTTGGCTTGCCACTCGTTCCTGCTGCTTCTGTTCATTTATATTCCGATCATATTGATTATGGTTTTTTCATTTAATGATTCGCGGCTGAATGCAAGCTGGAGCGGATTTACCTTCAAATGGTACGGGTCGTTGTTCCAGAACCGGCAGGTGATGGAGGCGCTGAGCAACAGCCTCATTATCGCGCTCGTATCGACGGTGTTATCCACGGTATTCGGCACGATGGCAGCGCTTGCGATGCGGCGCATGCTGAGCCGGGTGAAAAAAGGAATCGCCGGCCTGCTCTACTTGCCAATCATCGTGCCGGACATCATTATGGGCCTGTCGCTGCTCGTGCTGTTCAGCCAACTGAATATGCCACTCGGCAAGACGACGGTCATCATCGCGCATATTACGTTCAGCATCTCGTATGTATATGTCATCGTCTCCTCGCGGCTGGCAAATATGGGGGGACAACTGGAAGAGGCGGCTTCGGATCTGGGAGCCACGCCATGGCAGACATTCCGCTACATCACCCTGCCGTCGATATGGCCGGGCATTATCGCGGGAGCGCTGATTGCCTTTACGCTGTCGATCGACGATTTCCTGATCAGCTTTTTCGTGGCGGGGCCGAACTCGACCACGCTGCCGATCTATATTTACGGTTCGGTCAAGCGCGGCATATCGCCGGAAATTAACGCGCTGTGCACGCTGCTCATTTTACTCAGCGTCGGACTGATTGTGCTGGCGCAGTGGATGCTGAACCGGGGCAACGGCGAGAAGAAAAGCTCGATGCTGCCGTTTTAAAACGAATCGCTGCAATTGAAAATGAATCATTGGGATCCTGCGGATCAGAGAGGGGTAGAAAGAATTGAAAAAAATGAAATGGTTCGCTGCCGTATTGGCGGGAGTGCTGACAATCTCCGCGTTGGCCGGATGCTCTTCGAGCAAAGATACGTTGAATTTGTATACGTGGGCGGATAATTTCAATCCAGAGATGATTGAGAAGTTCGAACAGGAGAACAACGTCAAGGTAAATATGGCGGTGTTCGCGAACAATGAGGAGCTTCTGGCCAAGATCAAGGCCGGCGGAGCTAATTATGATCTGATACAGCCATCGGATTATATGGTGGCCAGCATGATTAAGCAGGATTTGCTTGAGACGATCAACAAGGACAACATCCCGAACTTCCAATACGTAGTAGACCGTTTCAAAAATCCGGCATATGACCCGAACAGCGAGCATTCCATTATTTATATGTGGGGCGTAACGGGCATTGCCTATAATAAGAAGCATATTGCCGAGCCGCCGACAAGCTGGGCCGATCTGTGGAAGGACGAGTACAAGGGCAAGGTTCTGCTGTTGGACGACAATCGCGAGATTATCGGGATGGCGCTCAAAAAGGCAGGAAAATCGAACAGCACGGATAACGAGGCCGACATCAATGCGGCGGCGGACGACTTGCGGAAGCTGGTGCCGAACGTGGTTGCGTTCGATACGGACAACATCAAGCAGAAGATGATCCAGGAAGAAGGCTGGATCGGGACGGTATGGTCCGGCGACGCGGCTTTCATCGCGGCGGAGAATCCGGATGTGGCCTATGTCGTTCCACAGGAAGGCAGCACGATCTTCGCGGATACCTACGCTATCCCGAAGGGAGCCAAGAACAAGGAGTTGGCCGAGAAATTCATCAACTTCATGCTTGATCCGGAGAACAGCGCGAAGAACTACGAGTTCGTCGGCTACAGCAACCCGGTTACGAAGGCGAAGGAATTCCATAGCGAGGAATATTTGAACAATCCGATGATCAACCTGACCGATGAAGAGCTTGAGCGTACGGAATGGCTGCTCGATGTCGGCAAGTCGATTCAATTGTATGACCGCCTGTGGACCGAGCTGAAGAGCGGCCGATAAGGCCAGAAGCTGGTATATCCAATCGACAAGCGGTGCAGGATTTGAAGTCTATTTATATGGCACTATCCGGAATTTCAGTCCGGATAGTGCTTTTTTATGCCTTCGGAATGGGGGGGTGGTCGTAAATTGTCGAAAAAGATATAAAAATGATATACCATATGATATAATATAAAAACGCTTACAGACGAAAAAAGTCTCATTCGCAATTTGTCAATTCGATAGTAGGGGGCCATGGGGAAATGCGATGGAATCATTTTAAATCCAAGCTGTTATTTAAATATATACTGTCGTATTTATCGATTTTTTTGGTGCCCTTGATTGTGATGACGTTTATTATTTATCAGAATGCCGTTAATAACCTGCGATCCGAGATCGAGCAATCGAGCATCAGCCAATTGGAGCAGGCGAAGCGGAATATCGACGGGCGGATGAAGGAGCTGGAAGAGATCGCGGCCCGGATCAGCTTCGACAGCAAGCTGACTCCTTATATGGTCCGCCACGCCTATTATGGCGGGGAAGCGATCGATACACTGGATAAATATAAGGCGAACAGCTCGATCGTGAATGAGATGTTTTTATATTTTCATGGCGACGATGTGATCTACTCCTGCCGTGGGATGATGTCGGTCGACACGATGTTCGACTATGTGTATAACTTCTCCAGTTGGAACAAGAATACGTTCGTTCGGGACCTGAATGCCGTGAAGGTGCCGACGATGCGGCCCACCGAGCAGGTGACCGTGAACCGCCATGGCCAGAACCGGATGCTGGCTTATCTGGTGCCGATTCCGACGAATCAGGGCTATAAGCAAGGCACCGTTACCTACTTGATTGAAGAGTCGATGCTGACGGGGATGATGGAGTCGGTTCTGAGCAATTTCCAGGGCAATGCCTATATCTTTGACCAGGACGGCCGGGTGCTGGCCGCAGCGAGCCATGGCGGCGAGATGGAAGAGGAAGCGGTGCGGCGGCTTGCCTCCGTAGAGGCGGGCATCCATACGGAACAGCTCGGCGAAGTGCAGCAATCCGTCGTCGCCGTCAAGTCGGATTCCAACGGCTGGACATATGTCACCGCGATGCCGTCGAAGCAGTTTTTCGGCCGCGTCGTTCATATCCAGACCTTTATTTTAATGATTTTCGCGGTGACGATTTTGTTCGGCTCGATGCTGGCCATCCTGCTTGCCAAGCGGCAGTATCACCCGATTCGCGATCTTCTCGAGTTCGCGAATCTGAAGCGCGGAACCGGCGAAGCGGCGGAGGATGGAGACAAAGGAAAGACAGAGCTGGAATGGATTCGGGAGACGCTGCTGTCCTATCGGAATCAGGTGGATCTGCAGGAGCCGTATGCCCGGAATCAGTATTTGCTGACGCTGTTGAAGCGCGGCGCCCCGAGCCGGGAGGATGCCGAGGAAATGCTGCAGCAACTAGGGATTGTCCTCTCCGGCAGGAGCATGTTTGTTATCATTATTGCATGGGAATATATGGTAGATCGGGTGTATTCCGCGCAGGAACGGGAAGTGTTCGTGCAGCAATTTACGGAGTTCGGGCTGGCGAGAGGGAAAGCGATGGCCTATGGCGTCGAGCTGTCCCACACCGAGCAGTTGGCGCTCATTGTCAGCATGGAGGCGGAGTCGGAGACGGATGACGAAGCGCGCATGGAAGCGATCGTGGAGGATGTGCACCGGCTTGTCGAGGAGCATATGACCGCCATTCCGACGATGGGCATCGGCAGCTTGTACGCGAGTCCCGAGCAGCTCAATCAATCTTATATTGAAGCCGCTTCGGCGCTGGAATACCGGATTGTGAACGGCAAGGGCAGCGTCACGTTCTTCTCCAATCTGACCTATGAGCAGGATCAGAATTTCTGGATCGCCAAAGATTCCCTCATCAAGCTGACGCAGAGCTTGAAGCAGGGCAATGCGACCGTGGCGGTGGACACGATCGGAGCGGTGTTCCGGAAGCTGCAGCAGCAGGAGCCGGCGATCCCGCTGCTGCGCTGCATGTGCTTCGATGTGCTGAATACGGTGCTGAAAACCGCCTCTGAGCTGGGCTTGACGGAGACGGCGCAGCAGGTGCCCGATCTGGCGAAGTTCGAGACGCTGGAGCAGCTGGAGGCGAAGCTGTGCGAGCTGGTTGTCTATATTTGCAGCCAAGTGGAGCATCAGGAAGAGACGGAGCAGCGCTCGTTGACCGACGAGGTCGTCACCTATATCTCGGAGCACTATTGCGAATATGATCTGAGTCTAGAGAAGCTGGCGGAGATGTATCGGGTATCCGTCTCTTATTTGAGCCGGTCCATCAAGGACAAGACCGGGCACACGTTCTCGCAGCATGTGTGGCAGCTCCGCATGGATGAAGTGATCCGCCATCTGAAAAGCGGCAACGAACCGCTCAAGGATATTATTATCCGGGTCGGTTACATGGATGTGCCGAATTTTATCCGTAAATTCAAGAAAGAAACCGGACATACGCCGGGACAATACCGGAAGCTGTACGGAACCGGAGGTCATTCCTCCGAGATGGAGGAGTAGCGATGGAAGGCAGGCATTTTCTCCGCAGGGAGAGGGTGTCTGCCGTTTTTTATTGTTGAGCAAGGGGATGTGTCGATTTTGCGATGCAAGCGTTCACATCAAAAATGACCTATTTTCTCCTATCAGACGAATCCGAAATGACAGCGCTTTATAAGGGAAACGCTTCTTATTGACAGGCGAAGATGTAGAAGTTGACCGTGCGGAATCGACATATTTACGGGCAGAAGGCCCGATGGCTACAATTTGTGTAAGCGTTAGCAAGGCGCGAGACAGCCAAGCTGACCGCGCAACCTATAGACATCAAGACTATTGCCTATCATTTGAGAGGAGGGAGTGGAGACGATGCAAGGAAACGCAGAAAGCGCTCTTACGATGAACATGCCGGCCACGAAAAAGAAATCGGTATGGAAGCGCATGGCGCAAACATGGGAATTGTATCTTTTTATCGCCCCTGCATTTCTTTATTTTCTTATCTTCCACTACGGTCCCATGTACGGGATTCAAATCGCATTTAAAAACTTTATTCCGGCCAAGGGGATTACGGGAAGCCCTTGGGTAGGGTTTGATCATTTCGAGCGGTTTTTTAACTCCTACTATTTCTGGGATCTGCTGTGGAACACGCTCAGCATCAGCCTGTACGAGCTGGCCATCGGGTTTCCGCTTCCTATCATTCTTGCCTTGGCATTCAATGAAGTCAAAGACGGCTTCTTCAAACGAACCGTGCAAACGGTTACGTACGCGCCGCATTTTATCTCCGTTGTCGTCATGGCGGGTATAATCATTACCTTCTTGTCGCCATCGACCGGGATTATCGTTCATATTATCGAATTTCTCGGCTTCGAGCCTGCGGCCTTCCTGACGGACCCGAGATGGTTCAAGACCGTCTATGTCCTGTCGGGCGTATGGCAGAGCACCGGGTGGGGAACCATCATCTATCTGGCCGCGCTCTCCGGCGTCGATCCGCAGCTTCACGAGGCGGCGATCATGGATGGCGCAAGCCGCTGGCAGCGCATCTGGAATATCAATATTCCGACCATCGTGCCGACGATTACGATTTTGCTGATTCTGAACATGGGCAGCATTCTCGGGGTGGGCTTCGAGAAAATCTTGCTCCTCCAGAACCCGCTCAACATGGAAGCATCGGACGTCATCTCCACCTTCGTCTATCGTTCGGGTCTGGTCGATGCCCAGTACAGCTTCTCCACCGCTGTCGGCTTGTTCAACTCGGTGGTTAACGCTATCTTGCTCATTACAGTCAACCAAATCGCGCGCCGCACAAGCGAAACGAGCTTGTGGTAGGAAGGAGGGAGCAGCAGATGGCTTCTGCCGTGAAAGAAACGAGAGCGGATAAAGTGTTTGTCTTCTGTAACTATATTTATCTGATACTGGCGTTCGTTATCGTCGCCTATCCGATTATCTATATCATCAGCGCATCTATCAGCGATCCGAAGCTGGTCAACTCGGGGGAAATGTGGTTGCTTCCGAAAGGGATTACGTTCGAAGGGTATGCGCGGGTCTTCGATAACGCCAAAATCTGGTCCGGGTATAAAAACACGATTATTTATACGGTTGTCGGAACCTTGGTCAACCTTATCGTGACTTTGCCCGCGGCGTACGCCTTGAGCCGCAAAGACTTCGTCGGACGCAACTTCTTCATGGGCATGTTCATGGTGACGATGTTCTTCGGCGGCGGGCTTGTTCCAGGTTACTTGCTCGTCAAAAAGCTGGGTCTGATCAACAGCATGTGGGCCCTGATTCTGCCGGGCGCGGCATCGGTCTGGAATATTATCGTGGCGCGGACATTCTTCCAGTCCACGATACCGAACGAGCTTCAGGAAGCCGCACAGATTGACGGCTGCACCAATATGAGGCTGTTCATCCGCATCGTCCTCCCGCTGTCGGCGCCGATTATCGCGGTTATGGCGCTGTTCTACGGGGTAGGCCACTGGAACAGTTACTTTGGAGCCTTGATTTATCTGAACGATGAGGCGAAGTATCCGCTGCAGATGATTCTGCGTCAGATTCTCGTCCTGCAGGAAATGTCGGCCGAGACGACCGGCGCGGCTGTCAACAGCTCGGTCGCCGCTGCGCTGAACAACAAGGCGGAGGTCGCTTCTCTCATCAAGTATGCCGTCATTATCGTGTCGACCTTGCCGGTCATTGTCGTCTATCCGTTCCTGCAGCGCTATTTCGTGCAAGGCGTCATGATCGGTTCCGTAAAAGGCTGATGTTCGTCCCATCAGCCGACCGCTTCATCTTGATCGGATAATAACGAAGACTTCCAGTCTTTGCTTATTATATGTGCTTCACTCGGTAACGTATAATGAACACAAAAGGGAGGATCTACGCATGCAAAAGCTTAAAAAGACGTGGGCAATTCTTCTGTCCATGACGATGCTCTTCACCCTGCTGGCGGCTTGCGGCTCTTCGGAGAAGCCTGCGGCAGAAGGCAACAGCGGCAACAGCGAATCCGCAAGCGAGGTCAGCAAGGAAGGCTTCCCTATCGTCAACGAGCCGATTACGTTGACGATGATGGGGCAAGATGTCGGGATTCAGAACTGGCAGGACATGGCCTTCTTCAAGGAGATGGAGAAGAAGACGAACATCAAGTTCGAGTTCCGCAATGCGCCGGCTGATAGCTTCGATACAAAGAGAAACCTCGTGTTCGCGAGCGGAGACTATCCAGACGTGTTCTTCTCCGGACAGCTCCAAGCTTCCGATGAAGTCAATTATGGCGGTCAAGGCGTACTCATCCCGCTGGAAGGCTTGATTGAAGAGTACGCTCCGAACCTGAAGAAAATTCTTGACGAAAATCCGGATATCCGCAAATCGATTACAACGCCGGATGGACATATTTATTCCCTGCCGAACATCGACCTCGATGCCGGATGGTACCGCGGACCGTTGTGGTACAACGGCAAGTTTTTGAAAGCGCTTGGCATGGAAGTTCCTAAAACGGTCGATGAGCTGTACACCTATCTGAAGCGCGTCAAAGAGGAAGATCCGAACGGCAACGGCAAGCAAGACGAGATTCCGCTCGCTTCCGTGAAGCTGGACGATATCCGCATGTGGCTGCTTGGCACATGGGGCATTTACAACGAAGTTATCTATTCCGATACCCAGGACAAAGTTCACTATACGCCAATGGAGCCAGGCTACAAGGAGTACTTGACGTTCCTGAACAAGCTGTGGACCGAAGGCTTGCTCGACAAAGAAACGTTCTCGCAAACCGACGAGCAGAAAAAAGCGAAAGGGAAGAACAACCAGATCGGCCTCTTCTCTGACTATCATGCTTACTTCACGCTCGGCGGCGAGCCAAGCATGGATGATCCGATGTACCGTCCGGTCGACAGCGACGTGAAGGCCGTAGCCGCGAAGCATCCGGGTCTGGCGAAAGGCGCGTTTGCGATTACGAACAAGAACCAGCATCCGGAAGCAACGATGCGTTGGGTTGACTATCTGTACTCGACGGAAGGCGCCGAGCTGCTCAGCAACGGTCCGGAAGGCATTCTGTGGGAGTATGTGAATAAGGAAGACCATACGAAGAAATGGCTGGATGTGCCTGGCGGCGGCGACCGCGAAGAGTATCGCGCGACGCTGACTCCGGACTACGGCGTCGTCGTTCCGAAGATTACGAACGAAGACACGAAGCGCGGCTTCTCCGGCGAATTCGACGCATGGCTGAAGAAAGAAACCGAGGAAAAGATCCTTCCTATCGCAAAGGTTCCATTCCCGAGCGTATACTTGTCGCAAGACGAGCAAGCGGAAGTATCCAGCATCCGTTCCGACCTGGATACGTACGTGAAGCAAATGGAAGCGAAATTCGTAACCGGCCAGGAGCCGTTGACGAACTGGGATAAATATCTCGAGACTTGCAAAAAGATGGGCGGCGACCGCATCGTAGAAATCTATCAAGCGGCGTACGACCGTTGGAATACAGGGAAATAAACCGTAATGCCAAGAACCCCGGGGGTGAATGCCTCCGGGGTTCCGTTTATTTTCGTTTATTTTTGGAACCGTGCTCATTTTTATCTAATTTTAAGGTTCGGTTCAGTTTTCTTTAATGTAGCCATTGTATTCTGATTATGGACCGAATGACAGATGAGTTCTTGCAAAGGAGGGTTGCCCTGCATCGATTGAACCTTGGACAGCCGGATTCCATCCGTTGAACAAGGACATCCGTTTCATCTTTCTCATGGTTTACAGTTTACCCCTAGAACATAATATAGGCCGCATCGCTTGCGATGCGGCTCTTTTTTTATTCTAAGGAGGAAGAACGCCGGGATGCCAAATAAGGATGCTGGCCCGGTTGCGCCAGAACACTGGAGAGGCACTGGAATGCCAAGAACTCTATCGTTGGATATGATACAATGGGGTCAAAACCTCTGCTGGAAAAGGAAGGAATAATATGATCGCGATTGAGAGAGTCGAATACGAGGGCAAATCGGCCCTGCGGAATCTTCTCGAGCTGTACAAGTATGATTTCTCAGAGTATGACCCGGAGGATGTCAATGAGAACGGCTTGTACGAATATATGTATCTGGATCATTACTGGACGGAGGAAGGCAGGCATCCGTTCTTTCTTCGGGTGGACGGGAAATTGGCCGGCTTCGCCTTAATCAGAGAACTGGGCGCGGATGAGTCCGGCCGGACCGTGTATGAGATGGCCGAATTTTTCGTCATGAAGAAATATAGACAGCAAAAAGTAGGACAGTTTGCGGCTGCCGAATTGTTCGATCGGTTCCAAGGCCGCTGGAAGGTCGGCCAATTGGAGACGAACCAGCCCGCGCAAGCGTTCTGGACGAAGACGATTGGAAAGTATACAAACGGTACATACGAGGTCATCAGAGAGGATGGCTGGGAAGGTCCCATTATTGCCTTTTCCACCGCGGATCGATCATGATGATTGATGCTCCTTGCTTCTATGGGATGCCCGCGAAGTCGGCTTGTTGCCCGCTGCAGCGGGCTTTTTTCATTTCACCGCCGGGGGCTGGGCTGGTCCGCATGATGCTCTTGTGCGCTCCAATCGGGGATACGCGGGGGATTCCTGCAAACTTACAGTATGTTAACGCTGTCGGCGGCAAAATCGGGCAAATTCCTGCGCAAATGATTCCCCTCTTCGTTGGGTCGATTGGCGCACGATCAGCTCGGAAGGGAGCGTGACCGTTTTATTTTGATTAATGCGCTCCGGGTCGTCCATCAGCTCGATGAGCATTTCCAGCGCTTCCAGTCCCAGATGCTCCCCGCGGATGGTCGTGCAGCTGATCGACGGCGATATCTTGTTAAGAAAGGCCGCATCGTTGAAGCCGATGATGCCGACATCCTCCGGCACGCGCAGATTGCGATCCCGGCAATATTTCAATACGCCGAGCGCCAGCACGCTGTCCGCGGCGATAATCGCGTCGAAAGAGCTGCCGCCGGAGCTGTATTCGTCCAGAGCGGCGATCATATCCGCTTCATCCGAACCGCACAAGACGACGCCATCGTCTCCCGCCTCCAGGCCGCTGCTGTGCAAGGCCTGCTTGTACCCTCCGATCCGGTCGCGGACGACATCGACGTCCAGACTCTCGGTCAGGAACGCGATGCGCCGATACCCCTGGTCCAGCAAATGCTGGGCGGTGACATATCCGTCCCGAAAATTATCGCTATGAATGCAAAAAATATTGTGCTGCAGGCTTCGTCCGATCATGACAAACGGAATGGAGTGCTGCTGCAGGGTTTGAATAAGCGAGCTTTTGTCCGCCGACATGACGCCGGATAATATAAAGCCGTCCACTTTTTTGTTCCGGTACAGCGACAAGCATTTCTCGATTTGTTGATCGACCGAGCGAAAGGCGGAAATCTGCAGGTCATATCCGTATTTCTGGGTCGCGTTGGATAAACCAAGGAGCACATTGGAATAGTACGGATTGCCGAAAATTTCGCTAGGTTCGCGCGCAATCGTATAACAAATCGTGCGGGACACGGCATCCTTCGCGTGCGGCTTCGCCTTGGGGCTGGGCACGTACCCGAGCTCCCGGATCGCTTTCTGTACTTTTTCATTCACTTCGGAGGATGTGTTTCCTTTGCCCGTAAGAACCCGCGATACCGTCGCCGGCGATACACCCGCTGCACGTGCTATATCTCTTACCGTTGGCACGTCCCCGACTCCTCTTCTCCGGAATCATCATAGCTGCAATTCCTCTTCTGGATCATCATTTTATAATACGATGAAAGCGAGCGGCAATTCAACTTGGCGGCACAGAAAAAGCTGCCGTACGCGCAGGCGCGATACAAGCAGCTTGTGGATCTCATGATGTATGGCACGATGACGGAATTACTTGTGAAGCACTTTATCGACGAGGCCGTATTCCAGCGCCTCTTCCGCCGACATGAAGTAATCGCGGTCGGTGTCTCTCTCGATCCGTTCGAGCGGCTGGCCCGTGCGCTCCGCCAAAATATGATTCAGCTTGTCGCGCATCTTCAGAATGCGGCGGGCGCGAATCTCGATATCGGATGCTTGCCCTTCGGCGCCGCCCAGCGGCTGGTGAATCATAATCTCGCTGTTCGGCAGCGCGAACCGCTTGCCCTTCGCTCCGGCATTCAGCAGGAAGGCGCCCATCGACGCCGCCATGCCGACGCAGATCGTCGATACATCCGGCTTGATATGCTGCATCGTATCGTAAATGGCCATCCCTGCGGTAATGGATCCGCCGGGGCTGTTGATGTACAGATGAATATCCTTGTCCGGATCGTCGGCTTGCAGGAACAGCATTTGAGCGATGATCGAGTTGGCAACCATATCATTCACTTGGGAGCCGAGAAAAATAATGCGGTCCTTCAGCAATCTGGAATAAATGTCGTACGACCGTTCGCCTCGATTCGTCTGCTCGACAACTATAGGAACGTAACTCACGATAATCCCTCCTCAGCATCAATAACATTAAATATTAACCAATTCACGGCCCCTTAAACACGATATGCATTCGACGCGAATGACAAGAACCGTATCTTTACTATAGCGGATTGCGAGTTAAAAGTCAAAGATGGTCAAACTGTTTTTTTTCAGCTTTTGTTGAGGCAACGATTCGGGTGGAGGCGTGTATCATTTTTTGCAGAGCGGGCCGAACGATCAAAAAATGAGCATCAAAAAGTGAACGTTTCCGTGCCATCGAGGCGTGACCTACAATAGGAGCACAAAGGAGGTGACGCCAATGTCAGCAGGAGCACCCTCATCTATCCGCGATCCTCGCGCCAGTGGACAATGGAGCCGCATCGGGAGGACGCTGTGGAACGAAAAGTATTTATGGATGATGGCTCTGCCCGGCCTGCTGTTCTTCGTCATTTATAAATATTTGCCGATGCTCGGAGTCGTGATCGCTTTCAAGGATTACAACATGATGCTCGGCATCTGGGACAGCAAGTGGGTCGGCTTGAAGCATTTCTACCGCATCTTCGAGAATCCGGATATCGGGCGCATTTTTTTGAACACCTTGATTATCAGCTTTGTATCAGATTGTGTTTGCCTTCACGATTCCGATATTTTTGGCGATTATGATCCATGAGGTAACGCAAAGGGCGTTCAAGCGGGTGCTGCAAACGGTCTTTTATATGCCGCACTTTCTGTCCTGGGTCGTCGTGGCGGGGATCTTCTATCTGATGTTCCAGAGCGATGGCGCCGTGAACAACATGCTGGTCGATATGGGAATGTCGAAAATCGATATTTTGTCCAATCCCGACAATTTCCGGTTCATGCTGGTGATGCAGGTCATCTGGAAGGAATCCGGCTGGGGGACGATCATTTATTTGGCGGCGCTGTCCAGCATTGACGTCGAGCTGTATGAGGCGGCAAAGATGGACGGGGCCGGACGGCTGCGCCAGATCTGGAATATCACGCTGCCCGGCATCCGCAGCACGATTGTCGTCCTGTTCATCCTGCGGCTCGGCAGCGTGCTGGATGTCGGCTTCGAGCAGATCTTCCTCATGCTGAACCCTTCCGTGCGGGATGTCGGGGAAGTCATCGAGACATATGTCTACCAAGCGGGGGTCGTCAACGGCAACTTCAGCTTCTCGACCGCGGTCGGGCTGATGAAGGGCTTGATTGGGCTGATCCTGATCTACGGGGCCAACAAGCTGGCGAAGCGGATGGGGGAGCGCGGCGTATTTTAGCGCGGGTTGCCTCCAATGTTGTAAGTGCTTACATCATAGAATGCCCATCATGATTTCTTAATCAAAACGGGGGAGGATGTAATCATGCAGTTCACAGGGAAAAAAATCGTATCGCTTCTATTGGCTTGTTCGATGGCCGTCGGCTTGCTGACGGCTTGCGGCAGCGGTGGAGGAACCAAGGAATCGAACGCCGGAGGAGGACAGAGCACGGGGGATGAGGGCAAGAAGTACAGCGTGTCGGCCATGAATATCTTGTATGGCGCGGCGCCTCCGACGACGAACAGCTCGGGCATCAAAGCGATCGAGGAGCGGGCCTCGCCTGGAACTGCCTGACGGCTTTATTCCTGTTCGGACATCTGCTTGCGGTATTGCCCCGGCGTCATACCCGTCGTCTTTTTGAACGTGCGAATGAAGTTCTGCACCGACGTGTAGCGCAGCTTCCCGGCGATGTCCTGAATGCGCATATCGGTATGTAGGAGCATGTCCTTCGCTTTTTCGATGCGGTACGCAATGACGTAGTCCACGAAGTTGCACCCGGTATGCTTTTTGAACAAACGGCTGACCTGAAACGTGTTCAGGCCGATGGCGTCGGCGCATTGCTGCAGCGAGATGTCCTGATCATAATGGTCATGAATATAGGCGATGACGCGCTCAATCCGTTCGGTATGCTTCGGATGGGCCTGCTCGTCCAGCAGCGTTTTGAGCCGTCCGAACACCTCGGTCAGGAAGAAGGCTTCCACATCGCCGAGCGTCTGCCGGGCGGCCAGGGTGCTTAGCAGCGTGCGCTGCAGCTCCGGCGTGAACTCCATGCCGTGATGGTGTGCCATGCAGCGCAGCATTGAGCCGAGCAGCTGGGAGAAGAAGCCGTGCACCGAATCGACGGAGAAGATGGCGCCTTCCTTCAGCCCCTCCATCAAGTGAATGAACTCGGCCCGGGCCGGCTCAAGCTTCGCGGCCTTCAAGCTGTCCAAGATTTTGTACGTCGATTCCGTGATGTCTTCCAGCTGGAAGCTGAGCGCGGGGTCCAACTCATGGGTGAAGATGGCTTGATCTTCATTCAGCACGAACCGGTAGCGCGAAGCCTGCTCGGCCTGCCGGTAGGCATCGGGCAGCCCGCCGAGCCCTTGCAGCGAGTAGGAGACGGAGAGCGTCACCGTGAGCTGCAAATAGGTCTCGATCGCATGCAGCAGATCGGCGCTCGCCTGCTTCAATTGATCCGGCTCGAGCGGCCCGGCATTACAGATGAAGACGGCCAGCTGCCCTGGCTTCATCATGAGCGAATACGCTTGGCCGTACTGTTCTGCCAGCTCCAGCGCCATGTTCTCGACGGCGAAATAGAGCAGGTACTGATCGTCATGCGGGTATTTCGCGTGCAGCTTCCAAGGATCGAAGGTCAGCAGCATGATAGCAATGTAGGACGCGCTGCTGCCGTACTGGATGTCTGCCCGCGCCTCATGCTCCTAGATGCTGCCGAGCAAATATTGATGCAGCGTGTGCTGCTCCATTTTGTCGCGATAACGGCTGAGGCTGCTCTCGAGCTGGCGGTTCTCGCGAATCATCGACTTGATCGCACGGTGCACCTGCTCGATTTCATTGTAGTTGTCCTGACCGCCCCCCTGCTCTGACGAGCGGAGCGGCTGTATCGCCTGGGTCAGCTTCCGCACGGGTCGATACAGGCTGGCGGCTGCGCGCAGCGAGAGCAGGGCGGCGACCGCCACGAAGGTTAAGGAAATGCCGAGGGTCAATCCTTGGACCCGGTCCGCGCTGCGGTTCAGCTCGTCTTCGGCGATGGAGGATATGTAGTACCAGTCCTGATTCCGGGAGGGCAGGACGCTCAGCACAGAGTCGACCCCGTTCAACCGGGTCCGAATCTGGGCGAGCGGTTCGGCTTTCTTGATTAACTCCAGGTTGTCCGCGCTTATCGTGCGCCCAATCTGGTTGCGATCGGTGTCGAGCATAATCTGGCCCTGGCCGTTCACGACGAACAGGGAGAGGGTGGAGTAGCTGTTTTTCGCTGACATCTGGTTGCCGAGCGTATCGGCGTCAAGGTAAGCGATGATCGCGCCAGAGATCGATTTCCTCTCGGTTGAGTCTTCGGCGATGGGCCGGATCAACGTCAGTACGTTCCGGTCAATGCGATGATTAGCCGGAATGCTGGTGCGAGTGTCGATCCAGACGCCTTGCAGCGAGATATGTCTCGCCCGGTCCAGGGCGAGCGGATCGCGGAACTCTTCCTCGGTCAGCAAATGATTGTCCGAGGTCAGGATGCGTTCGGATTGGAAGGAATAGAAGTCGAGCTCGACGACATGCTCCATGCCGCTGCGGATATTGACGAGCACATTCTGCAGCTGGCGGACAACTTCGGGATGGCGCGGCGACAGCTCTTTCATGGCGAACTGGGCCAGAATGCCGGGATAGGCGCGCTTGTCGGAATAGGTATATTGAAGAAGCAGTTCATCTATTTTCTTGATCTGATCGTTCATTTTGCTCTGGGCGTGCTGGAGCAGCGTCGTGTTGTAGAGAGTGGCCTGCTCCCGGATGGTGGCGGTCAGGACATTCGAGATGGTCAGCCCGAGCACGAGCACGGGGATGGTCGCCAACAGCAGCATGGAGATGAGCATCTTTTGTTTATGGCGGACCGGACGAAGCAGATGGGAGAACTTGTGAGTCTTCGCAGCAAGCAAGGGGCGTGGCCTCCTAACATTTTCAAAATGTCGGGGTAGATATGTTCTAGTATAGCACAAATGAAAGCGCTAACGTTGGGATTCGGAAGCAGCGCGGCAAAGGAAAAGGAGGCTGTTATTTATGCTGACAGAAAAATATCGTCCGGACATGATCGCAGCGGCGCTCTCGCCCATTCAACACTATGAACCGGTACCGGCCGCTTCACGGCGGGACGCTTGGCTGGCGTTGGACGATGAGGTCCGGTCGTTCTGGATTTGTGAGGCAGAGGCCTGCCTCGGCATGGCGTGGCCCGCGCTGCCGGCCACCTTATATATGGATTATGTGCGGACGGGGAACCGCTCGCGGTATCAGGAGCCCTATTGCGCGCGCCGCAAGGCTTTGGTCCGTCTCGTGCTGGCCGAATGCATGGAATACGGGGGACGCTTCCTGGATGATATCGTGAACGGCATGTGGTCGATGTGCGAGGAGAGCACCTGGTGCTGGCCGGCTCATCTGAACGGGATCAGGCGCGTGAAGAGCCAATCGCTTCCCGATATCGATCGGCCGGTCATCGATCTCGGCGCCGGGGAGACGGCCGCTCTGCTGGCGTGGTCGTACTATGTGCTGCGGGAAGCGTTGGACGAGCATTGCCCGCCGCTGGGCAAGCGCCTTCGCCGGGAGCTCCAGACGCGCATCCTGGATTCCTATGAGCGGGAGGACGGCTATTGGTGGATGTCGTTCCAGCCGGACCTCCTGATCAACAACTGGAATCCATGGTGCAATGCCAACTGCCTGGCCGTGCTGCTGCTTATCGAGGAGAAGGAGGAGCGCCGGGCCGCGCTCGTTCACAAGGCGCTTCGCAGCCTTGACCGCTTCATCGCCTCCTATGAAGAGGATGGAGGGTGTGATGAAGGCCCCGCTTATTGGGTGCGGGCCGCCGCTTCCCTATATGATGCCCTGCAGCTGCTGCATGCCGCCACGGATGGCGCGATTGACGTCTTCGACGAGCCGAAAATCCGCAATATGGCGGCTTACATTCTCCATATGCATATCGGTGGAGATGCGTATGTCAACTTCGCCGATTCGGCAGCGAGGCTCACCGTTCCTGCCGGTCTGATCGCCCGTTTCGGCCAGGCGGTTGGAGATGCCCGGCTGGAGGCTTTCGGGCGGCATGTTTATCGCCGGCAGGGAGGGCACCGCTATTGGGAGGGAGAGGAGATTCCGAGCCTGCAGCGGATGCTCTTCGACCTGTTCGCGCTGCCGGATATGGAAGGGCCTGCAGCGGAACCGCCAGCGCTGCCGCTCAATCGATGGATGCCGGGCGTGGAAGTGATGGTGGCGCGGGAGCGGGGCGACGGCAGCGGCTGGTTCCTCGCCGCGAAGGGCGGCCATAATGACGAGAGCCACAACCATAACGACATCGGCAGCTTCATCGTCTATGCCGATCAATGCCCGTTGTGGATCGATGCCGGCGTCGGGACCTACACGGCGAAAACGTTCAGCCGGGAACGGTATTCGATCTGGACGATGCAGTCCGGGTATCATAATGTTCCGACCATGAACGGAACGGAGCAAGCGGCGGGGCGGGTTTTCCGTTCGGGTGAAGTCCGCCATGAAGCGGAGGACGGATTGTCGCGCCTGACGGTCGACATCGCCCCGGCCTATCCCGCCGCTTCCGGCATCTCGCGGTGGACGCGAACGTTTACGCTGCTGCGGGAGCCAGCGGGGGGAAGCGGACAAGGCGAGTCTGATTCCGCCTCCTGCATCATCGTGGAAGAGGCGGTGAAGCTGGAGGAGCCAAACAGCGATGTGACGTTGAATTGGATGTGCGCCTATGCGCCGCGCTTCATGTCCGGACGCGTGATTTTGGTGGACGAAGCCGGAAGAGAGAAGGCATGCATGTCGTATGACGAGACGCTGTGGAATACCCGAGTGGAGCGGATCGCGCTGGAAGACGAGCGGCTATGTACAACATGGGGCGATACGATTTATCGGGTACGCCTTACGGCAAAGCGTCCGATTCATGAGGATAGCTGGCGGTTTGTGCTGAAGAAGCAGTAGGCCGAGAAGCCGGGGACACGCAAGCCAACGGATTCTGTGGGAAGGAGCGCGTTACGCAGACAGCAAAAAAGACGGCCTCTCGGCCGTCTTTCTTTTTTCAGGGAAAACGAAAAAACATCCGTCCCCGGCTCCCTATGCGGAAGGAGCGGTTCAAGATGTTCTGTAATGTCTGTAGGCTATTCATAAATATGCCGCTTCATATCAAAGGCATCATCAAGATGCTAATGGCGCGCCCGCAAGGAATCGAACCTTGATCTCAGGCTCCGGAGGCCTACGTCATATCCATTGGACCACGGGCGCACAATCAGAAGACGCAAAATTTATTATAGTGGATAGGCCACCGGAATGCAAGAGTAAAATATATGAAATGAAATAAGACCCGATAAAGACAGGCAGCGAACGCCAGAAACCGGCTCAGGTTGTCAGGCGGAGTCCGATAATGCCGACCACGATCAGCGCCAGGAAGAAAAATTGCTTCCGGGTATATTTCTCCTTGAACCAGAACAAGCTGACGAGCGTAATCCCGACGGCTCCCACGCCGGCCCAGACCGCATACGCGACTCCGGAAGGGATGACGCTCATCGCATGGGTCAACAAATAAATGGAGGCGACGAGACCGAGCGTGATGATGACAAGCGGCGTCTTTTTCTTGAAGCCATCGGCATATTTCATCGCGATCACCGAAATGATCTCCTCCAGTCCCGACAGGATTAAATAAAACCAGGCCATTAGGACTCTCTCCTTTCGCTGTTCCCGCTATCCTCGCGGTTCGGGGTCGACAGCTTCATGCCGATGATCCCGGTCAGCAGCACGAGCAGGAACGTAATCTGCAGCCCATTGAACGCTTCCCCCAGATAGATGCTGGCCGCATAAGTGCCGATCGTGCCGATGCCGACGAATACGGTATAGGCGATGGCGACGTTCAGCCTCCGGTAGGACTGGATAAGCAATAGGTAGCTGACCGTAATGAGTATAATAACGCCGATCCATTCCCATGTCGTTGATGCGTATTTCAGACCGGAAGCCCACACAATCTCCATTAAGGCGGCGACAAGAACAAGCAGCCAAGCCATAATAAAACCTCCTGTTGTCTTACATGATGCCAATGCAGAGGGCCATTCATGCCTGAGAATGGTTTACTGCATGGAACGTTTTGATGAAGGGCAGATGGCCTCCCCTGGACAGTGCGGATAACTCGGGAGTGCCTCCAACATCAAATGACTGACTGTCATTCATTTTACATCAACATTGATTTTTCGTAAAGGCCATCCCCTGAATCTATACGGTTCCTTTGCCGGATTCAGGCCTTCTCTTGTCCAAAAGGGGGGATAATGGGTAAGAATAAGACAGTCGAAGAATATAAATGCCCATCGGCTTGGCAATACAATGAATAAGTTGTTCTTTCCTTGCCCATTATAGAGGCTGGATACTTGCAAGTTGCTCGATTATTCGCTAGAATAATGGTGGGACACAAATCGTTGCGATGGGACGTTTTTGGTCCAATGGTTGGTTACGGAGCAGGAGTGGAGAGAAATGCGTGATTGGTTACAATTACAGAAACGACTGCTGCCCGAACTCATCGAACTGTTGAAGAAGCGTTATACCATCCTGCATCAGATCATGTTGTCCGACTGTATTGGCAGGAGGACGCTCGCCACGTCATTGCAGATGACCGAGCGCGTGCTGCGGGCGGAGACGGACCTGCTGAAGGCGCAGGGCCTGATCGAGATCGACAGCATGGGCATGCGCATCAGCGAAGAAGGCAGGCAGCTTGTCCGCCAGTTGGAGCCCTTGATGGGCGAACTGCTCGGCATGCGCCATCTGGAGGAGAGCCTCCGGCAAGCCTTCGGACTGAGTCAGGTCATCGTCGTGCCCGGCGATTCGGATGTGTCGCCCGCCGTGAAGGATGAATTGGGCACGGCAGCATGCAGCGCTCTCAGCAGCGTCATGGGCAAGGAAGATGTGGTCGCGGTGACCGGCGGCTCCACATTGGCTGCGGTGGCAGATCAATTGACGAGCGCCACACCATGGAAGGGCAACTGGTTCGTACCGGCCCGAGGGGGACTGGGCGAGAGCCTGGAATATCAGGCGAATACGATTGCCTCGACGATGGCCAAGCGCGTAGGAGCTCAATACCGGCTGCTTCATGTGCCCGATCAATTGAGCGAAGAAGCGTACCAATCGTTGAAGCAGGAGCCCAATATTCAGGAGATTCTGCGGGTAATCCGGCAAGCGCGCATCGTCGTGCATGGCATCGGAGACGCCCAAGTGATGGCGGCGCGCCGGAAGGTGGACGAAGCCACGCGGGAAGAATTGAAGCGCCAGGGAGCTGTCGCCGAAGCGCTGGGGTATTACTTCGACCGGGATGGCCGCGTCGTACATACGATGTTGTCTCTGGGCCTTCGCCTGGAGGACATTACGCGTACCGAAGTGGTAATCGCCGTCGCGGGCGGGAAGAGCAAGGGCGAAGCCATTGCCGCCGTGCTGCGCCACGGGCATGAAGACATTCTGGTCATCGATGAAGCGGCAGCGGTTGAAGTATTGAAGCATAGTGGTCTCGATGTGCCTACGGGCCGTCTTGAGCAATAAAAATCAAATCTACTTAGGAAATGGGAGGAATCATCATGGTGAAAGTGGGTATTAACGGCTTTGGTCGAATCGGTCGTAACGTGTTCCGTGCAGCTCTGGGCAATCCGGAAGTCGAAGTTGTCGCAATCAACGATCTGACAGACGTCAAAACACTGGCTCATCTGTTGAAATATGACACGACTCACGGCAAACTGGACGCTACAGTAGAAGCGAAAGAAGGCGCGCTTGTCGTTAACGGCAAAGAAGTGAAAGTCTTCGCTGAGCGCAACCCTGAGAACCTGCCATGGGGCGCTAACGGCGTTGAAATCGTCGTTGAGTCGACAGGTATCTTCACAGCGAAAGAAAAAGCTGAAATGCACTTGAAAGGCGGCGCGAAGAAAGTTATCATCTCCGCACCGGCTACGAACGAAGATATCACGATCGTCATGGGCGTTAACGAAGATAAATACGATGCTGCTAACCACACCATCATTTCGAACGCTTCCTGCACAACGAACTGCTTGGCTCCATTCGCGAAAGTGTTGAACGACAAGTTCGGCATCGTGAAAGGCATGATGACGACCGTTCACTCTTACACCAATGACCAAAACGTGCTTGACCTGCCGCACAAAGATATGCGCCGTGCTCGCGCAGCTGCCGAGAACATCATTCCTTCCACTACAGGCGCTGCAAAAGCAGTCAGCTTGGTATTGCCTGAGCTGAAAGGCAAATTGAACGGTATGGCTATGCGCGTTCCTACGCCTAACGTATCCGTAACGGACCTGGTCGTCGAACTGTCCAAAAACGTGACGGTTGAAGAAGTAAATGCTGCCCTCAAAGAAGCGGCTAACGGCCCGCTGAAAGGCATCATGAACTATTCCGAAGAGCCGCTCGTATCCAGCGACTACAACGGCGACCCAGCTTCTTCCACAATCGATGCGCTGTCGACGATGGTTGTAGGCGACAACATGGTAAAAGTCGTATCCTGGTATGACAATGAGTGGGGCTATTCCAACCGCGTTGTCGACCTGGCATCTTTTATCGCAAAAAAAGGCCTGTAATCGCATAGCATTGACAATCAAAGAGGAGTAACCGCAAGGGCTCCTCTTTGATCCATGCATACGTGCGCGCAAGGCATATCGAGAACCTGACCGAACAGATACAAGAACGAATAGAGAAGCCGGGCATGAACGCACAGATCCGGCGCAGAACGATAGATAGAGACGCTCCTGCTGGATCCATCCGTTGGGCCGGGACAGGGCGGCAGGGCTGGAGAGAGCCCATGAACATTCCATCAGGAATATGAACTGAACCGTACAAGATATAAAATAGATAGAGAACGCTTAGATTAGAAAGAGACAGAACCGAAAGAGATACAGAGCGAAGCTGCTTCGGCAGCACCGCATACCGGACAGAGAACAGAACCGTATGGAGCCGGTGAACGCAAGCTTCTCGGAGAGAGGCCCGTTCATACGAGTGATAGGAGGAACGCGAGATGAACAAGAAAAGCGTGCGTGACATCGATGTAAAAGGCAAGCGCGTATTCGTGCGGGTTGACTTCAACGTGCCGCTGGAAGACGGCAAGATTACCGACGACACCCGGATTCGCGAGACATTGCCTACGATTCAGTATTTGGCGGAGCAAGGCGCCAAGATTATTTTGGCGAGCCACCTGGGACGTCCGAAAGGCGAGGTGGTCGAGTCGATGCGTCTGACGCCTGCGGCGAACCGTCTGAGCGAACTGCTCGGCAAGCCGGTGAAGAAGCTGGATGAGTCGATCGGCGAGCAGGTGCAAGCGGAGATCAACCGCATGAACGACGGCGATATTGTCGTGTTGGAGAACGTTCGCTTCCACAAAGGCGAAGAGAAGAACGATCCGGAACTGGCCAAGGCATTCGCGGCGCTTGCGGACGTGTATGTAAACGACGCCTTCGGTGCGGCGCACCGGGCGCATGCTTCGACCGAAGGCATCGCCCATCATCTGCCAGCCGTATCCGGCCTGCTGATGGAGAAGGAATTGTCGGTATTGGGCAAGGCGTTGTCCAATCCGGAACGTCCGTTTACTTCGATTATCGGCGGATCCAAAGTCAAAGACAAAATCGACGTCATCAACAAAATGCTGGAAATTTCGGACAACGTGATTATCGGCGGCGGTCTGGCTTACACTTTCTTCAAAGCGCAAGGCTATGAGATCGGCAAATCCCTGTGCGACAATGAGAAGCTGGATGTCGCGCTCGGCTTCATGGAGAAGGCGAAGCAGCTCGGCAAGAAATTCTATCTGCCGGTCGATATCGTCGTAACCGATGACTTCAGCGCCGATGCCAACACGAAGGTCGTCTCCGTAGACGAGATCCCGGCGGATTGGGAAGGCATTGACATCGGGCCGAAGACACGCGAAATCTATGCGGATGTTATCAAAAACTCCAAGCTGATCGTATGGAACGGACCAATGGGCGTGTTCGAGATCGAACCGTTCTCTCACGGAACGCGCGCGGTCGCTCAAGCTTGCGCCGAGACCGAAGGCTATACGGTCATCGGCGGCGGCGATTCCGCGGCGGCGGTAGAGAAATTCCATCTGAAAGACAAGATGGATCATATCTCGACCGGCGGCGGCGCGTCCCTGGAATTCATGGAAGGCAAGCAATTGCCTGGCGTAGTGGCATTGAACGATAAGTAAGGAAGTGAAGCGGCAGCGGCGTTCCCGCCGCTTCTGCTGTGCAGAAGGAGTTGAGCTTGCGTGAGACAACCGATTATTGCAGGGAACTGGAAAATGTTCAAAACGGTTCCGGAAGCCGTCGCTTTCATTCAAGAAGTGAAAGGGAAGGCCGAAGTAGAAGGCGTGGAAAGCGTCATCTGCGCACCGTTCACGAACTTGCCGGCTTTGGTGGAAGCGGCGAAGGGCACGTCCATCAAGATTGGCGCGCAGAATCTTCATTTTGAAGATTCCGGCGCATTCACGGGGGAGATCAGCGGCGCTATGCTGAAAGACCTCGGCGTACAATATGTCATTATCGGTCACTCCGAGCGCCGCGCGTACTTCGCGGAGACGGATGAGATCGTGAACAAGAAGATGCATGCCGCATTCCGGCATGGCTTGACGCCTATCGTCTGCGTCGGCGAGTCGCTGGAAGAGCGCGAAGCCGGCAAGACGAACGACGTCTGCAAAGTGCAGACGGAAGCGGCGTTCCAAGGCCTGTCCGCTGAGCAGGCGAAGAGCGTCGTCATCGCTTATGAGCCAATCTGGGCGATCGGCACGGGCAAATCTTCGACGGCTCAGGATGCGAATGACTCGATCAGCTACATCCGCAGCGTCGTCGCCGGCTTGTACAATGAGGAAGTGGCGCAAGCGGTCCGCATCCAGTACGGCGGAAGCGTGAAGCCAGAGAATGTTCGCGAATATATGGCAGCGAGCGATATTGACGGCGCATTGGTAGGCGGCGCCAGCTTGCAGCCGGGTTCGTACATTCAACTGGTGGAAGGGGCGAAGTAAGATGTCTGCACCTAGACCTGTAGCTCTGATTATTATGGACGGCTTCGGACTGCGCGACGTGACGGAAGGCAATGCTGTCGCCCAGGCGAAGAAGCCGAATTACGATCGATACATGAGCATGTACCCGCATACGACGCTCACCGCTTGCGGTGAAGCGGTCGGTCTGCCGGAAGGCCAGATGGGCAACTCCGAGGTCGGCCATCTGAACATCGGCGCGGGCCGCATCGTGTATCAGGATCTGACCCGGATTACGAAATCGATTCGCGAAGGAGAATTCTTCGAGAACGAAACGCTGGTCGGGGCGGTTAACCATGCGAAAGAAAACGGCACGGCGCTTCATCTGTACGGCCTGCTGTCGGACGGCGGGGTGCACAGCCATATCGATCATACGCTTGCGATGCTGGAATTGGCCGCGAAGTCCGGCTTGAAGAAGGTCTATGTTCATGCCTTCCTCGATGGCCGCGATGTCGCGCCGGACAGCGCGATCGGTTATATCGAGCGCCTGCAGGCGAAAATCGACGAGCTTGGCGTTGGCCGCATCGCAACGGTGCAAGGCCGTTACTATGCGATGGACCGCGATAAGCGCTGGGAGCGGACCGAGAAGTCGTACCGCGCGATGGTATACGGCGACGGGCCGAAATACCGCGATCCGGTGCAGGCGGTGAAAGAATCGTACGAGCAGTCGGTATTCGACGAATTCGTCATGCCGACGGTTATCGTCGACGAGAACAACGAGCCGGTCGGCCTCGTTCGCGACAACGACGCGGTCGTGTTCTCGAACTTCCGTCCGGACCGGGCGATTCAATTGTCCCAGGTGTTCACGAACGAGGATTTCCGCGGCTTCGACCGGGGAGATCGTTATCCGAAAAACCTGTACTTCGTCTGCTTGACGCTGTTCGCGGAGACCGTCGGGGGATTCGTAGCGTACAAGCCGAAGGAGCTTGACAATACGCTTGGCGAAGTCCTTGTTCAGCATGGCAAGAAGCAGCTTCGCATCGCCGAGACGGAGAAGTATCCGCACGTGACGTTCTTCTTCAGCGGCGGCCGCGACGTCGAGCTTCCAGGCGAGAAGCGCGTTCTGATCGCTTCCCCTAAGGTTGCGACCTACGATTTGAAGCCGGAAATGAGCGCGTATGAAGTGGCGGAAGCGGCTGTGCGCGAAATCGAGTCGGATGTGCATGACACGATTATTTTGAACTTCGCCAACCCGGACATGGTCGGGCACAGCGGCAAGCTGGAGCCGACGATCAAGGCGGTCGAGGCGACGGATGAATGCATGGGCCGCGTCGTCGAAGCGGTATTGGCCAAGGGCGGCGTCTGCCTCATTACGGCGGATCACGGCAATGCCGATATGGTGTTCGACGAGGAAGGCCGTCCGTTCACGGCGCATACGACCAATCCGGTGCCGTTCATCGTTACGGACAAGAATGTCGAGCTGCGCGAAGGCGGCATTCTGGCCGATATCGCGCCGACGATTCTCGATCTGATGCAGCTTCCGAAGCCGGAAGAAATGACCGGGACTTCGTTAATTGACAAGAAATAATCAATACCGCTATTGTGAAAGCT
This sequence comes from Paenibacillus dendritiformis, assembly GCF_015845845.1. Lineage (GTDB taxonomy): Bacteria > Bacillota > Bacilli > Paenibacillales > Paenibacillaceae > Paenibacillus_B > Paenibacillus_B dendritiformis_C. The sequence continues at coordinate 47,625 of NZ_LDIG01000205.1, forward strand.
AAGAAGATGAATGAATGACAAAGGAGATGTATCCCATGACGATGATTATGGACGTATACGCGCGCGAAGTGCTTGATTCCCGCGGCAACCCTACAGTAGAAGTCGAAGTAAAGCTTGAATCCGGCGGCTTCGGCCATGCGATCGTGCCATCCGGCGCATCGACAGGCGCGCATGAAGCGGTTGAGCTTCGCGACGGCGACAAAGGCCGTTACCTCGGCAAAGGCGTAGAAAACGCCGTGAAAAACGTAAACGAAATTATCGCTCCTGAAATTATCGGCATGGACGCGCTCGATCAAGTCCTGATCGACCGCACCATGATCGAACTGGACGGCACGCCGAACAAAGGCAAGCTGGGCGCGAATGCAATCCTGGCGGTATCGATGGCGGTAGCCCGCGCAGCGGCGCACGCGCTTGACATGCCTCTGTACACTTACCTGGGCGGATTCAACGCGAAGCAGCTTCCTGTGCCGATGATGAACATCGTAAACGGCGGCGCGCATGCGGACAACAACGTTGACGTTCAAGAGTTCATGATTCTGCCTGTAGGCGCTCCGAACTTCAAAGAAGCGCTCCGCATGGGTGCGGAAATTTTCCATAACCTGAAATCGGTCCTGAAATCCAAAGGCCTCAACACGGCGGTAGGCGACGAAGGCGGCTTCGCTCCGAATCTGAGCTCCAACGAAGAAGCGATCACGACGATCATCGAAGCCATCGAAAAAGCAGGCTACAAGCCAGGCCAAGACGTATTCCTCGGTATGGACGTCGCTTCCACCGAGTTCTACAAAGACGGCAAATATACGCTGGAAGGCGAAGGCAAATCGTTCACTTCGGCTGAGTTCGTAGACTTGCTCGCATCTTGGGTAGAGAAATATCCAATCATCACCATCGAAGACGGCTGCGCCGAAGACGATTGGGATGGCTGGAAATTGCTCACTGACAAGCTGGGCGGCAAAGTACAGCTCGTCGGCGACGACCTGTTCGTCACGAACACCGAGCGTCTGGCTACCGGTATCGAGAAAGGCATCGGCAACTCCATCTTGATCAAAGTGAACCAAATCGGTACGCTGACCGAAACGTTCGACGCGATCGAAATGGCGAAGCGCGCAGGCTATACGGCGGTTATCTCCCACCGTTCCGGCGAGTCCGAAGACAGCACGATTGCCGACATCGCGGTGGCAACGAATGCGGGACAAATCAAAACGGGCGCACCTTCCCGTACGGACCGCGTAGCGAAGTACAACCAATTGCTCCGCATCGAGGACAACCTGGGCACAACCGCACGCTACGATGGCCTGAAGTCGTTCTACAACCTGAAAAAATAAGACGAGCCGAATGAAACGGTGCGTCTAAGCGAACCGGACTCCTGAGGGGGTCCGGTTTTTTCTCGTACCTTTAGGGCAGGATTTGCGATCGAAAAGTCAGGGGGCTGGTCTAAAGTTGTCCTAGATCGAAAGTTCAGGCATAAGCTGGACCTGAGGCTAGTTTTTCCAGATGCCTCTTGCGGCGAGGGCCGCGGTGTGGATATAATGTATATCAGCTACTATTCATTAAACAATACTGATTGTTGATTATAACTTATAGTATTGCCGGGGATTGGGATATGAAGGCAGGTGACCCTATTGAAGGAAATTATTCAGTTCAAAAAAGGCGTGCTCGGCTTATGCGTGATGGTGCTGATCAATCAGCGCGATCGATACGGCTTCGAGCTGGCGCAGCAAATATCGAAGCATGTGGAGGTGGCGGAAGGGGCGCTCTACCCTGTCCTTCGCCGCATGGTGGCGGACGGGCACTGCACGACCTACCTGCAGGAGTCGACGGAGGGACCGCCGCGCAAATATTATAAGCTGACCCCGGCCGGCAAGGCATACATGATGGAGCTGGTAAGCGAATGGGAAAAGTTCGTTGACGGCGTCCAGAGGCTGCTGGAGACAACGGCCGATGGAGACCAGGAGCCGGATAACGAAGACAACGGCATTGCCGTTCGCGGAGAGGCGGAAGGGGAGTCTGATTTTTCGGTCTAAGAAGACAGAACATTCATTGCAGGGGGGAGAAAGATTGCATAAAGAGTATTTTTTATTGAAGCTGAAGTATGGATTGATGTCGCTCCCGGCTGAAGATAGAGACGAGATTTTGGCGGAGTACAGCGCCCATTTCGCCTTCGGCGAGCAGCAAGGGCGGACGGAAGAGGAGATTGCCAGGGAGCTTGGCGATCCGGAAGAGCTGGCGGTCGAACTGCTCGGGGCCCGGGATGAGGGTGCTTCCGGAGGGGACAAAGGCCGGGCAGACCATCCTGCCGGTTTCTACCCGCCAGATATGCACCGGGGACCGGACATGCAGAGTCCAGGCTATGGCCCGCACGGTACTCCCCACGGTGTGCCGCATGGAGCGCCACATGGAACCCCGCACGGAGCGTCACATGGATCTCCGCACGGAGCGTCATACGGATCGCCGCCTATGCCGCCGCCGATGTATGATATGCCTTACAGGGACGGGTACGGCGCCCCTTCCAGAAGCGCAATCAGCATTATCGGGGCTATCTTCTCTTGTTTTTTCGCCGTGCCGCTGCTTATCGCCGGCTGGGGATTATGCGTTGCCCTGGCTTGCGTCGCGTTCGTGCTGCTGCTTGGACCGCTGCTGTATCTGTTGAAGTTGGCCTTCGGGGGAGCCTTCTACGGAGCGGAAATGTCAGTCATGTTCATCATGTTCGGCATCGGGATTTTCATGATTCAGGGTATTGGTATGTTGTTCCGCGCCTATGGCCGTCTGAATCGGATTTATTTCCAATGGGTTTCCGGAAGGGAGAGAAGATAGATGAATAAGACCATTCTGAACATGGTGGGAATCGGCTGCATTGCCGCCGGAGTATTAGGTTTGTTTTCATTCGGGACCGAGACACTGACCACTTCTCAGCTCCCGCATTATGAGTATACGATCGAGGCCGGAACCGATTTGAAGCGGGTCGAGCTGCGGGGAGACCGCGGCGATATTGAAGTCAATTGGGTGTTCGACGGGGGGAACAAGATTGACATCAACGGGCAGGCTCCGGATAAGGTGATATCCAACCTGAGCGAGGCGAAAGTGAGCAATGGAACGCTTGTGCTCGACTATCGAACCAAGGAGCCGGAGCAATGGATTCGGCTTTTCGGAGTGAACACGCAAAAACAAAACCATGAAATTACGATACATGCGACGGAGACCCAGGTACTGGAGCGTCTGAAGGCTGATCTGGACATGGGGACATTTAAGATTACCGGCGGCCGGGTGGATGAACTGGAGGCGAGGAGCAAGCTCGGGGAAGTGATTGTGAAGCAGCTGCAGGGGAACCGAGTCAAGCTGTCCTCGGATGCCGGCACGGTACTGGCGGAGGACGTGGATGCGGTGATCGATGCCAGTTCCTCTCTCGGGCAGGTCAAGCTGCTGCATACGACCCAATCCGTCACGGCCAAGGCGGATGCGGGCAACGTCGTCATCGATCAAAAGGAACCGCACCCGATCAAGGCCAGCAGCAACCTTGGCACCATCAAAATCTCGGTTTCGCCGAAGTTCGAAGGCATTTATGATTTGCGAACCAATCTGGGGGATATCGACGCGCCGGATTCGAAAATGAAAAGCGATATGGTGATTAAGGCCCGAACGGATCTTGGGGGGATTACCATTGTCGAAAAATAGCTTGTGATCTCGGGAGATGTGATTATAATCGGTTATAAGCGAATGTTCAAGGCGTCGGCGGCCGGATGCGGTTAAAAGACGATTTTTTGAACAACCTCTATAATGAAATCATTTTGCTTTGCGGCATGAAAAGGGGCAATACGATGAAACCGATTCAGAAAGTACTCACATTGGCAGGCTCTGATTCGAGCGGGGGCGCAGGCATTCAGGCCGATTTGAAGACGTTCCAGGAGCGCGGCGTATACGGCATGACCGCGATAACGACGATTGTGACCATGGATCCGGACGATTCCTGGGCGCACCGCGTCTTCCCGATCGAGCTCTCTACGATAGAAGAGCAGTTGAAGACGATCCTGAGCGTAGGCATTCAAGGCATGAAGACGGGAATGCTTGGCTCGATTGATATCATTGAATTGGCCGCGCGGACGATGGAGAAGCATAACATTCCGAACGTGGTCGTAGATCCGGTTATGGTCTGCAAAGGCGCGGATGAAGCTCTTCATCCGGAGACGAATGACGCGCTGCGCGACATTCTCGTGCCGAAGGCGACCGTCGTTACGCCGAATCTGTTCGAAGCCTCGCAATTGGCGGGCATGGCACCGATTCGTACGCTGGACGAGATGAAGCAAGCAGCGGCCCGGATCCACGAGAAGGGCGCCAAGTATGTGCTTGTGAAGGGCGGCTCCAAGATTGGCCTGCCGACCTCGGTCGATGTGCTCTATGACGGCACGGAATTCGAGCTGCTCGAGGCGGAAGTCATCGACACCACCTTCACGCATGGGGCAGGGTGCACGTATTCGGCCGCGATTGCCGCCGAGCTGGCGAAGGGCCATTCGGTTCGCGACAGCGTCCATACGGCGAAGCGGTTCATTACGGAAGCGATCCGACATTCGTTCCGCTTGAACCAGTATGTCGGCCCGGTTCGGCATAATGCGCTGCGCCAGGTTGATCACGGGGAGCAGGAGTAAGGGAAGCTGAACGGCGGGCACCCCGAAGCGGGGCAAGCCTTCGGGAAAGCCTGTTCAACTTTTTATTGGCAGCCGGGCGAGGTCCTTGCCTAATGGATCGTCCTGTGCTACAATAATATTGCTGTTTTCATGCAGTTGAACGTTTTCGAAGGTGTTATCGCATTGGAGGTGGAAGTTGTGGAAGTTTTCTTGAAAATATTGCTCGTCATTTTTTCGATCGCTTTGATTGGCATCGTCCTGCTGCAAAAAGGGAAAAGTGCCGGCCTGTCAGGCGCCATCTCCGGCGGTGCGGAACATCTCTTCGGAAAGCAAAAGGCGCGTGGTTTGGAGCTGTTCATGCAGCGCGCAACCATTGTAACGGCTGCAGGCTTTATGATTGTATCGATGATTGTCGCTTATTTGGGAACGAAATAATGAGAATGAGCAAGCGGGGACGAAGGTCTCCGCTTTTTTGCTGTTTGTATGCCAGCCTGGGTGGGGGAGAACGGCTTGAACGGTGCTGCGTTATGGAGCTGGCCGAACGGATGACCGGATGCGGAACGGCAAAAACTGCATGGCACGATTTCCGCCGCTCCGGGAAGACTGGGTATTGAGCCCTTCCTTTGTAACCGGTGGGGGCGCTTTTGAATCTGCTAAAGCAACCGAATGGAAGGAACGCCGCGACCGCTGATGTTTTCGCATTTATTACGTGTATACACGGGTATATATTGGTATACTGTTACAAGCAAGGTCATGGCGAGGTGTGAGGTGAGGACATGATAACGGAACAACAGTTATTGGATTTTATGCGCGAAACCGCTTATAAGCCGATGACCTATAACGAGCTGGAGCAGCATTTCGAAATTCAGGATGCTGCCGACTTCAAAGCATTTCTCGTACTGCTTACGCGGCTGGAGGAAGAAGGACAAATTATCCGTACCCGCTCGGATTGTTACGGCGTTCCCGAGCGAATGAATCTGCTGCGCGGCCGGCTGCAGGCGCATGCGAAGGGTTTTGGATTTCTGATACCGGATGAGACGGGACATCCCGATGTATACATTCATGCCAACGATATGAAGACGGCGATGCACGGCGATATCGTGCTCGTTCGCATCACCAGCAAGGGAACGGACGGAACGCGGATGGAAGGCGAGGTCGTGCGCGTCGTCAAGCGTGCGGTGGAGCAGATTGTCGGCCTTTTTGAAAATCATGAATCATACGGCTTCGTTATCCCGGATGACAAGCGGATTAACCGGGATATTTTCGTCGCGCGCGAGCATATGCACGGCGCGGTGACCGGGCAGAAGGTCGTCGTCCGCATCATCGTCTATCCGGAAGGCCGGGCGGCGGCACAGGGCGAAGTCATCGAGGTGCTCGGGCACAAAGATGATCCGGGCGTCGATATTTTGTCGATTATCCGCAAGCATCAGCTTCCGGAAGCTTTTCCCGCCGAGGTGATGGCGGAAGCGGAGGCGGTGCCGGATGCCATTAGCGAAGAGGAGATCGTCAGCCAGGGACGCCGGGATCTGCGCGGCATGACGATCGTGACCATCGACGGAGAGGACGCGAAGGATCTCGATGACGCGGTCCACGTAGTGAAGCTGCCGAACGGCCACTATGAGCTCGGGGTTCACATTGCCGATGTCGGTTATTATGTGCCGGAAGGCTCGGAGCTGGACCGGGAAGCGTACGCCCGCGGCTGCAGCGTTTATTTGGTGGATCGGGTCATCCCGATGCTGCCGCATCGGCTGTCGAACGGCATTTGCTCGCTTCATCCGCATGTCGATCGGCTGACGCTGTCCTGCGTGATGGAGTTTGACGAGAAGCTGAAGCCGGTTCGCCATGATATTTTCCCGAGCGTGATCCGCACGGTGGAGCGGATGACGTATACGAATGTTCGCAAAATCGTCCAAGGCGAGGACCCCGAGGTGATCGCGCGCTATGCGGAGCTGGAGGATTTCTTCCTGCTCATGAAGGAGCTGGCGCTGAAGCTGCGGAAGCGGCGCATGCAGCGCGGGGCGATTGATTTCGACTTCGAGGAATCGAAGGTAATCGTGGATGAGCAGGGCAAGCCTGTCGATATCGTAAAGCGGGAGCGCTCGATCGCGGAGCAGATCATCGAGGAGTTCATGCTGGCGGCGAACGAGACGGTGGCGGAGCATTTCCATTGGCTGCGCGTGCCGTTCCTGTACCGGATCCACGAGGAGCCGAACGCGGAGAAGCTGTTCCACTTCATGACGTTCGCGGCCAACTTCGGCTATGTCGTGCGCGGCAAGGGCAATTCGGTCCATCCGCGCTCGTTGCAGACGCTGCTGGAGGAGATCGAAGGCACGCGCGAGCAGACGGTGATCAGCACGATGATGCTGCGGTCCATGAAGCAGGCGAAGTATGATGCGGAGAGCACCGGCCATTTCGGGCTGGCTGCTGAGTTCTATACGCACTTCACGTCGCCGATCCGGCGTTATCCCGATCTTGTCATTCACCGCATCATCCGCGAGGTGATCCAGCATGGCGGAACCCTGCCGGAGAAGCGCCATGAATATTTGGAGACGCGCATGCCCGACATTGCGCAGCAGTCATCGGCTCGCGAACGGGTGGCCGTCGACGCCGAGCGGGATACGGAGGCGCTTAAAAAGGCCGAGTTCATGCTCGATAAAATCGGCGAGGAATTCGACGGCATCATCAGCAGCGTGACGAGCTTCGGCATGTTCGTCGAGCTGGACAATACGGTGGAAGGGCTGATCCGGCTTAGCGGGCTGACGGATGATTATTATCATTTCCACGAGCAGCATATGCTGCTGGTCGGGGAGCGCACGTCGAACATTTTCCGCATTGGCGACGAGGTGCGCATCCGGGTAGGCCGGGTCAATCTGGAGGACTACACGATTGATTTTGAACTCGTGAGCAGCACGCCGCGGTATAGCGACCGGGATGCGCGCGAGTTCGGGC
>NZ_LDIG01000206.1 GCF_015845845.1 Paenibacillus dendritiformis
CCGCCTTTCCCGACTCCCTCATGCGAGGAAATCGCCTATCCGGTATTAGCCCACGTTTCCGTGAGTTATCCCGGTCTTAAGGGCAGGTTACCTACGTATTACTCACCCGTCCGCCGCTAAGCATCAGGAGTGCAAGCACTCCATCCGCTCCGCTCGACTTGCATGTATTAGGCACGCCGCCAGCGTTCGTCCTGAGCCAGGATCAAACTCTCCATAAAAGTTAAGTTTGACTTGCTCATGTATTGCTGACGAGGTCATTTGACCTCTTGCACAAACATCACTCGTTGTTCAGTTTTCAAAGAACAATCCGGCAACCAACTTCATCAGTAAGTTGCTTTCTTTTCTTCACCGCCGTTCAGCGGCGACTTTTATAATATATCATATCTTCAATTCAGCGTCAAGCATTTTTTCGAAATTCTTTTTTCGCTTCAGGCGGCTGATGCCGCTCTGTCGAAGACAGGAATACTAATATATCACGCTCTTAATAGAAAAGCAACCCCTAAATTAAACTTTCTCTGCTCAATGTTCCTTTCAACTTATCGACGATATTTAACTTAATGGAAATCAAATATGCGCCGGTATACACGCCGCCGAACCGACAATGGTCCGGCGGCATGTTCCCTAATCACCGCGTCTGGATGCCTGGCCTCCCTCCAGACGCTCCACTTCCCGCCGTATCCGTTCCGCTTCATCCTCCATGTTCAAGCGAGAATAGCACAGCTCCATCATTTTCAGTTCAGTAAGCTCCGGCTGATCAATTTGCTTCAAATAATAAAGTGCCTTCTTCTCATCTCCCGAGGCATCCTTTGTCGTCCCGATCATTTCCATGCGGGCCAGGACCCGCAATGCATAACGATTATCGGCTTCCTCCAAGTAAGCGCGCTTGGCTGACTCATAATCCGCCTGCAGAACGAATTTATCTCCGTCGGACAGTGGCCCATCCGGAATGCGAATGAGCGGCAGTTCCCTTTGGTCGACGATCGTGTAAGGCCGTGAGCTGCTAATTTTCCTGTCCTGATCATCGTAAGCATCGACGCTCCACACATACTGAGCGCCAGGGTATCCGATACCGAGCAAATAGGAAGGATAAATCCAGACGCCCTCATCGGGCGACCAATTCATTCCGCCGCCGGCGGCACCATTCTCTCTCAGCTCCGATAGACGGTACGTAGCTTCCGTCCCTGCATGCTTTCCCGGAAACACATGAGTGGCAGCACCCCGGGATTGGCCGGCGCGAGACTGATGCGGCTCCATCCATTGCACCACATAATAGGCTGCGCCCGGATAGGCTTCCCATCGCATCGTAATCGCATCGCCCTCCACGGTGACAGGACCTTGCGGCTCAAGAACAGTGAGATTCGGATTCAACTGAATAACAATCCCTTCCACCGATTGCCCTTTCTTCAACACGATGCTGTCCGGCGAAGTCTCTGCGTACGTATAGGAATCCAGTTCCCGCAGCGGAGCTCCGATTTCGATATCATAAGTCTGTTCCGGCACCTGATAAAAACGGAATTCCCCCTTCTCATCCGTCATTGCCATTGGATAAATATCCGGGCGGGGTGGAGAGTGCCAAGAGTTCGCGCCCGCCTGTCGCAGCACGACGACAGCCCCTTCCAACGGCTGTTGCCCTCGCATAACGGTGCCGCTCAGCATCGGCTTCTCTCCTGGCTTGGACACTCTTGATTCCAGCAGCTTCACTTGATCGCGGTATTGCAATTTATGCAACGTATCGTTTTGCATCAATTCCCTGTAGAGCCGCTCCGCTTCCTCCCATCGTTTCTCAAGCATATAGATATTGGCCAGCCGGCTCCAAGCGAGAGAGGCATTCGGATGATCGGGGTAGTCATGAAGGAATTGCTCGGACTGCTGCTTCATCTCCTCCATAGACAACTCCTTGTCTGTTGAACCTTGTGTCGAAAAAAAGGAACTATTCTTGCCGATATACAGCATGTTCTCGGATGCCGGAAGATGGCTGCCCATAAGCGCAAAGTACCTTTCATTGGCCGTCTCGTCCTCTCGTCCAAGCAGCGACAACCAAAAATCCTGGGGCTGTGCCGCTATCTTCGGCACAATCCAGGACAATCCCGACAAAGCGGCCAGCACGGCCAATAGGATGGCGAGATGCCGCACTTTTAACCGGATCACTCTCTCTCCTCCTTCTCGAGCAGCGAAGCCCGGATATAGATACCGCCCATGTAGACGAAGCTGTCTTCCGATACGGCGGCCTCATCCTTGGCCACCCCATCCGGGTCGCCTGTCACCCCGGACAGAAGCAGCGGGTAGAATGGGAGGAGCAGCGACAAGAACAAGCCCGGAATCGCCAAGCGCAGCGGAATCCAGATCTCGCGTTCCCATAAGGAAGGCTTCGCATGGGCAATCACCTCTTGCTTCATTTTCTCGGCAAATGCCACCTCCTTCATCTCTTCCTGCAGCGCCTCGTGCCAACGATCACTCATGATCCCACCCGCTTTCTTTTAAAATTCGCTCAAGCTTGCTGCGCGCCCGCGACAGTCTGCTCTTCACCGTGCCTTCGGGTTGTCCGAGCACGGCGCTTATATCGGCAATGGCCCAATCCTGAAAATAATGAAGGACAATGATCTCCCGCTCTGCATAAGAGAGCTTCTGGATGCAGTCCCGCAATGTGACCCGCAGCGCCACCGTTTCCGTGGTTCCAATGGAGGAGATCTCGTTCCGCCATGGCTGATCCCGGAAGAACAGCCGCTTCCAAGACGCCTTCCGCATCTGGGCCCGGCACTGGTTTACCGTAATTTTCATGATCCATGCCCGCAAGCTGCCTTTCTCCGACTTTTGATGAATTCGGCGGAACACGGTCCAGAACACTTCCTGGCTAATATCCTCGGCCCCATAACGATCGCCAAGCAACAAGGCAGCCGTCCGGATGACATCGTCACCGTACGCATCCATAAGCGGACGAAGCGCCTCGCGGTCACCGCCGCGCAACCTGTTTCCCCATTCCTGTTCGGGTTTCATCTTCTCCCCCCAGTGGCTCTCTATATACATAGATGCGATCAAGCGGCTGCAGGGTTGCATTTTCAACATAACATAAAAAGCAGATACACGGCCCTTGCTTCGTTGCCGAACCTTACGCTCACTCTCACGCTCGCTCAGGACCCCATCCCCATCACCGAACCGACTCAAGCCACCAACCAAGCGATCGACCGGCAGAAGGATCGGCCCGTCTGAGCCAATGGGATAACGGCTGAAAGAAGAGAAACCCCCTTCCCTCTATAATGAAGAAAAGACCGTCTCCCGCTATAGGCGAGAACGGCCCTTCCTTGCATGCTTATGAATGTATGCCCGTTGCTACCGCTTAGGCTTCATCCCAGAAACGCTTCAAATTTTTCAACCCGATCGCAGAACCGACCCGGCAATCCTCCATGCCCTCGAACTCCAGCGTAATATATCCATCATAGCCCGATTGCTTGATAAGCTTGATAATTTCCCGCATCGGCAAATCGCCCTGGCCCAAAATCGCTCCGCGCAAATAGTTATCGTTGGCCGTCCGGAACCAGTCCCCCTCGCCCGGATCCTCATAGAACGGACGCACATAGAAATCCTTCACATGGACGAGCGAAGCATACGGCAAGTTCTTCTCCACGCCGACAAGCGGATTCTCATCGACGCACAGGAAGTTACCCACATCGAGCGTCGTTTTGAAATTCAGACGGTTTACCGATAACAATACACGCTGCACGCGGTCGCTCGCTTGAGCAGAGAAGCCGTGGTTTTCCAAGGTCGTCGTAATGCCGAACTGTGCCGCATAATCCGCGATCCGGCGGCTTCCTTCCACCATCAAATGCAGATTCGCCTCGAACCATTCGATCGTCATCTGCTCCTTCGGCAAAGTGAAGGCCGTGACATCATGGCGCATATGCTTGATCCCCATCCGATGCAGCAGATCGACATGCTGCTTGACGCGCTCGACTTCGGCCTCAAATGCTTCATCCGTCTCCTGAACGAAGTTGGCCGGCATCGAGTAGTTCGAGAGATCAATGCCTCGCTCCTTCGCCTTGTCGCGGACGGCATCCGCCAGTTCCAGGTTATCAACCAACGTGAAGCCGTAAGGAACAATCTCCATATGCTCCCCGCCGTTGTCGGCAATCCAGTCGATAACATCCAATACCGTCATCTCGCCTGCTCTGATCGCTTGCAGAAGACTGTACGTGCTGAGACCTGCTTTCATCGCATCCACCTCTTCATTCATATGATACTTTCCCAGGGACAACCCAACTCATTTGTGATACCGATAACACAAAACCGCAAATGTAATCGCTTACCTCTGAGGTACACTATACCATACTTCACTCTCCAAAGGAAGAATACTGCCGAGCGCCAAGAAAAAAGCTGCCGAAGCGTTCGGCAGCCACTGTATTGATGCTGTGGAATTGGTTTAAACTTAAGAACAGAACTTGCCGATGATTATGCCGCGATGCCCCATGGGGAGAATAAAACATAGACGGCCACCATGAACACCAGCATGACAATCGTAAATGCTTTGGCATATTTCCATGGCGTCAGATCGACTTTGCCCGATTCGAACAGCTCGAAATCATGCTCGCGCGGCTTCCATTTTCCGATAAGGAGCATGACCAGAACACATACCGGGAATAATACGCTTAGAATGTACAAGAAGTTAATCGTGCCCATAAAAAACTTGGACAAGGTGTACAGCGCAATGTGTACCGCTAACGCAATCTTCGGCGCGCTGGCGGGCACTTTTTTGCTGAAAAATCCGACGACGACCGCGGCGATGATCGGGATATTGTAAAATCCGAACATCTCCTGCAAGTAGTAATACAACCCTGAAGGCGCATACAAAATGAATGGCGCTACGATAACGGCAACGAGGCCAAGCGCGATGGCAAACCTTCTGCCTGCCTTCACCAATTGTTGCTCGGTCGCATCCGGCTTGAATATCGGCTTATAAATATCGAGCGTAAACAAGGTCAGCGAGCTGTTCAACGCCCCGTTAAAGGAGCTTAAGATCGCCCCGAACAGAACGGCAGCGAAAAACCCGGACAGCAGCGTCGGCAGCACTTCGATGACCAGTGAAGGATAAGCCATATCGGCATTGCTTAGCGAATTATTGAACAAATGATACGCGATAATGCCCGGCAGCACGAGGTAGAAGGCGCCGAAGATTTTGAACATCCCGGCGTACAGCACGCCCTTCTGCCCTTCCTTCAAGTTTTTAGCGCCGAGCGTGCGCTGGACGATGGCTTGATTCGTACACCAATAGAACAGATTGTTGAACAGCAGCCCTGCAAAAATGGTCACCCATGGTACGGGCGAGGAACTGTCTCCTATCGAGTTCAATTTTTCCGGCTCTTTATGCAGCAAAGTGCTCACGCCTTCGACCAGACTGCCTCCTCCAAGCGCGAACAGGCCGAGAAACGTAATCAGCAGTCCGCCGACAATGAGTCCGACGCCGTTCAGCGTATCGGAGAGCGCGCAGGCGCGCAGCCCCCCGAGCACGACATAAGCGATCCCCGTTATTCCAATGGCAAGCGACACGATCAAAATGATACTGAAGTCACTTAAGCCGAACAGGTCGGAAATGTTGAATATCGTATCCAGCACGAGCGCTCCGGAATACAGAACCGTTGGCAGGTAGGCCACCGCGTAGCCAAGCAAAAAGAGAACGGAAATAAGCTGGCGCGTCCGCAGATCATAGCGCTGCTCCAGAAAATCCGGGATGGTCGTAATCCCCGTCTTCAAATAACGGGGCAAAAACACAAACGCCATAAAAATCAACGCAATCGGCGACGTGACTTCCCAGGCCATGACGACCATGGATGTCGCATAGCTTTGTCCGTTCAGGCCAACCATTTGCTCGGTCGACAAATTGGTCAGCAGAAGCGAGAAAGCGATTACAACGCCAGTCAAGCTGCGTCCGCCCAGAAAATATCCATCCGAGCTGTTGAGGTTGATGCTGCGCGTTTTGTACCAGGAGTACCAGGCGACAATACCGGTGTACAATAAAAAGGTGATGACAGTAATGTAGGTCATGAGTGCCCTCCTTCTCCACGCGTAGAGAGATCTGTGAAGCTACCTCGTATCGTGCGATCCGCTTAAGGCTGCGGGCGCAGCCACCTCAACTAATCGGCCGGTCTCATACGATTCCTTGCATGCATATCCAAGCGCGGTCGAGAGCACCCCGTCTTCGACCTTGACTCCCGGTTGTCTCCCCTCGAGAACGGCCTGCACAAATTCAATCGCCTCGTCCAAGTAAGCCTGTTCGAACCGCTCCAGGAAGCCCTGCGCGCATTCGCGCACCACGCCGCGATCATCCATGATCGCCACCTGGTTTTTCTCAGGCACCGTGCCGATGCGCAGCGTTCCGAGCGTTCCGATGATTTCCGTCTCGATATGATAGCCATGCGCGCAATTGCGCCCGGCTACGAATACTCCCATTTTATTGCCGGCAAATTGAACCAGGGCCGCCCCCGTCTCCGCGTCTTGCAGTTGGGCCAGCTCCGTATAACGGTGAGAGCCGCCGATGGCCCATACCCGTTCCGCTTCGACGCCCAAATACCACCGCGCCAAATCCAGGTCGTGTATGGCCATGTCGAGGAACAAGCCTCCGCTGTAGTTGCTCTTGGCGAACTGCAAAAAACCGGGCATCGCCTGAGCCGGATCGAGCCCATAACAGCGAATGAGCACGGGCTCGCCGATCGCTCCCGCTTCGATTTTCCGCTTGGCATAGACGTAGGAACGATCATACCTCCGCATAAAGCCGAGCATGAATACCTGCTGCGGATGGCTTCGCACCGCCTCTTGGACGCGCAGCGCTTCTTCCATATAAAGCCCGAGCGGTTTTTCGCTGAAAACGTGAAAGCCGGCAGCCAACGCCTTTTCAATCTGATCGCAATGATAGGAGGAAGGCGAAGCGATGAAAATCGCGTCCAGCTCCTTGTTCCGCAGCATGTCCTCATAATCGGTATAGCCGTAAGGAACGCCAAGCTGCGCCTGCGCTTCCTCCACCTCCTCCGCCTTGATGCTGCATACCGCCGCCAGTCTGCAGTTCGGAATGCGATGCGCCAAATTCTCGGCATGCTGCCGTCCGAGCCGCCCCAAGCCGACGAGTCCTACCGATACGACTCTGTTGTCTCCCATAGAACCATCTCTCCCCTTCGTCTGATTGAACTCGCATTTATACGCCAGCTTGACGCAAAATATAGTCTCGCGCTAACAACGCGTACTCGAACGGATTCGCTTTGGCTGGATCCTGCTCCGCTTCCACGAGCATCCAGCCGCGGTATCCGGCTGCGGACAAGGCCCGGAATAGCGGCGCGAAGTCGATGCAGCCGTCTCCGGGAACCGTAAATACGCCTTCCTTCACCGCCTGCAGGAAGCTGAGCCCCTCCTCGCGCACGCGGCGCGCCACGTCGGCTCGGACGTCCTTCAAATGAACATGCTTAATGCGATTCATATAGCGGTTCAAGATGCTCAGCGGATCTTCGCCCGAGAACACAAGATGTCCGGTATCATAGAGCAAAGACACCAGTTCCGGATTCGTTCCCTCCATGAGACGGGCGATCTCCTCCGTTGTCTGTACGCCCGTACCCATATGATGATGGTACACAATGTCCATATCCTTCTCCCTGGCCAGCTCGCCAAGCGCATGCAGACCGGAGGTTAAGCGCTTCCAATCCTGCTCGCCGAACACCGGCTTGCGCTCGAACAGCGGGGTATCCATCTTGCCTTGAACGCTGTGCCCCTGCTCGGATACGACAATGACCTTGGCCCCCATCGCATGCAGAAAATCGCGGTGTTGAACGAATGCCGCCGTCGTCTCTTCCAATGGCTTTACGGTAAGAAAAGCGCTGAACCAGGCGCTGGCCACCTCCAGCTTGCGCAGCCGGAGCGCTTTTTGCAGCGTGCCGATATCCCGAGGGTACTTGTTGCCGACCTCCGTGCCCGCATAACCGGCGAGCGCCATCTCGCTTACACATTGCTCGAACGTATTTTCTCCGCCCAATTCCGGCATATCGTCATTCGTCCAGCCGATGGGCGCAATCCCTATTTTTACGCTGCCTGCTGCAAACATGTCTATTCCTCCCTGATGTCATCGCGCCTCGGCAGCATGCCGGGCGGGTCGTGTGCCGCGGCGGCGACGGCATGCGCCTCTTAGCATGCACACAGTCGCCTCTCGCCTAGCCGCTCGTGCCGAATGATCCGGTCACCGCCTAGCTATGCGGCATACTGCCGTCTTCCCGCTGCTCCGCCAAGGCGCGATCTGCGTTGTAGCCTTCCTGTCAATAAGGTCTTGCCTGCTGCAAAAACCGCCGCCGCTCCTCGCTCGCGCGCGCAATATCCGGCTTCCCGGACACTTCCGCGACGCCGACGTTCCACCAAGCGCCGTAACCGTTCGTCATCGTCTTCGGCAGCACTTTGATATCGATGAGCGTGGAGACCGTCTGCCGCTTCGCGTCCGTGACGGCCTGCTCCAGCTCCTCCAGCGTGCGCGCCGTATACGTGACCACGCCGTAGCCTGCGGCGCTCTGAGCGAAATCAATGCCGACAAGCGGTCCATCCAGCTTGCCGGTGGCTGCATTGCGGGCGCGGAATTCCGTCCCGAAGCTGCCCATGCCGTGGCCCATTTGCAAGTTGTTAATGCAGCCGAAGCCATTGTTGTCGAACAGCAGAACATTAATCTTCTGCCCTTCCTGAATGCTCGTGACAAGCTCGGAGTGAAGCATTAGGTAGCTCCCGTCCCCCGCGAACGCGTACACTTCGCGCTCCGGCTCCGCCATCTTCACGCCGAGCGCTCCCGAAATTTCGTAGCCCATGCAGGAATATCCGTATTCCATGTGGTACGAATGCGGCGCTTCGGCCACCCACATCCGCTGCAGGTCCCCGGGCAAGCTCCCCGAAGCGCCCACGACGACCGCATCGTCTCCGAGCAGCCGGTTCAATGCCGCCAGCACCCGGGTCTGCGTGAGGCAACTGCCAAGCGCCTCCGCATATTCCGGCAGCGCCTCGTCCAAATGTCCCGCGACTTCAGGCGTGAACGAGCCGGGCGCGTACTGGATGCCGGCCAGCCGCTTCCACTCCTCGCTCCAGGCGGCGCGCGCCGCTTCAATCTCGGTCGTATAGCCCGAGCGGTACCCGGCTGCCTCCAGCCGCTGCCGCAGCGCAGTCAGAGCGGCCTTCGCATCGGCCACGACCGGCGTCGCCTCCAGCTTGAGCGCGTGGAACTCGGACACGTTCACCGTCAGGATGTCCGTGCCGGCCCCGCTGAACAGCTCTTTCGACCCGGTCGTGAAGTCGGTGAAGCGCGTGCCGACGCCGATAATGAGATCGGCTTCCTTGGCCATCGCGTTCGCCGCTCCGTTGCCCGTTACCCCCACGCCGCCGAGATTGAGCGGATGCGAGCCCGGCACCGCGCTCTTGCCCGCCTGCGTCTCCGCCAGCGGAATCTGAAAAGCTTCCGCAAAGGCTTGCAGCTCCTCTCCGGCCTCGGAATAACGCACGCCGCCCCCGCAGATGATCAGCGGCTTGCGCTTGCTCATCATGAGCCGCACCGCATCCTCGAGCGCCGATTCCGCCGCCGGACGGCGCTCTATCCGGTGCACGCGCTTGGCGAAGAACGATGCAGGGTAATCATACGCTTCTCCCTGCACATCCTGCGGCAGCGCGATCGTGACCGCTCCCGTATCGGCCGGATTCGTCAACACGCGCATCGCATGAAGAAGCGCGGTCATCAACTGCTCCGGCCGCATGATGCGGTCCCAATATTTGCTTACCGGACGGAACGCGTCATTC
Organism: Paenibacillus dendritiformis; assembly: GCF_015845845.1. Taxonomy (GTDB): domain Bacteria; phylum Bacillota; class Bacilli; order Paenibacillales; family Paenibacillaceae; genus Paenibacillus_B; species Paenibacillus_B dendritiformis_C. Next base: position 9,793 of record NZ_LDIG01000206.1, read on the forward strand.
GTCGATACCGTCAGGTCATGCGGCTGCTCGATCTGCTGCAGCACCGGATCGGGCTGGCGCGAGGCGAACGTATCCCCCGGCAGCAGCAGTACCGGAATCTGGTTGGCCGTGGCCGTGGCTGCGGCCGTTACCATATTGGCGGCGCCGGGCCCGACCGACGACGTGCAGGCGCAGATCTGCTTTCGCCGCATTTGCTTCGCGAACGCCACCGCGGCATGGGCCATCCCTTGCTCATTCCGCCCCTGATACACTTCCAATCCGCCGCTGTCTTCCTCCAGCGCCTGACCTAAGCCAAGCACATTGCCATGGCCGAATATTGTAAAAATCCCTTTGACAAAGCGCTGCTCCACTCCGTCAAACTCGACATACTGCCGACCGAGAAACTTGACGAGCGCTTGGGCCGTCGTCAAGCGAATCGTTTCCATTCCGAACACCGTCCTTACCAACGCGTAGTCATCATCTTTAGGTGCGTATACAATTCCAATCCATCCGTTATGCGTTCCTTTCGCATGCAGGTCGCCATAAAAGGAATCCTTCCGGACCGAACTGCATCCAAACATTTGAGTTAAGCGCTTACCTTACGGCGTATTATATCCTTCTTATTTCGGGAATGTAAACGCTTTTCTATGAAAATTCAAAGTTCTTTTTTTCACAATCAGTTGTCTTTTCATATTGAAAATGAAGAGCTTTACAGCCGTACATAACGTACTCATTCTCATGCTCCCGAAGATTTTGTCTTGAAAACGCTTTAGTTATCACGTATAGTTGATTATGAGTTAAGCGCTTTCCCTAGCTTTACCTAGATTTTATGCTACCAAGAAAGCAGGGATATTTATGCTGCAAGTGGGAATCATCGGCGCCGGGCGCATCGGCAAGCTGCACGCCGGCCATATTCAACAAATGCGCGATGCGCAAGTTCGCGCCATATCGGACGTATGTATCGACGGTTTGGACGCCTGGGCTTCCGGGCTTGGAATTCCGGTTGTGACCAGCGATTACCGCAATTTGCTGAATGATCCGGACATTCAGGCCGTGTTCATCTGCTCGCCGACGAGCACGCACGCCGCAATCATTGAAGAGGCCGCCCAAGCAGGCAAGCATATTTTCTGCGAAAAACCGGTCAGCTTCTCCGTGAACGCCACGGAGCAGGCCGTGGCCGCCGTGAAAGCAGCGGGCGTGAAGATGCAGGTTGGGTTCAATCGCCGTTTTGACCATAACTTCCAAAAAGCGCGTGATATCGTGCAAGAAGGCAAGATCGGGACTCCGCACCTGCTGCGCATCACGTCCCGCGATCCGGAGCCGCCATCGCCCGAATATATTGCCACATCGGGCGGCTTGTTCATGGACATGACGATTCACGACTTCGACATGGCACGCTACGTCATGCAGAGCGAAGTGACCGAGGTGTACGCCCAAGGAGCAAATCTGATTGATCCTCGCATCGGCGACTTGGGTGATATCGATACCGCTATCGTCAGTCTCCGCTTCGCGAACGGCGCTCTCGGGATTATTGAGAACAGCCGCAAGGCCGTTTACGGTTATGATCAGCGGCTGGAAGCGTTCGGTTCGGCGGGCAGCGTCACTACGGATAATGACCGGGCATCCACCGCGCTCGTCTCTACGGCAGACGGTGTGCATATGGACAAACCGTTATATTTCTTTTTGGAACGATATACGCAAGCCTATATTCGGGAGATCGAAGAATTCGTGCAGGCCGTTCTTCATGATCGGCCTGTCGCGTGCGATGCGAACGACGGACTGCAGGCGGAACGAATCGCACGCGCGGCGAAGGAGTCGCTGGACAGCGGACGCCCCGTCAAGCTGGAGCATCAGTCCGTATCTGTATTCGGGCAGTAAAGCAAGTCCGGACAGGGAACTTCCGGCTGAGATCCGCATATTCGGAATAAGAAGCCGCCTGGGGGCTGTCCCAGCAGGACCGCCCTTGGAATTTTTACTATTGGCTCGGGAGGAGAGATTCTTTCATGTCGAAATTAATTGTTGCACCTGGACCGCGAGACGAACACGGACAAATTTTATCGGTCACGCCGCAAAGCGCCGGCTGGGAGTATGTCGGCTTCGAAGTCTATTCCTTGCGTCCGGGCGAGGTCCTGGAACGAGAGACGAGCGACCGGGAGGTCTGTCTTGTACTATTGAGCGGCAAGGCGAAGATCGAGACCGCCAAGCAATCGTTCGGCACGCTCGGCCATCGAATGAGCGTCTTCGAGCGCATCCCTCCCTTCTCCGTCTATGTGCCGAACGATGACCGCTACTCCGTGCAGGCAGAGACGGCGCTGGAATTGGCCGTCTGCTCGGCGCCGGGCAAGGGAACTTACCCTGCCCGCGTCATCGCGCCTGAAGATGTCGGCGTAGAGACACGCGGTTCAGGCAGCATGGAGCGGCATATCCATAACATTTTGCCGGAGCAAAAGGAGGCAGACAGCCTGCTCGTCGTGGAGGTCTTTACGCCTGCAGGGCATTGGTCGAGCTATCCGCCGCACAAGCATGACCGGGACGATTTGCCGCGGGAGTCGTACTTGGAGGAGACTTACTACCACGAGGTAAGCCCCGCACAGGGCTTCGTCATGCAGCGGGTCTACAACGACGATCGCACGCTCGATGAGAACATGGCCGTCCCTCACCGGCATGTCGTACTGGTTCCGGAAGGGTATCATCCCGTCTCCGCGCCTCCGGGCTACGACTCCTATTATTTGAACGTCATGGCAGGCCCGAAGCGGACCTGGAAATTCCATAACGATCCGGCTCATGAATGGCTGTTCGCCAAATAGTGTTTTGTTGTTCCACATCAAAACGATTCGGCAATATCGAGGAGAATGGATGGAATCCATTCTCCTTTTTTTGTTTGTAGATGTAGTGAGATCTCCTTTTGTTGTTGGTAGATGTAGTCCATTCTCCTTTTGTTGTCTATAATTGAGATAGCTAGGATCATGCATGATAGGTTTACGCGGTAAGCCAGTTAGAGAGGTTCGTTTATGAAAGCAACGATTTATGATGTCGCAAAAGCTGCCGGCGTCTCCATCGCAACAGTGTCCAAGGTGGTCAATCAAACCGGCAACATCAGCGGGAAGACACGGGAGCGGGTCATCCATGTTATGAAAGAGCTGCAGTACCAGCCGAGCGTCGTCGCGTCGGCGCTGACGGGCAAGAAGACGTCAACCTTCGGCCTGCTCATCTCGGATCTGGCCAACCCGTTCTTTGCCGAGGTCGCCCGCAATTTGGAGGATCAGGCCCAGGCGGAAGGCTACAGCATCGTGATGTGCAGCACTGACAATAAGGACGATAAAGGCCTTAACTATATTTCCCTGCTGCAGCGCAAACAGATTGACGGCCTTATCGTCGCCTGCGAATTTTCGCGGTGGCCGCTGCTGCAAGAGAGCATTCCCGACGGCTTTCCTGTTGTGCTCTTCTCCAAAGATATTCCTTCCTTATCCATGCATACGATTACCGTGGATGATTACAAAGGAGGCTACGTCGCGATCCAACACCTGATTGCCTTAGGGCATCGCCGCATCGGCATCGTCACGGAGGACAGCCCCAGCGGCGAGTACCGGGTGCGCGGCGCGAAGCAGGCGATGAGCGACGCCGGCCTTGCCGTCAATGAGGATTGGATCGTGACGGTAAATTCATCGTTAGAGGACGGCCTGAAGGGCGCCGCGCGCGTGCTCGGGATAGAGACCCGGCCCACGGCATTGTTCACCTGCAACGACCTGCTTGCCGTCGGTTCCATGCAATCCGCCCAGCAGCTCGGACTGCGCGTTCCGGACGATCTATCCATTATCGGCTTCGACGATACGATTCTGTCCCGAATCGTCGTCCCTCGATTAACGACGATACTGCAGCCCATTCCAGAGATGGCCAAGGAGACGATTCAACTGCTGCTGCGCCAATCCGACAATCCGGATATGCCAAAGCAAAAAATCATGTTCCAACCCCAACTCGTGGAGGGCCGCTCCACTACCGCGGTACAGGACAAATAAAAACACGCAGGCAGGGCCGGAGCACCGTCCGGCTCTCCCCGCGTCCCGCTTCCCTCGTCTCGCCCGGGACATGTCGTATTTTGCAGTTGCACCGCCACGACCTCCCTCAATATCCCGTACTGCTCATACACCATTGTGATTATGGGGGGTTACGACTCTTATGGCCAGTATCCCCAAAACTCAGGATACATCCCCGAACCTCGGAAGAAAAAGTACTCCCCCTAAAGTATGATAAGTAACAAGGAAGGCCATTACCTTTCTATATACCTATCTATTACGTATATCCATTACGTATATCCATTACATATTATCTATTCGTCGTATCAACTTACGTCGTATCATCTATTCCGTGTTATCTATTACATATTTCTAGTACCTATTTATTATATGGCTATTATTCAGCTACTAACTTAGCAGGAAAACATCCCCTTTGAGCTCTTATAACCAATATCCCCGCAGCTCAGGAACAGCAAGTCGATATACTCTAAAGGAAAATGTCATCCTCATTCCAGATTAATATTTGAAAAAATTAAATTGCAAATCGGGAGCACGAAAAAGCATGAAATAACCTGCACTACCTGCACCTACTCAATCCTCACTTGAAAATCTACTATAGACCTCCGATATCAACCCTCATATGTATTCAGGCAGCCGCAAGGACTCGGCCCCAGTTCGGCGAGGAGGTTGTCCGCCATAAGTACCGCTGTCTTGCCCCATTGTCTGCACAGCATATCGCGGCCAAGGGTTCCCACCCTGCCGTTTCGCGGGTCCTGCAATTTTCCCTGTAGCAAAATTCATCCAGATAATACTGCAGATACTTGCCGTTTATCCCACGGAACGTATCGCATAACCATCGCTGAGCTCGCCGAAAAACGGCATACAATGGGCTGTTATGCTTGACCCGAAAGCGTTGGCGGATAATAGAAACGTTCCACTCCGGCGCCGAAACATGTTCTTCAATAAAGCGGTCGCGGCCGCAAGGAAGCAGCAGTTTCCCGGACATGTGCCGCCGGTTCACCTGCTTCATTTTATAGTGCTGTCCCTCCCCATTCGGAGCCAGTGAAGCCGCCACGATAATCGGTTGCTCCCGTGGCGCAAGATCGATACTGGGATATAGTCTAGGGCCATTGAAGGCAATAAAGCCATGCACATGCTCTTCAAGGCGCTTCTCTTCATCGGCACAGCTGATCGCGGTACGTATTTTATGCAGCATCGACCATGCCGTCTTGTAAGTGACATCAATAAGCGAGCACAATCTGACCGCATTAATGCCTTCCTTCGGATTAGCGACGAGCCAAATTGCGGCAAACCACTTCCGCAATGAGGTTCTGCTCCCTTCGAAAATCGTTCCTGCAGTCAAGGACGTCTGATGGCGGCAAGAGCCGCATTCATACAGAGGAAGCCGCCGTGTTCGGATAACGTAAGCCTTGGGATGTCGGCAATTCGGGCAGCGGAAGCCATGGGGCCATTTGAACGAGAACAGAGCAGGAACACAAGATGCCTCCGTCGGAAAACGACTCATCACTTCCTCCAAAGTGTTAACACCCAACAACTCTTTCATCACAGCGCCCCCTTCAAATCACAAACATACGTTCCTATAAAAGAAGATACCAAACATATGTTTCCAAATCAAGTGATTTAATGGAGTTACACTTATCTTTTGAGGATAATGCCACCAGCAAAAAAGGAAGGTTTGGGGCCTTCGCCCACTAAACGACTGAAGTGTCTGTCTTGAAGTCTTGAAATCCTGAAGGGTTGGGATATTCATCGTAAGACTGCAAGATTGCAGGGGATACCTGGGAATACCTGAATCGTCAAATAATTTATCGTCTTGTAGAGAAATACCTGAACAGTTAAATATCATAGCGGGACGCAGCGTCGTGGGAAGCACCTGAGGCGTTGGGAGAACCAATATAAGGTCGAAGGGAGTACATGGAGCGTTGAGTCATGCATTTGGAAGGTTGTGCGGGATTCCTGAACGTAGAAATTTTCGGGAATGCTCATACTCGGAGCCTGAGTAACTGGGATAAACACTTTAAGAATTGGCCAGAGATGGATGTGAGAGAGATTTCCATACGAATACGAAAGGAATCCTGAGCGAGTGGGATTCTGGTCATAAGGCGGGGACCAGCTAGCAATGGGACCAGAAAGGCGGGCTGAATCATCACAAGGATAATGGCGATATTTAGACAATGCATGCCAAGAACATACAGCACCGGCTGCACAAAGCTCCATACGACGTAACTGCGTCACCCAAAAAGCGCCCCAGCTTAAAGCAGCAACCCGAACAAGAAACGCCGGCCGACATCAAATGTCAGCTGGCGGGTGCTACCGGCAGTCTGTGCACAAACGGGAACGGGCTGTTATTGTGATGTACCCCAGACGATGGTGGCCCAAACCTTGTCAGGCATGCTTCCTAAGGGAAGCGACTACAGTATCAAGATCGCAACCAGTTTCCGCATTGAGCACTACCGGCTTATTTTTCGACCAGCAGCGGAACGATGGCGCCCGCTTCGACGTCGATCAGTCCGAGATCGGTAATTTTGAGCGAAGGGCTGACCGGAAGCGAGTGCGTGCTGAGAGACATAATCGGGTTATAGTGCTCATACCCGAGGGACTCCATCGCCTCGCGCAGCCGCTTCACTGCCGGGCCGAATTGGTCGAGCGGCTGCTCCGACAGAATGCCGCCGACCGGAAGCGGCACATGAGCGATGACCTTGCCGCTCTCTACGACGCAGAAGCCGCCTTGATCGGCAATGACCGTGTTGGCGGCAAGCGCCATATCCTCGGCGGAGTGGCCGACGACGAGCAGGTTGTGGTTGTCATGCGAATACGTCGTCGCGATGGCGCCGCGCTTAATGGTATTGCCGGTAATCAAGCCGTATGCGCGGTTGCCGTTTTTGCCATAGCGCTCGAATGTCGCGATGAGCCCGTACGGGCTGGCCTCCCATTGGAGACGGCCGTCAGCTATCTCGACCGGCTTGTACAGCTCGTTCGTATTCGTCGTGCCGTTCACGACTTCCATCACGCGGCACGTATGGTTTCCGTCCTCGGCTTCGATCCGGACCTCGAAGTCGGCCGCGGTCATCTCGGCAAGCTGGACGCTGCGATAGAAATGGGCCGGGAAGCGGCGAGCGGCTTCCGCTTGCTTGTAAGGCGCTCCGGCTTCATATGCCAGCCGCCCGTTCTTGTATACGGCGTCGATCGCGAACTGCTCCAGGTTGCTGAGCAAGACGAAGTCCGCCGTCTTGTTCGGAGCGATGGCGCCGCGGTCATGCAGCTGCATGCGCCGGGCCGGCGTGTAGGTAGCCGCGTAAATCGCCCGCTCCGGAGCCATCCCCATCGCGATGGCCTTGCGCACGATATGGTTCAGGTGCCCGTCCTGAACGAAGGAATCGGCCATGACGTCATCCGTCACGAAGCAAAACAGCTCCGCCACGTCTTCCTCGATCAAAATCTTCATGATCTCCGGCGTCATCGATTTCTCCTGAATCTCCAGGAACATGCCGTTCGCCAACCGATCGCGCATGCTGGCCGGCGCCTGTTCGGTATGGTCGGAATCGACGCCCGCGAACATGAAGCGGGCCAGTTCCAAGTCGACCAGTTTCTTCGGCGTATGCCCCTCGATGACCAGCTTCGGATAGTTCGAGCGGATATGATTGAGGATACGGTTCGTCTTGCAGTCCGGGTCGCGCAGCACGTCGACCGAATTCATGATCTCCCCGAGGCAGACGACCCGCTCTTCCTGAAGCAGCGCATCGATGTGCTCAATATCAATCTCGCCGCCCGCCGTCTCCAGCGGGGTGGACGGAACCGAGCTCGGAATGGCGTACAAAATGTCGGCTGCGCAGCCTTCGCTGGCCCGGATCATTTCCTGCACGCCCTCGAGACCGAATACATTGGCCATCTCATGCGGCTCGGACACGATAGTCGTCACGCCGTTGCGAATAATTCCGTGCGAAAACGTATGCGGCGTAACCATCGTGCTCTCGATATGCAGATGGATATCGACCAGGCCCGGAATCAGATAGCGGCCGCGGCCTTCCACCGTCTGCGCCGCCTCGAACGTCTCTTCTCCGTGCTGGCCGACATACAGACAGCGCCCGTCACGCACCGCGACATTGCCTGGCACGAACCGCTTCAAATATACGTTGAACACTTGCACTTCTTTTATCAACAAATCGATCTTCATGGCTGCACTCTCCTTGTTGTCCTCGTTCTATCGTCGCTCGCCAGTCAGACGGACGGCATTAAAAGTTTGATTCGGCTGGGATGTGGCCTTGCTTCGGTAAGCGTGATAGAGCATTCAGTGCGCGCTCCGCCATCCCATGCCGGTGCTGAGTTCGCCACGAATCTCAGCAATGAGATCGAACCGACGGACCTAAGCTAGTAGGTCCAAATGCGATGTTCGCATATGTTCTGCCGCGCACTCTACGCTTCGGCGCGAACCAGAACCACCTTTTCTTTCGGGAGCACCAGTTTGACCGCTGTGCCGCGTTCGAATGGCTGTTCCATTTCCCGGTTGACGGTGAAGTCGCCAAGGGCCGTCTCCACGATATATTGATAGCTGCGTCCCAGGAAGGTGCTGATTTTGACGCGGCCGGCAATCGTATTCCAGCCTGCCTCCAGCTCCTCGGAGGTCAGTCCCCCTATCGCTCCGGCTTCCCTGTCCGCGGCGCTATTCAGCCCGCCAGGTCTGCTGTCGGCGAATCCGTTCAGCTCGCCTTCGGCCAGCACGATGAGATCGTCGGGCCGGACAATGTCATTAAGTTAAGCTCAAAGACAAGAGCGGAAATAAAAATGGAATCCGAAACGGCATGGGAAAAAGCCCTGTGCCGTTTGTTTTTGGTGCAAGCAAGGAAAAAGCGTACAGCAAACAAAGCGGACGGAAGATCCGCTTAAAAAATGTTCATATGAAACGAATTATGCTACTCTATAGACGAAGCTAACAACTGATTTGTAGCGTATTTTGCGCGTATTCTGCTGCCCTGGGCGAACGGGGCGAATCGGCAAAATGTTTTTGCGGATCAGTGCTTCAACATCGGGCGGGGGTTCATCGTGCCGTGAGCGCAGGAAATGTCTAGAAACGTGAACGGCAACCGTGAAGTTGACTTGGTATGAGTGCCGTTTATCCATTTGGGAAATGACGACGTGTGAGGTCATCATTTCAGCGAAATTGTACATGATCATTCTTGCGAAAATCTCTTGGGTGATGGACTCTCGTCTCTTTGCGTGAAAATTCGTCAGACCGACAGTGTACTTTAATGCCCTGAAAGAGGTTTCAATGCCCCATCGCCTGTTATACATAGACTTGATTTCATCGGGTGGGAAATCAGCGGCAGAAAGATTCGTAATGACGGTCTCATAAGCGCCATGAGGCAGGACGAAACGAACAACCCGAAAGGTAATCGGGTAAAACAAGTTCTCATGCAAATCCAAAAAATCAAATGTAGACGTGGAAGGAACGAACTTGTACATCTCGGGATTAGCCTTGACCTCTTTGGTTTGTTTTTTGGTGAGTGTCAGATGAACGTCCCTATCAAACTCTCCGCTAGAGGGCAAACGCAAGCCCGAAAGAATACCATTGGAATCCAAATCCTTTACCCGTATGACATAGTTCCACCCTTTGCGTTCAAGGTGCGCGAAATTGTTGTAACTTTCATAACCTCTATCGGCAATAACAATGGTTTTGCCCTTGATGGGAGAACGGTCAACCATAGCAGCCAGCGCCCTTCCCTCGTTGCACAACCTTCGTGGTTGAACAATGGCATCCACGTACAGTCTGTTGCACAAGTCATAGGCAGCGTTCAAATGCAGAAGGCTATAGCCTTTCGTGTTCGGTTGACTTTGAAAATAGGTGTCCGTGTCCGCAGAGTCAGTTGCGATATGTAAATCCGAACCGTCAACGGCAAGTAATCGATACCCTCGGTAGTCCTTGATATCCGTATACGATTGCGTAAATGCGTGAAACAAGAATTCCACAGCAGACGGCAGGATTTTATTCCTCTGTTGGACAAAAGCGGAAGTGGTTGCGGTGTTTACGTTATAACCTTGGGATTCCAGGAGTTCCTTATATATGCTGTTGCCCCCCATGGAGATCAGGAGTTGCATCACCGTTTCAAAGGATAGCTTTTTCTTTCGGGTAAAATCTTTTTCAGGGTTTTTGACATAAGGTGCTGGTGCGGCTGCCATTTCTCGTATGAGGGATGTCAGCGTTTCTTTTAGCGAATTCGCGTACTCATTCATTGGCGTAACCTCCTCGTTTTTTCAAGGGGCTTCGCCACACATATCCATCTACCTGTTAAGTCTTGATTTTCTTTTGAAACAAAAAAAAGAGCGGGCTATCTTTTTGATAACCTGCTCTTGTGCTTGATTATGGTTTCCGCGCCTTATCTTAATGACATTG
>NZ_LDIG01000207.1 GCF_015845845.1 Paenibacillus dendritiformis
CCGCCTTTCCCGACTCCCTCATGCGAGGAAATCGCCTATCCGGTATTAGCCCACGTTTCCGTGAGTTATCCCGGTCTTAAGGGCAGGTTACCTACGTATTACTCACCCGTCCGCCGCTAAGCATCAGGAGTGCAAGCACTCCATCCGCTCCGCTCGACTTGCATGTATTAGGCACGCCGCCAGCGTTCGTCCTGAGCCAGGATCAAACTCTCCATAAAAGTTAAGTTTGACTTGCTCATGTATTGCTGACGAGGTCATTTGACCTCTTGCACAAACATCACTCGTTGTTCAGTTTTCAAAGAACAATCCGGCAACCAACCTCATCAGTAAGTTGCTTTCTTTTCTTCACCGCCGTTCAGCGGCGACTTTTATAATATATCATATCTTCGATTCAGCGTCAAGCATTTTTTCAAAATTCTTTTTTCGCTTCAGACGGCTGATGCCGCTCTGTCGAAGACAGGAATATAAATATATCACGCTCTTAATAGAAAAGCAACCCCTAAATCTATTATTTTTTCTCCGCTTTACGACAGCTTGAAAATGAACATCTGGGGAAAGCTCAATCCGGGTTGGCTTATACGTGTACGCCACAACAACAGGTAATATCCACCCGTCTATTCTCTTATAGAACAGGGGATACTACCTGTTGCTGTTAAGCAGCTGTCTGTTAGCCGCTAATCCACGGCATTCCTTGCGAACGCAGCTTCCTGTTCGGGGCTTTGGCCTTCTGCGCGCCGCGAGGATTCTTCTTCCCGGAAGCGCTGCGAATCGTCGCTCTCTTCTCCTTATCGTTCGAATTCTCGTTTCTTTCTTCCGGCTCGCCATTCGTCTCGGCGGAAGAAGCAGTGGCCGTCTCCGCTTCAAGCTCCTCTTCGCGCGGGTAACCGCCGCAATCGCATGTCTTGCCTTTTTCCCAACCATCCTTCTTCCATTGGTGTTGGGGCATGCCCCAGTATGGTTCTGGCTTATGCCAGCCCGCTTCCGGCGATATATAGGTTGGATATCCCGGAGTCTGGAACATCCCCGGATACATATGGCTGGCATGAGAATGCCATTCCCCATCTCCGGTCATTCCGTGATGAGGATTCCATTCCTCGTATCCGCCCATTCCGTGATGAGGGTTCCATTTTCCGTGTTCGCTCATTCCATAATGCGGATACCATTTCCCGTGCCCGGACATATCGTAATGCCCCGGCATGGAAGACGGCCATTCGGCCGGAGCCGGATCCCCCATTGCGGCTGGAGACACAAATACAGGCTGCGCCGATGAATGCGAATACGGCATCAGCGGGTAACCGCCTCCGCAACCATGCGGCGGCTGCATGACAGGAGACGCCTCCCAAGGCGCGCAACCGGCATAGACCGGCGGCACCGCCGAAGGGGCGACAACCTCTGCAGCCGGTACCGGATACTGGGCGAATGGATGATGGTAGTAGGGTTCTCCGCACCCGCAAGACATATCTTTGACCGGAGCATACGGTTCAGGGCAGCAGGAGTAAAATGGCTTAGGCTTTTCTTCCATGTAAGGAAGTATGGCGGGAGGCTCCGGGCATTCCAGTACCGGCGGGGCCGGAATCGGCAACATTGGCGCAGGAGGACAAATCGGATATTCATGCTTCGGTTTTTCCGGCTTGTAATACTCCACTTTTTCCATTTCAAATTCGAGCTCATACTTCGGCAGCGTAATCTCGACCTTCGGCTTCGTCACTTCCGGTTTCGGCTTCGGCGCGGTCAGTTCTTCCTTGGACTTCGGTGCCGTCATCTGGCCTTTGCCGTGATGCATCGGGTTACCATCCGATGAAGGCGGCGTCATTCCCGATACCTTCGGAATATTGACCACTTGCCCGATCACGAGAACATTGGGATTTTTCAATTGCGGATTCGCTTCAATCATCTCTTGCAAAGGAACGCCCCATGCCTTCGACAGCTTCCACAACGTATCCCCTTCCTTGACCACATGCTTATGCACAATTTCGTGCCCGGTTTGCGGGTGGCTGGAGGACGGGACTTTAATCTTCATCCCGACATCGATCTCATTCGGATCTTTTAACTGCGGGTTCATCTTGATTAATTCCTCTAATGGAACATCATATTTTTGTGAAATGGAATATAACGACTCGCCGTTCTTGACAATATGGATTTTCACGTGTTGTAACCTCCCAAACGTTCATCATCCTCTATGCTTCGGGACACTTGCCCCAGGATCAATTACTACATCCTATGCAAATGATAGGCGTTTGACATCCCTTAATACAAAAAAAACCTCCCCGATGTTCAGGGAGGAGTTGTCTGCAGCTTAGACAGGCATCTATTCGTATACCTTGACGCCGTCCTGCGTCACGATCTCGCGGAAATGGTTGAGAAGATTCAGCGTCATCGGGCCGGCTTGTCCGGAACCAATGATGCGGCCGTCAACTTCACGCACGGCAATGACTTCGGCAGCCGTTCCCGTGAAGAACACTTCATCCGCGACATACACATCGTGGAGAGTGAACGGTTCTTCCTTGAGCGTGTAGCCCAGCTTGCCGCACAATTCCATAATGGCGCCCCGCGTAATGCCTTCCAACGCCCCCAAGTAGCATGGAGGGGTGTAGACGACGCCTTTTTTGATAATAAATATGTTATCGCTGGAGCCTTCGGCGACATAACCCTGGGCATTCAACATAATCGCTTCCCCGACATCGGCCAGGTTCGCCTGGATTTTGACGAGAATATTGTTCAAATAGTTCAGCGACTTGATCTTCGGATTCAAGGCGTCCGGTATATTGCGGCGTTGGGACACGGAGACGGTGCGCAGCCCGTTCCGGTAAGCTTCCTCCGGATAAATGGCGAGCTGCTCGACAATAATAATGACACTCGCCTTCGGACAGCGACGCGGATCGAGGCCAAGATTGCCGGCTCCGCGGGAGACGATGAGCCGGATATAGCCGTCACGCAGCTCATTGCGCCGAATCGTCTCCACCATTGCCTCCTGCATCTCTTCCAGCGTCAGCGGAATGTCCAGCATGATCGATTTCGCCGAATCATACAGCCGCTCCAGATGCTCGCGGCATTTAAATATATTGCCGCTATAGACGCGGATGCCTTCAAATATCCCGTCCCCGTACAAAAAACCGTGGTCATATACTGAAATCGTTGCATTTTCTTTGGTGACATATTGTCCGTTCAAGTATATCCATTGCGACATGGGAAAAGCACCTCCGTATAATGGCCCTACTTGTGTACCGCTTGTTCAAATGCATAGCTTGGATAAGATCCGAGGATGCGAACCTGGCACCCGATCGCTTCGATTTCCGCAAGCGCGGAAGGCAGCAGGACCGTGTTCAACCCCATTTCTATATCCATATAGAAATAATAGTTGCCCAGCCGGCGCTTCGTCGGACGCGATTCGATCCGCGACAAGTTGATGCGCCGCCATGCAAAGGCGGACAGCACCTGGTGAAGGGCACCCGGGTAATCCTCGGGGAGCATGACCAGAATCGTCGTCTTCGGCTTGCCGGAACGCTCCAGGTTCAGCGGCTCCTTGCCGACCAAGACGAACCTCGTATAGTTATTATTATGGTCCGTTACTTCCGGTGCCAGTACATCGAGACCGTGGGTGCGGGCCCCCAAGGCGGTGCCGATCGCCGCCCAGCCGCTGCCAGGATTCTGCTTGACCTTATGAACGGCTTCGGCGGTGCTTCCCGTATGCTCCAGTTCGGCATGCGGCAGATACGTCCGGATGAAGTTCATGCATTGCGCCATGGCGACCGGGTGAGACATCACCTTGACGACTCGGGACCAGTCGCCTTCGATTTCCGCGCGGCGTCCGATAATATTTTGGATGGACGGATAGACCCACTCCGCCTGGAACGGAATGTCCACCTCATGGACAATCCAATCCATATGCAGATTCACCGAGCCCTCGATCGTATTCTCGATCGGAATGACGCTGTAATCCGTCTTGCCTTGAACCGTCGACAGGAATACGTCCGATATCAAGGCATAGTGATCAAACTGATGCTGCTCCCCGACGAGATGGACCGCGGCCTCATGCGACACGGAACCTTCAGGCAAAAGCGCAATTCTAGCCATAATAAGTTAACTCCTTCTATCGTGATAAGTCGGCACAGTCGGCACGTCCGGCGACGACCGCCGCCATATCGTCCCATGCTCCGCAGAGCACGGCTCCTTCCTCGCTTATGCCAAGCGGCATAACTCGGGACTCGACCCCGTGATCGCGAAGCGCTTGCTTCATATAGGCTTGCAATGAATCGTGCTCGTCCCGGTTGTCCACGAAGGCGAGAAGCGTCGGCCCCGCGCCGCTTAGCGCCACGCCAAGCGCTCCATGCCGGACCGCCTCCTCCAATATGCCCGGCATGCCCGGAATAAGCGATGCCCGGTACGGCTGATGAAGCCGATCCCGCATCGCTTCCGCCAGCAGCTCCGTGCGTCCGCTGGCCAAGGCAGCGACGAGAACGGAGGAGCGGCTTATATTATATACCGCATCCGCCATGCCGATGCGCTCCGGCAGCACATGCCGCGCCTTCTTCGTCTCGAGCTCGAACTGGGGAACGGCCACGACCGTTCCGAGACCGGCCGGCGGATCGAGCCGAATATGGCGAGCTTGCTCGCCATCCCACATGGCCGCGATAATTCCGCCGTACAGAGAGGCCCCTACATTGTCCGGATGGCGTTCGATGGCCGTCGCCATATCGAACAGCCGTTGATCCGTCAACGGCTGCCCGATGAGCCAATTCGCGGCGGCGAGCCCGGCGATCAAGGCAGAGGCGCTGCTGCCGAGCCCGCGCGTCAGCGGGATCTCGCTGTAGACATCGAGAGCGAGCGGGCGCTCTTCTGCTCCCGCTTCCCGAAATAGCGCTTGAGCCGTCCGGTAGATCAGATTGCGCTCGTCGAGAGGAAGACCGTGAAGCTCCGATCCGTGAAGGCGAATCTGCATCTGCTCCGCCGGCTTCATCGCGACCCACAAATGAAGCTCGAGCGCCATGCCGAGCGTATCGAACCCCGGGCCAAGATTAGCCGTGCTGGCAGGCACGCGCACGAGCACGCCCTCTTCCTTCCACATTATTGTTCACCCTCCAGCCGGCGAATCGCCGCCATGACCGCGTCCTCCGTATCCGGGACGACGAGCGGCTCCTTCGCCGCCGTCTGGATGGCGATGTTCGGATCCTTGAGCCCATGTCCGGTCAGCACGCATACGACCGATTCTCCTCCGGCGAAGTACCCCTCCCGGTGCAGCTTCAGCACGCCGGCCACCGAGGCGGCCGAGGCCGGCTCGGCAAAGACGCCTTCTCTTGCCGCCAGCAGCCGATACGCTTCGATAATTTGATCGTCGGTCACGTAATTAATCTGGCCGCCGGATTGCCCGGCCGCCTCGACAGCGGTCTTCCAGCTTGCCGGGTTGCCGATGCGAATGGCGGTCGCCAATGTTTCCGGGTTCGGGATCGGCTCGCCCTTCACAATCGCCATGGCGCCCTCCGCTTCGAAGCCGACCATCTTCGGCAGCCGATCCGTATGGCCTGCCGCATGATATTCCTTAAACCCTTTCCAGTAAGCGGAAATATTGCCCGCATTGCCGACCGGAATGGCGAGCACATCCGGCGCGGCTCCCAATTGATCGCACACCTCGAAGGCGGCTGTCTTCTGTCCCTCGATCCGGTATGGGTTGACCGAATTGACAAGGGTAATCGGGTGCTTGGCTGTAATCTCGCGTACGATCTCCAGCGCCCGGTCGAAGTTCCCCTCGATCGCAATCACCTTCGCCCCATAGATCATCGCTTGGGCCAGCTTGCCAAGCGCAATGTTATTGTTCGGGATCAGCACGATGCAGTTCAGGCCGCCCCGGGCGGCATAGGCGGCTGCGGCCGCGGACGTGTTGCCGGTCGAGGCGCACATAATCGTGCGGCTCCCTTCTTCCATCGCTTTCGCTACGGCCATCACCATCCCGCGATCCTTGAAGGATCCGGTCGGATTCAAGCCTTCATATTTCAAATACATATCCAGCCCGAGCTCCTCGGACAGGCGCTCCGCCCGAATGAGCGGCGTGTTGCCTTCCTGCAGCGTCAGCATGGGCGTATTTTCGTTAACCGGCAAATAGCGCTTGTAGGTCTCCAGCAATCCCATATATCTCATTTCCTTTTCCCCTCTTTGCGTATGGATTCAACAGATTCATGCGGAGCTGCTCGTTCAACCTTCGACCCGATAAGCGCTCTTAATCGACTTGATGACGGATAGACGCTCGAAATGCTCAAACACCTTATTCATGCTCGCCCGGCTGGCGTAATGCGTAATAATGATAATTTCCGCATCCGGGTTGTTCGGATTCGGCTGCTGAACGACCGAATCGAGGCTCACATCGTACTCGGCGAACACTTGCGTAATTTGGGCAAGCACTCCCGCCTTGTCTTCAACGTGAAGCAGGATGAAGTTTTTATAAGCAATCTGCTCGTCGGATTTAAGCTTCTTCTCCTTGTACGGAGTCAAGGCGCGCTGTCCGTTGACGCCGAGCTTCATGTTCTTGATGACCGCGACCAGATCCGCCACGATCGAGGTGGCCGTCGGCATCTCGCCCGCGCCCGGGCCGTAGAACATCGTCTCGCCTACGGCTTCCCCGTACACATAGACCGCATTGAACACGCCGTTCACCGAAGCGAGCGGATGCCCCGTGCTGACCATGGTCGGCTGGACGACGACACTGATCTGATCATCCTGCCGTTCAGCGATGCCCAGCAGCTTCATTTCATAGCCCAATTTTTTCGCAAAAGCGATGTCTTCCTTCTTAATCCGGGAGATGCCGCGCACTTCCACGTCTTCCAGAGAGACGTCCGCATGGAAGCCGAGCGTCGCGAGAATCGCCATCTTGCGCGCCGCGTCCAGCCCTTCCACATCCGAGGTTGGATCGGCTTCAGCATAGCCGAGCTGCTGCGCTTCCTGCAGCACCTCTTCATAGCCGGCCCCTTCCTGGCTCATTTTCGATAAAATATAGTTGGTCGTCCCGTTCACGATCCCCATAATCTTCGTAATCCGGTCGGAAGAGAAGCCTTCCATCAGCGTGCGGATGATTGGAATGCCGCCGGCGACGCTGGCCTCGTAGAACACATCGCACCGCTTCTCCTTCGCCTTCGCCTTGATCTCCCGCCCGTGGAGCGCAATCAGGTCCTTGTTCGCGGTCACGACATGCTTGCCGCGATCCAATGCTTCCATAATATATTCCTTGGTCGGCTCAATGCCGCCCATCACTTCGACGACGACGTCAATCTCCGGATCGTCGATAATATCCCGCGCATCTTCCGTGAGCAAATGATCCGGCACATGAATGCTGCGGGACTTGCTCATATCTTTGACGAGCACCTTCCCGATCTGAATCGGCGATCCGACCTGGCTCGCCAGATCCTCCTGATGGCCTTCAACAATGCGAACGACACCCGTGCCTACGGTGCCCAGCCCCAATAGTCCTACTTTGATTGGCTTCATCTCGTTCCTCCCCTTCGCTTTGACGCAATCTGTCTATGTGTAAAAAAGAAATATGATATCGGCGGCCATCGGTTCGCGTCCGGCCTTCGCTGCCTGCGTTAGCAAGCGGCCCGCCTTATCCTTGCCCGATGACCTGTACCCGCTTCACGCCCGAAATGTCGCGCAGCGTCTCAAGCATCATGCCGAACGGTTCGGCAATAAGGGATGTCTCCACCGAAAGAACCACATTCGCCATGCCCTGCAGCGGAATCGTCTGGTGGATCGTGAGCACGTTGCCCTCGAACGCGGCCACCGAGCTGAGCACCTTCGAGAGGATCCCTGATCGGTGCTCCAAATCCAGCGAAATCGTCACGATGCGCTCCCGCTCCAGTTGGTTCAGCGGAAAGATGCCGTCTTTATACTTATAGAACGCGCTGCGGCTCAGCTCGACCCGCTCCGCAGCCTCGTGCACGGTCTTGACCTCTCCCGCGGCGAGCAGTTGCTTCGCCCGTACCGTCTTGACCACCGCATCCGGTAAAATATCTTCCCGTACCAAGTAGTATCGCTCTGCCATGTGCAGTCCTCCGTAAAAAGACTTTTGTTTTCTTATAGAGGACATTATAGCGGATTCGCATGCGGATTGGCAATAGGAGATGAGTCAACAATTAAAATTGGATTCATTATACACGAATTTCACAGAAAACCCCCACGGCCTGACGGCCACCACGATGGATGAAAATGGGGACTTGTAATTTTGAAGTTCTTCTGAGCAAATAAAGATAGGCAGATCAAAGGTCGAATTTTTTTTGGTGAGTCACATCCCGTACAGAAAACGGGCCTATTGCAGCTTTGAGCACCGCCGATTGTTGCCCTGAGCACGTGTACAAAAGTACACTTCTCGTTGCTGCATGTTCTGCTGAATCCAAAAGCAAGGAAGTGAAGCTGGAATGGATGCGATTTTGGAACGGTGCGCAGGGTTGGATGTGCATCAGGAAACGGTCGTCGCCTGTGTACTGGCAGGGCCACTCAACAAGAAACCACAGCAAGAAATCAAAACGTTTGGAACAACGACCAAGGAATTGCTAAAACTCCATGATTGGCTGTTGGAACAGAAATGTACGCATGTCGCGATGGAGAGTACCGGCGTTTATTGGAAGCCCGTATGGAACCTGCTGGAAGACTCGTTCGAACTTATCTTGGCCAATCCGCAGCGGATCAAGAATGTGCCGGGCAAAAAAACAGACATGAAAGACGCCGTCTGGATCGCACAATTGCTACGTTGCGGGTTGATAGAAGCCAGCTTCGTGCCACCAGAAGATATCAGGGATTTGCGTGATCTCACCCGGTATCGCCGGAAGCTAGTCAACGACGCGACAGCGGAAAAGAACCGTATCCACAAAATTCTTCAAGACGGGAACATCAAGTTGACCACCTATATCAGCGATGTATTTGGTGTTTCAGGTCGCGCTTTACTGGAATCAGTTATGAACGGCGTTGTTCTGTCACCGGAAGACGTGAAAACTATGGTCAAAACCCAAGTCAAGAAAAAAGTACCGCAGTTGGTTGACGCCTTGAACGGACGAGTGCGGGCCCACCATCGCAAGATGATCCGCAGGCATTACGACCATCTAGAGTATTTGGAAAAAGAAATTGCAGCTTTGGAAGCTGAGATCGAAGAACTGCTGAACCCTTACCAGAAGGAAATCGAACTGCTCGATACCATACCGGGGATTGATAAGGATGCCGCGGCGAGCATCCTTGCGGAAATTGGACCCGACATGTCGGTCTTTCCTTCGGAAGGGCACCTCGCCTCTTGGGGAGGATTGAGTCCAGGCAATAACGAAAGCGCAGGAAAAAAAAGAGCACGAGAACCCGTAAAGGGAATAAAGGTCTAAAGTCCGTGCTTTGTCAGGCAGCCTGGGCCGCTACCAAAACAAAAAACACGAGATTGTCCGCTTTTTATTACCGGCTGGTCAAACGACGAGGGCCGAAAAAAGCAAACATGGCGCTGGCTCACCTGTTACTACGAATCATCTTTATTATGCTGCTCACCGGTGTCCCCTATGAGGAACTGGGGCCGGATTATTTACCGAAAAAAGAGAAAGACGTCGACTTCTGGATACGAAAAATTCAACAGTTAGGCTACAAAGTGGACATTCAAGAGCTAGGAGACACCGGATAACCCCTATATTTCCCATTAGTTGGTAAAAT
>NZ_LDIG01000208.1 GCF_015845845.1 Paenibacillus dendritiformis
CCGCCTTTCCCGACTCCCTCATGCGAGGAAATCGCCTATCCGGTATTAGCCCACGTTTCCGTGAGTTATCCCGGTCTTAAGGGCAGGTTACCTACGTATTACTCACCCGTCCGCCGCTAAGCATCAGGAGTGCAAGCACTCCATCCGCTCCGCTCGACTTGCATGTATTAGGCACGCCGCCAGCGTTCGTCCTGAGCCAGGATCAAACTCTCCATAAAAGTTAAGTTCGACTTGCTCATGTATTGCTGACGAGGTCATTTGACCTCTTGCACAAACATCACTCGTTGTTCAGTTTTCAAAGAACAATCTTGTTTCTTTCTTACCGTGCCGCATCTCTCAGCGGCGACTTATATAATATAACACGGCTAGAATCCGAACGCAAGTGTTTTTTAAAATTTATTTAAAGATTTTTTAAAGCCATATCATCCCCCGCTTTGCGGCGCCTTATTCAGGCGATTGGGCCCCCCACTGATTGGCGCACCCCGCACTGCCGTGCTCGGCTTAACCATTACGCTTGATCATAATCGGCGAGCAACACAAGAATAGAGCCCCTTCCCCGGAAGAGACTCTATCTGAACCATAACTATAGAAACTATAGGATGATGAAATCAATCAACCGTTCAATACTTTCTCAATCCACAGATGAGGCTGTTCCGACAGATGCACGATCTGGCCATCGATCGACACCCACGGGCGTGTAGGGTGCCGTTCCTCGGTGAATACAATCTTGCCTACCCTTCCGTCGTTCAATTGCACAGCGCTGCCCTGCTGAAAGTGCGTTACCTTTTGAATGAACGTCGACACGAGCTGCGGGTCCAGCTTGCCGAACGATTCTTCCTTCAACTGCTCCAGCACGAGATAGGGAGAAGCGGCGCGCTTGTAGCCCCGATTCAGCGTCATCGCATGGAACATATCCGCGACGGCGACGATTTTGGCGTAAGGATGAATCTTCTCTCCCGACACCCCCAACGGATACCCGCTTCCGTCCATCCGTTCGTGATGCTGGAGGACACCGAGCTTCACTCCTTCGTTCAAGCCTGGCGTATGGCGCAAAATATCGTAGGCATAATGGGCATGCCGGTTCATTTCGGCCCGTTCGCTGTCCGTCAGCGAACCCTGCTTGTTGACGATATCTTCATCCACCCGCGTCTTGCCGATATCATGCAGCAAGCCGGCAAGCGCAATTTGCATGCCTTCCTTGGCCGGCTGCCCGCTCCATTGGCCTAGCAGATGCGAAGTCAGCGCGACCGCGACGGATTTGTGATACAGGTAGTCGGCTTCCTCGCCGGCAATCAGCTCCTTGATATCGGGATGAAGGTAGAGCGGCGAATAATGATCCGCATGAGCCAACAGCCATTCCATCTGCTGACGCAGTTCCAGGATCGGAAGCTTCGACATGCTCGCGGTGCGGAATACATTTTTCAATAATTGAGCCATCTGCATCCATAATTCCACAAATCCTGCCGTCGCGTCCGTCCCGCTCCCCTCTCTGTCTTCAGCGTCCGCATCCCCGGACCTGTCTTTGGCCGGGACCGGCTCGGACTTGCCGGATGCCCCTTCGGCAAATTCCGGCTCCGCTTCTCCTTCGATGTCGACCATCTTCACCATAAACGCCTTCAGCACTTCCATATCCTGAACGCTAAGCGTCCGGCCTTTATACATCAATACACCGCCGAGCATCGTCCGCACATCTTGGTCAAGCCGATCCCCCGGCTTGGCTTGCGATACTGGAATTAACACCATCTGTCCACTCCACGCTCCTGATCCTTCGTAAAATAAGAAGAAAACCTCTGCCGCAGCCGAATCGCTCTGGTCCGGCCGCGGGGGAGAGGTTCATTATAATGACTGCATCAGGAAGCATTGCCGTGATGTGATAACCGTCTGATACAGTTGAAGGGGCGCATCTTGTAGATATACGCCCCTTCGTGTCAAATTAGGATGAAGGATTGTCTGCACCGCCGGTTGTGTCGGCTGCGGCAGAATCTGCGTTAGGCTCGTTCTCCTGGCCCGCCGGTGCATCGTTATTGTCTGCCATCTCATCCTGTTCTTCATTCTTGTCGCAACGGCTGACGGTTGCCACGCTGTCATCCTCCCGGATATTAATGAGCTTGACCCCTTGCGCATAGCGTCCCATCTGCGAGATGCCTTCCATGCTCATCCGGATAATGGTGCCGAGCGAGGTGATAATCATCAGATCCTCTTCCGGCTGGACCACCTTCAAGCCGACGACAGGGCCGTTTTTCTCCGTCACGTTGATCGTCTTGATTCCTTTGCCTCCACGGCTCTGGATACGGTATTCGCTCATTGGCGTCCGCTTGCCGTAGCCTTTGGAGGAGACGATAAGGACATCATTGTCCTCGCTGACGACGTCCATATCGATGACGAAGTCGTCATCATCGAGCGTAATCCCTTTGACGCCGGTAGCGGAGCGTCCCATAGAACGGACATCTTTTTCCGGGAAGCGGATCGACATCCCGTTCGATGTCCCCATAATAATCTCCTGCTGGCCGTCCGTGAGACGAACCCCGATAAGATCATCGTCTTCTCTGAGGTTGATCGCAATGAGCCCGCCCTTGCGGATATTAATGTAATCGTCCAGCGGCGTCTTCTTCACGATACCGTGGCGGGTGGCGAAGAATAGAAACTTGTCCGATTCGAATTCCTTGACCGGAATGACGGCGTTGACCGATTCGCCCTGCTCGATCTGAATCAGGTTGATAATCGGCGTTCCACGCGAAGTGCGGCTCAAGTCAGGAACCTCATACGCCTTGATGCGGTACACCTTGCCTTTGTCGGTGAAGAACATCAGGTAATGGTGCGAATTGGTGACGAACAGATGCTCCACGAAGTCGTTATCCTTCGTATCCATTCCGACCACGCCCCGTCCGCCGCGCTTCTGGCTGCGGTATGTCGTAACCGGCAGGCGCTTGATGTAGCCGCTGTGCGTAATCGTGATGATAACATCCTCTTGCGGGATCAGATCCTCGTCGAGGATGCTGTCTTCGCCGATCGTAATCTCCGTGCGGCGCTCGTCGCCAAATTTTTGTTTTACTTCTTCCAATTCGTCGTTAATAATATTCAACACCAGCTGTTCGCTAGCCAAAATTTCCTTAAACTCAGCGATCTTCTTCATCAGCTCGGCGTATTCTTCCTCGATCTTCTCCCGCTCCAAGCCGGTCAGGCGCTGCAGGCGCATATCGAGAATCGCCTGAGCCTGCTCGACGGAGAGCTGGAAGCGGTTGATCAAGCCTTCGCGCGCGATATCGGCTGTTCGAGAACCGCGAATGAGCGCGATCACTTCATCGAGGTGATCAAGCGCCACGCGCAACCCTTCCAGAATATGAGCGCGGGCTTCCGCCTTCTTCAGATCGAACTCGGTCCGGCGGCGAATAACTTCGATCTGGTGCTCCAGGTAATAGTAGAGCATATCGCGCAGGTTCAATACGCGCGGCTCCTGATTGACGAGCGCCAGCATATTGACGCCGAAGTTCGTCTGCAGGGCGGTATGCTTGTACAGATTGTTCAGCACGACGCTCGGATTGACATCCCGGCGCAGCTCGATCACGATCCGCATGCCGTTCCGATCCGATTCGTCGCGCAGATCCGTAATGCCTTCGACGCGCTTCTCGCGGACCAACTCGGCAATCTTCTCGACCAGCTTCGCCTTATTGACCTGATAAGGCAGCTCATGAACGAGAATCCGGGCTTTGCCGTTATGCTCTTCTATTGTTGCCTTCGCCCGCATCGTAACCGAACCGCGCCCGGTCATATAGGCTTGACGAATCCCTTCGCGGCCGAGAATCAGACCGGCCGTCGGGAAGTCCGGCCCCTTGATATAATCCATCAGTTCAAGCGGCGTAATCTCCGGGTTGCGGATAAGCGCCTGAATGCCGTCAATGACCTCGGTCAAATTATGCGGCGGAATGTTCGTCGCCATCCCGACCGCAATCCCCGATACCCCATTGACAAGCAGGTTCGGGAATCGCGCCGGAAGCACGACCGGCTCCGTCTCTTCCCCGTCATAGTTCGGAGCGAAATCTACTGTATCTTTATTAATGTCACGCAGCAGCTCCATCGCGATCTTGGACAGACGCGCTTCGGTATACCGCATCGCTGCCGCAAAGTCCCCATCTATCGAACCGAAGTTCCCGTGACCGTCGACCAGCATATAACGCAGAGAGAAGTCCTGCGCCATGCGCACCATCGTCTCATAGACCGCCGAATCACCGTGAGGGTGATACTTACCGATGACTTCCCCGACAATTCTTGCCGACTTCTTATATGGCTTGTCCGGCGACATGCCGAGTTCGGACATCGCATACAATATCCGGCGATGGACCGGCTTCATCCCGTCGCGCACATCCGGCAGCGCACGGCTGACAATGATGCTCATCGCGTAATCGAGAAAAGATTCCCGCATCTCCATGCCGATGTCGCGATCTTTAACTTGCGATTGTTTTTCTTCCGCCATGCTGGACCTCCTCATCATTCTTGTTCACAGCGTCCACAATGTATGGCAAAAAGCAATGAGTTTGCTTATCAAGCGAAAACGGCTCCATTGCCCTGATCGGGATCGAACCGTTTCCCTGCATGAATAAGAGCAGCTTCCCTAGTGAGCTGCCTATTATTCACCAAGTCCATATCTACGCTATTTTCATTATATTACTTTCACAAAAGATGTACAATTAAACGTTACGCCAAATCACACCAAAAACCGAACGATTCCTTTTGCAAAATGGGCTTTTGTTCTTTTCCAATCGGCCTATGACGACATATCCTTTATTATACCATACTTCACTACTAGAAAAGATGACGCACTCAGGTTCATCGGAAAGGATGGTTGAATGGCCATACGACGTGTTGCCAGTAAGCTGAAAAAGACGCTGGCCTTGCAGCGCTCCGCCGAGCTCAATGAGTTCATTCCAGAAACGCATCCCTTCAAGGAGAACCATCTGGAGAGCATGCTTGAGGCGCATGCCATGGTCTACGTCAAGCCGAACCGGGGAACCCATGGTCATGGTGTCATGAAGGTGGTCCGGGAAGAAGGGGAATATCATTTGATGGCGGGCACGCAGTTATTCCGCTACCCGACATTCGAAGACTTGCATCGCGCGCTCGTCAGTCGAATCGGATCCAAGCCCTATTTGATTCAGAAGGGAATTCATCTTCTTACCTATGAAGGCAAAAATTTCGACATTCGCGTTCTGACGCAAATGAGCCCGAAAGGACGCTGGGTAACCACGGCCGTCTTCGGCAAGGTCGCCGGCTCCAGTATTGTCGTCACCAACTTCAATAGCGGAGGGAAGCTGGCTGATATTAATACGCTCCTCAAAGGCAACATGACGGAGGAAGAACGGGTTCGCCTGATTGCCCTGCTGAAGCAGCTGGGGGTAGCGACCGCAGTGGAACTGGAAAAAAATTTTCCCGGCCTGAAGGAAATCGGGTTGGATGTCGGACTGGACGAAGACCGTCATCCGTGGATATTCGAGGTCAACACGAAGCCGGATATCACCGCGTTCCGGAACATGAAGTTCAGCCAGTGCGATTACCGCCTCATCCGCAAATATGGCATCGCCTACGGCCGCCTGCGCGGACGCCTGCGCAACCGCAGACGTTCCTCCTAACCATTCCCGCACATGGCAGGCAGACAGAGGGCCTTCTCACACTGCCCCAGCGCTTGCAGCGCAAAAAATCCCCGGTCCCTGTCAGGACCGGGGATTGCATGCTGCAGCTTAATAATCAAGATTTTTGACAAATTTGGCGTGGCGCTGAATGAAATCGCGGCGCGGCTCCACATTATCGCCCATCAAGGTGTCGAACACTTCGTCCGCCATCTTCGCATCCTCGAAGGATACTTGAAGCAAGGAGCGGCTCTCGGGATCCATCGTCGTCTCCCATAGCTGTTCGGCATTCATCTCGCCGAGACCTTTGTAGCGCTGCACGTTGACCTTGGCGCCCTCGCCGAATTCGGCAATAATCTCGTCTCTCATTTTCTCGCTGTCCGCATAGCGAACGACCTTGTTCCGCTCGATCTTGAAGAGCGGCGGCTGCGCAATATAGACGTAACCCGCTTCAATCAGCTTCCGCATGTAGCGGTAGAAGAACGTCAAGAGCAGCGTCCGGATATGCGCCCCGTCAACGTCGGCATCCGTCATAATAATGATTTTGTGATATCGGGCCTTCTCCAGATCGAAGTCCTCGCCGATCCCGGTGCCGAGGGCCGTAATGATCGCCCGGATCTCGGCATTCGACAAGATTTTGTCCAGACGGGACTTCTCGACGTTCAAGATTTTCCCCCTGAGCGGAAGAATGGCCTGGAAGTGACGATCCCGGCCCTGCTTGGCCGAACCGCCCGCGGAATCCCCCTCGACGATGAACAGCTCGCTCTGAGAGGCATCCTTGGAGGAGCAGTCCGCCAGCTTGCCCGGCAGCGAGCTGACCTCAAGCGCGCTCTTCCGGCGGGTCAATTCCCGGGCGCGGCGTGCGGCTTCCCGCGCGCGTGCCGCCTGCAATCCCTTCTCGACGACCTTCCGCGAGATGGCGGGGTTCTCGTCCATAAATTCCATCAGCCGCTCGGCGAACAAGGACTCGACGATGCTGCGCACTTCGCTGTTCCCCAGCTTCGTCTTCGTCTGGCCTTCGAATTGCGGTTCCGGAATTTTGACCGACACGATCGCCGTCAAGCCTTCGCGCACATCATCCCCACTCAAGTTGGACACATTATCCTTCATCAGGTTCATTTTGCGCGCATATTCGTTAATGATCCGCGTCAATGCGCTCTTGAATCCGGACTCATGGGTCCCGCCTTCATGCGTATGAATATTATTGGCGAACGAATAAATATTTTCCGTATAGCTGTCGTTATACTGAAGGGCAATTTCGCATGTAATATAATCCTTCTGCCCCTCAACATAGATCGGCGGCTCATGCATTTTTTCCCGGTTGCGGTTCAAATATTCGACGAATTCGATAATCCCTCCGTCGTATTTGAACGTCTCCGTCTGGTTGTTCCGCTCGTCCGTGAGCACCATTTCGATGCCTTTATTCAGGAACGCCAGCTCGCGGATACGGGAGACCAGCGTTTCATGTTCATAGACGAGCGTGTCCGTGAAGATTTCGGGATCCGGCTTGAAGCGAATCGTCGTGCCTGTCTCGTCGGTATCCCCGAGCACTTTCAGATCATACTGCGGCACGCCGCGACGATATTCCTGCTGATGGATATGGCCGTCCCGCTTGACCGTAACGATAAGGCTCTCTGACAATGCGTTGACGACGGACACCCCTACGCCGTGCAGACCTCCGGACACTTTGTAACCCTCACCGCCGAACTTCCCGCCGGCGTGAAGCACCGTCATGACGACCTCTACGGCCGGACGCTGCATTTTCTGCTCGATACCGACCGGTATACCGCGCCCGTTATCAATGACCGTGATACTGTTGTCTTCATGCACGATCACTTGAATCTTCGTACAGTAACCGGCCAACGCCTCGTCAATACTGTTGTCGACCACTTCCCATACCAAATGATGAAGCCCTCTGACGCTAGTGGAACCAATATACATCCCTGGCCGCTTACGAACCGCTTCCAGGCCTTCCAAGACCTGAATCTGGCTCTCATCATAAGTGTTTTGATTCAATGACATGCCCTCACCTACTTCTTATTTTTCAGTTCCGCCGCTGGTTCATCCGCTATACGTACGATGCGGCTTGCAGGCATTTCCGGCGCTCTGCGGCGCCAGACCGGTCCGGCAAGCGAAAGTGTCGTATGCTTACTCGTTGTAATGACGCGCCCGCTTCTTCAGCGTAGTAGATGAAATGGGCGAAAAGTAAACTTTTCCTTTCGTGACGACGATCGATTTGGCTTCCTCCTCGCCTATCGCCTCCACATTTTTGACCTTGTGGGCATTCGCCACGAACTGCTTGGACAGCTTCGATGATTTCTCAATGGAGACATCGAAAATCGCGACCAGTTCCGAGGAACGAATGACCTTTTCTCCACCCAGGTGAATATACAATCGGACTTCCCCCTTAACGCATGACTTGCCCATTTTCCACGTGGAACATATTTGCATCCTGAAGCCGGCCAATGTTGATGCCCTCGATGCCCGTCGTCGTGATGAACGTCTGAACCTTGCTCTGAAAGGTTTCAATGAGCTGCGTCTGGCGGTGCGAATCGAGCTCGGACAACACATCGTCCAGCAGCAGCACGGGATATTCACCGATTTCTTCATGCATCAGCTCAATCTCGGCCAGCTTCAAGGACAAGGCCGTTGTTCGCTGCTGACCTTGCGAGCCGTACGTTTGCACTTCTTTGCCGTTAATGAAAAAGGCGAGATCGTCCCGATGCGGCCCGACAAGCGTTATGCCGCGCCGCACCTCCTGGTCTTTCATTTGTGTTAACTTTAACATAAATTGTTCAAATAAAACAGCGTCATCTTCTTCCGCCGCCGCGAAGGAAGGCACGTACTCAATCTGAAGCGCTTCCTGCCCGTTGGTGATGCCTGCATGAATCTGCTCGGCCCAACCTTGTAGCTTTAGTAAATATTGTTTCCTTTTCCTTACAACTTTAACACCATTAACCGCAAGCTGCTCGTTAAAAATCTCGAGCATCGCATCCGGCTGTGCGCCGGGCTTGGCCCACATCTGCTTCAACAAATTATTGCGCTGAATGAGGACCTTCTGATACTGCTGCAAATGGTACAAATAGCTCGGCTGAACCTGGCCGATCTCCATATCAAGGAAGCGCCGGCGAATCCCTGGAGAGCCCTTGACGATCTCCAAATCCTCCGGCGCGAACATCACGACATTGAGCGCCCCGATGAAGCCGCTCAGCTTTTTCTGCTCCAGCCCGTTCAGCTTCGCCTTCTTCCCCTGCTTGGAAATGCTCAGATCGAGCTGAACCTGGCCATACTTCCGCTCCACGAGCGCCTTGAGCGAGGCCAGATCCGCTTCCCAGCCGATCAGTTCCTTGTCCTTCGAGGTGCGATGGGACTTGGTCAGGGCAAGCACAAAAATGGCTTCCAGCAAATTGGTCTTGCCCTGCGCATTATTGCCGACGAAGATGTTGACCCGGTTGTTCGTATCCAGCTCCAAGCCCTCATAATTGCGGTACTGCTTCAGCGCCACGGATTTGACGAACACCGGCTATGCCTCCTGCGCGGCAGCGACGCGGAAAGCGCCGCAGCCTTCCACGTTCACGGTATCCCCCGCATACAACTTCCGTCCCCGGCGGGATTCCGGCTCTCCATTGACCTTGACCTGATTCTCGGCCAGGAGCACCTTGGCATGTCCCCCGGTCGAAGCGCAGTCCGCCAGCTTCAGGAATTGCCCGAGCGTAATATATTCCGTATGAATCGTAATCTCGTTCATGATCGTATCCTCCTTGGCAGCCTCCCTGCGGCTGCGCTCCCCTGCCGGTGTCTCCGGTTAGCTGGTCGTCCGGTATGGCAGGATGAGATGAAGGCTGTTCACCTTCTCCGTTGGTTTAATAATAATCGGACTCATGGCGCCCGTAAATCCGATGAAAATATGCTCGCATTCCACGACCTTCAGCACGTCGAGCATATATTTGGAGTTGAACGCGATGCGCAGCGGTTCCCCGTTGAATTCCTTGACATCCAGCTGCTCGGTGACCCGTCCCAGCTCCGAAGAGCTCGAGGAAATCTCGATCGTGCCGTCTTCCTTGGTCTGCAGACGGACAATGTTCGTCTTCTCCTCGCGGGACAGCAAATACGCCCGGTCGATCGCATCCGTCAATTTTTTTGTATCCAAAACAAGTTCTGTTTTATACTGCTGCGGAATAATCTTGGAAGTATCCGGATAAGTGCCGTCCAAAATACGCGAATAAAACAGAACGCGGTCGATCTTGAACAAGACCTGGTTGTCGGCCACGACGATGTCGACAATGGTGTTTTGATCCGGAATGATTTTGCTCAATTCATTGAGTGTCTTGCCGGAAATGGCGACATTGTTGAAGCGGATATCCTCTTCGGCTTGAATATCGGCGATGCGGCTGGCCAGCCGGTGGCGGTCCGTCGCGACGAACTTGAGGTTCCCTTCCTGCAAATTCCACAGCACGCCAGTCAGGATCGGCGTCGTCTCGTTGGTGGAAATGGCAAAGACCGTCTGCTTGATCATCGTCTTCAGCAGATCACCGTTCACGCGAATAACCTGATTCTCCTCGATGCTTGGCAGCACCGGATACTCTTCCGGATCCAGGCCAACCATTTGAATGTCGGTTGAACCGGAACGGAGGAAGGTCTGGAAATGATCTTTGACTTCGATTTCGATGTCTTGGGACGGCAGCTTCTTGATAATCTCGACAAAAAACTTGGCCGGCAGCACGACACTGCCCGGCTTGTCCACCTGGACAATCGTCTGGCGCTCATCCTCCACCGGAATGAAGCACTGAATCGAAATGTCGGTATCGCTGGCCGTCAAGGTCATACCTTGGTATGTCACGTCCATCTTAATCCCGGTCAGAATCGGAATTGTCGTCCGGCTGGAAATCGCTTTTGATACATTTTGTATCGCTTCGTTCAGTTCATTTTTCAGTATGGAAATTTTCATGTCGTCACTCCTTAACGCCTATTGTCGCATTGCAATTCATGAGCAGCGGAATTCGCTTACGTTGTTATATGATGATCTATATTAATCTTTTAAAAAGTAATAGTAATAGTAGGCGCGCTGAATATGTGGATAACTATCCGGAATACGCATAAAGTAAAGCCTATCCACATGTGTATAGATTGTGCATAGGCTTTTTATGTTGTTCACAGCGTCGGATTTTTGATTTTGTCGATTAGGTTCTGAATGACTTTGTATAATTCCTGATCTTGCTGTATGTTTTGGGTAATTTTTTCGTGCGCATGAATGACGGTCGTATGGTCCCGGCCGCCGAAGGCTTCCCCTATTTTGGGCAAGGAGTAATCGGTCAGCTCGCGGGAGAGATACATGGCGATCTGCCGCGGGAACGCGACGGCCTTCGTCCGCTTCCGCGCCTTGAAATCCTCCATCTTCAGCCCGTAGAACTCCCCTACCTTCTGCTGGATGTCCTGTATCGTAATCATGCGCGGACGGCTGGACGGGATAATATCCTTCAGCGCTTCCGCCGCCAGATGGGTCGTGATATCCTGGTTCGTCATCGTCGAGAACGCGACGACCCGGGTCAGCGCCCCTTCCAGCTCACGAATGTTCGTGTTGATCTGATTCGCGATATATCCCATCGCTTCATTCGGGATATCAAGGTTCTCCGCCTTCGCCTTTTTGCGCAGGATCGCGATTCTCGTCTCCAAATCAGGGGGCTGAATATCGGTGATCAAGCCCCATTCGAACCGGGAACGAAGCCGCTCCTCCAGCGTTTCAATCTCTTTGGGCGGGCGATCGCTTGAGATGACGATCTGTTTATTTTCGTTATGAAGCGCATTGAAGGTATGGAAAAATTCCTCCTGCGTCGATTCCTTGCCGGCGAGAAATTGAATGTCGTCGACGAGCAAAATGTCGACATTCCGGTATTTATTGCGGAAGCTCTCCCCCCGGTTATCCCGGATCGCATTGATGAATTCATTGGTGAACTTCTCGGAAGTGGTGTATACGACGCGGCTCGCCGGATTATGCTCCAAAATGTAGTGGCCGATCGCATGCATCAAGTGGGTCTTGCCCAGACCGACGCCCCCGTACAGGAACAACGGGTTGTATGCTTTGGCCGGCGCTTCCGCCACCGCGAGCGAAGCGGCATGGGCGAAGCGGTTGTTCGAGCCGATGACGAACGTATCGAACGTATATTTGGGGTTGAGCATGGTCGAAGCCGGCTCATCCTGAACGGCAGGGCGGGCCGGAGGACTCTGTGGCTGCGGAATGTCCGGTTCCGCATGGGCCGCCTCTTCGATGATGAACTTGACGTCCACCTGATTGCCCGTAATTTCTAAGATAGTTGAGCTAACCAGCTTCGTATAGCGGCTTTCTAGCCATTCCACCGCAAATGTGGTCGGTGCGGTAATCAGTAGCTGCGTGTCCGTAAACTTGACCGCTTGAGTGGCTTTGAACCAGGTATCGAAGCTTGGTTTGCTAAGCTTGGTCTGGATGACGGACAATATTTCCTGCCAATGTTCATTCGCTTGGCGCTCCACAGATCGTTTCACTCCTTCAAACCTTCTGCGTCGTCATTGACGCGATAACCGGCGCTCTTCGCCGTTCCATGAAAAGGACAAGGGCCCCGACAAGACGCGATAAGGGCTCTCCAAGGCACAGAAAGCCCTTATGAAAGAAGGGCGCATTGTCGGGGTCTATGCTGACATGTTATGACGGCGTTCGGCTTGCGCGCTGCGGCGAAGCGAACGGGCATGATGTCGGGATATAGCGATTCGAATAATATATTATCCACAATATCAAGAATATGTCGAACCGTATATAAACGTTATATTCGAGTTGTTCACAACTTTATCCACAGGTTGTTGATAAATAAATATCCACAACGGTTATTCACAACCGAAAAGCAATATAATCATAGCAGAAGAAGCCTTGTTTTTCAATGATACCGCGATAATTATCCACAAATTCAATAACTTGTGTACAAAAATTATATACACCACTAGATATTGTTTATAACTTGTTTGCCATTCGACAAGAGCGGACATTGTGCATAAATAGTTGTGCACAAGTCGTCATGGAAATCTGTCGATTTCTTAACCGTTTTGCACATGTGAATAACTTCGTGGCGGCGGAAGCGAGGATCGGGGCTGCGGATAAGTTACGGGGGCAGAGTTCCTATTATGAAACAGAAGAAAGAGGAAGGAGGAAGGAGGGGGCCCAACGTTATCATTGACTTTTAAGTGGTATTCTGTTTAAATGTAAAAAGGAATTTTGTGCGAAAGTGTGAACTGACGCAATCAATGGGACTCCCATGACATATCTCATTCGAGGAGGTGCGCTACGTTGAAACCAACATTTAAGCCAAATGTGAGCAAACGCAAAAAAGTTCACGGTTTCCGTAAAAGAATGAGCACGAAAAACGGCCGTAAGGTTATTGCTGCTCGTCGTCAAAAAGGCAGAAAAGTACTGAGCGCATAAGACGCGTGAATGCAAGACCACCACGGTGGTCTTTTTTTCTTAAAGGGGACCCCTGCGATTCAATCGCATCTATTTATAATAGAGAGTCTGTTCAATCCGATATGAGGGTCAAGAAGGATGGCGGTCTGCAAGCAGTATAGAAAAAGCCATGAATGTCCTGACAGATACGGCCGGCTGGCGGCAAGGGGGCATCATGGCCGTTTTTGCTTGCTTCCGATTCCTATGCCGCTCCCGGCTGCGGCCGGGGCGCGTTTATTCCGCCTGGCGGAAGCACATACTTGGTTAATGGAATGCCGGCAGAGATTCATGCAGGCTTCGTAAGAAGGGCAGGAGTAAGCACGTGCAGAAAAAGTACCGGTTGCGGGACCGATCCGATTTTTCCCGGGTATACCGATACGGCCGTTCCTTCGCCAATCATCAGCTGGTCTTATACGTTTTCCATCGTCCGCAGGTGGAGCGGTTCCGCGTAGGCGTCTCCGCCAGCAAGAAGATCGGCAATGCGGTCATGCGCAATCGCATGAGGAGAATGATTAAGGAGATTGTGAGGCG
Source organism: Paenibacillus dendritiformis (assembly GCF_015845845.1). Classification (GTDB taxonomy): domain Bacteria; phylum Bacillota; class Bacilli; order Paenibacillales; family Paenibacillaceae; genus Paenibacillus_B; species Paenibacillus_B dendritiformis_C. The sequence goes on from NZ_LDIG01000208.1 coordinate 13,618, forward strand.
GGAGGCCGATCGGATTATCGATCATGTCGATTTGATTTTCATCGTCCGCAAAAGCGCGACAGAGATGAATTACGATCAATTGACGAAGAGCGTGCAGCATGTGATGCGCAAGGGATCCGTGTTCAAGCAATAGGCAAGAATAGAGCGGCTTGAACCGTTTCCTTTAGCGTTTGAAATATGATATATTTACTTTGGAATCGGATGGTTCAAGAGAGGAGTTTTTGCTATTGTCGCTGAAGAAGTTGTTGCATAATCGTAAATGGCTCTTCGTGGCGGTATCCGTACTGTTGCTGGTCGTGCTGACCGGATGTACGACATCGACCACGACATTGAAGACAGAGGACCTGCTGCAAGGTAACTTCTGGGAGCGCAACGTCGTTTATTATTTCTCGTTAGCTCTGGATACGTTTGCAGGATGGTTCCAAGGAGAATACGGCCTTGCCATTTTGCTGCTTACGATTATTGTCCGGTCTCTTATTTTACCGCTTACCGTGAAGCAGATGCGCAGCTCGAAGGAGATGCAGAAGCTGCAGCCGAAGCTTGCCGAGATTAAGAAGAAGTATGGCGACAATCCGCAAAAGCAGCAAGAAGAGACGATGAAGCTGTTCCAGCAGCATAATGTCAATCCACTGGCCGGCTGCTTGCCGATGATTGTTCAGATGCCGGTATTTATCGCCCTGTACAACTCGATTTATCTGAACTCGGAAATTCGCGAGCATACGTTTTTATGGCTCAAATTGGGACAAACCGACCCGTACTACGTGCTTCCGATCATCGCTGCTCTGACCTCGTTCATTCAGACGAAGATGATGACTGCACAGCAAAAAGGGCCGAACCCGATGCAGTTCATGCTGTACGTGTTCCCAATCTTGATTTTTGTCATGTCGATCAACTTCCCGGCGGCGCTGCCGCTGTATTGGGTATATAGCAACCTGTTCACGATTGTCCAGAACTTTTTCCTTTATCGCAACAATGATAAGGAGGTCAGTCCGGCGAAATGAACACGCTGATTGTATCGGGAAAAACTATCGAAGATGCAATAAAAAACGGATTGGCACAATGGAAGGTGACGGAGGAGCGCGTCACCGTCCGCGTATTGGAGAAGCCCTCGCGCGGATTGTTCGGATTGATTGGGGTGCGCCCGGCTACCGTGGAGCTTACGCTGCTTGAGAAGCCGGAGGCGCCTGTACCGGCGCCGGAGACGACTCCTTCCGCGCCGGAAGCGAAAGCGGAGCCGGCGGAAGCGGCGGAGATGCCGGCCGCCGAAGCCGCAGCCGAAGAGGCCGCGGAACAAGGCCCCGATCCAATCGAAGAGGCGAAGCGGTTCATTATCGACGCCGCCCGCGCGATGGGATTGGAAGTGGACGTATCCGTGCATAAGCGCAAGGATACCGTGACGTTCGACATTAGCGGACCTGACCTCGGACTCATCATCGGGCGCCGGGGCCAGACCTTGGACTCGCTGCAATATTTGACGAGTCTGGTCGCTAACCGTTATTCTAAGCACCACCTTCGAATTATTCTTGATGCAGAGCAGTTTCGCGAGCGACGGAAGAAGACGCTGGAAGCGCTGGCTGACCGGTTGGCGAACAAGGCGGTTCGCAACCACCAGGATGTCGTGCTGGAGCCGATGACGCCGCAGGAGCGGAAGATCATTCATGCCAAGCTGCAGGATCATCCGAGAGTGAAGACCTACAGCAAGGGCGAGGAGCCGAATCGGCGCATCGTAATTTCCGTGAAATAAGCCGCAATGGTATTATTGGAATATTCACTATTAATAGACGTGGAATTCAAGCACGAACGCAATGATTGCGCCTATGCCGGGGGTAATCATTGCTTTTTTTTAACAAAATTCAATGTCCGGTATACGTACAGGATAGAAGCATGTGCGAAGACAGGAGGGAGTTCTCATGATGTACGATACGATTGCAGCCGTCTCGACGCCGCTGGGCGAGGGCGGAATCGCGGTGATTCGGGTGAGCGGGGAAGGCGCGCTCAAGGAAGTGGAGAAGCTGTTCCGCTCCAAGGTGAAGCTGACCGAGGCGAAGACGCATACGATTCATTACGGCCATATCGTCGATCCGAAGACCGGGGAGCGGGTCGAGGAGGTGCTGGTGAACGTGATGCGGGCGCCGCGCTCGTTCACGACGGAGGATGTGGTCGAGATCAATACGCACGGAGGGATGATCTCGATTCGCAAGGTTATGGATCTGCTGCTGGAGCAGGAGATTCGGCCGGCGGAGCCAGGGGAGTTCACGAAGCGTGCGTTCTTGAACGGGCGCATTGATTTGTCGCAGGCGGAGGCGGTCATTGACCTGATTCGCTCGAAGTCGGATCGGGCTTTCTCCGTGGCGATGAAGCAGGTGCAGGGCCATCTGTCGAAGAAAATCAATGCGCTGCGCCATACGCTGATCGAGACGCTGGCTCATATCGAGGTGAATATCGATTATCCGGAGCATGACGTGGAAGAATTGACGAGCGCGTTCATCCAGGAGAAATGCGGCCAAGTCAGAAAAGAGATTGAACAGCTGTTAAAGACGGCCTCCGAGGGGAAAATATTAAGAGAGGGCATCGTAACGGCAATCGTGGGGCGCCCGAATGTAGGGAAGTCCTCGCTGCTCAATACGCTGGCCCGCGATAACAAAGCGATTGTCACGGATATTCCGGGCACGACACGCGACGTGATCGAGGAATTCGTCACCATTAACGGCATTCCGCTTCGCTTGCTGGACACGGCCGGTATCCGGGAGACGACGGATGTCGTCGAGCGCCTCGGCGTCGAGCGTTCCCGCAGCGCCCTGCTGGAGGCGGATCTGATCCTGTTCGTTGTGAATAACAACGAGCCGCTGCATGAGGATGAGCGGGAATGGATGAAGGAATTTGTGGGTAGACAAGTCATTGTGATTGTGAATAAAATGGATCTGCCTCAACATATCGATATAAGCGAACTGGAAGCTACGTTCGGCGCAGACGCCATTGTCCGCATGTCGGCTAAGGAGCAAGAGGGCGTGGACGCCTTGGAGCAGGCGATCTCGACCCTGTTCTTCAGCGGAGGCATCGAAGCCGGAGATTTGACGTATGTGAGCAACGTGCGCCATATTGCGCTGCTGAAGAAGGCGCTCCAGGCGCTTGATGACGCGATAGACGCTTCCCGCCAGGGCATTCCGATCGATATGATTCAGATCGATGTCCGGTCGGCCTGGGAGCAGTTAGGTGAAATTATCGGCGATGCCGTGGGCGATTCGCTGATTGATCAAATATTTTCTCAATTCTGCCTCGGCAAATAAAAGGCGGGACGAAGATGGGAATAGAGGAGGGATACGATGCCATTCGATGCAGGACATTATGATGTTATCGTCATCGGCGCCGGACACGCCGGCTGCGAGTCGGCGTTGGCGACGGCCCGGATGGGCTGCAATACGCTGCTGTTGACGATTAATCTGGATATGGTGGCCTTCATGCCGTGCAACCCGTCGATTGGGGGGCCGGCCAAAGGCCATGTCGTACGCGAGATCGACGCCTTGGGCGGCGAGATGGGCCGCAATATCGACAAAACCTTCATTCAAATGCGCATGCTGAATACAGGCAAAGGACCGGCGGTGCACGCGCTGCGCGCGCAGGCGGATAAGGTGCTGTACCAGCAGGCGATGAAGGAAACGGTGGAATCGACGCCGAATCTAACCCTTCGCCAGGGGATGGTGGAGGAGCTGCTCGTGGAGGACGGCAAATGCGTCGGCGTCGAGACGAAATCCGGCGCACGCTATACGGCGAAGGCGGTCGTGCTGACGACCGGGACGTATTTGCGCGGCAAAATTATTATCGGCGAGTTGATGTACGAGAGCGGCCCGAACAATCAGCAGCCATCGGTCAAGCTGTCGGAGAGCCTGCGCAAGCTGGGCTTCGAGATGGTGCGCTTCAAGACCGGCACGCCGCCGCGCATCAATAAGCAGTTCATCGATTTCTCGAAGACGGAGATTCAGCCGGGGGATGAGCATCCGAAGTTCTTCTCCTATGAGACGAAATCGTCGGATAATGAACAGCTTCCGTGCTGGCTGACCTATACGTCGGAGGAGACGCACCGGATTATTAACGAGAACCTGCACCGGGCGCCGATGTTCTCCGGCGTCATCGAGGGGACCGGACCGCGTTATTGTCCGTCGATCGAGGATAAAATCGTCCGCTTCGCCGACAAGCCGAAGCATCAGATTTTCCTGGAGCCGGAGGGGAAAAATACGGCGGAGTATTACGTTCAAGGGCTGTCGACCAGCATGCCGGAGGACGTTCAATTGCAGATGATCCGATCGGTTCCCGGGTTGGAAAAAGCCGAAATGATGCGCACCGGTTATGCCATCGAATACGATGCGGTCGTGCCGACGCAGCTCTGGCCGACGTTGGAGACGAAGCTGGTCGAGAATCTGTACACGGCCGGCCAGATCAACGGAACGTCCGGGTATGAAGAAGCGGCCGCGCAGGGCATTATGGCCGGAATTAATGCGGCGCGCAAGATTCAGGGGAAGCCGCCGGTCATTCTGGATCGCTCGCAAGGCTATATCGGCGTCTTGATTGACGATCTCGTGACGAAGGGGACGATGGAGCCTTATCGTCTGCTGACGTCCCGGGCCGAATACCGTCTGCTGCTCCGGCATGACAATGCGGACATTCGTCTGACGCCTATCGGCTATGAGATCGGCTTGATTAGCGAAGAGCGCCATGCGGCGTTCCAGCGGAAGATGGAGCTCGTCGAGCGGGAAATGGAACGGCTGCGCGAGACGAAGGTGAAGCCGGATGAAGCGGTGCAGGCGATGCTCGCCGAAGCGGGATCGGCCCCGCTGGTGAACGGCTGCGACGCGATTACGCTGCTGCGTCGTCCTGAAGTGGCCTACGCTCAGGTCGAGAAGCTGTTCCCGTCTCCGTATGACCTGGATGACGAGATGAAGGAGCAGGTCGAGATTCAGATTAAGTATGCCGGCTACATCGAGAAGCAGCTTCTGCATGTGGAGAAGCTGCAGAAGATGGAGAAGAAGCTGATTCCGGCCGATATCGACTATCAGGATGTGCAGGGCATCGCTTCCGAGGCGAAGCAGCGCCTGGAAAAGGTGCGGCCGATCTCTATCGGTCAGGCGTCCCGGATCTCCGGGGTGACGCCGGCGGATATTTCCATCCTGCTTGTCTATATCGAGCATTACAACCGCGTGACGGCGGCGAAGCAGGAGGAAGTCCGCAACGGCTAGGCCTGCTCTGCTCGCCGCGGGCGGGATTTCATATGAGGGACGGAGAGATTCAAGCTTATGGATGCCGTACAAGAACAGTTTGCCGGCTGGCTGGCCGGGCACGGATGGACGCTCACGGAACGGCAGCGGGAGCAGTTCGAGCAATACTTCCATATCTTAGTGGAATGGAACGAGAAGATGAACCTGACCGGGATTACCGAGCGGGATAAAGTATATGAGAAGCATTTCTATGATTCGCTGCTGCTGGCGGCCCATGTCACCATGGAGGATATCGTCACCATGGCCGATATCGGCTCGGGAGCAGGGTTCCCGGGCATTCCGCTTCATATCCTGTTCCCGCATGTCCAACTGACGATTGTGGACTCGCTGAACAAGCGGATTCAGTTCTTGAAGCATCTGGTGCAGGAACTCGGCCTGACCGGGGTGGAATGCATTCATGGCCGGGCGGAGGAGATGGCGCGCAAGCCGCAATACCGGGATCGGTTCGATCTCGTCACGGCTCGCGCCGTCGCCCGCCTCAATGTGCTGAACGAATTCTGCCTTCCGTTCGTGAAGACGGGCGGCCTGTTCGCCGCGATGAAGGGGACGAATCCGGCCGAGGAGATCGCCGAGGCGGGGAAGAGCCTGCAGGTGCTGCAAGGTTCCTTCCTGGCGGATCACAAGCTCACCCTGCCGGTGGAGCAATCGGAGCGCCATATTATTTTGATTGCCAAAAAAGGACCGACGCCAAAAGCATACCCGCGCAAGACGGGCATGCCGTTGAAGGCGCCGATACAATAAAGGAAAGGAGCCGGTGTTTGGGCCGGCTCCTCAGACTGTCGACTCGACAGTCTTTTTCTTATGGGCTTTAGCCCGTTGAGTGCGTGAAACGCACGAAACAAAAAACCACCCGCTATGCGGGTGGAGGGATCGAGGGTTTGACCAACAAGACCATCCCGATAAAATTGAGATGTTCAGGCTCAATGAAAGGAATGGTCTTAGATGGCAAACAAGAACTATAGTCTAGCTCACACGAAGTGGATGTGCAAATACCACATTGTGTTCACCCCGAAGTATAGACGGAAAGAGATTTATAATCAAGTGAGAAAAGACTTGATTGAAATCTTCAAGCGTTTATGTAAATACAAGGGAGTGGAGATCTTAGAAGGTCACATGATGCCAGATCATGTACATATGCTAGTAGCGATTCCTCCAAAAATCTCAGTATCATCATTCATGGGATATCTGAAGGGAAAAAGCTCACTGATGATATTCGAGAAGCATG
>NZ_LDIG01000209.1 GCF_015845845.1 Paenibacillus dendritiformis
GAGGAAGACTCCGGACAAATCCTGGCAGATCATCAGCTGTGTCTTCACAGCAAAGGTGAACTCATTCGTAACAATAATCACGGTCGGGATCGGTCAAAGGGCGTTCAGGCTTATGTCGATCATGTGGCAGAACAATTTACGGATACAGGCAAAGCCCGACGTTACCTTGAGGAAATTCGGAAGCTCAAGCCGCGATATATCCGGGATCAATTGCAGGCGATCGAGAAGAGCATATCGAAGGCTAATGCTAAGACGGTTGACCAGGCGCTGGCTTACTGCTTAAAGCACAGCTTGTATTGTGCTGCAGACTTTGCGGATGCCGCAAGCCATTTCACAGAACAAGCGCAACGGCAATCGGTCGAGAAGCCGACTCAGAGCGACATAAAGCTGCTCGTTCAAGTGGATGCGGCTAAACTGAAAGCCAAACCCCAAATACGGGAGTTCAAGACTTACGAACGCATCTTAGGAGGTGGATAAGGGTGGCAACAACCACGGGTGAGTTGAAACAATGGATGGGCACGCTGAATATGACCGAGGCGGCACACATCTTGGAAGAGAGTCTGTTGGACGCTGAGTCCAAGGACTGGAGCTGTGGGCAATTCTTGCACCATCTCCTGGGGCATGAGCTGCGGAGGCGGGAGGAAAAACAGCGAGCCAAACGGATGAAATGGGCTTCGTTCCCATTCATCAAATCGCTAGACGACTTTCGATTGGAAGAACAGCAATCCCTCAGCAAACGGCACATGGAACAGCTGCGGGAACTGCTCTGGCTGGAGCACACCTACAATTTAATACTCTTGGGCCCGCCTGGGGTAGGAAAAACCCATCTCTCAGTGGGGTTGGGGATGGAGGCGTTGGAACGAGGTCACCGGGTTAGCTTTGTCGCCATGGACAACCTGATCCATCTGCTGAAGACACAAGAGATTGCACGGACATCACAGACTCGAATGAAGCGTATTTTGGGATCTGATCTGGTGATCATCGACGATCTGATGTTCATGGCCATGGAGAAAAGCGAATCGAATCTATTCTTTCAGTTTGTGAATAAGCTCTATGGTCAAGCCTCGATTATCTTGACCTCAAACAAGGGACCAGAAGATTGGGGTGAGCTGCTTGGAGATCCGGCCATCACGACAGCCATTCTCGATCGGATCTTGCATAAGAGTGAGGTCATAAAGATGAGTGGAGACAGCTTTCGCCTCAAGTATCGAGAAACCATATTTGGAAATGTCTAGGTGTTGAAAATTATTTAGCGGAATCTGCTCAAAAGTACTTGACGGTTACAAAAGAAACTGGTTACTCAGCAGCCGCGCAAACGAATGCAACAAACAAATTGCACTCATCAAACAACGGGGCTATCATTGTGAACTCAGTTGATGAGTACGCGGCACTGTTGAACTACTTCAATGACTTGACTGCGTTGCCGCAACAAAACGCTACGGTCGTAGAATATCAACAGACAAACCCTGTTCAAACATTTGCGGATTCAGGTACGCGCACTAAAATATTCGAGGAGACGTGGAACGACCTTGGTATATCTTGGATGAAAGCGTTTGTAATTGCTGAAGTCTCTAACAAGGATGATAAAATTATTGGTACTCCTAAAACCGATAGTGGTTATTATGGCTTCCATCCAGGAACTTCTTGGGAACATAATGATAAAAAGTCTCATGCTGTAGTGAATGATGATAGGACTGGAGGTCACGCCAATATTTATGGAGACTTGACTCTCCATATTATTGTTGAGGGCATCGGAAAAATAATGACGAAGGAATTGTATAAATTCATGAGATTCTAATACACATCAAACAACGAGCGATGATTCATAAAGTCGCTCGTTGTTTGATATATTGATTACAGGAGGTGTTCTTATCATATGGAAAACAACGACAAAAAGAAATCAAGAATGAAAAAAATCATTTGGACGATTGTAATATTCCTACTGATTTTATTTGTCTTCAACCTTGTTCAATTTATACTTATGACGGATTCTGTGGAACCATAGGGCTTTAATGCCCTCCTTTTTAGGGGAGGGTGTTATTCACAAGGTCAGTCAGGGTCAAAATCGCCTAATAAAGGCTATGGTAAAAAATGCAAAAAAACAAACAAGAGCACCTTTGACAATATTCTTGTTTGTTCGTTAAACGTACATACCTCCAATCATTTTAATGACTTAACAATCTGTCCTGCGCCATGCAAGTCTTTGCGCTTTATGTTATACACTCCACTATCGTATTAGTCGGAAAACACGTATGTTTTTTGTACCGGTGAAGCAATAACGTTCGTAATTAAAGTAAAAAGGAACACCTTTTGGTCGGCGGTTGCAGGTTTCGGTGCTTTATGGTTTTGTCCTACAAAAAACGATGGCAATGGGTGCACGATAAATATTCACTGGCTCCCTGTGCCATGGGTTAATGTGACTTCAAATTCTTAAACGAATTGGGGGCGAATAAATGTTAATACCCTTTCTGATTATAATGACTGCCATCACTGCTATAACGTTTATCGTCCTATTCCTTTCAAAATTCTTTTTTAAAAAAACTCACAACTGCAATCAAATTGGCTTACGTTGGAATAACTTTAGCAATCTGTGGTATTGTGCATTCCCTGCTATATAGAGATGGAGTTCAAGACCAGCATAGTTTGTTTTTCTATTCAATGCATATTTTTATCATGATTATGATTATTTCACAAACAAAGAAACGCTAGAGAGTAAACTGGTACCCACAGACTGCACTTTGAAAAAAGTGTTTAGGCTGTGGGTACCTTTTTGTATACTGGGATAAGCAGTAAGGGGGAATTCATCATGAGTAAGAAACGATTTAACGAGCGTACTTTATTATAACTTGCGGAACCTATCGAGCATCATAATTAAACCTAAGCCAGCAGCTAGATGTTTACA
>NZ_LDIG01000210.1 GCF_015845845.1 Paenibacillus dendritiformis
GAGGAAGACTCCGGACAAATCCTGGCAGATCATCAGCTGTGTCTTCACAGCAAAGGTGAACTCATTCGTAACAATAATCACGGTCGGGATCGGTCAAAGGGCGTTCAGGCTTATGTCGATCATGTGGCAGAACAATTTACGGATACAGGCAAAGCCCGACGTTACCTTGAGGAAATTCGGAAGCTCAAGCCGCGATATATCCGGGATCAATTGCAGGCGATCGAGAAGAGCATATCGAAGGCTAATGCTAAGACGGTTGACCAGGCGCTGGCTTACTGCTTAAAGCACAGCTTGTATTGTGCTGCAGACTTTGCGGATGCCGCAAGCCATTTCACAGAACAAGCGCAACGGCAATCGGTCGAGAAGCCGACTCAGAGCGACATAAAGCTGCTCGTTCAAGTGGATGCGGCTAAACTGAAAGCCAAACCCCAAATACGGGAGTTCAAGACTTACGAACGCATCTTAGGAGGTGGATAAGGGTGGCAACAACCACGGGTGAGTTGAAACAATGGATGGGCACGCTGAATATGACCGAGGCGGCACACATCTTGGAAGAGAGTCTGTTGGACGCTGAGTCCAAGGACTGGAGCTGTGGGCAATTCTTGCACCATCTCCTGGGGCATGAGCTGCGGAGGCGGGAGGAAAAACAGCGAGCCAAACGGATGAAATGGGCTTCGTTCCCATTCATCAAATCGCTAGACGACTTTCGATTGGAAGAACAGCAATCCCTCAGCAAACGGCACATGGAACAGCTGCGGGAACTGCTCTGGCTGGAGCACACCTACAATTTAATACTCTTGGGCCCGCCTGGGGTAGGAAAAACCCATCTCTCAGTGGGGTTGGGGATGGAGGCGTTGGAACGAGGTCACCGGGTTAGCTTTGTCGCCATGGACAACCTGATCCATCTGCTGAAGACACAAGAGATTGCACGGACATCACAGACTCGAATGAAGCGTATTTTGGGATCTGATCTGGTGATCATCGACGATCTGATGTTCATGGCCATGGAGAAAAGCGAATCGAATCTATTCTTTCAGTTTGTGAATAAGCTCTATGGTCAAGCCTCGATTATCTTGACCTCAAACAAGGGACCAGAAGATTGGGGTGAGCTGCTTGGAGATCCGGCCATCACGACAGCCATTCTCGATCGGATCTTGCATAAGAGTGAGGTCATAAAGATGAGTGGAGACAGCTTTCGCCTCAAGCATCGAGAAACCATATTTGGAAATGTCTAGGTGTTGAAAATTATTTAGCGGAATCTGCTCAAAAGTACTTGACGGTTACATAAGTATGGCGTTTGCAGTATTCACGCCCAGCTTATTTGCCCTCTCTGCAAGGGCAGAAGCGGCAGCGACTCCAGCTAAGGGGTCAATCTCTTTATCACAACAGCAGGTGTCTGTACGGGATATAGTACCGTCTGAGTATTTGTCAAAGTATGCAGGCAAATTTAGTAGTTATGCGGAAGTGAATAAAGAAACTGGTTACTCAGCAGCCGCGCAAACGAATTCAACAAACAAATTGCACTCATCAAACAACGGGGCTATCATTGTGAACTCAGTTGATGAGTACGCGGCACTGTTGAACTACTTCAATGACTTGACTGCGTTGCCGCAACAAAACGCTACGGTCGTAGAATATCAACAGACAAACCCTGTTCAAACATTTGCGGATTCAGGTACGCGCACTAAAATATTCGAGGAGACGTGGAACGACCTTGGTATATCTTGGATGAAAGCGTTTGTAATTGCTGAAGTCTCTAACAAGGATGATAAAATTATTGGTACTCCTAAAACCGATAGTGGTTATTATGGCTTCCATCCAGGAACTTCTTGGGAACATAATGATAAAAAGTCTCATGCTGTAGTGAATGATGATAGGACTGGAGGTCACGCCAATATTTATGGAGACTTGACTCTCCATATTATTGTTGAGGGCATCGGAAAAATAATGACGAAGGAATTGTATAAATTCATGAGATTCTAATACACATCAAACAACGAGCGATGATTCATAAAGTCGCTCGTTGTTTGATATATTGATTACAGGAGGTGTTCTTATCATATGGAAAACAACGACAAAAAGAAATCAAGAATGAAAAAAATCATTTGGACGATTGTAATATTCCTACTGATTTTATTTGTCTTCAACCTTGTTCAATTTATACTTATGACGGATTCTGTGGAACCATAGGGCTTTAATGCCCTCCTTTTTAGGGGAGGGTGTTATTCACAAGGTCAGTCAGGGTCAAAATCGCCTAATAAAGGCTATGGTAAAAAATGCAAAAAAACAAACAAGAGCACCTTTGACAATATTCTTGTTTGTTCGTTAAACGTACATACCTCCAATCATTTTAATGACTTAACAATCTGTCCTGCGCCATGCAAGTCTTTGCGCTTTATGTTATACACTCCACTATCGTATTAGTCGGAAAACACGTATGTTTTTTGTACCGGTGAAGCAATAACGTTCGTAATTAAAGTAAAAAGGAACACCTTTTGGTCGGCGGTTGCAGGTTTCGGTGCTTTATGGTTTTGTCCTACAAAAAACGATGGCAATGGGTGCACGATAAATATTCACTGGCTCCCTGTGCCATGGGTTAATGTGACTTCAAATTCTTAAACGAATTGGGGGCGAATAAATGTTAATACCCTTTCTGATTATAATGACTGCCATCACTGCTATAACGTTTATCGTCCTATTCCTTTCAAAATTCTTTTTTAAAAAAACTCACAACTGCAATCAAATTGGCTTACGTTGGAATAACTTTAGCAATCTGTGGTATTGTGCATTCCCTGCTATATAGAGATGGAGTTCAAGACCAGCATAGTTTGTTTTTCTATTCAATGCATATTTTTATCATGATTATGATTATTTCACAAACAAAGAAACGCTAGAGAGTAAACTGGTACCCACAGACTGCACTTTGAAAAAAGTGTTTAGGCTGTGGGTACCTTTTTGTATACTGGGATAAGCAGTAAGGGGGAATTCATCATGAGTAAGAAACGATTTAACGAGCGTACTTTATTATAACTTGCGGAACCTATCGAGCATCATAATTAAACCTAAGCCAGCAGCTAGATGTTTACA
>NZ_LDIG01000211.1 GCF_015845845.1 Paenibacillus dendritiformis
GAGGAAGACTCCGGACAAATCCTGGCAGATCATCAGCTGTGTCTTCACAGCAAAGGTGAACTCATTCGTAACAATAATCACGGTCGGGATCGGTCAAAGGGCGTTCAGGCTTATGTCGATCATGTGGCAGAACAATTTACGGATACAGGCAAAGCCCGACGTTACCTTGAGGAAATTCGGAAGCTCAAGCCGCGATATATCCGGGATCAATTGCAGGCGATCGAGAAGAGCATATCGAAGGCTAATGCTAAGACGGTTGACCAGGCGCTGGCTTACTGCTTAAAGCACAGCTTGTATTGTGCTGCAGACTTTGCGGATGCCGCAAGCCATTTCACAGAACAAGCGCAACGGCAATCGGTCGAGAAGCCGACTCAGAGCGACATAAAGCTGCTCGTTCAAGTGGATGCGGCTAAACTGAAAGCCAAACCCCAAATACGGGAGTTCAAGACTTACGAACGCATCTTAGGAGGTGGATAAGGGTGGCAACAACCACGGGTGAGTTGAAACAATGGATGGGCACGCTGAATATGACCGAGGCGGCACACATCTTGGAAGAGAGTCTGTTGGACGCTGAGTCCAAGGACTGGAGCTGTGGGCAATTCTTGCACCATCTCCTGGGGCATGAGCTGCGGAGGCGGGAGGAAAAACAGCGAGCCAAACGGATGAAATGGGCTTCGTTCCCATTCATCAAATCGCTAGACGACTTTCGATTGGAAGAACAGCAATCCCTCAGCAAACGGCACATGGAACAGCTGCGGGAACTGCTCTGGCTGGAGCACACCTACAATTTAATACTCTTGGGCCCGCCTGGGGTAGGAAAAACCCATCTCTCAGTGGGGTTGGGGATGGAGGCGTTGGAACGAGGTCACCGGGTTAGCTTTGTCGCCATGGACAACCTGATCCATCTGCTGAAGACACAAGAGATTGCACGGACATCACAGACTCGAATGAAGCGTATTTTGGGATCTGATCTGGTGATCATCGACGATCTGATGTTCATGGCCATGGAGAAAAGCGAATCGAATCTATTCTTTCAGTTTGTGAATAAGCTCTATGGTCAAGCCTCGATTATCTTGACCTCAAACAAGGGACCAGAAGATTGGGGTGAGCTGCTTGGAGATCCGGCCATCACGACAGCCATTCTCGATCGGATCTTGCATAAGAGTGAGGTCATAAAGATGAGTGGAGACAGCTTTCGCCTCAAGCATCGAGAAACCATATTTGGAAATGTCTAGGTGTTGAAAATTATTTAGCGGAATCTGCTCAAAAGTACTTGACGGTTACAAATGGGCCAGGCCTCTTTCGCATTTTACGTTAATGTTCGAAGCCTGGGCGATGCGTCAGATGTCAGAAATGCCGGTTAATGCGGCTGCCCGCGAGCTGCGTGAACATGATACCCGCATGTGGCGGATCTTTCACTATTACGTGGA
>NZ_LDIG01000212.1 GCF_015845845.1 Paenibacillus dendritiformis
AGCAACTACATTCTACTTGAGGGGTTTGAATATGGCTCTCTTCATTTATTGGAAGAAGCTATTTTACACAATTATACGGACTCAACTTGAATCGCTGATTTCGATTTTACCTAGCATATAATTAAATTCCTGCCCATTTTTGAGCGTTGCAGGCAATTTATCGTTCATGGACGGAAGCGAAAATTCAGCGGTAACCGCTCCTCCCACCTTCACCGTCGCCGTCATGGGCATGCCACGCTCGTTTACGTAATCACTGGTTATGATATCCTCACCGTCATACCGGAATTTAACCCATAACTGCCCACCTTCGGTCAGCGTCAGTTTGGTGGGAACATAGTCCATCGGCTGTGCATCGGGTAGTTTGACGCTCTCAATTGCAGTGCGTCCATATCCATCGTCAATAATGATATCAACGTCTGTTCCAAGCACTCTGGAAATATCTTTAGCATTAATCTTAACAGAACCCGTATACTGCTCTTCTGAAGTATTTATCAATTTTCCATCAGTCAGACTGACAACTTTGCTTAAATCCGGAAATGCTCCTTTTGGAGCCGCAATAAGCCGAATGTTACGTTGGGAATAGCCTGATGCAGTAAAACTGATATTTAGTGCATCTCCTTGTGTTACTTTCAGTGTGGGCCAGGCGCTAACGTCGAAATAGGCATATCCCTCCGAGCCTTTTTTCTCGGTATGATCGAATTTGATGCCCATACGGCTGACGATGCCGGATGTACGGAGAAAGTAGAACCAATCCTCTATCTTGTAGAAATAATCATGATTCTCATCGTAATCCGTTCCCCGCACGATAAAAGTATCTCGAAAATACTGTCTCTGGTTTTGAGAAGTATTAGTCAGGTGACCTGACCATACGGCATCAAACAGATCTCCTACTGCTTTTTTGCTCTTATACGTAAGACCAAAACCGTTTTTATCCGAGAATTCAGGATCTCCCGGCTTCTCCTTTACTGCAAATACATCATAGTTATCGATCGGTTGTTTTTGACCGTCTGCAAAGGTAAAGATGCCTTTCCACTGATATAACTTCCACGGGTTATCCGAAGCCTTCTCTCCTAGGGCGGGAATATAACCAATGAAGTGTCTTCCTGTTTTTCCGTATTCCCACAGCCCGGTAGGGTCATTCACATGCCCTTGCAGCATTGGAATACCTGCGGCGGATGCGGTCATCGAGACCACAATGAACAACATCACGAACATGGCGATCATTTTTTTTTCATGCCTGTTCCTCCCCTTAAAATTAAAAAGCAAAAAAAGCCTGCGAACAATTCGCAGACCCTCATAATAAATAGCTTGGTTATTTCAGTTTTTTCGCTAGTTCCTGTACTTCGGATAACGGTGCTAAAGTGGAGTTAGAAGAAACCTGTACAATGGGTTCGTTAACATCGCCAAACAGCTCCGCCAAATCTTCATTGATGTGGTTATCCAAAGCCACTGTATACCCTTCTTGCTCATCCCGTCCTGGATAGATTTTTGAAAACGAAAGATAACCCTTGCCCTTACCAATTTCAAAGGTATAGGTTTTCCCTGGAGTAAACTCTGTATTTCCGTAGTTCCCCCCTGCCCCTTTCGGCATTGTAAACGTCAACTTCCCGTTAGAAATCTTCATATTATCGACAAATAGTTCTTTAGCCAAGTCAGTATATCCAGCTTTCCATTCGAAATCTGTGCTGTATACATTGTTGTCACTTGGAACCGAATCAGGATCGGTCACTTCTTTTCCTGTGCTAATGCTCACCAGCTTCTTGCTTTGATTCCAATTAACCTTTGCCCCAAGTGCTTCGCTGACAAATCGTAACGGAATAAACACACGGGAGCCTTGAAGCCGAGCTGGTACATCCAATTTAACGATTACGTCCTCGACCAGTACGCTGGCCGAATTGACCGGCATGCGAATCATCTTGCCGTTAAGCTCGACGTAAACTACCCGATCTATCCGGCTGCCGATTGTTTCCTTTTTATAATCAACCTTGGCCCCCAACGCCTCACTTACAAAACGGATTGGGATCAGCACCCGATTGTTCTCAAAATACGGCTTCTCGTCTGGGAACTTTACCGTCTTCCCGTCAACTTGAACAGTAACGTTGATTTTTGCAGCTGATACAGAGGAAACAGAAAAACCAAATACCATGAGAATGCTCATCAAAATTAAAGCTACTCTTTTTCTCAGAATCATATGATCATCTCCATTTCATATTTACGGGTATACACATACCCTTGTTATATTCTCAAAATCCGACGCACAACATAATTCCCATTATAATCCAACAACTATTTTCTCTCAATTGGTTTCAATCATTTCTCCCTCCTCGCTTTTGGATCTCTATAAAATACGAAAACTCCACCAGCATATGCCAGTGGAGTTGAGAAACTTAATACTTCATTTATAAATATCCCCGCGCGAACCAACAGCACGTACAAAAATTATTTTCTCATCATGATCTATCTCAAAAATAACCCTGTACGTACCTATCCTCAAGCGATATAAACCAAAATTCCCTTTCATTGGTCTAATATCTCCAACTGGCGGAACGACTAGCAAACCTTTTAATCCCTCAGCGATACGTTCTTGCATCGATTTTTCCTGTTTAGCTATGAATTTCAAAGCCTCTTTATGGTAGATCAACTTGTAAACCGAACTCATTTTTGGCGTCCTCCCCCGATAAAAAACCTGAAGCGCTCTTTAATTGTTCGGCTTCTTCTTTACTTAACGGCTCATTATCCGGTTCTAAACAATCTATATCTTTCCATTCTAAACCCTTTTTTTCAGAACGATCAATCAGGAATTGCAGGAAGTCAAACGCCGTATTTTGATCTTGCTCTTGAAGACGATCAACTAAGTTATACAAGTCCTCTTTCCGAATCGTCATGAAGATACCTCCAAATATTTGATGAACACAAAGCTTTTCTTAATTGTATCATATGCATTTAACTCATTAATCAAAAATAGCCCCTATTTTAGGGACTTTTTGATATGGAATTAATTTCCATATTTTTGGATACAGCTTCGCCACTGGATTAGTTCCATTATATACCTTCTATATGGAATATGCAAGTCATTTATTCGTATTCTTTGAACTTTTCAGTTTGGTCGAGGTATATTTTCGCTTATGCTAGAAAATGAGCCGTGCTCCAACACGACTCCCTGGACACTTACCGCTTTAAAGAGCGGTCGGCTGTGCAAAAGGTGGATCGAAATAGACCGCATTCCTTCGTTAGGGACGGTCTATTTCTTTGCATTCTGATTAATCGCTACGACGATGGCGACAACCGCGTCAGTAGCACAATAATTAGCCCACCAATACGGAAGTGCGAGAGCGCTTAAACCATTCATCTCTGGGCCGACTCGTTTCCGCGCTAGGTGGAATCTGTTTAACGTTCTAGTTGCTCCTTTTTGCTATGTCTTGTTCTTGCTGTTT
>NZ_LDIG01000213.1 GCF_015845845.1 Paenibacillus dendritiformis
TGGGCAAATTTCCATTCAAGAACCGGATGCCCCACTTCGAAACAAAGTCAGCCGCAGGCGGGTCAAAACGGTCATCGAAAATCTGATTTGGCTGGCCTCTCGAATGGTAGAGCATGCCAGACAAACGAAGCTCCGCTTCGGAAGACATAGTCCATGGTTTCAGACATTCCAGCGCATTTACGGGACCTTGTCGGGATAATAGATTGCGAACCTATGTTTCCGTTCAAGCTTTGCACAAGGGAAGCTTTGTTTCGTGATGTCTTTTTCAAGTGAATCGAGTCATCACCTCTGCTTTCTGCGCCTATCGTTACAACTGATAGTGATGGTTCTCTTATTCGTAACCCTTTCACGGATTCAGGACAGAGACTAGATGGAAAACATAGGTTTTTCACGCATTTATCCCCCATCAAAATGAACATTTGTAAAAGCATAGGTTTTCATATCGAAATAAAAACGACGGCCTTCCGCCAAACTTTGTCGTGCCCATCCCTCCTCCAATCGGAGTTCATACTCCGTTCATAATCCTTGCTTAGGATGAAGCTGCATACATCGCAATGATCAGGAGGAATGCCGATATGAGTAAAATGATATCCCGCGATCAGTATGATCGCGCCGCGAGACTGCTAAGCACCGAATGGCAGCGGCATGTCTTCAACGGCCGTGTCGTGCCGAACTGGCTTGCCGGCGGGAACCGGTTCTGGTACCGTCGCGACGTGCGGCTTGGCCAGGAAAAGGGAGCCGAATATATCCTCGTCGATCCGGAGACGAACGCCTCAAAGCCGGCCTTCGATCATGATCGCCTCGCTTCCTCCCTTAGCCGGGAGCTCGGCCGGACGCTGGATCCCCGGCATTTGAAGCTGGAGCGGCTGGACCTGCCCGAATCATGCCATTATATCCGCTTCGATATGGACGGGGAGCGCTGGGAATGCGATCTGTCCAGGTATCGGTGCACCCGCCTCCCGGCCCGGCCGCGGCCAGAGCCGTACGAGCTGCTCTCTCCCGACGGGCAGTGGGGCGCCTACGCCGAGAAGCATAATCTTTTCGTCCGCCATCTCGAGAGCGGGGAAGTGCGGCAGCTCACCTTCGGCGGCGAGCCTTATTATGATTATGCAGGCAGTGTGGAGGCGATGAACCTGAATCTCCGTCCCGAGGTCAAGTCCTTCCCGGCCGCCATATGGTCGCCCGACTCGACGAAGCTCATGACGATGCGGCTCGATCAGCGCTCGCTCCGCGAGCTTCATCTGCTTCAAAACGTGCCGTCTGCGGCAAACGGGGACCTGCGGCCTGTCCGGCATGCGATACGCTATGCTTGTCCGGGCGATTCCCATGTCCCGCTGGCCGACATTGTCATCTGCGATATTGAGCGGCAGGACAGCGTCACCGTGGAGGCGCCCCGGATCATACTCGGTTCCGACAGCCCCTTCAGCCCGCTTGCGCCGCAGGCCGGCTGGAGCAAGGACAGCAAGCAGGTCTTCTACCTGTCGATGGCCCGCGATTACCGTTCGGCCAAGCTGATCGCCGCCGATGCGGAGACGGGAGCGGCGCGAATCGCCGTCGAGGAACAGAGCGATACGTTCCTGTTCATCGATCTGTATCATTTCGGCAATCTGGACTTATACTTGCGGCCGGATCCGAACTTCCGCCTGCTGCATGACGATACGGCCCTCTGGCTCTCGGAGCGCGACGGGTACGCTCATCTGTATCTCTTCGACAGCCGCTCGGGACAGCTCATCCGGCAGATTACTTCCGGCGAATGGAACGTCCGGCGGCTGGCGGCCGTGGATGAGCGCCAGCAATGGATCTATTTCACGGCCAGTGGCCGCGAACCTGGGCGCGATCCGTATTATCAGCACCTGTACCGCATCCGTTTCGACGGGTCCGGCGTGACGCTGCTGACGCCGGAGGATGCGGATCATAAGATCGCCTTCGCTCCGGATCTGAGCTGCTTCACGGACACGTATTCGCGTGTCGATCTGCCCCCGGTATCCGTGCTGCGCCACAACGACGGCAGCCTCGTCCGGGATTTGGAACGGGCCGATATCGAGCTGCTGCTGGCGCAGGGCTATCAACTGCCGGAACGGTTCACGGTCAAGGCGGCGGATGGAGTTACGGATCTGTACGGCATTCTCGTCCCTCCCGCATCCCGCGAACCGGGGCGGAAGTATCCGCTGATTGACTATTTCTATGGCGGGCCCCAGCTTCTCAATACGCCGAAGTCGTTCCTGTTCGAGGCCCCTCTTGATTTCTCCGGCGGCGCCCAATCGTTCGCCGAGCTCGGCTTCGTCACGATCGTGATGGACGGGACGGGGACGCCATACCGCTCCAAGGCGTTCCATGACGCATCCGACGGCAGGCTGGAGCATGCGGCCGGATTGGCGGATCATGCCGCCGCCATCCCGCAGTTGGCCGAACGATACCCGTTCATCGATCCGAAACGCATCGGCATCTGGGGCGTGTCCGGAGGTGGCTACGGCTCGGCCCGGGCCATCCTCGCCTATCCCGATGTCTACTCCGTCGCCGTCTCGGGGGCCGGCAATCACGATCAGCGGGCCTACATTGCGGCATGGGGCGATCGCTTCCAGGGCCTGGCCGGCAAGGAACATCCCGATCGGTATGCCCGTCAGGACAATGCCCAGCTGGCGGCCAATCTGAAGGGCAAGCTGCTGCTCGCGCACGGCGATATGGATGACAACGTTCATATGGCCCATACGATGCAGCTCGTCGATGCGCTGATCCGGGCGAACAAGGACTTCGATTTGCTCATCATGCCGAACGTCAACCACAGCATTCAGTCGAACCCGTATTTCATCCGGCGGAAATGGGACTATTTCGTGAAGCATCTGCTCGGGGCCGAACCGCCCGCCCAGTATGAGATTGCGCCGGAGGCGCAGCATGCGGCCGCTGAGGCCTCCCTATCCATTCCCGACTAAACCTATGAAAATTAAATTGACAAGCGATGCAATCCTGTGTATGATTCTCACATGACAATTTCATTTTCTTGACCTTATCAAGAGCGACTGAGGGAATAGGCCCTATGACGTCCGGCAACCTTACCCATTGCGGTAAAAGGTGCTAAATCCTACAGAATGCGCGGCATTCTGAGAGATAAGTGGTTCCTAACGGTGCAATGCAGCCTCTTTCTCTCATGAAAGAGGCTTTTTTTCATTCGTTGGAATGGATGCCGGCCGGACGAGATAATACAGCATGAACGTTGGAGGGTGAGAGAGATGATAGAGATAAGAAATCTCGTCAAAGAGTACCGGAGCAAGACGGGAACGGTCGTCGGTGTCGACAATGTCTCGCTGCATATCGAGAAGGGCAGCATATACGGCATCATCGGGCGAAGCGGAGCGGGCAAAAGCTCCCTGCTGCGCTGCATCAATCTGCTGGAGCAGCCGGCCTCGGGCAGCATCCTCGTCGACGGCGTCGATCTGACCAAGCTGCAAGGCGAGCAGCTCCGCCAGGCCCGGTTGAAGATCGGGATGATCTTTCAACATTTTCACCTGATTCGATCCAAAACGGTCTATGAGAATATCGCCTTCGCGCTCAAGGCGAACCGGACATCCAAGGCGGATATCGAAGCGCGCGTGACCGAACTGCTGGAGATGGTCGGCTTGGCCGACAAGCGCGACGTCTACCCTTCGCAGCTGAGCGGCGGCCAGAAGCAGCGGGTGGGCATCGCCAGGGCGCTCGCGAACGATCCGCATGTGCTGCTCTGCGACGAGGCGACATCCGCGCTCGACCCGGAGACGACCCAGTCCATACTCGACCTGCTGCAAAAGATCAACCGAGAATGGAAGCTGACGATCGTGCTGATTACCCATGAGATGGAAGTCGTCAAGGCGATCTGCGATCGGATGGCGGTCATGCAGAACGGCCGAGTCGTCGAGGAGGGGCCTGTCTATGAGATCTTTTCGGATCCGCAGCATCCGATGACCCGGTCCTTCATCAGCAGCCTGTTCCAATTCGAGCTGCCCGAGCGCTTGCTCCGGAACAGCGCAGGCACCGTCGTCAAGATTCACTTCGTCGCGCCGCAGGCGGAGGAAGCCGTCATTACCGGCATGCTGAAGAGGTTCGACGTTGAATGCAATATCCTGCATGGCAAAATCGAATATATCCATGATGCGCCCCTCGGCATCCTCATCCTGGAGCTGAACGGCGACCCGGCCGAAGTGCGGCGGGCCATGGATTATATCGCATCACGAACGCACCGACTGGAGGTAATCAGATAAGATGGACTCCCTCATACAGATCTTGCCCGATCTGTACAAGGCGTTTTTTCAGACCTTGTATATGGTGGGCATCTCATTAGTTGCCGCTTTAATTCTGGGTCTTCCTATTGGAATAATATTATTTGTGACGGATAAAGGACTGTTCCTTGAAAATCGCCTCACCCGCGTTATCCTCGGCTTCATCGTCAACATGATCCGGTCGATTCCGTTCATCATTTTGCTCGTCACGCTGCTGCCGCTAACGAAGCTGATCGCCGGCACCACCATCGGCCCGACGGCCGCATCCGTCTCGTTGTCGGTGGCCGCTATCCCGTTCTTCGCCCGGCTCGTCGAGACCGCGCTGCGCGAGATCGACAAGGGCGTCATCGAAGCCGCGGTGTCGATCGGGGCCACGCCGTGGATGATCATCAAGGATGTGCTGCTTCCCGAAGCGAAGCCCGGCATCGTCCAAGGGATCAACATTACGGCCATCAGCCTGGTAGCCTACTCGGCCATGGCCGGGACGATCGGCGGAGGCGGCATCGGCGATCTGGCGATCCGGTTCGGCTATTACCGCTATGACAATACGGTCATGTTCACCACCGTTATCGTCCTCATCTGCCTCGTGCAGCTCATTCAATATGGCGGCGATTTCGCGGCCAAGAAGGTAGACAAGCGCTAACGCAAGCTAACGGAGGCTACAACATCATTTCACATATTATGGAGGGTATCATCATGAAAAAGACAGTCATTCTTCTCTCGCTTATCCTGACATTCGGCCTGCTGGCCGCCTGCGGCAGCGGTTCGTCCTCCAGCGGCGGGGACAATGCGAAGCGGGAGGAGAGCAGAACGTTGAAGTTCGGGGCCACCGCAGGCCCATACAGCGATATGCTGACGAAGGCGATCAAGCCGATTATGGAGAAAAAAGGCTATACGATTGAAATCGTCGAATTCGGAGATTACGTGCAGCCGAACCTGGCACTGTCCAACGGCGATCTGGACGCAAATCTGTTCCAGCACAAAATCTATATGGATAACTTCGCCAAGGAGAACAAGCTGGAACTGACCGATCTGATCGCCGTACCGACGGCGCCGATGGGCATCTACTCCTCGAAATACAACTCGCTCGACGAGATCGCCGGGGGCAGCACCGTCGCGCTGGCGAACGATCCGACCAATCTGGCCCGTTCGCTGGGGCTGCTGCAGGATGCCGGCCTCCTGACGATCAAGGATGACATCGATCCGCTGCGCGTCTCGGAGAAGGACGTCAAGGACAATCCGAAGCAGCTCGTGCTGCAGCCGATCGAAGCCGCCCAGCTGCCGCGGGCCGTCGACAGCGCCGATCTTTCCCTCGTGCCGGGCAACTTCGCCCTCGCGGCCAAGATGAATCTGCTCGATGCGCTGAAGCTGGAAAATATGCCGGACGATTACCGCAACCGGGTCGTCATCAACACGGCCGACAAGGACAAGGCCTTCGCGAAGGATCTGAAGGAAGCGGTCGAGTCGCCGGAATTCGAGCAGATCATCGATGAACAGTTCCAGGGCTTCGGCAAGCCGGAGTGGATGCTGAACCGGAAGTAAGGGAGAACCGATGGGGAGGGAGAGAAAATGACAACGCTGGAACAGCCGCTCATCGTCAGAGGGGCACCCGCCATCTATCGCTGCGAAGCCGGCATCTTGGAGAAGCTGGAGTCCCTGCTCCAGCCGTACGGCTGCCGCCGGGCGCTCGTCGTGCACGGCGAGCGCTCCTGGGAGGCCGCGGCTCCGTATTGGCCGCGGCAGACGGAGCTGACGCTGCTGCCGCTAGCGCACCGCGGCGAGTGCACGCTGGCGGAGGCCAGCCGGATCGCCCGCGAGGCGCGGGCGGCGCAGGCCGATATCGTGCTCGGCGTCGGCGGGGGCAAAGTGATGGACCTCGTCAAGGCGGCAGGCATCGAAGCCGGACTCGACACGGTGCTCGTGCCGACGCTCGCGTCGAACTGCGCGGCCTGGACGCCGCTCAGCGTGTTCTACGATGAACGGGGCCGCTTCACGCATTACACGCTCCATCCGAAAAGTCCGCTCATGGTGCTGGTCGATCCGCGAATCGCCCTGCGCGCGCCGGCCGCTTACCTGCGGGCCGGCATCGCCGATACGCTGGCGAAATGGTACGAGGCCGACGCGCTCGTCCGCCAGTGGAGCCAGCCGCCCGCGGCCGTGCGGATCGCGCACCTCACGGCCCGCCTGTGCCAGACCGCTCTGCTGGAGCACGGCCTGCAGAGCGTGCGGGATGCCGAGCGGCAGCAATTGACGGACGCGTTCACGCTCGCCGTGGAGACGATCATTATGACGGGCGGCACGGTCGGCGGCTTCGGCGACCATGCGGGACGGATCGCGGGAGCCCATTCGATCCATAACGGGTTGACGGCAGCCCCGGCGACGCATCATCTGCTGCACGGGGACAAGGTCGCCTATGGCATTCTCGTCCAGCTCGCGCTGGAGGGCAACCTGGCCGAAGTCGAGCGGCTGCTGCCGTTCTACCTGGATATGGGCCTGCCCCGCAGCCTGTCCGATCTCGGGCTGTCCGCCTCGGATCGCGAGACGCTGGACCGCGTCGCGGCCGCGGCGGTCCTTCCGCAGGAGTCGATTCATCTGATGAACCGGAACGTGACGGCGAACGATGTGCGGCGAGCGATGCTGCAGTTGGAATCAGCGGCCGCCGGAACATAATCAATTTTTTTAATCATCTCGACAAAAAATCAGAAATCCCCCTTATCATCCGCTCCGTGTAAAATGTTGAAAAAAGGGAGGGGATGACTTGGTTTACCTGAGCTTGTCCCACCGTTTCGCACGCTTTGCGCAACAAGAATGCGCGGGCTCCTGCGATCTGTACGAGCATTTGGCGCTGCACATCGCCGCCGATGATGAATTGCTCCGGATCGCCTCGCATGGAAGGCCGGGGCAGCCGGTGCCGAACCTGCTCTTCGGGGCGGTGCAATACTTGCTGCTCTCCGGCGCCGATCACGAGCTGCGCCGCTATTACGACGGGCTCGTCGAATGAAAAAAATGGATGCAAGTCATTATGCAGCGGGGGGAAATGAAGCCATGACCTTACAAGCTACAAGATCATTTTCGGAGAAGCGCCCGGTGTGGACGGTCGTGGTGGTGGAGCTGCTCTTACTGCTTGCCGTCTTCGCCGCCGGAGCGTATGCCACGATGAAGCAGCTCCCTTATACATCAGCGGTGCTGATCGCTTTCATTCCGATTGCGCTGGCGCTGCTGGGCTATTTGAGCGCGAAAAAGAGATGGGCGCACTACGGATTCCGCTCGCTCTCCACTCTCCATGCCCGCGACTGGCTCGACTACGCCCCGCTGCTTGTCGTGCTTATCCTTCTCAGCACCAAGGGATTTCATGATATTTCTCTATCCGAAGCAGACTTTTTCCTGTTCTTCACGCTGCTCGTCGCCTTCGTGGAGGAGACGATATACAGAGGATTGATTCTGAAGACCCTTCTCCGCAAAAGCGCCGCCGCAGCCGTAATCACCTCCAGCGTTCTCTTCTCCCTGACCCATATGCTCAATATGCTGTCGGGACAAAATGCGGCCGACACCGTTATGCAGTTGGTCTATGCGCTTCTGGTCGGCTTCGCGCTCGCCCTGCTGATGGTGAAGCATCACAACATCTGTCCGTTGATTCTTCGTTCATAACTTTATTCAGTTCATCGGGAACGAGAGCAATCTAATCTATGATTCCCTCGTTCTCTTCGTACTGGGCGCGCATTGCGTCTGGCTGCTGAACAGCGCAAAGACATCTGCCCCAAGGCAAGCGCCTCGCTGTGACCCTCATCGCCCGAATAGCTGCCGCATGGACCCGGACTTTTCCGTAAGCCATGCGGTGTTTTGCATATTCCAGTCCTTCCCGGGAAGACTAATTCAAAAATCGGGAAAGGCTGGGATAGTACATGATGGAGGAAACCTGGGTCGTCATCGTCCGATCCATAATCGCCTTCTTCAGCCTCGTGATCTATACACGGCTATTAGGCAAGCAGCAAATGGGGTCTCTCTCCTACTTCGACTATATTAACGGCATCACCATCGGGTCGTTGGCCGGAACATTGGCGACCGATCTCTCTTCGAAGGGCTGGCTGCATTTTATCGGACTTACAGTGTTCGTAATCATTACGTTTCTATTTCAGATTTGGACATTGAAAAGCCGATTTTTCTCCAAAGTGATCGATTCCGAACCGACCGTAGTGATTCAGCATGGCAAAATACTGGAGCAGAACTTAAAGAAAATGCGTATCCGCTTCGATGAAATCATGATGCTGCTGCGCGAGAAAGATACGTTCGATATCACCAAGGTCGAATATGCCATCCTGGAGCCGAACGGGGGGCTCTCCGTCCTGCTCAAATCCGAAGATCAGCCGCTGACGCCGAAAGATCTGAATCGGACCGTCACGCCTGCCCGCATGATGACGGATGTCGTGCATGAAGGCAAAATTTTGACCGTTAACCTCGAACGGAGAAACAAGACGACGAAATGGCTTCATCATGAACTAAAGAAGCAAGGGATTGAAAATATCAAGCAAGTGAGCTTTGCTGCTATCTTGCCTGACGACACGCTATATGTTGACTTGTACAAAGATAACCTGTCCAATGAAACGGATAACCGCGAATAGTTCTTAGCGAGGTGAGCAGCATGCAAAAGAGAAAATGGCTGATGTTGGCCTTGGCCGCTCTTCTTCTCGTTCTTTTCGGAGCCGTCCTGGGCTCGGGCAATTTTTTGAAGCAGCCGATGGGCAAAGAGGATCGGCTTCTTGAAGCGGTCCAGTCCATAGAACAGCATATCGAGAAGAAGAATTGGAATCAGGCCAAGGACAAAATCGAATACGCCTCCAATGCATGGAGACGTATTGTCAATCGGATTCAATACAGCGTTGAACGCGAATACATGTACGACATTTCCGGCATCCTCAGCCGCATCCGGGGCGGAATCGCAGCCAAGGACGATGCCGCTGTCATGGAAGAGGTATATTTTTTCTACGAGCTATGGGAAAATCTCGGCCGCTAACTCACGCATTTCCCCGTCAACGCTTCATACATCCGTTCCAGCGCCGCGGCCCCTTGCTCCTCCGCCCTCTTCGCGGCCATCAGGAGAGCCTCCGCCTCGCTCGCAATCGCCGGCTCGTTAGGCTCTCCGCCATGCGGGAAAGGGAACAGCCGCTGTAGCCCGCGGAGCGCCTCCGCCACGGTAATCGACCGCAGTCCCTTCGTCCACGCCTCCAGCCGATCCACGTCATCACTGTCCGTTACCCGCAGCATGTAGACGAACTTCATCGGCAGCTCGTTCAGCTTCGTGTACGGAAGCGCCCCATCCTGCTGCGGATCGCGGCAGTACAGCTCCTGCTTCTCATCGTCATAGCCGTAGATCAGCCCGAACTCCGGCACGAACAGACTCCACCCGATAACCGGCAAGCCCCGATCGATACTCGCTTGGGCGAACTCTATCGCTTCCCTTCGCTGCTCGGGATCGAACATCGTCGGACCGGCCGCGTTCACATCCGCCTCTATACTTCCTCTCTTTATCATAATGAAAAACAGCGCCGATCGACAAAATATGAGCCGGATTTGCAAAAAAATGAATAAAAATGTATACGAATTGACCGGTGTATGATATCACTAACATAAGGTGAAATAGGTGAATATTAGGAGGAAATGATGAGTTTTCGAGCACAATTTCTGCGAACGTTAATCATCAGCTTATTCGCCATGCTGATGGTTATCCTCATCGTATTGTTCCCGCGCGACCTCGATGTTCTTGTGGATGAATACCGGCTCAACGTAAACTATGACTTTAGTTGGGCAAAGTACGGGAGCAATATCAAGGAATTTTTTGCCGCCCTGTTCGGGGAGGGAAGCCTTGGCATCGATCGTTATAATCTGCCGATCGTAAAGGTCGTGCTGTCTTCCGTGCCATGAGCCTTGGCGTTATCGTCACGGCGCTCGTGCTTAGCTTCGGACTCGGCGTGCTGAAAGGGATTATGGACTACAAGCTGTCGCGGACGAAGTGGAACTTTTTTGGCAACTGGACGACCTGGCTTTTCCAATCGCTGCCCGATTTTCTGATCCTGCTGCTTATCCAGTGGTATGTGATCCGCTATCTGCCCTTTATCCGCTTCTTCTCGACGGAAGAATGGTATTCCTTTCTTCTGCCTGCCGTGCTTGTCTCGATATATCCGACGATGTATATCGCGCGCATCACAAGCGCTTCCATCGCGGATCAGGATGGCAAGATGTACATCATGGTAGCCCGTGCCAAAGGCTTGACCCAGCGTCTCATTTTTTACAAGCACGTATTCTATAACAGCTTCGGGACGATATTGACGCATCTCTCCTCCCTCTTCGTCTATGTCTTGTCCAATCTGCTGATGGTCGAGTACTTCATGAATTTCCCGGGAGCGGCCTATCGATTGTTTCTTGCCATCGATTACAGCGTGCACTTAGGCACTGGCCCCAATTATGAGCCCGGCGTCATCATCGGCATCGCCTTCTGCTTCATGATCATGGTGCTTATCGTCCAGTGGATCAGTCTGGCGGCAAGAAGACATTTCGAAGCGAGGTAAGGAAGGAGAACGACATGAAAAATATTACATTGTGGATCGGAGCCGCGATGCTGGCCATTCTCGTATTCTTTATGTTTTCGGCCCCGAGCTTCCCTTTGTCGACCAAGAATTGCAAGAAGTGAAGCACCGCTTCAACGAGAACAACCGGCTGCAGCTTCCGCCCTATCCGCCCTCGGCACTCAATCCGCTAGGCTCGGACAAGAACGGCGTCGACCTGCTGAGCAAGCTGATTATCGGCACGAAGTCGACCATTCTTATCGTATTGACGATTACGACGGTGCGCTATTTGACTGCGATCCCCCTTGGGCTGATGGCCCGGCGCAAAAAAGGAATCGCTCATTTTATCGTAAACAGCTTGAACCAGGTATTCTCTTTTTTGCCGTCGATCTTTTCCGCTGTGCTGCTGGTGAGCGTCCCTTTTATCCAAAACTCGGGCAACCGGCTGTGGTGGGTCATCTTTTTCGTGGCCGTCATCGAGGCGGGCCGCGTTGCCCATATCATTCAGGAGCATACATATAAGTTGTCACGGGAGCTGTACGTCGAGGCGGGGAACAGTCTCGGCTTGAGCCCGTGGCGGATGTCGAAGAGTTATTATATGCCGGCGATCCTTCCTGAATTGATTGTCAACTTCTGTCTCGATATGGGCAAAGTGATGCTGATTATCGGCCAGATGGGCGTATTGAGCATCTTCCTGACCCATCAATGGATCGAGGTCGACTACTTCACGCCGAAGTTTTTGAACACCAGCCTGGACTGGGCCTCGCTGCTCGCCGAGCACCGGGCCGAAATCTACGTGAACAAGTTCGGCTTCATTTTCTATCCGGCGGCCGCGATCGCCTTCGCCATCCTCACCTTCAATATTTTGGGCGAGGGGCTGCGCCGCCATTTCAACCGACGCATGAACGTATTGCTGTAACCCGCCCCTAACGGCAGGGCAGACGCCAACTCAGCCTGCCGGCTCCGTGTGCCGGCTGCATTGTGGGCGTCTGCTCTCTCGGCTAGGCTGGTGCTCCCGCTTCACTCCGCCGCTTCCCGCTTCACCGGCCTCATCGGCCGCCCCGACTTCGCGCACTCCGAAGCGGCGCAGGTGACAAGCTGCGTGCGGAAGGCATCCGCATAGTCGGATCGAATGCGCGTCGCATATCCTGTCCGCACCGCATCCGAAGCGCTGCCGTCCCAGCATTGGCGGCGGCGCCGCCCAGTTCCGCGCAGCCCTGCATCTCGGCGCACTATCCCCTGGCCTCAGGTCCTCCGCCTATGGCGAGACATGCGCGACGGTGACTCCCACATGCGTACAACCCTGCATCTCGGCGCATTATCCCCTAGCCTCAGGTCCTCCGTCCATGGCGAGACAAGCGCGACACGCGCACATCCACCGTATTCCACGCGGATGCACATCTGTCTCCTTTGCACGCATGCGGCACCACAATGCAACACCCCATATTTCTCTGCCAAAGCCACCTACTCTTCACTTTCCCGCCAATCCTGCAAAATTACAACTTTATTTTTTGAGGCAGACTTACTCGAAGCCAATCCTGCAAAACTACATCATTTTTCCCACAGCCCCCACCTTCCCCCCGTTTTTTCACGAAATTGATGCACCTGTGCAGGAATTTCTTCTTTTCACAGCAAAAACGGCCAAAAATACTGCACTTTTGCAGCATTCGCCCCTCCTCACCACCACGCCCTCTCTCTCGTCAACTCCGCCCCTCCTCTCCTCACCCGCTCCTGTCCTCTCGCCCACTCCGCCCTCCTCACCACCACCACGCTCCTCTCCTCTCGTCGACTCCCCCCTCCTCACCACCACTGTCCCCTGCTTCCAACCTCGACTTCCATCTGCCACAAAGGACAACCACAACCAACCTGCCGAAATCCGGCGGTTCTTCTTGACAACGGAATCTAATTTAACTATTATCTAATTTAACAAATACTTTATTAGATGGATATTAAATTACATAAAACGTGAGGTGTGAGGCATACCATGCAATTGGAAAAGATCGTTGCGTATCATAAGGCGCTCTCCGACCCGACGCGCATCAAAATGCTCGTCCTTATCGCCCAGGAGGAATACAGCGGGCAGCGGCTGGCCGAACGGCTCGGCGTTACCCCGGCCACCATTACCCATCATGCCGCCAAGCTGAGGGAGGCCGCCCTCATTAACGAGCGCCGGGACAAAAATACGATCTACTTTTCATTGAACCATTACTTTATGAAAACAAACGCGACGGCGACCTTTGACTTCATCTATCGCCATGCCGCCCAGAAGGAGGAGAGCCTTTTGCAGGACAAAGAAGCCCAACAGAAATACCAGCAGTCCGTTATCAATAATTTCTTCACCGCGGATGGACGCTTGAAGACGATTCCGGCCCAATTGAAGAAGAAGCTCATCGTACTCGAGCATCTTGTCTCACGCCTGGAGCACGGACGGAAATATACGGAACAGGAGATCAACGCGTTCATCCGTTCCTATCACGACGACTTCGCGACCTTGCGCCGGGAATTCGTCATGCAGCATTTCATGTACCGGGAGAACAGCATCTACGAACTGAACCCGCCGGAAATGTGGGCCTCCTGGAGACAGCTCAAGTAAACCGTGCCCATGCGCCTCGAACACGAAGAGGCAGAACGGACACTAGCTGGCAACCGTCATGACATGCATGGAATATATCCGGTATACTCGAAAAAAACGGGGAGCCAAGCAACAGCGAAAACGCGCGACTGAACAAGCGCGGAAACGAGCAACACCGTCACCAAGTGAACGCCCCACCGAACCAAACGCGCAACGGCCCGGTCCGGGTCTGGATCGCATCCAAGCCCGGACCGGGCCGCTTCATCGCGCCGCTTCCTATGAGCGGCCGGCGTCCGCATAGCGCAGCACGACGCCAATCGTATCCTTCGGCGATTGCTTGTAGCGGGCATAGGCGATGTCCGCCTTCTCCATCGGCAGCTCCGCCGAGATAAGCGGATCCACGCGAATTCGGCCCGCCGCCAGCAGGCGGACATACTCGGCCACATTGCGGCCCTCCGTCCAGCGCACATAGCCGAGCGGATAATCGAATCCGCCTACCTCGTAATCGCGCGCATACCGTCCCGGCCCGCCCGCCCGCGAGATGAGCACCTCCGCTTCCTTCGCGAACATGCGCTCGCGGTCGAATTCCATTTTCAGGTCGCCGACGATGACGACCTTGCCGCGATCCCGCAGCCAGCCGAGCGACTTGTCGATTAGATCGGTCGCGCTGCCGCCGGCGCACAGCAGCACCGCATCGGCGCCCTCGCCGTTCGTCAGCTCGCGAATCGCCGCTTCCAGCTCCTGCGGGTCGGCATAAGCCGCCTCGACACCGGCTTGCTTCAGCATCGCGCACCGTTCCGGCAGGAGATCATAGCCGATGACGGTATAGGCTGCCGCATGGGCCACCTGCGCGATGATCTGCCCCAGGATGCCGAGGCCGACCACCACGACCCGCTCCCCGAATTGAAGCCGCGCCTGCCGCAGCGCGTGAATCGCGATGGCGCCGAGCCCCGCGAAGGACGCTTCCCGCAGCGATACCTGCGGGGGCAGCGGCGCAGCCAGATGCTTCGGCACGGCAAGCAGCGAAGCGTGCTTGACGAACGGCGCCCCGTAGCAGGCCACCCGGTCTCCCGGCCGGAGATGGCCGACGCCCTCGCCGACCTCTCTGACGATGCCGGCGGCGCTGTAGCCCAGGGCGAACGGCCCCTGCACCTTTTGCTGCATCGACATCTCGGTTCCCGGACTTATCGCCGAATAGACGGTGTCCACCAGCACGAAATGAGGCCGGAGCACCGGCGCCTCCTTTTCCACGGTGTGGACGACGCCATCTGTAGATACGACTGCTCTCATGGGTAATCTCCTCTTTCTATGATGTTAAGACTTGATACCGGACATGGCGATCCCTTCCGTGAAATACCGCTGGAAGAAGACGAAAATAAGGAAAGTCGGCACAAAAGAAATCGCCGCTCCCGCCATTTCAATCCCGAAGTTCCCTTCCTTCGTCAGCAGGGACGCCAGTCCGACCGTAATCGGGTACATCTCTTCCGTTGTCATGAAAATCAGCGGCGTGAACAAATCATTCCAGCAGCTGATGAACGCGAACGTCCCGATCGTCGCGATGGCCGGCTTCGCCAGCGGCAGCATAATGCGGAAGAAAATCGTGAAATCCCCTGCGCCGTCGATGTAGGCCGCTTCCTCCAGATCCTTCGGGATCGTCATCATGAACTGCCTCACGAGGAATACCCCCATAATGGCCCACAGCTCCGGAACGATAATCGCCCCGTACGTATTAATCCAGCCGAATTGGCTGAACATGATATACTTCGGAATAATGAGCAGCTGGCCGGGCACCATGACGACAGCCATCATGAGCCAGAACACGATTTCCCTGCCGGGGAACTGCTTTTTGGCGAAAATATACCCGAGCACCGCCCCGAAAAAAATCTGGGTCGCCACCGGGATTAGCGTGATGACAAGCGAGTTCTTAATCCAATGCAGGAACGAACTCTGCCCGATAATGTACGTGAAATTGTACAGCGTCGGATTCGTCGGAATCCAGAACAACGGATCGGCCGTTGCCTTCTCCACCTTTTGCAGCGAACCGAGAATCATCATCGCAAAAGGAAAAAAGAACAGGATGCCGAGAATGACGAGCAGCACATAAATGACGGCCTTGTGCTTCAAACGAATATTCATGCGAACCCCTCCTTCGGATGCCGGCGTTCACTGCGGGCGCGCATCAGTAATGCACCTCTTTGCCCAGCACGCGGCGCTGTACGAGCGATATCGCGAAAATGATGAAAAACAATATATACGCAAGCACGCTGGCATATCCGAGGCGAAGTCCGGTGAAGCCTTCCTCATACAAGTAATACACCAGAGTCATCGTTGCATAGTTCGGTCCGCCGCCCGTAATGAGAAACGCGGAATCGAAAATTTGAAAAGAACCGATCGTCGTAATAATGGCAACGTAAAAATGAATCGGCAGCAGCAGCGGGAACGTCACGCTCCAGAACGTGCGCCAACGTCCGGCGCCGTCGATTTTGGCCGCCTCGTACAAGTGATTCGGAATCGATTTGAGGCCGGCATAATAGTAGACCATCGTGCTTCCCGCCACCTTGAAAATGCTCAGGCCCGCCAGCACGGGCAGCGCCTGCGACGAATTCGAGAAGAACAGCTGCGGCTCGATGCCGAACCAGCTGAGCGCATAGTTGATCATGCCGTACTCGGTTCCCTTGAACATCCATGCCCAGATTCCCGAGATAATGACGAAGGAAGTGACGACGGGCAAGAAGTACAAGCTCTTGAAAAAACCCGCCGCGCGCACGCCCGAATTGACGAGCAGCGCCAGCAGCAGCCCGACTCCCATCGTCGGCACGATATAGTAGACCGAGAAGAGAACCGTATTCCAGATCGCCTTCCAGGCAATCTCATCCGTGAAAAAATAACTCCAGTTCTCAAAGCCGACAAAGGCCGGCGTGCCGATGATAGGCCAGTCCATGAACGTCAGCACGAGACTGAAGGCCAGCGGGAACACTTGGAACACAAGAAAATGAATCAGTATCGGAATCAAAAATACGTACACGATGGCATTCCGCCGGAATTCCTGCCGGAACCGCTCTCCCGGCGGCCGCCGTATGGCAGATTCCCGAGCCGCGGCTCCCTGCTTCACTGTTTGCACGTGCTATCACCTTCCATCCCTGTTAATGAGGCCGGCCGCGCCACGCAAGGCAGCGGGCCGAGCGGCGGCCGGCAAGCTCCGGTCCGCGCCCTCCCGCCGCTCCCCGCCAAGAGTCAGCTTTTTTTCATGTCGTCCTGAATCGCCTTTGCTGCCGCATCCGCCGCTTCCTGCGGCGATTTGCCGCCTTCCAGCATCGCGGCGATCTCGGCCTGGATCTTCGGCATAATCGTGCGCGCCACCGGGCTCATTACGCCAGGACGGGTATAAGCCGTTACCTCCAGGAAGATTTCCATATCCTTATCCCCTTCATAGATGGACGAAGCCGATTTCCGGGTCGGGATATAAGTGGCCAGCTTGTTGAACTTTTTCTGCGCTTCGGTATTGGTCAAGACTTTGATGAATTCCACCGCCGCTTGCTTGTTTTTGCTGTTCTTCGGCACGGCGAACATGCCGACCGTCCCGAAGCTGGCTTGCTCCGCGCCTTTGAGCGGCGGGCCGGCCGCATAATTGAACTTCTCTTCCTTCAAGACGGTTTGGGTGTAGCCCGAGCCCCAGACCGCCAGCATTTTGCCAGACAGGAATTCGGCAAACTGATCCTGATTCGAAATCGAATCCTTCGGAATCCAACCCTTGTCATACATATCTTTAATCATCTGGAACGTGCGGACGCCCGCTTCATTGTTGATGGCGATCTCCCCGTTTCCGTCGATGACGTCCCCGCCTTGCTGCCACAGAATCGGATACAGGGTACCGTTGCAGCATGCCGCGCCGCCGTTGAAATCGCGGGCGTAATAGCCCTTGGCCACGGCCTTCTCGGCCCATACATTGAACTCATCCCATGTCTGCGGCAGAGCCGAAGGGTCCACGCCAATCTCCTTGATGATGTCCGCGTTATAGAACATGAGCTGCGCTTCCTGCAGAATCGGGAGCGCGTACAGCGTCTCCTGATACGTGGCCGCCGCCAACGCGCCCGGGGTGAAATCATCCATCTGATTGTCATCCATATAAGGGGTTAGCGGCTCAAGGACATCCTTGCTGGCGAACTGCGGGATCTGGTCGGGAAGCTGATAGAACACGTCCGGCCCGTTCCCGGCCGCCAGCGCTGTCAATATTTTTTGCTCCCGGTTCTTCCACGGGATTTCCTCCAGCTTTACCTTCACGTCCGGATATTTGCTGTTATATTCCGCGATAATGCCGTCGAACACCGCTTTCATGTCGTTCTTTTTCTCCTCCGACACATAAGGATGAATCCATACCGTAAGCGTGCCGGACAGCGCTTGCTCTTTCTGACCCTCCGGCTGGCCTGCGTCCGAATTGGCCGCTTCCTTCTCCGGGGACTCGGAGCTTCCCGCTCCCCCCGAGCCGCAAGCCGTCAGGAGCATGGACAACGCCAGCACAAAGGCCAGCATCAACAGACTGGAACGTTTCGTCATCTTGTTAGACCATCCCTTCTATTCATAGCTTTTATAATCCAGATGTATACTAATCCCCTTCATTTCCGACCTCGCATCAAATTTCTCACCGGCTTCGAATGAAGATGATTAGGCAGCCCCCGCCTCCCTTCCCTGCTCTCTTTTTATAAAATTCTGTATTGCTCCCGATCATCACGCATGAATTGCAATGACCCAGACAAGTTGTAGTTCATATCTGGTATGTAAACAATCATAGACCCCAAAGAAAGCGCTGTCAATCCTGTTTTTAAAAAGACGAATTAAAGACAGAACGGAATTGGGCGGCCATCCCCCGAGCGTCCTCTTTCATCAAATAAAAAACCGC
Source organism: Paenibacillus dendritiformis (assembly GCF_015845845.1). Classification (GTDB taxonomy): domain Bacteria; phylum Bacillota; class Bacilli; order Paenibacillales; family Paenibacillaceae; genus Paenibacillus_B; species Paenibacillus_B dendritiformis_C. The sequence goes on from NZ_LDIG01000213.1 coordinate 18,280, forward strand.
CCTTAACGGGCGGCTCTATCGGACAGCAGGCTTTCCAGTCTGCTGCACATCGCTGCTTCGTCTTCGAGACGCGACCAATACAGCTTCAGCGCATTGCATACGTGCTGCAGGTCCGCGGATCGCAGCCCCAGCTCCGTGAAGAAGCGGAGGGACGGAATAATCTCGCGGTACATCGAGAAGCGGCTGGGCCGCGGGAACATTTCCTGCCCGTTCCATTCCGCCGCCTTCTTGTGCGCCGGGATGCTGAACGTATGCTGGCGGATGTGAAGCTGGGCCTCGTAGGAGAGCAAGTAATCAACCAGTTCAAGCGCCGCTTCCTTCACCGCCGACGTCCGGTTCACCATCAGGCCGATGGCGAGCAGGAGCGACTTCGCCTCGTTCAAGTAGGGCAGCGGCGCCACCTCGAACGCAAACGGCGCATCCTTCAAATGGTTCAGGCTGAAATAGGTCGCGATAATGACCGACAGCTTGCCCTGCAAGAACAGCCGCTCCGCATCCATATCATTCTCCGACAGATAAGCCGGATACGCGCTCTGCCTGTCAATCAGCTCGCGGGTCAGCCGGAGGCCCTCCATCAGCTTCGTTCCGCAGACAGGGACATGGCCCGCTTCGTCGGACTCGAACCGCCCGCCGCTCTGCAGCAGGAACACAGGCCAGCGGTTGTTCGAGAGCATATGGAAGTAGAAGCCGAACGTGCCCGGCTCCCTTCCGAGCTGCTCCGCTACAGCCATCAGCTCCATCCACCGCCAGCTGCTGTCCGGCTCGGGCAGATCATGCGCCAGGAAATGATCCCGGTTGTAGCAGAGCATGACCGGCGAGAAGATGAGCGGCAGGCCCAGCAGCCTCTCTTCATGCCGGAAGCAGTCCGCGATGAACGGATACAGCTCCGGGCGGGGATCCAGCGGCTCCAGCAGCTCATGATGCCCTTCATCCGCGAGCCAGCGGAAATCGTTGTAATTGACCGTCGCCACATCCAGCATGTCATGCCCGATATAGCCGGATACCGCATCGGGATAGTTCTCGTACGGAAGGGGAACGAGTTCTACCCGGATGTGCGGATGGGTTTGCCGGAAGCGCTCGATAAGCTGATTCAGCGCCGCCTCCTGGATGACGGAACGGTAATATCCGAACCGCAGCTTCACCGTGCCGGACGCCCCTGGATCGGCGACCCGGTTCCCGACCCGCGGCACCTTCTCGATCAGCTTCTCCTCGACGAGACGCTCCAAGCCTTTGCGGACCGAGTTTTTGCTTAATTGGAATTGCTCCGCAAGCGCCACCTCCGAGGGCAAATAATCGCCGGCAGCCCGACGGCCCGTAATAATATCGTCCCGCAGCACGGTAACCATTTCGTCCAATCGCTGTCTAAACGTAGTGCGGCTTGGTCTGCTCGTCATCCTGTACGCTCCTTCGATTCATCGTTACTTGCAGCTCTCTATCGGTAACCTCTATCGTCAGCCTCTGCCATTAGTCTCTCACGCTGATTTATACCTCTCTCGTTCATATTCTAGTATATATCTAGTATATTACTTCATGATATCGGCCGGAAGCCGAAAAGTCAATAAATGGTCTCCCTTCCTTGACCGCCTCTTTCCCCTCACTTCCCCATCCACTACAATAGAGGGAAGAGCAGCCTCCCGCAGAGGGATGCCTCCGTACGATAATCCATGCTGTGGAGGACGCAAATTGTGAAAATCGATCGTCTGCTCAATATCATCATTCTGCTGCTGAATCGCCCGATCGTGCAGGCCAAAGACTTGGCTGAGCGGTTCGAGGTCTCGATTCGCACCATCTATCGCGATATCGAAGCGATTAATCAGGCCGGCATTCCGATCGTGACCTACCAGGGAGCGAACGGCGGCATCGGGCTCGCCGAAGGCTATCGTCTGGACCGGAACCTGCTGACGAACGAGGAACTGGCCGCGATCGTAACCGCGCTCCAGAGCGTGTCCTCCTCCTATCCGGATGAAGGGCATGCCATGCTGGTGGAAAAGATCAGCAGTATTATTCCCGCCTCGGAAGCGGAAGACTTCCAGTTCCGGACGAAGCAATTTGTCGTTGATTTATCCCCTTGGGGGAACCACGACAAGCTGGAAGCGATGATTTTGACGTTGAAAAAAGCGATTGAAGAGCGGCAGGCCGTTCGCTTCTCCTACCGCAACGCCGAGGGAGAGGCGACGGAACGGACTGTGCATCCCTACACCCTGGTGCTGAAGGGTCATGCATGGTATTTATACGCTTATTGCACCAGCAAGCTCGGGTTCCGCTTCTTCAAGCTCGTCCGCATGAAGCGGCTGAAGCCGCTGGACACCCGATTCGATCGGGAAGACATCTCCCTGGAGGATCGGCCATGGGACAAGGAATGGCATGCGCCCGAGCGCCTCGTCTCTCTCACGCTCCGCTTCGGTCCCGGCATCCGGCATGCCGCTGAGGAGTGGTTCGGAGCGGAATCGCTGCAGGAGGAGGAGACGGGGCATTCGATCGCCAACGTCTCCTTGCCCGACAATGCTTGGCTGTACGGCTTTATTCTCAGCTTCGGTCCCGAAGCCGAGGTGCTGGAGCCGGAATTCGTCCGCCTACGGATTCGCGACCTGGCCGCCGGCATCGCGGCGAACTACCGCGAATAGCTCCGCCCGTAATCACCATCGCGCATTTCAGGCATATATTAACTGCAAAGACTCTAATCAGGCGATTGTCCGCCTGACGAAGGAGAGAACAAGCGATGGTGAAGCTGAAGACGGCAGCGGAGATTGAGCAGATGAGACGGGCGGGGCAGCTCGTCGCAGCTTGTCACCGCGAGCTGGCCAAGTGCATCCGGCCCGGCGTCAGCACGCTGGAGCTGAACGATTTCGTGGAGCATTATATTGAAGAGCAGGGCGGACAGCAATATACGAAAGGCTACAAAGGATTTCCGTATGCGACCTGCGCCTCGGTGAACGATGTCATCGCCCATGGATTTCCCAGCCCGGAGCCGCTTCGGAATGGCGATATCGTCAAAATCGATATCGTCGCGGTGTACGACGGATGGGTGGGGGATTCCGCATGGTGCTATGCGGTCGGCGAGATTTCAGCCGCCGCGCGCCGGCTGATGCGGGTCACGAAGGAATGCCTCGATCTCGGCATTGAGCAGGCGCTCCCGGGCAACCGGATTGGCGATGTCACCCACGCCATCCAGAGCCATGCCGAGGCGAACGGCTATTCCGTCGTTCGCGACCTGCTAGGACACGGGGTCGGCCGCGCCCTGCACGAGGAGCCGAAGTTTTCCCATGTCGGCAAGCCCGGGCGGGGCTTCCGCCTGAAGGAAGGCATGGTCATCACGATCGAGCCCATGCTCAACGAAGGCACGCCTGAGATGTGGATCGATGATGACGGCTGGACCGCACGCACGTGGGACGGCCGCTTGTCGGCCCAATATGAGCACACCGTGGCCATCACGAAGCATGGCCCGATCATCCTGACAGAGCAGCGCTAGATCATTCCGGCTGCTCTGTCTTTCTTGTCTCCGGCAGGCCCGACTCGCTTCTGCTGCCCGGCCTGCCGGACGGCGCCGCCGCCTGCATCGGCGCGGGGCTGCTTACGCGCAGCCGCAGCAAGGATGCACGCGCGGCGCGAACGCCTCGCACGGGTACATATACCCGTACACTCGGCCGAAGCCGCGGCGCTTCAGCAGCCGTGCAGCCTTGCGGATATGCCGCTTCCGCGCCCCGATCAGCACTACCGTATCCCCAGGGCTCAGCACCTGGCTCCATACATAAGGCAGGCGGCCGACATACATCGACACCGTCTCCTCCATATGGCGGCAATCATAGTCGGCAGGCTCGCGCACATCCACCTGCTTCACCTCGGAATCCCCCTCGCGAAGCGCCTGGAGCTCATGCGGCTGCAAATACCGAAGGCCTTGCACGGGCCGATGCATCCACATGGCAGACAGAAGGCCCAATATCAATAACATGACGAGAATCCACACCGGCTTCTCCCTCCTGACAAATACCCCATACTGTATAATAGAGAGCAAAAAATAAATGAAACACATACCCTAACGGGTATGTATTATACACAATTTCGGCCGCATTGTAAATGCACCCGCCATGTCTCTCCGCCGTACCTCACCGGAGGACGCGACTCCCGCCAATCTGTACGCGGATACAATATTTTCTGGCGCTCGGCGCATATTAAGGAGAAAAGGAGGCATTTTTATGATCAAGCAAATCGCGACCGTCGCGGTCTATGTCGAAGATCAGCAGCAAGCCAAGCGCTTCTGGACCGAACAGGTCGGCTTTTCGGTAACCGCGGAGCATCCTATGGGTCCCAACTCCTTGTGGCTGGAAGTCGCTCCGGCAGGAGGCGGAAGCCGTCTCGTCCTCTATCCGCGATCGATGATGAAGGGCTGGGAGGAACAAAAAGCCTCCATCGTGTTCGAATGTGACGACATCATGTCCACATACGCAGCGATGAAGGCCAACGGAGTAGAGTTCAATGGCGAACCCAATACAATGCAATGGGGAACCTACGCCAGCTTCTCCGACCCGGACGGCAACCAATTTTTGCTGAAAGGCTGACAGTCCCTCGCCAGGAAGGGACCGCTTCTCCCCGCCGGAGAAGCGGCCTCCCTATCCGGCCAAGCCCGCACACAGCCCTCTCCCCGCTCTACACGCTATTTATTCAGCCTCGCCGTGCCGAACCGTTCCGATAACTTGTTCATATGGCTCTCGGCAATCTCGGATAGACCGATCCCGTATTTCTCCGACAGAATCAGCAGATTGGCCAATACATCGCCTAACTCCTCAACCAGCTCCTGTCTGAGCTCCGCCGATGATAATTGCGTCTCATCCGGACGATCACGGCCAATTTCCAGAGCCCGGACCACTCTGGCCACTTCCCCGACTTCTTCCATTAAAAAGCCGACTCGAATAAAAGAATTATATTGCGACCATTCCCGCTGCTTGTAAAAATCGCTTACCCATTCCTGGAATGCATTCATATCCATTTCCGTCTCTTTCCTTCCTTGTGCAAGATGTCTATACTAGAACATGCGTACTATAGAATTGAAGGAGATGCCACTTAATGAAAAAAGTATGTGTATTTGCCGGATCCAACCTGGGCAACCACCCCGACTTCGCCGCCTTGGCGAAAGAACTTGGCCAAGCATTGGCCGAACAACAATTCGAACTGGTCTACGGCGGTTCAACTGTAGGGCTAATGGGCGAAGTCGCCAACGAGATGCTCCGTCTCGGCGGCAGAGTGACCGGCGTCATGCCGCGCGGCCTGTTCCGCGGAGAGATGATGCACAGCGGCTTGACCGAATTCATCGAAGTAGCGGACATGCATGAGCGCAAGGCGACCATGCATCGCCTGTCCGATGCATTTATCTCCCTGCCAGGCGGGCTCGGAACATTCGAAGAACTGTTCGAGGCGCTAAGCTGGGCTCAGCTCGGCATCCACAAAAAGCCGATCGGCGTGCTCAACATTCAGGGGTACTTCACGCCGATGATCGAGATGATTCGCCACTCCATCCAAGCCGGATTTGCCAGAGCCGAGCACGAGCAGTTGCTGCTCTCTTCAACCGATCCGCGTGAGCTGCTAAGCAAGCTGGCAAGCTATAAAACGCCGGAATTCGGCAACAAATGGAATCAGCTCGACTAAACTCTGTCCGTCCGCTATCGTTACTGTGCAAGTTCTTCTGTGGAGATGTTCCGCCCGTCTGCCAGGCCTCTCCACAGATAGAACGCGGCATAGGCTTCTCAACATCCCCGCCGACGGCATAACTTATATCGCTACTCACGCTGCTCAACCGGTTGCCGCTTAAACCCGGTATCGTCTCCCATGACCACTCCCGCTCCCGACAGTACCCCGTATAGCGGCCTGCCCTGCACGATTTCCTTGTCCCTTAGTGCGCATCCTATCCAATACTCTATCCTATTTTTCCGAGCAGAACAAATGATCGCTTCTTTTCTGCACTTGTACTTTTGTCTCTTGCTACACTTCTGTTTCTACTCCGCCGCCAAGCTGACTGCTCGCTGATGGTACCGACAGACATGGGGTCTTCCGTTCCTTACCAGCACTCTCCCATCGAATCAGAAGTCGACTCCAGCAAGTTGAGAGTGCCCCCTTAGAAGTACTATACCATCGAATCAGAAGCGCAGAGCGAACTCCCATTAAAATAATCCGCTAAAAATCCTCACTTAAAAAAATCACTTAAAAAAATCATTTTTCAATCCTGAATATTCCATTTAGATCTTGAAACAAGAACTAATGTTCGCTATAATAGAAATAGAACAAACGTTTTGTGCGAAGGAGGTTGACGTAGGTGGTGGATAATCTGGAGAATATTGATACTCTTGAGGAGTTATACCGTCAGTTTCCGACAGAGTCCGCTTGCGCCGATTATCTTGTTCAATGGAAATGGCCGCATGGCTTCTCCTGCCCGCGCTGCAGTCATCATAGCGCTTATATCACGAAGACCCGCCGGCTTCCTATCTATGAATGCCGCGCTTGCCGCCATCAGACCACGCCTACCGTGGGCACCGTCATGGAAGGCAGCCGCACATCTCTGCGTAAATGGCTCGCCGCCTTCTGGCTATTTTCCCGTGCTCAGGAAGGAATCAATGCCGTTCGCCTGCGCTCCCTCATACAGGTTACATATAAGACCGCCTGGTCGATGCTTCATAAGATACGGGCGGCAATCAGCCAAGCCCATGCCGAGAAGCGGCTTTCCGGCGAAGTTCAGGGCATTGTCGTATTCTATGGCAGGGCCTATCGTCCATCTGTCGAACTCCATCCAGGTGAGTGCGCTCTAATCGTTGCTGAATCCATCGTGCCGGAAGAGGAGCTTCCTCAGCTCAAGATGACGTTGGTTGACAAGAAGCATGTTATCGAAAAACGCCTGTATCGAACCGGCTGCGAACAGTTTATTAACGATCACGTCGAACCGAGCACCGCTGCGCGTGTCTCCATTGTCGATCAGTATTTTCGGGTGCGCAGAAATAGCCCTTTGTATCAGACATTCCGGCAAGCATGCCGTTGGCTGAATGATACGTTTCACGGAATCGGTCCCAAGTACTTGCAGCGCTATGTAGATGAATTTATTTTCCATAAAAATTTGGATAACTCCATCAGCCTGTGGGAACGGCTTCTGTCATTATGTACATCTGTTGGTCTGTATTATTTCCATAAAAAGGAACCACATACAAGAGCTAACGCATTCAACTCGAGAGCGAAAGCTGCCTAATACTTCTTTATCCGTCCATTTTCGATCCACCATGCACATATCGTGCCTGCTAGCATTATTGGGGCGTTCAGTCTGAGCCAATGGGATAGTACTGATAAGGACCGAGAACCCTTAATTATCCCGGAGTATCATCTAAGATCACCATTCATAATTCATAAGTCATCAATCATACCTTGCGCCTGGTTTATCATCCAATATTCATTCATCATACATATAAGTCTGGTTTACTATCCAGTATCCATTCGTCGTGTCTATCCGCGGGTTCACCATTCAATGTTCATTCGTCATGCCTGTCCGCTGGTTCACCATTCAGTATCAGTCGTCACGCCTGCCCGCTGGTTCACCATTCAGTGTCAGTCGTCGTGTCTATCCGCTGGTTCACCATTCAATATCATTCGTCATGCCTATCTGCTGGTTCACCATCCAGTGTTCATTCAACGTGACTAACACCCGGGGTCTTCACCTTCCAGCATTCATTCATCGTACCTTTCGCCTCATTTCTAAAATCTATCACTTTTCACTGGAATTCGGTACCACAATCACCCAATCATATACTGGTCAATTTTTCTGTTTTCACATATGATTATCCGGAAGTCATTCTAGTAATGGGAACTTGCAACGACACGGAAAAGATGAATATCGAAAGGGTGGGATCCAGAACAATGAAAGCACTGAGAAAAGCGATTAGCGGACTTCTGGCTGCTACGCTGCTGCTGGCGCCGGTATCGGTTTTTGCGGCGGAGAATGTAAAAATGAACGTCAATTTCAATGAAGCCCGGGTGAAAGTAAACGGCAAGCTGGTGCAGAGCAACGTCCTGCTGTACAAGGGCAAGGTTTATGCTACTGTCGAAGGGATGGCCAATCTGTTCCAACTCGATTATTTCTATGATGAAGAGAGCAAGACCTTTTATCTTGGCATGCTTCCGGCCGGTACGATCTCCGATGAGGTTATTGAAGCTTGGGAAACGCTCGGTAAAGAGGTGAAAAAGACCGGCGAGTTGGGAGAGGTCGCTGGCGATCGCGGCGTAACAGGTATAGTGAATGAATATAAGGTAAGCATTCATGGCATCCCGGTCGAAGACGATACCATTTCGATCGGAGAGAATTTATATGTTTCGTTCCAGTCGGTGGCCGATATTTTAGGCCTCAAAATGAAATATGATCAAGCCACGAATACAACCTATGTCGGGTCGATTCCTGACTCCATTTTGAACCCTCAGAAGAAAGATTCCGCCAAGAGCAAAACGGCGCAGAGCAAAAAGTCAAAAATGTATGATGTGGCCGCGAGTGGAGATATGAAAGGTTGGCGTTTGCTAAAGGGTCACCCTAATGAGAAGAATATTGCCGTTTATTACAAACAAGATGGTTCCATCCTGCAAATGGAGTTCAAAGATATCCGCAAAGTCGATTTGAAGCGCAAGGTGCAGTGGGTGGATGACAATGGATTCAAGCATACCAATACGGTTGGTGAAATATACCAATTATTTGCATTGAGCAATCAGTACACTTCCGATTGGTTCAGCTCAAAATTCGGCAAGTTGTATACCGATTGGATGATGGTACAGGCCTTTCATGGCGAAACACTCGTGGAGGATTATCTGAGATCAAAAGGCAAGCTAAAATAAATTGCTGCTGTTCATCAAAATATAGTGCTATGGCGCTACTGGCCAAAGCGTTAAAAAGCGTTATAATAGAATCGAGTGTAAAAACACGGTCCGGTTGGTAGTCCGGGCGCATTCGCTGTCGCTATGAATATGGCTGCTGCGGATGTCAGTAACCTTCCCCCCTCGGGATGTCCCTCACTCGAAGTTACTTGAGGGGGAATGGAATGTGAAATTAACCGTTTATTTTGAGACCCCGTTCTGGGTAGGTATCGTGGAAGAGCAATTCGGCAATCAAGTGAAGGCTTGCCGTCATGTGTTTGGTGCAGAGCCCAAAGATGCCGAAGTGATGGAATTCGTGATGACCCGAATGAATCCGCTATTGGAGCAGGTTCAAAGCGGTGTTGAAACGGAGATTTCCCGTAAGCGTCCGGTCAATCCGAAGCGGCTTGCCCGAATCGTAGCAAGAGAGATGCAGCGGCACGGAATATCGTCGCAGTCTCAGGAAGCGCTAAGGTTGGAGCTCGAGGCGAGGAAGAAGGAACGGACGGTACGCACCCGCGAACAGCGCGAGGCTCTCAAGGAGAAAAAACGGAGCATTCGCATCCAAAAAAGAAAAGATAAACATAGAGGCAGATAACCTCTATGTTATCTTGGAAGCCCCGAGCGCACGCGCAGCGGGGCTTTTCTCTATTTTCGCATCGTTCTCGGCTGTCGACATTCATTTCCCGGGCAATCATTCCATGTCGATTTCTCCAGGCAAAAAACGCCATCCGCAACAGCCCTTATCTTGGTGCTATACGTGGCTGCGCTTGGGCAATTGCTGATCTAACAGCGATCGCAGGCCATCCAGATTCTCCAGCAGCTGCGAAGACAGCTCACCCAGTTGCCGATAGCTTCGGATCGCTTGCTCCGTCTGTCCAGCGTCAATCTGCCGTGCTGCCGTCTCCGCAAGAGAATGGACTCGGTCATGCCGCGCGACCATCTCCCGGAACGCCGGCTGCTGAGTCAGCAACGAACCCGGATTGGCTTTATGCGCTTCAATCCATTTCCCAAGCCGGCATTGTTGGGAATTGCCGATAATCTCAATATCGCTCTTGTCGTAACCAAGCATCCGGTTATAGATCCACCATTTCCATAACAAATGGTCGGTCTTGAGAACTCGAAGAAGTTGAGAATCGTTCAAATGATGGAACCACTGCAGCGACTCTGACCGCAGCTCTTCCACAGAGCGGCTCGTATGATATAAATGTTCACCCGTGTCTCTTGCCAGCGTAACGACCTGCCGGGTCTGATCGACGATTTCTTTCATATGCTCCGTGATTTCGACCGTGGCCGCCGCTTGCTGTTCGACGATCGAAGCTATCGACTCTTCCGACATTCCCATCTCGTCGATGGCGCGCATCATTTCCTCCAACTGTATGAATGCCCCGCGGTTCTTCTCATGCTGCAGCTCCATCTTGCCGGCCATCAGGTCGGTACGTTCCTGAACAGATGTTGCCAACTGCTGAATGTTGGCGATGACTTCATAGACCTCGCCCACGGATGTTTTGGTCTGCTCCGACAGCTTCCGAACCTCTCCCGCTACGACTGCGAAGCCTCGCCCTTCTTCTCCGGCCCGCGCCGCCTCAATCGATGCGTTCAGCGCAAGCAGATGAGTGGAATCCGCAACGGAGTTGATCATATCGACGACTCCGGACAGCTCCAGGAGCGACTGCTGCAGCTCCTCGAACCGGGCTTTGGTATCACGGAACAAGTCGGTCATCTCTTCCAATCCGTCTATCGTCTGCTCGACGATGGCACGGTTATCCTGAAGTGTGCCGAGCATTTTTTCGGTCGTGGCAGCGGCTTCGGTCGTCTGGGAGGAGACTTCCTCGATAGAGGCGGTCAACTGCTCCGCAGACTCCTGAATATGCTGGGCATCCTGCATCGACGCTTCGGCAGACATTAATAAGGTATGTATTCCGTCCATTTGAATCAGCTTTTCCATCGTCTCGCTATTCGTATCAAGCAAGCGGAATTCGTATGCCGACTGGTAGGCCTCCAGTACGATTTGGGCATCCAGCATCAGGATACGATGCAGGGCCAACAGCAGTTCTGATGCTTCAGCGGTGCGAAAGTCCTGCAGGATCAGCGGGACAAAGTATTCATATATTCGTAAAAAGGAGGATACGAACCACTCCGGCGCCAGTTGGATATGACTATGCACAACGCCAATCCTCTGCCGTATCCGGATATATTCTTCGTCAAGTTGAACGTTCGGAATGGAATTCAGATAGATGATGAACGTCTTGGCCAACCGTTCGCGCGTACTGTGACGCTCAATTAATTGCTTCATCTCGGGAATTTCGAACAGCAGCTCATAATGACGGTCGGTAATGGCCTTGGCGTACTTTTCGAAATAAGGAGTCAAACGCTTTAACAGCTTCAGGTCATGAGTCGTCATCTGCAGAAACATTATCTTGGTCCGAAGCGACGGAAGCGTTTCCATTTGCGCGGCTTCGATATTGCCTGGCATCTTCGGCTTTCGGTAAATCAAAATATCCTTCCTTTCTGCAACCAGATGCATGAGTTCTGTGTTCTATAAGTTTTTTTACACTTATGTAATAATACCATATTTTTCTGCGACAATAGTCCTGAATTTTTGAATCGGTTGCGGATGACAAAATCGTAAGCATGGCGTAAGTCAATTCAATAGGACTCGAAACTTGCCTTCGATACAATGAACATAACATACGACAGGACCGATGACGGAAGGAAGAGGCCAATGAGGCTAACGGGCGTTTCTATATACAAATCACTTCTGCTGCGGCATGCCGGCATCCTCGTCTCGCTGCTGGCCCTTGTGGCCGTCCTCGCAGGATGTACGGGGAAGGAAAGCAGCGCGCAGGCTATGCAGGGATCATCTCCCATTCAGTATCAAGTGACCGCCGTCTGGGATGACGCCGCTCATTCGCTGAAGGCGACGACGGTGCTGCATTTTCGCAATGAATTCGATCAGGCCTTGAAAGAGCTTGTCTTCCATTGGTATGCCGACAGCTACCGCACTCCGGACACGCAGCCGATTCATGAGCGGAAGCTCAATCAGCGCCTCGCATCCGAAGGGTTACTGGGGAGCGCTTTATCCGACCTGCCTGCCAGCGGCGGAGTCACCACGACCGCCGTAACGCTGGAGAACGGCCAGCCTCTGGAATACGAGCATGTCAATCAGTCTCTGACCGTACAACTGAAGCAGCCCCTTGCCCCGAACGGCACCGTGTCTCTCCGTATCCGCTATGAGATCCAGCTTCCTTATGGGGCCTGGCGGCTGGCCTACAACGAACAATTCGCCGGCGGCACCTATTGGACGCCGCAGCTTGCGGTATACAACCCGCTGCGCCATGCCTGGAACCGGGTGCCGAATTATCCCGGATACTCGAGCGATTATTTTTATGCGGCCGATTACGACGTTCATCTCCAGCTGCCCGCTTCCTGGATCGTCGTCACGACAGGACAGCAGTTGGAGCATCGCGTGCAGGACGGCGTGCAATCCACTCATATCCGCGCTAATGGCATCCGCCAGCTCGCGTTCTACGCCAGCCCGGACTATGCCGAGACGAAGCGGCCGCTTCCGGACGGGAAGTCCCTCGCGGTCTACACGTTGGATGACGGGGAACGGCCGTCCGAGCAATGGCTTGACGCCGCAGCCGATGCGATCGCGTTCTACTCCGATGCCATCGGGGAGCTGCCGGAAAAGCATCTGGCATTCGTCGAAGCTCCGTATGCCGGGATGAGCGACAGCCTTGATGGGGTCATCCTGTTCGGCCGGGAAGAGAAGCTGAACGGCCCGCTCTCGTCCGACATGCTGCGCTTGATTGCGAAGCAGTGGTTCGGTTCCGCGATCGGCGTCAATTCACGGACCGACGGATTCCTTGATGAGGGGATGTCCGAATTCGCCGCACGCTTTTATCGGCATCAGCGGCTGCAGGAGCCTTGGCCTTCCGCCTCAAACACCGATTACCGGGTGCTCGAGCTTCCAGCGGCCCGGCTCGGGGAGGACGCCATGACCATCTACCGCGAACGGGGCGCCGGACTGCTCGCCGCTTGGACGCAGACCGCCGGAACCGATGCCGTTCCCGTGCTCTGGAAGAGCTACTACAATCGCTACCGGGGGCATTTCGCGACCATAGAAGGCTTCCTCAATGTAGCGGAGGATGCGCTCGGGCAGGAGGCGCATGACCGGCTCTGGCAGTTGCTGAACAATCCGCCCTCATCATAAAAACAAGCCACCCGTGATTCGGGTGGCTTGTTTGTTTAGCCTTTATAGCGTTTAATGAATTCAACCGCTTTGCGGATGTCGGTCTCCGGAGAATCGCCGACTTCGCGTTCGATTGTCAAATAGCCGGTATAGCCGATATCGACCAAGGCTTGGAAATACGCATCGAAGTCTACTTTGCCTTCGCCGAGCGGCACTTCCTGGAATGGCCCGTCGGTCGCCATGTCCGCAATCTTCTCATGCGACATCGGCTCGAATCCGAGCATCCCGTAGACGAGGCGCGGATCGACTTCCCGCAGACGGACGCCGTCCTTGACGTGCGTATGAACGATGTAATCCTTCAGCGTATGAACGCCTTGCACCGGATCGTCCCCGGTTACCATCACCATATTCGCCGGGTCGAAGTTGACGGCGACCCCTTTTCCCGACAACGTATCCAGGAACGACTTCAAATGCGCCGCCGGCTCAGGGCCGGTCTCAATCGCAAAATGCGCGCCCAGGCTGTTCGCGTACTGGCTCAGCTCTTCACAAGCCTGCTGCATCGCATAATAAATCTCGTTCTGCTCATGCGGCACGATGCCGATATGCGTCGTCACGACGTTGGTTCCCATATCAAGCGCCAGATCGAGGATGCGCTTCGACTTCTCGATTTTGGCCGGATTCGCCTCTTTGTCCTGGAAGCCGTGTCCGCCCAAATCGCCGACCAGCGCCGATATTTTCAAGCCGAGCGAATCGATATACTTCGCCAGTTCCTTGCGCGCATCCTTCGACAAATTATCCGGGTCCATCTCGCCGCTGACCGCATAGATTTGCACGCCGTCCGCGCCTACTTCCTTCGCCTTGGCCAGCGCTTCCCGAAGCGGAAGGCGGAAGCTGTCCGTAATGACACCGATTGGATTCGTTAACAATGCCATGTGAATCACTCCTTAATCAGGTTTATGATGTAATGCGCTCTTGCGCGTGTTCCGAATTCAATTCCGCAGCAAGAGCGGGCCCGTCTAGCGGTTCGGGTAGCCCGTTCCCTTCCGCCGCTTCGCGGCATGGTCTTGGAAAAGAGGCGCAAGCTCATCCTTCAGTTCGCCGATCATAAGCCCGCTCGCAATCTCCGCCACCGTCCAGCCCGACTCTATCGCCCATGGGCCCCAGCCCATATCGGACGGCGATCCGAATACTTCGCCGAGCTCGACGTCGTACGCCCGTGCCCAGGCGCCGTCGATGTCCGGATTGGCGCTGCTGAGCTGGGCCTGGACCATGAAGTCCGAGCTCTCCGTCCACAAGTCAAGGAACATGCTGTCGCCGGTCACGAAGTAAGCCTGCATCCAAGCCATCGGCAGCCAGTTATTGGAATACAGGAGGTCGACGACAGGGTGCCCGTTCTCGGTGACGAGCGAGTTGTCCCGCATCCCGTTCTCTTCCCACATCGGCGCCTTATAGCCTTCATCCCATTCCAGATATGCGCCGCTCGGATGCTTGAAGCGCTGTAAATCCCCGGTTACCCGGTACAGCCACTCGCGGTGACGCTCATCCTGCGTCGACCAGTAGAGCCAGCTCAGCGGCAGCACGAGACGGCACAGTTCCTGCGTCTGGCTCTGCTCCCGCACCGTATCCGGGTAGACGCGCATCAACGCCTCCAGTCCTTTGCGCCCGGCATCGAGGAACAGCCGGATGCCGGTAAGCTGGTACGCGAGCAACAGCGCCGCGTAATAATAAGCGTTGTAATGCGCGCTCGGGAATTGGGCCGGCTCGCTGCGCATTCTGTGCAGCTCCTCGGGATGGCGGTCGAATATCATATTATTCGTGCGCGACACCCGCATGCCATCCGACCCGGTTGTCTTCAGCAGGAAGTTGAGCGCCAGCAGACAGTCGTCCAGATGACGTTCGCTGCCCTCCACGAAGCACTGCCACATTTGCGGCAGGATGGCGCGCGACACGTCATCCTGATAACAGATGCTCCACGCCTCTGCGTTAAAGCGCATCATGCCGGACCAAGGGACATCCTCTTTGCACAGAAAGTACTTGAAGACATAATCATGCAGGCGATTGGCAATGGCGAGACTGCGATCATCGTTCGTCACCTTGTAATGCATGAAATAGGCCATCGCCGTCTCGCCGATGCAGTCAGCCCGCTGTTGGCGGCTCAGCCGCTGGCTGCCGTCGCCGTATATCTCGGTGCCCCAGCCCTCATGCACCCCGGTGCGGCCTTCATCATACAGCACGCCCGACCGCTCGAACCAGCGGATGGCGCGTTCCGCGGCTTCTCTGTAGGAAGCGGCCCGCCTTCCGTCGGGGCCGGTGCTGACGACCGGCTCCAGCGGAGACAGAGCCGCGACCTCGACTCGGCGATCCAGCAGCCAGCCGATGACAAAGGCGACGACATGCCGGATGCGCTGCAGCGGAGAATAGCGTGCGCGCAGCCATGGGCAGAGCCGGAAGCCGCAGACGAGCAGCGTATCCCGCTCGAACCAGAGCGCGCGGTCGGACACTTCTCCGAAGAAGGAGTCGTCCAGCTCCACGCGGTCATGCGCATGCACCCGTGCATACTGCAAAATCGGCACGTCATGCAGGCACGCCCCCGCGAAGGGACGGAGACGCAGGCCGCACTGGTCATCGAGCAGCGCGCCTAGCGGGAGCCCCGCCAGATCCGTTTCCTTGGAGCAATAGATGAGACGATGATATCGCGTCGACTGAGGCGGCTCGCAATACACGTGGCCGATGCTAGCCACATATTCCGCGAATATCCGTTTGCCTGCCGCAATCTGCCTTTCCAGCAGCACGCGCTGATGCGCGGGGAACAGAAGAGGCGTCTCTTCCGTTCCCCCGAGCAGCGCAATCGCCTCGTACACATCCAGTACGCCTTCCCGCACCTCATCCGGATGCAGGACGGTCACCTTCGGCTCAATCAGCCGAATCGCCTGCAGCATATCATTATCATTACTGCGTGTAATTACAGCCAAAGCGGGGTCTTTGCCGTTCATGCTGTTCTTCCTCCCTCCCGCTTCTTCGCCATTGCATTAAGAGAAAACAATTTCGGTTCCCTTGGCGCTCGACTCGTAAATCGCGCAAAGGATTTTCATCAGCTCCACGCCGTCTTCCACCGGACAGATCGTCTCGGTGCGGCCGAGGCAGCAATCGATGAAATGATCGACTTCTTTTTGGAAGCCCCGTTCGAAATCAAAGCTGAGGTGGTCGATTTGCGGCGTCATGTTCAAAATCGTATCATGCTTTTCTCCCATAATGAGCAGCTGCGGCTCAACTTCCGCGCCGCCCTTGTCCCCGAACAAGCGGACGCTGATCTCGTCCTGCTTCAAATGCAGCGCGAAACTGACATCCACAGCGAGCGAGGCTCCGTTTTCGAAGCGGATCAGCGCGTTCGCCATATCCTCGACCGTGTTCACGTTCGCGTCGTAATCCGCCGCCTGGTAGAAGGACAGATTCTCGATATGGTTCCGGTTCCCGAGACGGTTGTACGCGTTGCCGCTGACCGATTTGACCTTCGGCTTGCCCATCAGATACCAGCACAGGTCGATGACATGGACGCCCAGGTCGATAAGCGGCCCGCCGCCGGAACGCTCCACATCGCTGAACCATCCGCCCGGGTTGCCCAAGCGGCGCAGACAGGATGCCTTCGCATAGTAGATTTCGCCCAGGTCGCCGGCGTCGATAAATTTTTTCAACACGCGGGTATTCATGCCATAACGGCGGACATAACCCACTTGAAGCGTCTTGCCGCTTTTCTTCTGGGCTTCTTGTACCGCCAGCGCTTGCTCCACCGTCTTGCAAAGCGGCTTCTCGACGAGGACATGCTTGCCCGCTTCCAGCGCGGCAATCGCGATCTCCGCGTGAGAGTTGTTCCATGTGCAGATGCTGACCGCCTCTACGTCCGGATTCGCAAGCAGCTCATGATAATCCGTGTAAATCTTCGCTTCGGGAGCCCCAAATTTCTTTGCCTTCTCCTTTGCCCGCTCCGCGTTCAGATCGCAGACCGCCACCAGCTCGGCTTCATTGTTCTTTTGATATCCTCCAAAATGCATTTCCGAGATCGAACCTGCGCCAATGACGCCTACTTTAACTTTGCTCATGATGGACTTCCTCCCATAGATATTGATAATAAAGAGTTGCTTAACTCCGGCTATAAAATAATCGTATTATGGCGCGTTTACACTTCAGACCAGATGCGCCGCGCATTTTCGACTCCGATTTTCGTACCTCTCAGGCAATCTTCCATGCCCTCGAATTCGATGCTTACGTATCCGTCATAACCCGATCCCTTCACCGTGCGGATAATATCGTACATTGGCAGATCGCCTTGCCCCACGATGGCGCCGCGCAAGTAATTGCCGTGCAGCGAGCGGAACCAGCCTTCCCCCGGATTGCGGTCCGCCGGACGGATGTAGAAATCTTTCAGGTGAACCATGGACGCCAGCCCGACATTGTTGCGGACGGCATTCAGCGGATTCTCGTCCGCGCACGTGAAGTTGCCCACGTCCATCGTCGTGCGGAAGTTCTCGCGACCGACCGCCAGTACGAGACGCTTCACCCGTTCGCTTGCCTGAATGTAGAAGCCGTGGTTCTCCACGCTTGTCGTAATGCCGAAGCCTGCCGCATAGTCGGCGATTTGGCGGCATGCCTCCACGAGCGCCGGGAAATCCTGCTCGAAGTAGCTGACATCGGTCTCCGGATAGGACCGCCATGCGACATCATGCCGCATGCGCTTTACGCCGAGACGATGAGCCACGTCCACATGCGACTTGACGCGCGCCACTTCCTTGGCGAACGCTTCGTCATCGAGTCCGGCGAAGTTCGCCCCGATGCAGTAATTGGACAATTCCAGACCGATTTCCGCCGCCTTCTCGCGAATGGCGTCTACCCGATCGGGATGATTGGCCAGATCGAGATCCATGTCCACGATCTCCGCGTGATCGGCTCCTTGCGCCTTAATCCAGTCCAGCACGTCCAGTACCGTCATCCGTATATCCT
This sequence comes from Paenibacillus dendritiformis, assembly GCF_015845845.1. GTDB lineage: Bacteria > Bacillota > Bacilli > Paenibacillales > Paenibacillaceae > Paenibacillus_B > Paenibacillus_B dendritiformis_C. The sequence goes on from NZ_LDIG01000213.1 coordinate 36,338, forward strand.
GCAGCGCGGCATGCAAGCTGTAAATACTAACTCCTAATTTCACCCTGGCTCACTCCATTTCGTCTTGGTTCAACCGGCTTGTATCCCGTCCTGCTGCTGCAAACGGTTACAGTTCCGGCCGTTCCTCTCACCTCTATTATAGGAAAGCCCGTGCAAAACACATTGAACTATAGTCCACAATTGTTGGACTTTCTTACACAAATAAACCCGGCAAGCCGGGTTCCAAGGCAAATGTATCAATGAATTCGTTCCTATGGGCAGGAACGACACGGCGTGCCGTACTTAAATAGTCAACCCTAATCATCCCCTGGCCTCTTACGACCGCTATCCCATCGGCGCAGGAAACTAACTGCTCATGCTCTCTTATCACCAATATCCCATCAGCGCAGGATACGAACCTGCTCTTGCTCTCTTATCACCAATATCCCCTCGGCGCAGAAACGAACTGCTCATTCTCTTCTTATCACCAATATCCCCTCGGCGCAGAAAACGAACCTGCTCTTGCTCTCTTTTCACCGATATCCCCCCGGCGCAGGAAACAAACTGCTCTTGCTCTCTTTTCACCAATATCCCCCCGGCGCAGAAACGAACTGCTCATTCTCTTCTTATCACCAATATCCCATCGGCGCAGAAAACGAACCTGCTCTTGCTCTCTTTTCACCAATATCCCCTCGGCACAGGAAACGAACTGCTCTTGCTCTCCTATGACCAACATCCCATCGACGGAGGAAGCTTGCATCTAAAAGTCTCCCTCTTGCGACCAGTATCCCATCGGAACAGAAAAAATAATTCTGACTTAATGGGATAGTACTCATAAGGACATCAAAGGGCATGAGACAACAAGCTAGGCAGGGAACCTGAACCGATGGCAGAGTGAACATAAGAGCAAAGAGGACAACCACTGCGCCGCCACGCCAGGCCGAAGCCAAGGCGGGGCGCTGCCTGCCGGGTCTAAGGAGCATCCGCCTTGGCTCCGGCTTGCTCCAGCAGCCGCGCGATCTCGGTGAAGCCGCGCGAACGGGCATGGCTGAGAGCGGTCACCCCGTCTCGATCCGGGATGTTCACGTCCGCGCCATGCCGGATCAGCAGCTCCACCGCCCTCTGGTGCGGCTCCCCGCCGCTGCCCAGCACGACCGCCTCCATCAGGGCGGTCCAGCCGAGGTTGTTCACATGGTTCACATCCACATCCGACGACGTCAGCAAATACTCGATGACGTCCAGATGCGCGTGCTCCGCCGCCGGGATAAGCGCCGTTCCGCCGAAGCGGTTCGTCCGCTTCGTATCCGCTCCCGCTTCAATCGTCAGCTTCAAAATATCAAGCAGCCCCTCCGCGCCCGCATATAAATACGGATTGTCCCGGTTATCCGCCTGGATATTGACATCCGCCCCTGCGTCAATCAGAAGGCGAACGGCCTCCGTATGTCCGCCGAGCGTCGCCAGCATCGCCGGCGTGCGCCCGCTGCCATCCTGCGCATTGATATCGGCGCCTTCCTTAATATACCGCCGGACGTCTTCCTCCTTGCCCTTCTTCGCCGCGTCAAGCAGCGCCGCATCGCGGGCCTTCGCTTCCCTGCTTCTGCTGTCCTTCCCCGGTTCCTCCTGCATATGGCCGCCTGCGGAGCGATCCGCCGCGATACCGCAGCCCGACGCCAACACGAGCGACAGGCAGAGCAATACTGCGCGCAGCATCATGAATCCCCTCCTCGATTACCCAATTATCTCGCTTTACTGTATCACGTCCCCACCGATAGCTAAAATATTTTCATTGTTCGCGTTCCATATGATTCGGATCTGACGGGGCCCGCAGGCCCCGCCCGGCATCATTCCTCCGCCTCATGGACAATGCTCAAGCCTTCCACATGCTTGCGCTCCATCAGCTTCCGCTTTTTCCGGTTCTCCTTCGTCTCGAATACGATGTCCATATCATAATTTTCCGGATACAATTCCTTGCCTTCAATATACAGCGACAGCCGCTTATGATTGATTTTGACCTTTTGCCGCTCGATCATCACCCCGACATTGCCCCGCGCATCCGCTGCTTCATATACGATTCCGGTTCGCCCCAGATACGAGATATAGACGCAATCGCCAATCTCCAGCGGACGGTCCTGCTTCGCCTTCCCTGCAGCCGAATTGTCCGCTGCCCCAAGCCCAGACGAAGCGGCCCCGTCAACAATCGCGGGCCCGTCAATGGCTTCGGGCGCCTCGGAGTCAAGCATCGGCCGGGACACCGACTCCGACATGGTATCGCCAACCCGCAGCAATGCGGCGTCATAGCCCGCCGCCGTCCCCGCTTCCGCATCCACGCGCAGCCCCGGCCCTTCCTCCCTGCGCGCCGCCAGTTCCTCCGCCCTGCGGATCAGCTCCGGGTCCAGCCCGAGCTTCCGTGAGATGAGGAAGGCGTAGCTGCTGCCGGCTTCTCCGATGCAGAGCCGATAGAGCGGCTGCAGCGTATCCGGATCGAACTCCATCCGGGCGTTGCGGAAGCCCGGCGTGACGCCGGCGAAATGCTTGATCTCGTTGTAGTGGGTCGTCGCGATGACCATCGTCCCGCGCCGCGCCAGCTCCTCCAGCAGCGCTATCGACAGGGCGACCCCTTCACCCGGATCGGTGCCCGACGCCATCTCGTCGATAAGCACGAGCGTCGCCTCATCCGCAAAGGCCAGCATATCGATGACCCGCGTAATATGAGCCGAGAACGTGCTGAGCGACTGCTCCAGGCTCTGCCCGTCGCCGATATCGGCCGCGATATGGCGGAACACCGGGAAGCTGCTTCCTTCCCCGGCAGGCACGAGCAAGCCGGACTGCACCATCAGGCACAGCAGCCCGACCGTCTTGAGCGCCACCGTCTTGCCGCCCGTGTTCGGCCCGGTGACAATCAAGGCCCGGTAGCCCCGCCCGATCTGAATATCGAGCGGCACCGTGCCGCCGCCGAGCAGCGGATGCTTCGCCTGCCGCAGATTGACGACGCCGTTCTCGTTCAGCCGGACCGGCTGCCCTTCGATCGATTGCGCATATTTCCCCCGCGCGAACACATAGTCATACCAGCCCACCGTCTCCGCGTTGCGGCGCAGTTCTTCCGCCTTTCCTTCGAGCAACTCGGTCAAATAGCTGAGAATCTTCGCCTCTTCCTTCCCTTCCTCGATACGAAGGATCGCCAGCTCCTGCTGCAGCACGGCCAGTTCCTGCGGCTCGACATAGACCGTCTGCCCGCTGGACGATTCGTCAACGACGCTGCCCTTGATCTGCTTCCGGTACTCCTTTTTGATCGGAAAAACATAGCGTCCGTTCCGCTGGCTGACGAGATTTTCCTGCATCAGCGAGCGGTACCGGTTCAACAGCGCGTCGATTTTGCCGCGGATCTTGTCTTCGACGGCCGTCAATTTGCGCCGGACCTTATGCAGCTCCTTGCTCGCCTCATCCCGAATCCGGCCATGCGCGAGGCAGCGGTCGATCTCGGACGCCACCCCGTCCAGCGGATGCATTGAAGCCGCATAGGCGGCGACCGTCGGGGCGATTCCCTCCTTGGACCGCATATAGGCGATAAGCTGCGAGCAACTGTGCAGGAACTGCCGTACATGGGCAATATCCTTCTCGCCGAACAGATACCCTGACCCAAGCAGAGACAGCACTGTATCCATTCCTTGCAGGGAAGGGATTGGAACGCTCGCCCCCTTGGCAAGCATCTGCGTCGCCTCTTCGGTCTCCAGCAGCGCATGCTGCACCGCCTTGGCATCGGTGAGCGGCTTCATCTCCTCAATATGCCGCTGCCCGGCATAAGAGAGAGCATACTTCATTACCTCCTGCTTCACGCGTCCGTATTCCAGGCGCTCCAGCATTTTGTCATCCATTGTTCAGCACTCCTTCTCATATCTTCATCCAATACAGATGTCCGCCTACGACAAAAAAAGGCAGAAGAATGCGCAAGTATCGCATCTTCTGCCTTCCGTCATAACGTATCGGGACCCGACGCTCCCCGGTTCCTCCCCGGGCAGCCCCATCACGTGCAAGGATCCGGGACGCGTGCCATAGGCATGCGTCTCCCCTCTCCTGAACACAAAAAAACCGTGCTCTAACAACAGCACGGATCGGTGTCGCCTGCAGACGTTAATCTTGGCTTCAAATGAATATCCGCTGTTCTTAACTAATTCCGGAAGTCTGAATCGCACATGCTCAAATAAACGTCCAGCAAGACGCATTTTCGAACAAATGCAAGGCTTCCCTATGGAATTGATTAGTTAAGAACGACCGCCAACATTAACATCTCTCCCTGTATATGGATAAATTCATCGTAAACGATAGCTCCCGCAAAGTCAAGCATGCCTTCAAGCCCCAGCCCCGCTGGCTTTGCGCGCTTCTCCGTCCGCCCGGGGCATGGGGCTGCGTCCCCCCGCTTGACGGTAGGCGGGCGGATTCTCTATTCCAGCCGCCCGGGTGCCTTTTTCTTGTACTGAGTGGGAGACAGACCGGTATGGCGCTTGAATATCCGCGAGAAATAGGCCAAGTCGTTAAACCCGACGCCGAAGCAGATTTCCGTAATCGACATATCCGATTCCAGCAGACAATCGACCGCTTTTCGCACCCGCAGATCAATCAAGTAATCATTGAAGGTTTTGCCGGTGAAACGCTTGAACAAGTAGCAGAAATACGTCTTCGACAAGCTGAACTCGCGGCACAGCCGTTCCAGCCTCAGCTCTTCCGCATAGTGAACATGAATATACTCGGTGACGGAGGTAATGACGTCCCGGTATTTTTCCACCCGATCGTCTTCTTCGCTTGTCTTGTCGGCCGGCTTCGTATACTCGCGGATAATAATCGCCAGCAGCCGGAGCAGATCGGCCTTCAGCACCAGCTCGTAATACCGGCGGGTATGCTGATACTCCTCCAGCATCTCCTGCAGCAGCAGCCCCACCTGGATATCGGTATCACCCGTCAGGGCCACTTTTGGCGTCGACTGCTTCTCATCCATCAGGAACTGCTCGAGGTAAGAAAAGTCAACGCCCCGCTCGCCGTCGCGCTCCGCCGGATCAAGGACGAAATGCGGCAAAAATTCGCACCCGATAATCTCGACCTCTTGCCCGGCCACCATCTCTACCCGATGGACCGCGAACGGCGGGATAATAAATAAATTCCCTTTGACCATATGATAACTATGATGGTTAATCGTATGCTTGAACTCGCCTTTCAGCACGTACCAGATCTGAATGTAGTCATGAGTATGATCCCAGATGTTGCCGATCGACTGATCCAACCGGTACACCTTGCAAGGAAGATGGGCCTGCAGCTCCTGCTCCGAACGAAATTCGATGACGCCGCGCGCCTCAGCCTCGCTGTCATGACCGCGCCTGCCGTCATGTGACATGTACATCACCCTGTCTGTCCATTGAAAAGATAAAATTCCTTGCTTCTATTGTACAACGCTTTCAGCCGTTTGCCCAATTGGTAGTTGCCGGACATTCGCTTTTGCCGATGCGCAATATATCGCTCCATTCTAAAAGTCCGGTAAATAAGTCACGGCCTGGGAGCGAGTGAGGTCTCCACTCGCGACTGTAGCTGATATTAAGATTCTTGAACCCGCATGAGGAGAAAATCAGACATGCAGAGGTGACCGATGTTGCTGTTCCGACTCCCCCTCGGCCCTTTACCCCTTTGTTCATCAGACTTCTTGAGGATATTGCTGTGATTCGTTCTTCCAACTAACTTTTATAATTTCTTATGACTCAAAATCAGGATTTACATTTTAACTTATAAATGGTAGGTTAAGGTTAGAGGTATTGTCCTACTCAGATATAGGTATTCCCTTACATCTCCTCTAATCAAATTTGCTAAAAGGAGTTGAACTGCTTTATGAACTACAAAAAAGTAGCTCTACTGGGAATAATGTGTTTCTCGTTGCTGTGCCCGCTGTCTGTCCAGGCGCAAAATCACACCGATACTTCCAAAATCGAGCAGCAACAACAGCTTACTGACAAAGAAATTCAAGAGAAGTTGAGCTTGATCGGCAACAAATACCGCGTGGGTGAACTGCTATCAGAAGAAGACGCCAATTTCGTAAGGACATATGCGAAACAGCCCTCTCACCCAAGCGAGTTTGCACTGTTTAAAACAGCAACATTCACAGGAAGCTACGGCAATGTCGAGTTAACGGGAACGGGAACTGTAGATTTGGGCATTATTAACAATAGCACTCAAGGCTCTTTCATTGTTCGAGATACAAAAAAGAACTACCATAAAACAATAGGCAGCGTAGCAGAATTACGATGCTTTGGAGTTTTTGGCGAGGGGGGAACCGGCATCGGATTAGTATACTCCAAAGACTATAAGAATGAGAGTACAAACGCTAATTATAACAAAAACTCATTCAGTGATAATTTTGTCGCCAGCGTTGCGTATTATACTTTTGAAGTTCGCGGCTTGGTAGACGGCAATTCCTTCTCTACTACCGCTAACGACTAGAAATATGACGTCAGTCTTCCTTGGACTCTCCAGGGAAGACTGACTTGTTTCCATGAAATCATTTCAGAAATTATATGTGCCTATGGGAGGGTCCGTATATGTCCTGGCGGCAAAAAGCAGCGCTTATCATACTACTCATACTGATCGTTTTTATTTTAGGGTATTTTTTTGACCGTTAAAATTAGCCGATTATCGTAACGGCAGGCCTAATCCCCCGCCGCGGGGCTTCCGGCCGCGTCAGGCGGCCGGACGGGTCGAGCCCGGCCCAGCGCCGTTCTTCCGCGATTTGCGCTCCGTGAGGTTCCATCGTTTCTGCAGGATGGCGAGCAGCACATCCGCGACGATGGCGAGCAGCGCCGCCGGGATCGCCCCGGCGTAGATGCGCAGCGGGTTCTGCGAATTGATGCCGGCATAGATTTCCCGGCCCAATCCGTCCCCGCCGACGATAGGCGCGATCGTCGCGACCCCGATCGCGATGACGGCCGCGATGCGCAGCCCGGTCAGCATGTAGGTCAGCGCCAGCGGGAACCGCACCTTGAACAGCAGTTGCAGCGGACTCATGCCGACGCCGCGGCCGGCTTCCACATAGCTCGCATTGACCTGCTTCAGGCCGACGTACGTATTGCGCACGATCGGATTGAGCGAATACAGGAGCAGGCCGACGACGACCGTCTTCGTTCCGAGCCCGAACGCGAGCATCAGCAGCACGAGCAGGGCCAGGCTCGGGATGACCTGAAGCGTGCTCGTCACGGCGAGAATGAGCCTGGACAAGCCCTTGTACCGGGCGCACAGCACGCCGAGCGGAACGCCGATGACGAAGGCCAGGCCGACTCCGGTGAGCACCATTACGATATGGGTCACGAAATATTCCCATAATAAATCCGTATTGCGGCCGATATACGCGATCAAATCCGCAATTGTCCATTCATAGCTTCCCATTGCGTGCCTCCTTTCTTACTGAAGCAGTCCGACTCGTTTTAAATAATTGACGGCCACTTCCCGTTCGCTTTTCTTTTCGACATCCACTTCATAATTCAAATCGATCATCGTCTTCTCGTCCAGGGTTCCCACGAGCAGGCCGAGCACCTCCTTCAATTCCGGATGCGCCTCCAGCACATCCTTGCGCACCACGGTCGAAGCGTCATACGGCGGGAAAAACTGCTTGTCATCCTGCAGCGTCTTCAATTGGTAAGCCTTCAGGCGCGAATCGGTGGAATAAGCAAGCACAATATCGACCTGGTTGTTCGCCACCGCCTCGTACACGAGGCTTTGCTCCATCGGGAACTCCTTGCCGAACCGGAAGCCGTATTCATCCTGGAAACCCTTATACCCGTCCAGCCCCCGCTCGAGCCAGGTCGTATCGACGCCGAGCCGCAGACTGCCGGCATCCTTCTGCACATCGGATATTTTCTCATATCCGCGCTCCTGCGCCAGATCGCTCCGCACGGTGAAGGCATACGTATTCTCGAAGCCGAGCGGATCGAACCACGTAAAATCAAAATATTTATCGAAGCCCTCCTGGGCCTGCTTCAATACCTCATCCCGCTTTTTCGTCTCGACGACCGGGAAATGGTTGTTGAAGATCTCGCCTGTATAGAGCGTGGCAATCTGCAGCTCGTTCTTCTTCATCGAGTTAATGACGATGCCGCTCGCCGCCAGGTCTGGCAGCACCTTGGCCTTCAGTTCGGTGCGGTCTTCAATGAGCGCCTTGTACATTTCGGCCAATATTTTCGCCTCGGAATAGGTCTGCGCTCCGATGACAAGCCGATTGTCCAGCCCGCAGGAAGACAGCAATATCGTCAACGCCAGCAGGGCAATCGCGAGGCCCGCCGGCCGTGTTCGTCCAGTCATACCGAATCCTCCTCCTTCATTCACTTCAGTCCCGGACCGTACCCCCCGTTACGGACGGCAATGTTAAGCAGACAAGCTGCTCGTCCGTCCAAAACGGCGTGTAAGTGCTTTTTCCAAAAGCCCGAGAAGTCCGTCGATGACAAACGCGAGCACGATGGCCCCGACGGCTCCGGTAACGATCAGCTCCGGCTTGTTGACGCCCATGCCCGATACGATCAACTGTCCCAGGCCCCCGGCCCCGATCAAGGCGGCGAGCGTCGCCCAGCTAATAATATAGACCGTCGTTACGCGCACGCCGGACATAATATAAGGCAAGGCCAGCGGAAGCTGAATGCGCACAATTCGCTGGAACGTCCCATAGCCCATGCCGCGAGCCGATTCCAGCACGCTCCGGTCCACGGACTCGAAGCCATCGTACGTATTGCGCAGGATCGGCATAATCGAATAGAGGAACAAAGCGAATATGGCCGGCTTCATGCCGATGCCCATCAGCGGAATCATAATGGCCAGCAGCGCGAGACTCGGCACGGTCTGGAGCAGATTGGCAACGAAGAATACGATGCTGTTCAGCCAGGAGAACGTATTGTAGATAAGCGCGATGCCGAGCGGAATGGCAACGAGGCACCCGATCAGCACCGAAGCGGCCGAGATGACCATATGTTCGGCCAGCGCCGTGACGATGTCGCTTCCACGCTCTTGCAGAAATGTCCACCATCCACCCATCGGTTACGCCTCCTCTCCGAATGTATTCGGCGCGCTCTCCATGATCGAGGGATATACGTCCGCCAAATGCTTTACGATGCTGCCGCGGGTAATCAAGCCGATAAACTTGCCGTTCTCGTCAACGACAGCCAAAATCGTAAGCCGGTTGTCGCTCATGATCTTCACCGCTTCCGGCAGCGGCGTTCCCGGCCGGACGAAATAGCCGATCGGCCGCATTACATCCTTCACCCGCTTGTTCTCCTCCCCGTATTGGTCCAGCACCTTATAAATGGAGACGATGCCCTGCAGCTTGTCGTCACGGTCGACGATGAACAGCGAGTCCACCTTGCGGCTCTCCATCAGCTTGATCGCTTCCGCCAGCCCCCGGTTCGGATACGCCGTCACCGGCTTCGGCACCATCACTTCATCCACGACCGGAATATCGAAGCCGGCCGCTCCCTCCAGCCGCTTCTGGCCGATGAATGTGCGGACGAAATCATTGGCCGGATGCCGAAGAATAGATTCCGGCGATCCGGTCTGCACGACTTCGCCATCCTTCATCAGCACGATCGTATCCGCGATTTTGATCGCCTCATCCATGTCATGGGTGACGAAAATAATCGTTTTGTTCAGCTCCTGCTGCAGCCGGATCAGCTCATCCTGCAGTTGCTCCCTGCTGATCGGATCGAGCGCGCTGAACGGTTCGTCCATCAAAATGATGTCCGGATCGGCGGCGAATGCGCGGATGACGCCAATGCGCTGCTGCTGGCCGCCGCTCAACTCGGAAGGATAGCGATCGCGGTACACTTCCGGATCGAGGTGAACGAGCCGCAGCAATTCATCCACCCGTTGTTCGATCTTGGCTTTATCCCATTTCTTCAATTGCGGGACGACGGCAACGTTTTTGCCGATGGTCATGTGGGGGAATAATCCGATGTTTTGAATGACGTAGCCGATATTGCGCCGGAGCTCCACAGCGTTCTGCTCCGAAATATCTTGGCCGTTAATGAGGATTTTTCCGCTTGAAGGGGTCATCAGACGGTTAATCATTTTCATAGTGGTCGATTTGCCGCATCCGCTCGGTCCGATCAGAACGGTGAGCTCGCCCTTCTTGAATTCCAGATTGATGTCTTTCAATGCTTGAAAGCCACCTTCGTATACCTTATTTACTTTTTGGAATTGGATCATGCGCCATCACCTCTTTTTTATAAAAAATATTGATAGAAGCTGTTGACCCCTGCGGGTACTGCCAAGTATGTAGATGAATCCGGCCGACCTGAAATGGGGAGCGGTTATTTGTTATGTGTACGCGAATCAGCACAAGGAATAGAACGCGCGATCGCTGATAGCGCATTTACACATAAGCATACTTTATAATTAAACCTATCCTGACCATATGAAACAAAAGACTTAGGTTTCGACAAAAAACAGGCCTCTTGGTCTTCATTATCTGCAATTTTTGGATTCTTATGTTTACCAAAAAAACCGTCCATCTCCAACCACAAATCGAGTAGGAGGGGGCGCCTAGCCCCCGACCTCTCACACCACCGTACATACCGTTCGGTATACGGCGGTTCATGTTATATTCC
>NZ_LDIG01000214.1 GCF_015845845.1 Paenibacillus dendritiformis
ATGCCAGACAAACGAAGCTCCGCTTCGGAAGACATAGTCCATGGTTTCAGACATTCCAGCGCATTTACGGGACCTTGTCGGGATAATAGATTGCGAACCTATGTTTCCGTTCAAGCTTTGCACAAGGGAAGCTTTGTTTCGTGATGTCTTTTTCAAGTGAATCGAGTCATCACCTCTGCTTTCTGCGCCTATCGTTACAGCTGATAGTGATGGTTCTCTTATTCGTAACCCTTTCACGGATTCAGGATTTATCACAATTTCGGAGTAACTTTTTTGTTCTTTTCCATAACAACGATACGCAACTACTCACTCAATCAAATGATCAAAAAAAGGGACCCCGCAAGGTCAATGTCATTAAGATAAGGCGCGGAAACCATAATCAAGCACAAGAGCAGGTTATCAAAAAGATAGCCCGCTCTTTTTTTTGTTTCAAAAGAAAATCAAGACTTAACAGGTAGATGGATATGTGTGGCGAAGCCCCTTGAAAAAACGAGGAGGTTACGCCAATGAATGAGTACGCGAATTCGCTAAAAGAAACGCTGACATCCCTCATACGAGAAATGGCAGCCGCACCAGCACCTTATGTCAAAAACCCTGAAAAAGATTTTACCCGAAAGAAAAAGCTATCCTTTGAAACGGTGATGCAACTCCTGATCTCCATGGGGGGCAACAGCATATATAAGGAACTCCTGGAATCCCAAGGTTATAACGTAAACACCGCAACCACTTCCGCTTTTGTCCAACAGAGGAATAAAATCCTGCCGTCTGCTGTGGAATTCTTGTTTCACGCATTTACGCAATCGTATACGGATATCAAGGACTACCGAGGGTATCGATTACTTGCCGTTGACGGTTCGGATTTACATATCGCAACTGACTCTGCGGACACGGACACCTATTTTCAAAGTCAACCGAACACGAAAGGCTATAGCCTTCTGCATTTGAACGCTGCCTATGACTTGTGCAACAGACTGTACGTGGATGCCATTGTTCAACCACGAAGGTTGTGCAACGAGGGAAGGGCGCTGGCTGCTATGGTTGACCGTTCTCCCATCAAGGGCAAAACCATTGTTATTGCCGATAGAGGTTATGAAAGTTACAACAATTTCGCGCACCTTGAACGCAAAGGGTGGAACTATGTCATACGGGTAAAGGATTTGGATTCCAATGGTATTCTTTCGGGCTTGCGTTTGCCCTCTAGCGGAGAGTTTGATAGGGACGTTCATCTGACACTCACCAAAAAACAAACCAAAGAGGTCAAGGCTAATCCCGAGATGTACAAGTTCGTTCCTTCCACGTCTACATTTGATTTTTTGGATTTGCATGAGAACTTGTTTTACCCGATTACCTTTCGGGTTGTTCGTTTCGTCCTGCCTCATGGCGCTTATGAGACCGTCATTACGAATCTTTCTGCCGCTGATTTCCCACCCGATGAAATCAAGTCTATGTATAACAGGCGATGGGGCATTGAAACCTCTTTCAGGGCATTAAAGTACACTGTCGGTCTGACGAATTTTCACGCAAAGAGACGAGAGTCCATCACCCAAGAGATTTTCGCAAGAATGATCATGTACAATTTCGCTGAAATGATGACCTCACACGTCGTCATTTCCCAAATGGATAAACGGCACTCATACCAAGTCAACTTCACGGTTGCCGTTCACGTTTCTAGACATTTCCTGCGCTCACGGCACGATGAACCCCCGCCCGATGTTGAAGCACTGATCCGCAAAAACATTTTGCCGATTCGCCCCGTTCGCCCAGGGCAGCAGAATACGCGCAAAATACGCTACAAATCAGTTGTTAGCTTCGTCTATAGAGTAGCATAATTCGTTTCATATGAACATTTTTTAAGCGGATCTTCCGTCCGCTTTGTTTGCTGTACGCTTTTTCCTTGCTTGCACCAAAAACAAACGGCACAGGGCTTTTTCCCATGCCGTTTCGGATTCCATTTTTATTTCCGCTCTTGTCTTTGAGCTTAACTTAATGACATTG
>NZ_LDIG01000215.1 GCF_015845845.1 Paenibacillus dendritiformis
ATGCCAGACAAACGAAGCTCCGCTTCGGAAGACATAGTCCATGGTTTCAGACATTCCAGCGCATTTACGGGACCTTGTCGGGATAATAGATTGCGAACCTATGTTTCCGTTCAAGCTTTGCACAAGGGAAGCTTTGTTTCGTGATGTCTTTTTCAAGTGAATCGAGTCATCACCTCTGCTTTCTGCGCCTATCGTTACAGCTGATAGTGATGGTTCTCTTATTCGTAACCCTTTCACGGATTCAGGTGTTCTATCTAAATACATAACAACCATCATTGGTACGCTTTTTGGAATCCTTGCTTCCTGCGGGATTCACTCGCTCGTTACACTAGCAGTCCCACACCTTAACAAACCAGACTATTCGATCTTGGGCTTATTCGTTCCAGTAGGAATGATGCTTGTTATAATTTCAATTTATATGCCGCTTTTTTATACACTTAGTAAAAAAGGAACAGAAATTATCAATGTCGTATTTTTGATAATCCTGTTTGCTCTGATTAATCCTCTAGCAATGTTGATGAATATGATGAGCGAGGAAAGCTTTATCAGTGGTCAAATTTTATTTCTTATTTCAATCGGGATCTTACTGTTACTCATTGCTTCCTATTACTTAACTGTTCATCTGTTCACTAGAAAGGACTTATAGGAGGCTGCGCAGTTGTATGGCCAACGTGATAAAAAAAGGAGAGCTGGTCAAATGAAAGATAAGAAATGGATGCTTTTGATGCTCGCCGGATGGTCAACATTAGTCGTGAGTCTGTTCCTAGCTGGTCTTGCCGGTGATGTTGCTGAACAGTTGCTCGGCTTATCAAGAAATTCTAAATCGTTCGTTCAGGGTATTGTCATGAGTGGGCTGGCTGTTCCGATAATTTTGTATTTGTATCCGCATGTCTATAAGATAACTGGGTGCTAAATCCAAACCATCAGTATACTCCTGGAAAAGACTGCATCACTTTATTACTGGGGTTCTCTTGGCAATTGCACTGGCTTCATTAGGTTTCATAATAGCCAGTTCTCAAGGATGGATCGTCATTGAAAAATGGCATACCCCCGATCAGTGGCTTGCTGCGCTGCTTATCAATGCTCTCATTGCTTTTCTATATGAAGCTTTACCAGAGGAATTAGGATTGCGAGGCATGCTGTATGATCTCTTACGTCATCGATTCGCGGCTTGGCTAGCTGTCTTATTTCAGATTATTCTATTTATACTTGTCCCTATTACAGTTACCCAGCTTCAAGTGCTCTTTGGACTTGCTCCCGGAAATATCATTAACATGCCTTATATCATATTAATTCTAAGCTTTGGAATATGTTTGCAGCTGCTCCGTCTATGGACAGGGAGTCTCTGGGCGTCGATTGGTTTTCACCTCGCCTACTTGGAAATCATGAGGTTTACCATCTTGCCGCATCAATATGGCGGACCAATCATAACCTTCAACGAATCAGTGCCTGGACTCGGCGGCTTGATCACGATGAGTATGATTATTGTTGGGGGCATCATTGTATCACTCGTTATACTCGGTGCGAAGCGTTTTATACGGAAAAGGGATAATAGGCAGGAGGCCGCACAGTGGTATGGCCAAAACGATAAATGTCACCCGGAAGATAGACAGTTTTGAAAAAGAGTAGGTATTCACCTATGTTTGCCTCCGTGAATAGTTTAGTGTTAAAGCTATTTTTATTGATGGGGGGATCGGTGTGGGATACTATGTTGCGGTAGAGTCTGGCGTAAAATTATATGTGGAAGATATAAATCCCGAGGGCAGGAAGACGATAGTGTTTTTACATGGTTGGCCGTTAAACCATAAACAGTTTGAGTATCAGTTTGATGTTCTTCCCGCAATGGGCTACCGCTGTATCGGAATCGACTGGAGAGGATTCGGAAAGTCGGATAAACCAATGAGTGGCTATCATTTTAACCGATTGGCAGATGATATTCGTACAGTAGTTGGCGTACTCAAATTAGACAATTTTACTCTTGTGGGTCACTCTACAGGTGGAGCAATCGCCATTCGGTATATGTCCCGATTCAATAATTACGGAGTATCCAATCTTGTCCTTGTCGACGCTGCAGCTCCAATAGGCTTTACTACAGATACCGCGAACAGATTCCTTGCTCAAGCGTTAAATGACCGCCCGAAGATGATGCGAGAAGTAACAGACACCTTTTTCTTTCAATATATAACATGTCCATTCTCTGAGTGGTTTTTTCAATTGGGGTTGCAAGCAGCAGGCTGGTCAACAGCAGCAATCATAATTACGCTAAGAGATGAGAAGCTTTATGCGGATTTGCAGAAAATACTTGTCCCAACCTTAATCGTTCACGGCGTTCACGACAAAGTTATTCCCTTTGCACAAGCTCAGGAACTAAATCAAAAAATAAGAAATTCACAGCTTGTTCCGTTTCATTACAGCGGTCATGGTCCTTTCTGGGAAGAACGTGACAAGTTTAACCAGCTCTTGAGGCAATTTATTGGTTGAATCGTCCTATTCAGCTAACGGGTACGAGAGTTGATAGACACGAGAAGAAGGCTGCCGAGAATTTGATCGGCAGTCTTCTTAGTAAGAGCAGGATAGCACAACCTGGAGTTCTCGTCTCGTGGCCGCTACGTCGGAAGAGCCGATACTTTAAGGAGGTAATGAAATTAATTAGAGGAGGAAGAAGAATGAGTTTAACATTATCCTTGGATTTTCCGTTCACGACATCGATCGAGAAGCTTTGGTCCGGCTTAACCGATTCAAGCAAACTTTATTCTCGTCCGGCGTTAGACAAGACTGTCAGCCGATCGAAAAATTGAATAGAGGTGTTCCTTGATGATGAAAAGGCCGGTTTGGAAGTGAAGTTTAAAAAAAGTACAGAATTCATAATTCCTGAAGAATTTCAAATTAAACTCGATGAAATCCCTGCCCTGAAAACGGCTTTTGAAGCATTGACGCCGGGACGGCAAAGAGCATACATTCTAGTTCAGCATCTGTTCCGCAGACGCATCCATGCGCGTTTGAGGCATGCGCTATGGCTAATTGTACTGTTGAGGCTCATGCTGCCGGTGCTGCCGCAAAGTCCGGTAAGCTTGTTTAATGCAGTTCCTGCACTGACAGACATAAAAAATGCTGTCTTCGGGCTGTCGTACCACCGACGAGGGGCAATAGTATCGCCGCGGACAGAAAAATGCTTACCCATCGTTGTACCATTTTCATATAATTACTCCTTTGTGCAAGATCCCATATCATAGAATAGAGAAATCAATTTCGGGTGCAGACGAGATGACTATCGGGTGCATATGAGGTCAATATCGGTTGATAATGTAACAAGCAGCGTCTTCGTTAGACCTTTCGGGAAAATATGAAGGAATATTTTCTAGGCGATGCGTATGCAGCACTCAGAAGCGGGCAATGGGCAGGAGGCGTTGGCTTGCTTCCAGGAGGATGAGGCGCATTTACGGGACGGGACGAAGTTCGGTTTGACGCACACGCGGGGAAGTCTCTACGCAGGCTGGGTTGTACTGGCTCTGGTTTGGGTCCATTGTGATTAATCAGTAGTTAAAATACAATAGCGAGGGGAAAATGAGAGGATTCCAGACCAACGGGGGATTTTCGGTTGGATAAAATGTTGTAATGGCTGTGGTATGGCATCTATTCGCATCAACGTTGAAGAATGTTCACAAAAAAGTTTAGGTTTATCTATTGTAAATAGCTATGTAGAGGATAAACTAAAAGGGAGCATGCAATTTGAATCTACAGCGTGTGGAACAACAGTTTCATTCACGTTTAAAATGGAATAGAGGACTACAAAGGCGTAGTCTTACTAAAGCAAAGAGGCTTAAGGTTATAGCATTCCTACTTGATAGGAAGCGGTATAACTTTAGGCCTCTTTGTGTTTATTTTCTGGTATGGGAAATGAGGAAATGACACAGAATATGGCGTCATCGTTTTCCGTTCCGCGTAGTGTGATTACGGAGAAAGAAGTCATATACCGTAGTGAAATTTGTTTCACACCTCCTTTTAGCCGAGAACAGAATCGATGTTCAAAAGTCTATCACAGCTGTAATGGTTGCTATGCTCATTGCAAGTATAATGGTTCCAAAAAACTACACCTAAGAAGTAGAGGAGGGTACCCATGAGTATCGATAAAAAGATGATTGAAGAGATGGTTCGTAAAATCATCATGGAAAAAATAGGGGCTGATGCTATTGAACAGAACGTTCATAGAGGTCCTGGAGGGATTACTTCTGTTAAAGTGCCAAATATGAAAGTAACAGAAGAGGATCGTCTCGATACAGGCAACCCTAATGATATCGTCTATTGTAAAGATCTTTTTTCGCTAAAGGAAAGTCCAAGACTTGGCTGCGGTATCATGGAGATGAAAGAAACAACCTTTGACTGGACACTTAACTATGATGAAATTGATTATGTGATTGAGGGACATCTGGATGTTATCATTGATGGTACAAAGGTGTCAGCTGGTCCAGGAGAAGTGATCCTGATTCCAAAAGGAAGTAAGATTCAATTTTCTGTGCCAGAATATGCACGATTTATCTATGTAACATATCCGGCTAACTGGGCAGAACAAGCGTAACATTCTAATTTCTACTCGCCGGAGGAAAAGCGGTTTATATCGGAGATACGTATGAAGGGGAACTGACAAACTCGCTGAGTTTGAATCGGTATACGTATGTGCAGAATAATCCGCTGAAATATATTGACCCAAGTGGACATGCAGAATGTGGAGGGGTTACGAACTGCAATCCGAAACCCAAACCGCCGCAACAGTAATGTACGGTATACTCCGGGCTCCATGGTTTCAGAACCGGGGCTTTAGCGATGCCCCGGTACCAATTTCGAGCGGACAATTGATTATTACTCCGGAATAATGGAAAAATTAAAAGGGTAATGTAGGCTAAAGAGGGCAACTTTGTGTCAATTAACATGTACACATATAGGTCATGGTATTTTTCGTTTTATATACATATGTACAAAATACGGGTTTTGTGAAATAGTGTGGCGACGATTAGTCCAGAACTATTTTTATTGCCAAAAAGAAAATCTCCCCAAATGAATGGGAAGATTTTCAGAAATGACTAGTGACTTATGGATGCTGACGGATGCAACGTGGTTCCCCAAATGGAAACATTTATATTGCTGGTTAACGGAACGTTAGGTTCATCTAAAATGGTTCTCCACCATTCCCAGGCAAGACCTGTGCATTCTCTTGCAAAAATTTTGATGTTCTTCGCATTAGGCGGAAGCGGAATCTCTGTCGAGAAATGCGCTGTTTTATCTTGCCAATTCCCTTCCCAAGTTCTATGAGTAATGATTTCTTGTCCATTCTCATCAAAGGTAAACTCGTCCCAAGACACTTCAAACTGAGCTACATATGCACCGCTATGATCAAGCGTTATTTTGCCTTTCGTATATTCTGTCGTTTTTGTCTCGATATAGTCTGTATTGTTGTGAACCGCAGCTATGGAATTGTCTTTCAAGAACACACTGGTATATGAAATAGGGTAAGCTGGATTCTTACTGCTAAATTCTGCATTGTCCTTGATTACATTTTGGATGACATTGAAGTCTTTCGTGACGACCTGGTTATGTGTTTGGGCATCGCCGCCAAATACAACGGCAGTAAACGAACTGTTTTCATAAATATCTTTGTACTGTCCGCTAGCTTGTATGCTAGGGTTATTGAGCAATAATTTAAATGCGGTTTGTACATCGCTGCTCTTTGAGGTCGTCTCCAATTTCACGTAAATGGTTCTGCCATAAGCTACGTTAGATACCATCAGAGGCGGAGACTGATTACTTACCCCTTTACGGACTAATTCAGCAAACGTCACACTGTCATCAAACAAATCCGATGGATTGTTAGGAAGCGCTGCGCTTACGGTATAAAAGATTTGCTTATAAGCGGCAACCATCACTTTTTTCTCGCCGCTTGCGACCGCGTTAAAGTCGATTCCGAGCGTACCGTTCAGCACTTTAGAATTCACGTTCAATGCACTGGCAATTTGATTTTGGCTGTAAACCATGGATTCTGCGTACTGTAATCTCGCAGGCAGTGTATGCGTTCCGGAATACTTCTCGCCCCAAGTCGACACGAGCTGATCAATGGCACTAGAAACGCTGCTGTAAGTTGGATTTTGAACGGTAATCGTATTTTCGCTCTTCAACCCGGGTAAATCAATGGTAATATCTAATGGTTTTCTCGCGGCCATAACCAGACTAGGCTGATTATCCGCAAAATCCTGATTTGCAAGCTGTATTGCGCCCGGATAAGTACGGTTCGTGATCGAATCAATAATGGAAATATCTACGGGAGATGTTGTGAGTGATTTTTTCTCCCGTTCAACCACGATAAATTTATCGTTGGAATGAATGCCTTCTTTGGGAACAAAACTGCTGATTTGATCGCCTTTTACGGCCAAAACTTCATTGCGATCATAATTTAGGCTTGCGATTCCGGCATCAATATCATTGAGCTCGTTTGCTGCAGCGAAGGAAATGCTCGAAAAAGTAAACACATGCAAACTAATTAATAGACTTACAAGCACTTTTGTTCCTTTCACATATTTTGATTTCCTCATAAAGATCTCCTCCTTTCATGTAAAAACTGTATCGGTCGTTTGGCATAAAATTATGAGATTTCTAAAAAAAAATACAAACCTCCGTAACCTTTATAACAAAACTTATAATTTTCTGAGTTAATTCAATCATCTTGCGTAATATAGGCCAATTCTTGGACTAAAAAGTAAAGCCGATTTTTCCTGCTCTAAGGGAGGAATCGGCTTTTTTCATTTAATCGGCCATCGATATCGTTACTTTCAATTATAAAACATTCACTTGGCTTAACGATTACAAATCAAGTAAAGGAATCAATCTTATTTTACTTATTCAATCCTAGACTTCGTTTATACGCGAAGATCTCCTCGACGGCTCGGCGATAACCGCCCGCAGATCGGAACGAATCGCCAATTTCAACACATGCCTTTCGAAATGACGCATCCTTGAGCACGCGTTCTGCCGCTTCTCTAAGATCACCCGCGATTAAGCCTTCTTGATTTAGGGAAATGCCTGCACGGATTTCAGCCACACGGCGCGCCACCATCGGTTGGTCGGCGCTTTGGGGAAGCACAATCAGCGGCACCCCATAATATAGTCCCTCACTGGCGCTGTTCATGCCGCCGTGTGTGATAAACAATTTGGCGTGTTGCAGTACTTCGAGTTGCGGCACATAGTTTCGAACGATAAAATTCGGAGGAATGTCTCCCAATTCCGCAATCCGGGTTTGTCTGCCGACGGATAAAATCACGGTGTACTTCGTTTCGGCGAACGCCGCAAAACAGAGCTTGTAAAAATCCTCTGCTTGATTGAAAACCGTACCGAGTGATATATAAATCAGTTGATCCGTGTCCACATTAGATAAATCAAATTGACTGTGAGAGCGCGGCACGATCGACGGTCCAACGAACTTATACGTCTCATCAAAGCTGTCTCCATCGGGTTGAAAGCGCTTCGACGTGTAGACAATCGTCAATGGCGCGGGATTCCAGAAAACTTCGAAGCCGGAGTTAATCTGCACCTTGTATCTCGATTGCACGTTACTGACCAGCTGTTGAAACTCTTGTTGCGCACGTTGATTCACGTCTGCTGGAAATTGGCGCGAGAGGCGATCTTGCAGATTGTCAAAGCTGTTTTGTTGAATTGCAAAACTCGTGCACGAGTTGATTGCCGGCAGGCCGAGTATTTGGGCAACCAAACGCCCGCAGCCGAACATCGAGTCATGAATGATGTAGTCAAAGCGTTCTCCTTAGATTTGCTCCAGGACACCAGGAATGACGATGTCGGCGGTGCGCAAAAGTCCACCCGCTCGCGCCCAAGGATTTCTTCCTCCGGCAAGGAACGCCTCCACAAATTTTCCGCCATCGAATGTGATCACCTCTGCGCCCGTCGGCTCGACGCGATCACGATATTGTTCCGCGACAAAGTAAACCACCTCTTCGCCACGACGGATAAGTTCTTGAACCACACCAAGGGTCGGGTTGATATGTCCTTCGGAACCTCCGTTGATTAGCAAAACGCGTGCCATAGTCATCACCTTTCATAACAAAGTACACCGCTCCGACCACCTGCCGGTTGCGGTTATCGTTTCATCTATCAATCTATCAAACCCGCTCTAATCAAAACCGGGCTTGTCCAACCGAAGCCCCTGGTGTACAACTGCATCTCATCATCCCGTTCAAGATCGCATGCAACAATTAGCCATGCATCGGCTCATCGATGAAGTCGCCGGGCATGAACAATCCGTTCAAGCGAATGGCCTCGTTTAACTGCTTTTTATTATATCAAAAAGATGAATTATATAAGAAGAAGTGCAGCTCTAAGTATAAGCGAATTGACTTTAACTTATGGGAGGGTTCCATACAAGGATTCTCATTCATGATGGAACCCGGCGCTGTTCATAATCCCGGTTGATTTGGCGGATTGGCCTGGATATAGGCAATAAACTCCCGGGATGCATAAGAAAGGTATTTATCCCGGGGATAAATAAGGGCCAACTCCCAAGCAATCTCCGGATGGGAAATCGAAACGGGATAAACGGCAAGATGATGCAGACGGTTCGCCATCGATCTGGGGATCAATGAAATTCCTAATTGAGACGCCACCATCTCGCAGCAGAAATCCCACAGGGAGGTCGTATGAGCTACCTCGGGTTCGAACCCGGCCCGCAAGCAAGCTTGCCAAACTACGTCATGAAGGGCGAATTCCTTCGTGAACAGAATAAACGGCTCATTCTTTAATTCAATTAAATTGACGGATTTTCTTCCGACAAGCCAATGGTGACTGCTTACAATGACAACCAGTTCTTCAGATAACAAGGAAACCGTCCCATACAGCCGAGTGTCCACCGGCAACACCGTGACCCCAAAATCGATTTTTCCTTGCTCCATCTGCGTCTCTACCTGCTTCGCGCTGTATTCGGCCATTTGAATCTCAATCCCGGGATATCTCTTCTTGAAGCCGGCAATAATTTTGGGGAATAGCAATGCGCCGATTGTAGGCATGATTCCCATCTTCACTTTTCCTCGTTGCACTTGAACCAGCTCATTAACAGAAGAAGATAACTCCTCTAGCAGCTGCAAAATGTTTAAAGCCTTTTCATTTACCAGCTTTCCTGTATCCGTGAGCACAACCTCCCTCTCGGAACGATCAAGCAAAGTAACTCCCAATTCGTCTTCGAGGCTTTTGATCATCTTGCTGATGGATGGCTGAGAAACATACAGGACCTGCGAAGCTTTTGTAAAATTTTTATGTTTGGCCACTTCGGTAAAATAATGAAGCTGTCGAATATCCATCTGATCCGGATCTGCCTCCTTCCCCTAATAGGCAAAGCGGTATCCAAACCATTCATCCTCTGACTCAAGATTATGATATGCCGTCCACGCAAAAAACAGCACCGGCGCGTCGCTAAACGCGTGGTGCTGTTCGGAAAGGCCAGCAATTAAACCGGATATACCGGGTGCTTCCGCTCAGAGAAGACGACAACCTTTGATGAATAAGCCTCGAATCGATTCACTAACTCGTCGCGCAGCGAATTGGCCGGAATGATCCCGTCAACAATCATTTCGGAGGCTAGCCGGTAAATATCGATATCCTGCTTATATTTCTCCCGCTGTTGTTCAATAAAAGAGGCCCGCTCGTGTTCAGGCAGCTGCGCAATTTTATTGGCATAGACGGCGTTGACCGCAGCTTCCGGCCCCATCACCGCAATTTGAGCGGTAGGCAATGCGAGACAGCAATCCGGTTCAAACGCGGGACCAGCCATCGCATAGAGGCCTGCTCCATATGCTTTACGGACGATCACCGAGATTTTAGGCACGCTCGCTTCGGACATGGCCGAAATCATTTTCGCGCCATGGCGGATAATTCCCGCCCGCTCCACCTTGGTGCCGATCATAAAACCGGGGACGTCGGCGAGAAACAGAAGCGGGATATGAAACGCGTCGCAAAGGGTAATAAATCGGCCTGCCTTATCCGCCGAATCGTGAAACAGCACGCCTCCTTTCACCCGCGGCTGATTGGCAATGATCCCAACCGGTTTTCCGTTCATACGGGCCAACCCCGTAATCAGTTCGCCGGCAAACAGCTTCTTCATCTCAAAGAATGATCCCTCGTCAATTATCCGATCAATCAGGTCATACATATTGAACGGGGCATTCTGATTGGACGGGATAAGCTCTTCTAATGATTTCTCAAAATACGGTGGCGCCGCTGCTTCCGCGACCGGCGGTTTTTCGGAAAAATTAGCGGGAAAATAGCTGAGATATCGTCGTGCCATCGAAATGGCTTCTTCTTCGTTTTGGGCCAGCACATCGCCGCATCCGGATACCGAGCAATGCATGCGCGCGCCACCCATCTCTTCTAGCGTAACCTTTTCCCCGATCACCATCTCCGCCATCCGCGGGGAACCGAGATACATGGATGCATTTCCATCCACCATAATCACGATATCGCAAAATGCCGGAATGTATGCTCCGCCTGCAGCCGATGGACCGAAGAGCAAGCAGATTTGAGGGATTTTACCCGACAATTTGACCTGATTGTAAAAAATACGGCCAGCTCCGCGCCTGCCGGGGAACATCTCGACCTGGTCCGTAATGCGGGCACCTGCCGAATCCACGAGGTAAATCAACGGCACTCTCATTTTGTCTGCCGTCTCTTGGATTCGAATGATCTTCTCTACCGTACGCGCTCCCCAAGAACCGGCTTTTACGGTGGAATCATTGGCCATCACGCACACGGTTCTCCCGTTAATCTTTCCGATCGCCGTAACCACGCCATCCGCCGGAAGATCTTCTGCCGCGCAGTTGGCAAATAACGCATCCTCCAGCTCGAAACCCGGATCAAACAACAGCTTCAAACGGTCGCGAACAAATCGTTTTCCTCGCTCCGCATTCTTTTGATGATAAGCCGGCGCCCCCCCTTTGAGGATGCGTGAAGTACGTTCCTGCAGCTCCTCCGGCTTTATGTCCATGGACATCCCCTCTTCCTCCTTTTCTGCAAAATGCTTGTTACTCGCCCTTAAATAGGGGTGGGCGCTTATCTTTGAACGCCTGCAGTCCTTCCAAGCGATCCTTAGTCGGAATCGTTACTTCATAGGCATTTTGCTCAATCGCAAGCCCGGTGGCCAGATCCGCATCACATCCCTTATCGATGGCGAACTTGGCCTCCGCCACGGCGATAGGAGCATTTCGAACAATTTGGCCCGCTATTTCCAGCGCTTTATCGAGAAGGGATGCAGGCGGCGCCACATACTCCACCACCCCCATGTCCCTCGCCTCTTTGGCCCCGATTTTTCTTGCCGTGAAAATGAGCTCTTTGGCGCGCCCCTTCCCGATCAGCCTCGGCAGCCGCTGCGTTCCGCCCGCGCCGGGAATAATCCCAAGCGAAGTTTCAGCTAGAGTGAATGTTGCCGTTTCGGAGGCGATCCGAATATCGCAGGCCAACGCCAATTCCATTCCCCCGCCCACAGCGGCTCCATTTACGGCGGCAATGACCGGCTGGGGCAACGCTTCTAGATCATTGATGCTCTCGCGAATCAAAGCAACCGTCCTGCGAACCTGGTTCATGTCCATTCCTGCGCGCTCTTTTAAATCGGCGCCTGCGCAAAAGGCTTTCTCTCCAGCCCCTGTGACCACGATACAGCGAACAGACCGGTCAAATTTGCATGTCGCGGCCGCATCCCGCAATTGTTCCAGCATCTTTATCGACAGCGCATTGGCGGCTTCCGGCCGATTTAACGTCATGAGTACAATTCCATTTCCCATGTTGGAGACCAATACGGCTTTTTCCACGATCCCCCTCCTTCCCGGAACCGAATCATGAGCCTGCTATCCGTTCAAGCTGCCGGCCTGAAGATTACGGCTTGGCAACTCTCTTCCTATCTTTTCCTGAATAAAACGGGCCGCGGAGAGCAGCTTTTCCCGATTTACCCCCGTGTGAATCCCCATCGCATCCAGCATGTAAAGCAAATCCTCCGAAGCCACATTGCCCGAGGCCCCAGGCGCATACGGGCATCCGCCCAACCCGCCGACGGAGGCATCAAACGTCGTGATCCCCATGTCCATGGATACCAGAATATTAGCCAAAGCCGTCCCGCGCGTATCGTGAAAGTGCAGGGCCAGTTTTTTGGCATCAAAACGCTTTAATAGAATATCCAATACATCCTGCACCTGCTTCGGATTTGCAATGCCGATCGTATCCCCGAGAGATAACTCGCCAATCCCCATTTCGAACAACGTTTCCGCGACCCGGATCACCTCGTCGATGGACACAGGACCCTCATAGGGACAACCGAAGACGGTGGACACATAACCGCGGACTGACTTTCCGGCTGCAAGGGCTTCTTGCGCCACTTCACTTAGAATGGGAAAGGTAGCGCGAAGCGGCTTGTTTATGTTCCTTTGATTATGAGTTTCGCTGGCAGACATAAAGACGGCTGCTTCATCCACATCGGCTTCCAACGCTCGCTCCAGGCCTTGACGATTCGGAACGAGAGCCGAATAAATGATGCCGGGCATCCGTTCAATTCCTGTCGCAACTTCAACGGCATCCGCCAGCGCCGGGATCCACTTGGGATTCACAAATGAAGTGATTTCAATCGATGGGATACCGGTGCCGGACAATTGGTTGATCCAAGCGATTTTATCCTCTGTTGACACAAAGACCTTCTCATTCTGTAATCCATCCCTTGGACCAACCTCTTTGATCGTCACACTCGCCGGCCAGTTCATCTCCCCAACCCCCAGCATACGTTTAATCCAGCTCGATCAATAGATCTCCTTCATTAACAAAGTCCCCTTCGCTCACGAGTACTTCTTTTACCGTCCCGGCGGAACCGGCCGTAATCGTGATCTCCATTTTCATCGATTCCAACACGGCCACGTTTTGTCCCGCTTCGACTTGATCCCCAGGCTTGACAAGGAGTTGATACACATTCCCCGCCATAACCGCCGCTATTTTGCTCACCTGAATAACCTCCTGTTCTACGAATAACCTTCCGGCAACTCGCCGAGGCCCTATCCGATCAAGTCATGTCTTCTCCATTAAATAGTTCGCAACGAAACCCGTTGTCGTATCGCCTGAACGGAATGCGGGATGCGCGATGACTTCTTGCAGCATCGGGATGTTTGTTTTGATGCCCTCAACCTGATAATCGGCCAGCGCCTTTTGAAGCCGGTCAATCGCTTCGTCGCGATCCTTCCCTTTGACTATGAGCTTCGCAATCATCGGATCATAGAAAGGAGTGACCATGGAACCATCCTGTACAGCCAACTCATGGCGGATTCCGTCTCCTTCAGGTATGGCAAACTTCGTAATCACTCCCGGAGATGGGAAGAACGTCTTCGGATCTTCCGCATAAATCCGCACTTCAATCGCATGACCGTCGCGTTGCACATCGGATTGACCAAAATTCAAGGAATGTCCGGCCGCAATTCGCAATTGCTCTGCAACCAAGTCCAAGCCGGTAATCTCTTCTGTAATCGTATGCTCCACCTGCAGACGAGTATTCATTTCAAGGAAATAGAAATTTTTATTCCCGTCAACTAAAAACTCGATCGTTCCTGCATTCCGGTATCCGATGGACTGAGCCGCCCTTACCGCCGCTTCTCCCATTTTGCTTCTCGTGAGTTCATCCAAATAGACAGAAGGGGCTTCCTCCACTACTTTTTGATGACGGCGTTGAATGGAACATTCCCGTTCCCCCAAGTGGACGGTATTCCCATAGGAATCGGCCAAAATCTGAATTTCGATGTGCCGGGGATGTTCCACGACCTTCTCCATATACATGGCCCCGTCTCCGAAGAAATCAGAAGCACGTTTCCGGTTCCCTTCAAATGCTTGCTTCATTTCCGATTCGTTATTAACGATCTGCATGCCGATCCCGCCGCCGCCGGCCGAAGCCTTGAGCATGACCGGATAGCCGATACGATGGGCTGCCCGTGCTGCTTCTTCCGCATCCGCTAATGGATAGGAAATGCCGGGGACGACAGGGACACCCGCTTTTTCCATGATATTCCGGGATTCAATTTTACTGCCCATGCGGGAGATAATATCCGCGGATGGACCGATGAATACGATACCGGCCTCCTCACAGCGGCGGGCAAATTCGGGATTTTCCGAGAGAAGGCCGTATCCGGGGTGAATCGCATCCGCTTTTGAAAGACGGGCGATTTCTAAAATTTTATCGATTTTTAAATAGCTGTCCGTTACTTTGGGATTTCCGACCTCGTAGGCCTCATCCGCCATTTTGACATGAGGGGCTTCCTTATCCACTTTCGAGTATATGCTGACGGTGGCAATGCCCAGCGATTTGCAAGTACGGATCACTCGAGCCGCTATCTCCCCCCGGTTCGCGATTAGAATCTTCTTGAACATAGCACCAACCCCCTTTAACACCCGATCTGGCGTGCAATCACCATTCGTTGCACTTCCGAAGTTCCTTCCCCGATCTCCAAAAGCTTGGCGTCCCGGAAAAACCGCTCCACCTGGTATTCCTTCATATAACCATAGCCGCCATGGATCTGAACGGCCTGATCGCATGCCTTCATACAGATTTCCGAAGCAAATAATTTGGCCATCGCCGCTTCCTTCTTAAATTTTCTTCCTTGATCCTTAAGCCATGCCGCTTTATACACCATGTTGCGGGCAAGTTCAATATTCATGGCCATGTCGGCCAGTTTAAACTGGATAGCTTGAAAGGATGATAAGCTGTGGCCAAATTGTTTTCTTACTTTGGCATATTGGAGCGATTTTTCATAAGCCCCTTGCGCGATCCCGACAGCCATAGCCCCGATCCCGATTCTCCCTCCGTCAAGCGTAGCTAAAAACTGCTTGTATCCATGTCCTTCTTTCCCCAGGAGATTTTTTTTGGGAACGTTTACATTTTCCAGAATTAACTCCGTTGTATTCGATGCGTGAAGGCCCATCTTTTCATAATTGCTAAGGACCGTAAATCCTGGCGCATCGGTAGGCACGATAAACGCGCTGATTCCATCCGTCCCTTTGGAGCGATCCGTTACGGCGGTGAGCGATAGATTTTTGGCATAGCTTGCATTGGTAATAAAGCATTTGGAACCGGAAATGATCCACTGCTCCCCATCCAGCTTCGCTGTCGTTCGGGTTCCGCCTGCATCGGATCCGGCATTCGGTTCCGTCAGCCCAAACGCCCCCAAGTATTCTCCTGTACAAAGGGGAGTTAAGTATTTCTCCTTTTGTTCGTGCGTTCCGAATAAATGGATGGGCGCCCCGCCTAACGAAATATGGGCCGAATAGGTGATGCCCGTGGAGGCGCATACCCGGCTTAATTCTTCGACAGCAATAGCAAAGCTTATCGTATCTGCTCCCCCGCCGCCGTATTGTTCGGGAAAAGGCAGCCCCATGAGTCCCAGCTTCGTTAATTTATCGAAAACCTCTTCCGGAAATTGCTTCGTGCGATCCCGTTCATCCGCGCCCGGAGCCACCTCGCCTTCCGCAAAATCACGCATCGTCTTCTTTATCAGCGCTTGTTCCTCGGTTAAATCAAAATGCATGATTTCATCGCCCCTTTCCTTTAATCGAGTGCGGTGCCGGTATCCGTGCCGTAACCTTCCAACTTTTCTTTGACTCTCTGCAAGAAGCGTCCGCACACCAGACCGTCCAACACCCGGTGATCGAGGGAAAGACAGATGTTCATCATTTCGCGTACAGTAATCTGGTTATCCAGGACGATCGGGCGTTTTACGATGGCTTCGACACTCAAAATGGCCACTTGCGGAGGATTGATGATCGGGGCTGACAGAACGGAGCCGAAAGAGCCTGTGTTATTGACGGTAAACGTTCCGCCGGCGGTATCCTCTGCCGTTAACCTGCCCTCCCTCGTCTTTTTGGCCAATTCATTCACTGCTCTGGCAAGACCGGAAATGCTTTGTTGGTCGGCGTCCTTAATGACGGGAACGAATAACTCTTGATCGGTTGCAACGGCAATCGAGATATGAACCGCTTTTTTGACGATAATGCGATCATCTGCCCACTGCGAATTTAAGATCGGGAATTCCTTCAAGGCTTCGGCAACCGACTTGATAAAGAACGGCAAATATGTTAAAGGGATGCCTTCTTTTTTCTGAAACTCCTCTTTTATCCGGTCGCGATAACGTACCAGATTGGTGACATCGCATTCTACCATAAGCCAGGCGTGGGGGATCTCCCGCTTGCTTTCCAGCATGCGTTTGGCAATCGTTTTACGGATGGCGGTAACCGGGATCGTCTCGTCTGCCGGATGTAACGGAGAATGGACGGCAGATTGGTCATCAACCGGCCTCTTTCCTTGCACAATCTCCAAGATGTCTTTTCTGGTGATGCGTCCGCCAGCGCCCGATCCTTCGATACGGGAAAGATCCAGGTTGTTTTCTTGCGCCAGTTTGAGCACGGCCGGCGAATACCGTTGGTTCACGGCTGCTTGTGCCGTCGCGTCATCAGCTCCCTGATCTTGAGCGGCAGTCATTGCTTCAACCGGCGCGCTCGCTTGATCTTCCGTCGCAATACAGCAAATCAAAGCTCCTACCGCCACCGTTTCGCCTTCTTGAACGACGATGTCGGATATCGTCCCGCTCACCGTAGAAGGAACCTCCGCAGTAACTTTATCGGTAATCACTTCGCATACGGGATCGTATTTTTGGACTTTATCCCCGATGTTTACGAGCCACTTGGAGATGGTTCCTTCCGTTACACTTTCCCCTAGCTGGGGCATAACGATTTTCTCAGCCATATTCTCCTCCCGTTCCGATCATAATTGGGCCAATTCTTTCATGGCCTGATATACTTTTTCCGGATTGAGCATGAAGAATTTCTCCATCGGCGAACTATACGGCATAGCGGGGACATCCGGACCGCAAAGGCGTTTGATCGGAGCATCCAATTCAAAAAGGCATTCCTCCGCGAGCACAGCCGCTACTTCAGCCCCAACGCCTCCCTCTTTGTTGTCTTCATGAATAATGAGCGCTTTGCCGGTTTTGCGAGCAGCCTCCACAATCGATTCCTTATCCAGAGGATAGAGGGTACGCAGGTCCAGAATGTGAGCGCTGTATCCTTCTTGGGAAAGTTTTTCGGCCGCTTCCAACGCGAAATGCAAGGCAAGTCCGTAAGAAATAACCGTGAGGTCTTCTCCTTGCCGCTTAATATCCGACTTCCCGATGGGAACAATGTAGTCCGAGTCCGGCACTTCTCCTTTGATCGATCGATAACATCGCTTATGTTCAAAGTAAAGAACAGGATCTTCATCGCGGATGGCCGCTTTAAGCAGTCCTTTGGCATCATAAGGAGTGGAAGGAGTGACCACTTTTAAGCCGGGAATATTGCAGAACATGGCTTCGACGCTTTGCGAATGATAGAGGGCGCCGCGAACTCCGCCTCCATAAGGAGCGCGAATGACCATGGGACAGCTCCAATCTCCGTTCGAGCGGTATCTCATTTTGGCTGCTTCATTCACGATTTGGTTGACGGCAGGCATGATATACTCGGCAAACTGAATTTCGGCTACGGGCCTCAATCCATAAGCGGCTGCCCCAACCGACACGCCTGCAATGGCCGCTTCCGACAGCGGCGTATCTATCACCCGTTGTTCCCCAAATTCCTCATGGAATCCCAGTGTAACCCGAAACACGCCCCCGCGTACCCCGACGTCTTCTCCTAAGACAAATACCCTTTTATCTCGCTGCATTTCCTCCCGAAGAGCTTGGGTTACGGCATCAACATAAGAAATTACGGCCATTTCTCACTCCCCCTATTCTGCATAAACGTGCTTAAGGGCATCTTCCGGAGCCGAATCCGGAGCAGTCTCCGCATAATCCGTGGCCTCATCGACTTCCATGAGCATCCGGTCATGGATTTCCTTCTCTGTGGGTTCATCTAATATTCCGACACCTTTGAGATAATTGCTGAAGGTTACGAGCGGATCCTTCTTCCTGGCTTCTTCCACTTCTTCACGGGAACGGTAGGTTCGATCATCGTCGTCGCTGGAATGAGGGACCAAACGATAGACGACCGCCTCGATAAGCGTTGGCCCTTCTCCTCTTCTTGCCCGATCGGCCGCCTCCTTCGCGGCCTTATATACTTCCAAGGGATCATTGCCATTCACACTGATGCCGGGAAACCCATAACCTTTTGCCCGATCCGCGATACTTTCACAAGCCGCCTGCTTGGAAAAAGGGACAGAGATGGCGTACTTGTTATTCTCGCAGAAGAAAATGACAGGAAGCTTGTGCACCCCCGCAAAGTTCGCCGCTTCGTGAAACTCTCCCTGATTGCTGCCCCCGTCCCCAAAGGCCGTTAACACGACAAGCTCTGCTCCTTGCATTTTTCCAGATAAAGCGATTCCAACAGCGTGCGGCACTTGACTCGATACGACACTGGAACCCGAAAGAATATTCAGTCTTTTACTCCCGTAATGCCCTGGCATTTGACGCCCGCCGCTGTTGGGATCTCCCGCCTTGGCAAAAGCGGAAAGCATCAATTCCTTTGCCGTCATCCCGAAAACAATGGCCATCCCCATGTCCCGATAATACGGGCACAGAAAATCCCTCGTTCGCTCCAACGCATAAGCCGCTCCTATCTGCGCTGCTTCATGACCTTGGCAAGACACGAGAAAAGGGATTTTTCCCGCACGATTTAGAATCCACATCCGTTCATCTACTTTTCGGGCCAAAACCATATTCTGATACATTTCAAGAACCTGCTGATCCGATAAACCTAGGGCTTGGTGCCGGTTGTCGACTTGGCTATTTCCGGTTTTATTCATACCCGTATCCCTCCGACATTTGTGCCGCTGCATACTGCGGTTCCCTTTATTTTACATACCGTCGTTCCAGTCGAGAAATATATATTGTGCATAGAAACTATGCCTAAAAAATATAGCCAACGATAGCGAATGAACAGAAAAAACAGACCAAGACTGTACGGTTACAGTTTTGGTCTGTTTTTGTTGATGCTCACGCCATTGCTTTGCGAATATCATAATCATGGATATCGATATCCGGATCCATTCCTAATGCCAGCTTTGCGAGCTGGAATCCAATAAATGGGCCCATCGTCAATCCGGACGCTCCAAGTCCGTTGGCCGCGATCAAGCCTTCCCAGCCAGGAACAGCGCCTATCACCGGAAGAAAGCCGGGCGTAAAAGGACGAAAACCGACTCTCACCTCTTGAACCGTGCTGTTCGCCAAGCCCGGCGCCAATCCCAAGCCTTTATTCAAAATCTCTTGGATTCCCCCTGCGGTTACCCTTGTATCATAGCCTTCGATATCATCCTCGTGAGTCGCTCCCATCACGATCTTTTGTTGGTCAAAAGCCAACAGATATTGATCGGAAGGCGGCATCACGACAGGCCAGGTGCCCGTGTCTTGTCTATCCGGAACCTGTAAATGCATGATTTGCGCTTTTTGATAGCTTACCTGAAAGTGAACGCCTAAAGGCTGCAGCAGTCGATTGGCCCACGCCCCTGCACACACGATCACTTCGTCAGACGAGAAGCTGTGAGCACCGACCGCGATTCCGGTTACGCGGTTCGACTGATATTGCAGCGCAGCATCCCCGTTGATCAGGACGGCCCCGTTTCTTTGCGCCGATCGGACCAGCGCATCGCGCAGCGCACGGCCGTCGACACGGGCGGCCCCGCTAATATGAACCGAATGATACCCTTCCGCCAACAGAGGAAACAGCTCATGGGTTGCTTGCTCATTCAGCCGGGTAATGTCACCGATTTCCGGCGCATCCGCTTTTCGCAACTGGGCCCGCTCCTCCATCTTTCTGATTTTCTCCATATCATCATGGATACTAAGAGCGCCAACCTGGGCGTAGCCGGTCTCCGTCTCGCCCTCGCTCATGAGTTCCTTTATCAACCCGGGGTAAAAGCGCGCACCCGCTCTGGCTAGCCGGTACCAAGCCTGATTGCGCCGCTGTGACAGCCAGGGGCAGATAATGCCGGCCGCGGCATCCGTAGCCTGTCCTTTATCTTTCCGGTCGACGATGAGGACATCCGCACCCAGTTTTGCTAACTGATAGGCTGTCGATGCTCCTAGTATCCCTGCTCCGATTACGATGACTTTTTTCATGAACACGTCCCTTTCCTCCGTCACTGTATCCATTATAGCGCATCCTGGAGGGAAGTATATTTCTTTCCCGATCCAACCCGTAAACGCAAGCGAAGCTGCCGATCATGCCGGCAGCTTCATCTCCGAATTGTTCATGGAAGAATTCAGTTACTTCTTTTCCATCACGGCAAAGTAATTGTCTTCCTGATCCGCAAAGTTAAACACTCTGCCGGACGGCATGCTTACAATGTCTCCGACCTTGACATTTTTATTGGCTAGATCCTGATGCAATTCATCGAGCTTTTCCGTAAAACCCGGCCTGCAGCCATCCCCCCTCTCGCCATTGCGCCATCATTAAGCTTGGAATAACTCTTCCTGAAATAGGTAAACTAAAAGCAAATTTCGATAAGGAGCTGCCCATGAAGACGAGTCTCAAATCGTTTCTGTTCATCACCATGATCTCGTGCGCCGCGGTCACGCCTCAATCGCTGTCCTATGCGCTGTCTCCGCCTAACAAACAACAATTAGGGAACCTTGAACCGCCATCTCCCGTTACATTGCCTAATCCGCCCTTTCGGCAATCAGAGCCGCCCCAAAATTTACTGTCAATCTTGGATGTACTGAAGAAAGGAAAATCAATCGCCTATGACGTGATTGCCGATCTTCCCCAATGGGATCGACCGTCTTATTTGCCTTATTGGCACAGCACCTATGAGCGCTGGTCGTATGTGCCCAATCGAATCCATTTCGCCAAGCATCGGTTGTTTACGTCCCCAACGAGTGCTTCCGCGCTGTATGACTTTATTCAAGATAGTTACAACTAATTCAAAAAAGAGCAGCCGCCATTCACGACTTGATGTAACCATTATAGTTACAACCAAAATAAAAGTCAACCTCTATGTTTCTTATACCAACACGATGAATATGTAATACATTTGGGCGTATTTTTTTGCAAAAATCTCCTTCTTGAATCTTGATATTTTGACACTTGCGCTTTAAAGTGTTTATGTAGCCTATTTATGGCATATTCCCAAAATTTGAAGGAGGAATTGTTGATGATCGAATTTTTAAGGAGGAACGTGTGGGCATCCGTGCTGCTTTTGGTAATCCGCATATATGTGGGCTACACCTGGATATCGGCCAGCATTCACAAGCTATTTGCCGGAAGCTTTGACGCGAGCGGATTTTTGAAGAGCGCCGTAGCGAAAGCCGGCGGAGAAAGTCCCGTCGTTCAGGGCTGGTGGGCGTCGTTCCTGGAGCATGTTGCGCTCCCCCATGCCAATTTGTTCAGCCTTATGGTGCAATGGGGTGAGCTTCTCGTAGGTATTGGACTCATCCTGGGCATCCTGACCCGGACCTCCGCTTTCTTCGGCATCGTGATGAATACGGCGTTTTTGCTAAGCGGTTCCATCAGCATCAACCCGGTGATGATGCTCCTAACGATGTTCATCCTGGTCGCCTATACGAATGCCGGCCGCTTCGGTCTCGATCGTTACCTGCTAAGCAAGCTGAAGCCGACTCGAAGCCAATCGCCTCATAACGCCGCGCCATCGGCATAATCCGGTCACGATTTCCGTACCAGGCGGCCCATCCACCTCAGACCCACTTTTCGGCGCATAAATTAAAGCGTATATATTCCTGTCAAAGATAAGCCCATCATACCATACGCTTTTACACTCATCCAGCCTAAACCGATCGAGGCCCGTGAAGGAACGCTTTGATCACCAAAGTGAACTTCTTCACGGGTATTTTTATAAATGCAAAGAGCTTGATTCCAATACCAACACAAACAAGCCGGCTTCCCGATATACATCCGGTGCCGGTTATGTTTTTTCAGATATTGTTGCTCGATTGCTCGATATTTTTCGCAGCCGCCGCTTCCTTTCTTTGGAGATGCCTTTTGTGAAGCAGCAGGAATACGACAATAATCGGGACGGCGATAAAGAAAATGTAAAGGGAGACCTTGTGAACCATCCCTTCCGCCGAACGGCCATAGAGGTAGAACAAGATGCCGATGGCGTAGAACTTGACCGCTCTTCCCAAGGCTGCATACGCGATAAGGCGCCATAACGGGAAGTTGAGGCAGCCGGACAGTATCGTGAACACTTTAAACGGAATCGGCGTGAACGAACCGATAAGAATGGCCGCCTCTCCCCTCTTCTTGAACATCGCGGTGGCGGAATCGACCCATTCCTTCTTGAGGAATTTATACATGATGGAATGGCCGAGCCCCTTGCCGATCAGATAGCCTAACGGCGTGCCGAGCAGGCAGGCGATATAGCCGATCGTCGCCAGCCACAGCGCATTGGACGGATCGAGCAAGCTGAGCGACACCTGCAGGAAAAAAGCGGGTATCGGAAAAATAACCGCATCGGCGAACGCGTGGATAAACAGTCCCCAGGCTCCATAATTCATAAAGAAATCCATGATTTGCTGAAACATACTTTGCTCCTATCCGGAAACCCACTTATTTATGCTTGCATCCTTCCCCGCCCTTTCCTTCCTCTCTATTGGCTCTATTGGATGGAAAGGGGAACAAATGTAACCTGACGCGGATCCGGGGCGATCGAATGAATAGACGAATCAGAAAGACGGTTCCCCTTCATGCTGACTGCAGACTATGATTTTCCCCACAGATCCGATCGTGATACAGCCGGCATGCCAGCTCTATTTAAAAATAACATTATCGCAGTCAGAAGAAAACCGTTTTTATGTGAAATAGTCAAGCGCCGCATGGCAGTCGCTATCCCCTGCCCGTTGCGGTACAATGACTACAATAGCAACTTTTTCTGAAATCCGAATAAAAGAAATGTGAAAAATTATGAAGGCCCGCCCCGGCCCCGTTTCACAATTCTTCATTATCGCTTTATTCTTTTTATAGTTTTTTCGCTTACAGTAGTATAGGAAAGGATAGCTGCAAAGTGAGGAAGAACAAATGACCAAGCCATGCGTATTAATTGCCGATGATGATAAGGAGATCGTCGATTTGATTGCCGACAGCCTGGAAGACGAAGGCTTTGCCACCGTCAAGGCCTATTCCGGACAGGTTACTTCGTCGAGCAGTTCGTCCGCCATTCACGCGCGTGACGCCATAACAAAGACAGAGCCTTCATGACGGATCATGAAGGCTCTGCCCTTATTTCAGGTTAATACATGCGTTGGCAGATTCCCATCTGCGCGACATCTCTTGCTGCCAGCAGGTTGGCGGGCACCGGTTCATCTTCCCTGCTTAGCTTCAGCATAAGCCAGAGCAGCGAATCGTCCAGGTAGGCCATCATCTCTCTACTCCTCCTCCTAGAAGGCTGCCGCCGTCTTCATCGCGGCCGCTATGCCTTGGTCAATCATGCGCTCCCGATGCTCCGGATATTGATCATGCCCTTCCACGATGACGGTGACGATGTCTTGTATGCCCACCAGCTCCAGGTTATGCCTCATCCAGCTCACGGCCATTTCCTGCTCCGCCGCCGGACCGCTGGAATAGACTCCCCCGCGGGCATTCAGCAGCGCGGCCTTTTTGTTGCCGAGCATGCCGACAGGACCTTCGGGCGTGTAACGATAGGCGATCCCCGGCTGGCTCACATAGTCGATATACGTATGCAGAACGGAAGGAACCGTCAGATTCCACATCGGAAAAGCAAACACGATCTTGTCCGCTGCCACGAACGGATCCAGCAAACGCATAACGCGGTCTGCCGCTTCCCTTTCCGCCGGGGACAGCGCTGATCCTTTACGCCGCTTGGCCATGCCGCCCAGCATTACATCGTTATAATAAGGCAGCTCCTCCCGGTACAAATCAAGCTCAATCACCCGATCAGACGGATTGGCTTTCCGGTAAGTATCCAAAAACGCATGATATAGCTTTACGCTTACCGATTCATCGAGGGAACGGCAGTTGGCTTTGACGAATAAGACTTGATTCATTTGACATTCTCCTTTTGCGCATCTCTGTATTTGGGCTTTCATCTTCATTCAGCATAGCAAGCCCCTGGTCGAAGCGCGTCGGGAGGAAGACGGGGACAAGCCTGCTCAAAAAGCCCGATCGATGATCGGGCTTTTCTACGACTTTGGATGTAGTTGTCACTCTGCCAATCCCCGCTTGACCGCGTATACCGCCGCCTGCGTCCGGGCGTTCATTCCCAGCTTGCTCAGCAGATTGCTGACGTGCGTCTTCACGGTCTTCTCCTTAATGTTGAAAACGGCCGCAATCTCCTTATTAGATCGGCCCCGGGCAATCTGCCGCAGCACCTCCACCTCGCGGCTTGTCAGCAATTCCAGCGGCGGATCCCCGTCCTCCTCAAGCGCTTCGTCCTGCTGTGCCGAGAGATGCGACATCAACTGCTCCGTCACATTCGGATGAAGCTTGGCCTGTCCCCGATGAACATCGATGATGGCTTGAACCAGCTCATTCGGCATAATATCCTTCATGACGTAGCCGTTCGCGCCGGCCTGGACGGCGGGCACGACGTAATCCTTGTCCACGAAGGACGTGAGGACGAGCACCTTCGTGGCCGGATGATGCCGGCGGATATGCCGGGTCGCTTCGATGCCGTTCATCTGCGGCAGCATCAGATCCATCAGCACCACGTCAGGGCGCAGCGCCTCTACCATCCGGATTGCGTCGGTTCCGGTCATGGCTTCGCCGACGATGTCAATGTCCGGCTGCATCGTCAAAAAAAATTGAAGACCGCGCAGCACCACCGCATGATCATCCACGAGCAGCACCTTGATCTTCATGCTTCCTCTCCTCCCTTCCGGCAGGGCAGTTGAACGCGAATGACGGTTCCCCTGCGCGGCACGCTCTCCAGCTCGAACGTGCCGCCGCAAGTCCCTGCCCGCTCCCGCATTCCCGTTATGCCCAGGCCGGCATTGTTCCGCAGCTTCGCCATGCCGATGCCGTCATCGGCTATTTCCATCCGTACGCACGCTTCTTCCTTGAACAGCCGAATCCGGACGGCATCGGTCTTGGCATGCTTGCGGACATTGTTAATCGCCTCCTGTCCGATGCGGAACAGCGTCTCCTCAATATGGCGGGGCAGATCCAGCAAGCTGTCCGCCTCCGTCTCGACGGATATCCCTTGAGTCATGGCGTAGCGGACGAGGCCCGTCAGCAGGCCTTCTTCGAGGCCGGCCGGACGGAGCTGCCAGATGAGCGATTTCATTTCGCATACCGCATCCTTCGTCAGCTCCCGCATCTCGGACAGAGCGGCAAGCGCCTCCGCTGTCCGGGAGGAGGCCAGCAAGCTTTCCATGCCATGCGCGGTCAACTGAAGCGCGAAGAGCTTCTGCGAGACCGAATCATGCAGGTCCCGCGCCAGCCGGTTACGCTCCTGCCACATGGCCAGCTTCAACTGCTGCTCACGGAATTGCGCAGCCTCATGCCCCCGCGACACCAGCTCGGCTGCGCGATGCAGCATGTCCATCATGACCGGGTCAAAATGCTTCGCCTCCGCGCTGTCCGCATAGAGGACGCCGATCGCCCGGTCCCGCAGCAGAATCGGAACGGCAGCGGCCGCCGCGATTCGCTCCGTCCGGCCGGGGCGGTTCCGGCGCTTGCGGGGAACGGCATCGGCGGGATTCCAGCGCTGAGCGGCCTTCTCCGCATAGACGCTCCTTAGCCGCTGCCGCGTGAGCGCGCTCGTCCGCATGGCCTTGCGCGAGAGCCGGCCCTCCTCCCAATAAGCGATGCAGGCCAGCTCTCCGCTCTCCGCCATATGCACCGCCGCGCTCCGGCAGTTCAGCAGCTCGACTGCGCCGCGGGCAATCCGCGCGGGAATGTCCCGGCAATCGGCAACACCTGCCAGTTGGCCGGATAATTCCCCCATCCGCTGCAGGAGCTCGGCCTGCTTGAGGCGGGCTTGGTACAGCAGCGTCCGTTCGATAGCCGTGCCAATCTGATAGGCGACCGAATGAAGCAGCGTCAGCTCGTCCGGATCGTAATGCGTCTTGCCCGGCGCCGCGACGTTCAGAACGCCGTACAGCCGCTCGCCCGCATGCAGCGGAATCGTCGCATGATGCGTAATCCCGGACGTATCTCCCCACGCATACTTCACGGCATCCTCCAGCCGCTTGCAATGCATCGTGCTCTCGGCGCGGAAGTTGGCCCCTTTTCGATACCATTCAATGCACCAGCAGCTTCCCTGCTTCAGGCGCCGCTTCTCCTCGGCATCCAGGGCCGGCGGAAGCCGGTAATCGGCCGCCAGGGTATAGTCCGGCATATCTTCCATGAGGAAAATCCACCCGGTCTGGAGCCCGGTTATCTCCACCAGCGTGCGCAGCACATTGTTCAGCAGCTCCGGCAGATCGGTCGAGCGGTTGATGGTCTCGGCAATGACTTGAAACGCATGCCGCTCATCCAGGTGAATCGGGTTGCTCACGTTCAGTGCCTCCCTTGGTTGTGTCAACGTTATCCATATTCATCGTCCATAATCATAACATGAATCCGCCCAGCGGGAAGCGGCGGCACGCGTCACCCGCTATTGCCGCTGCGCATCTCGGCCTCGGCCAGCAAGGGAGCGTACATCATCAGCGCATGGTTCTCGGCCGCCAATTGCTCCGAGATTTTCTCCCCGTTTCCGTTGAACTGCCGCCGAAAAATCTGATTATGCCGGACGTAACCGCCCCAATGCTCCTGGGTAATGCGGTGCCCCTTCTCCACAATCTCATACCGGTACGGATGAGGCGCCGCGCTTCGCCACCTTCCAATAAGCCTGTCCTTCTCCAGCGCAAGCTGAAGCTGATACGGCTCTTCCGTCGGATTGTAGATTTGCAAGTCCAGATAATTGTAGACACAGGTCGCGCCGCTTCCGAACGGCTGTGTCCGGTTCGAATCGGGAAACACATCATAGCTGTGCCGATGCCTCTCCGTCACCTGAAGCGGCGTATGCAGCGCGGTCCAGTAAATGAGGTTGGACAACTGGCACAGACCGCCGCCTATGCCGGTCTTGAACCCGCCATAGAACAGGATCATCCCGTCCACATACCCTTTTCTGCGGGTCGGCTTCCCGATGAGCTTCCAGTAGGAGAAAGTCTCGCCGGGGTGAATCACGATGCCGTTCAGCTTTTTTAGCGCGAGCTGCAGATTGATTTTCTTATTGTCCTGCAGCCATCGGTCCACCCGGGGCAAATTCCGGTACACGGGCGTCTCGTGCCGGAAGATTTCGTACGGCAGCAGGTCCGTCTGCTGCTGACCGGCATAACGTGTCCTGCCGAATATCCATTTCAGATGCCTTTTGCCCCGGAAATACATCATTCCCAACGTGATTCGTAGCTTTGATCTCGGTTTCGGCCGGGTTATCATCGCTTCCCCTCCCGTTTCAGCTTGCTTCGCGTTATGTATAATTCAGAGTTGGCACCAACATTGTAACATACGAGTGACGCTCATACATTTTGTGGAAGGCAAAAACTTGCGAATGAGCACATAGGCAACCGAATTCAAGCAGAGGTCATGCCTGACAACCAGGCTTCCAAGAAAGTTCTCCTGAAAAACGGTTTTGTAAAAGAGGGATTGCTAAGACAAGCTTCCTTATGGTCCGGTAAAGGAGTCATCGATTTGGAGATCTACGGGGTCTTGAAGGAAGACTGCGTGCATCATTCATTTTGAAAGGATACCCTTGAAATGATGTCTGAACGGCACAAAAACACAGGCCCGAGGCCTGTGTTTTGTCGTTCCGGGACGGTGAACCAGAGCGGTGAAGCTAATCAATCGAATAAATCGCCCAACCGGTCGAGCACCGTTTTTTTCTTGTGCGGCTTGTAGTGTGGCGGGCGGTGGCCCGAATCGTAATGGCCGTAATCGCTCTTATGCGGACGATGGTCGCGCTCGTCATACCATTCCTGATATTCCTTGCGCTCTCTTCGCACATCGGACATCAGCTTCTCCAGCTCTCCCCGATCCAGCCAGACGCCCTTGCAGCTCGGGCATACATCGATCGTTACGCCTTCCTTCCCCACCTCGCGCATCCGGACATCATTACAGATTGGACAATTCATGAGTCATCCCTCCAACAGATTTTTGATCGTATTCCCGTGTATCTTCTAAGTTGACATTCATCAAGCCGATAAGCCTCAACCGTGAGCTCCGCGTATCACCCCCCGACAGAATCTACAACGAAAAAAGGCCTCTACCGTTAGACGGTAAAGGCCTCGATGGATACAAAAAAGACCTCTACCCTGCTTATGCGGTAAAGGTCTTGCTTACAACGCTGGCGTTGCCAGTAAAGCCGGGGCGCGACGGGCCCGAAATGACGACTTTACTGTAGTAGCTACTCCCCTTCATTGAAGAAAGCGCTATTCGATTACTCCGATTATATATGTACCCGGGCAGGCATGTCAACAACCTGCTCAGGATATGCCCATTTCCGCATCCGCACTTATAAGATTGACCGAATACGCCGCATAATAACAAGAAGGACAAAATATGGAGGGACATGCGATGAGCCGCCAGAAGCTGCAAGACAGACTGAAAATGAAAAAGGTCGAACCGAAACATGGAGACCAATTCAATGACCTGCTCCGATATGTATTTCAAGTCACGAATCTTGATCTGCAGACGTTCGGCTGG
This sequence comes from Paenibacillus dendritiformis, assembly GCF_015845845.1. Lineage (GTDB taxonomy): Bacteria > Bacillota > Bacilli > Paenibacillales > Paenibacillaceae > Paenibacillus_B > Paenibacillus_B dendritiformis_C. The sequence goes on from NZ_LDIG01000215.1 coordinate 28,681, forward strand.
GAGAACCGCGAGATCGCGCAGGCGAAGCTTCCCGTGCTGAAGGAGGCCGATGTGCTGGGCTGGTTCGACGGCGACAAGCTGATCTCCCAGTTGGCCGTTTATCCGTTTCAGGTCAATATTTTCGGGGAGATCTATGACATGGGCGGCTTGACCGGCGTAGGCACCTACCCGGAGTACACCAATCTCGGCTTAATGAACCAATTGATGCGCCAGGCGCTCGCGAATATGCGCGAGCGGCAGCAATCGATATCGTATCTGTATCCGTATTCGATACCGTTCTACCGCCGCAAGGGCTGGGAGCTCATTTCCGACAAAATCTCGTTCGAGGTCAAGGATACGCAGCTTCCCAAGCTCAAGACGGTGCCGGGCAGCGTGGAGCGCGTCTCGATCGAGCACCCGGATATTCGCGACGTGTACAGACGCTTCGCCTTGGCCCATCACGGGGCGATGCTGCGCAGCGATCTCGCATGGGAAGAATATTTGCGCTGGGATCTGGACGATCTCACCGTGGCGGTCTACTATGACGAGGATCAGAAGCCGCAGGGCTACCTGCTCTACTGGATTGCGGAAGAAGTGTTCCACATGAAGGAAATGGTGTTCATCGACAGCGAGGCCCGCGCGGGGCTCTGGAACTTCATCAGCGCCCATTTCTCGATGATTACGCGGGTCAAAGGCCATATTTACACGACGGAGCCGCTTGCCTTTCTGCTTGAGGACAGCGACATCAAGGAGACGATTTCCCCGTACTATATGGCGCGAATCGTCGATATTCAACGCTTCGTGAAGCAATATCCGTTCCTGCCCCAAGCGGCGGAATGCCAGTTGACCTTCACGCTTCACGATCCGATGCTGGAATGGAATCAGGGCAAGTTCACGCTGCGGGTCGATGAGCAGGGCCGGGGGGACTTGACGGAGGGCGGAGGCAGCCCAGCGGCAGCCTTCGATATTCAGACATTGACGACCATGCTGATGGGCTACAAGCGTCCGGCGTATTTGGCGCGCGCGGGCCGGTTCCAGGCGCAGCGGGCGACGATCGAGCAGTTGGAGAAGCTGATCGATCGCCAGACGCCCTATTTCTCGGATTATTTTTAAGCGCCGCATCGCCGCATTGGCCCCATCCCTTCCCGGGACGGGGCCTTTTACGCAACCGAATAATGCTTGTTGGCGAATGGCGGCGGCCGGACAGAACGGCAAGCGGGACGGCTTCCATCTTCAGTCGCGGCTAGCGGCTCCATAATACTCTTCCAGCGTCATTCCCTCTGCCGTCAACCGTGCGGCCAGCTCGCGGCCGACATAACGGAGATGCCACGGTTCATACTGATAACCGGTTATCTCCTCCTTCCCGCGCGGATAACGGATAATATAACCGAAGCGGTGCGCATGCGCCGCCAGCCACTTCGCTTCCTTCGTAGCCGCGAAGCAATCCTGCACCGCGCATCGGCCGTCGCTGCCGGACACATCGACGGCCAAGCCGGTCTCATGCTCGCTATGGCCCGGGGCGGCGCTGTATGCGCTTGCCCGCCGGGAGCCTTCCGTATCGACATATTGGCGGTATACGGCGGTCTGCGCGGCAGACGAGCGGTAAGCCGAGACGCTGGCCAGATAGATATGGTCCCGCTCGGCCGCGGCGAACAGCCGCTCCAGCGCCTGGGCCGCTTCGCGGCGCAGCCAATACCGCTTCGACTTCATTCCCGTAAGCGTCCTCACCTTCGGATAGATCAGATCGAGCGGCTCATATCCCGGAGGAAGTCCATGGCGCTTATTGACGAGAACCCTAGGGCTGTCCGCATCCGGAAGCGGACGGCTCGCCTGCTTGCCGGTTTGCTTGTCCCGATTGGCCGAGGACGGCGGGGCTTCCGCCGGACGGGCCTGTCCCGCCTCCATGCCGGCTTGTCCGGCCACGTGCAGCTCCCTTGCTTGCGTTGGGGCCGTTCGGGCCGAGGGAGCCTTGCAGCCGAAGCACAAGGTGCAGAACAGACTGCAGCAGAGGATGCATATGATAGCTTTACTAGACAAGTTCAAGGCTCCTTCCTGCATTCGCAATGCACTGCCATGCGAGCAAAATGATATCATTAGGTAGTGTGCACCATTTTGCCAGAACCATGAAATCTCCCGCGACAAAAGAAAAAGCGCCCGACCCGTAATCTGTCAGACGCTCTCTTTTTATTTTATTTATGGATAAAGGCCAATGCGCCAAGCTATTTTGCCGCGCTCTCGACGGTCTCCTGCTCCGTCTCCGCCGCCCCGGCGCCGCGCGGCAGGATAACGGAGGCCAGCAGCTCGCTGCCCGTTCCCGCCAACTGGATGCCCGCCGGCAGCTTCACTTCGCCTGCTGTCAGCTTGTCCCCGACATTCAGATGAGAAATGTCAACGGGAATCGATGCAGGCAGAGCGGAAGGAAGACCTTCGACTTCAAGCTCCACTTCCTGGGTCTGCAAGACGCCCCCCACCTTCGTGCCGGCTGCCACCCCTTGATAATCCAACGCGATCTTGACGCGCAGCGGCTTGTTCTCGGACACCTGCTGGATGTCGAGATGGATCCAGTTGCCCCAGCGTTCTTGCACTTCCTTGATAACGGCAGGAATGGTCTTGTCTTCAACCTTCAGGTGGAACAATTCGGAACGACTCGTACGCGCGAACCTATAGACTTCCTTCGCATCCAGATGTATGGGAACTCCCTCCATGGACGGACCGTAGACAACGGCCGGAATCCGCCCGCTCTTGCGCAAGCTCCGGGTGGAGGAACGCTTGAAATCCGTTCTCCGTTCAGCGGTAAGTTGAGAAGTATTGCCGTGTGCACTCATGACATAACAACCTCCTTCAATGTTCCCTATTGCTCACAGGAAGATGTGAAGTATAAATAGGGTTATAGATCAACTTACCCATTGCGAAGCGGAGTGAAACAGCTTATTTCTAAATTTTCTAAATATTTGATCTTTCCGTTGTTTTCTCGAATGGATCACCTGGATCACCGCCTTCACCACCTTCACCGCTTCGATTCCGCGGCTTCCTGCCGGTAATACCGCTTCCCTGTCGCAGGATGATAATACACCGTAACGCGCTGCCCGGTCGACGGATCGCGGAAAGTTTCCCGTGTCGGCATACTGCCGGCCGGCATCTCCTCCCCCTGCTCCTGATGCAGTCTGCGGTCCTTCTTCCTGGCGGCCAGCAGCAGGATTAGGAACAGCAAGAGCTGGAAGCCGAAATACGCCAGTACCCACTTTAGCATGGCGTCTCATCCTCCAGGATTACCGCTGTGCCATAAGCGACAATCTCGCTCATCCGGTTCCCCGCTTCCCCCGAATCGAAGCGCACCATCACGATGCCGTTGGCGCCCATCGTCCGGGCGTTGGCCACCATCCGATCCAGCGCCTGCTTGCGCGCGTCTTCCAGCATCTCGGTATATTGACGAATCTCCCCGCCGACCAGGCCTTTGACGGCGGCGGCAATATCTTTGCCGATGCCGCGCGACCGGACCGTCAGTCCGAAGACGGGGCCAATCGCCTCTTTCACTTTCCGGTTCGCGGGACGTTCAGTAGTGACGATGATCATGGGTTCGCTCTCTCCTTCTTTTCCTTTCAAGTTATAAATGATACGAGAGAGCCGGATGGATCGTTCAATTCGACAGAGCAAAAAATATTAACGTCATTAATTGGCTCAATCTCAAAATCAGTGCTTGACTATCAGCATATCAACCGGTGACGGTTGCATTCGATAAGAATACCTGCTTTATAACGATTGGGATTTCGCATAAAGTAATGGCGACGTTGAAACGCTTTAATGCGATTATGACGGCCTTCTACGGTCGCGTTTGTCCAGCGACATTGATGATAATTCACGATTTCCTCTTTCCAATTTCGCATCGTCCCCAGCGTGCTGCGTACCGTTGCATGGTCGATCTGATCGCCTTGCTCGCACCAACGCTCAAATCCGAGTCGGGCAACAGCATAGCTGGGCGAGCGGTCATACCAAGTTGTGAAGGCTTCTTTCCACTCCCACACGCTGCGCAGAAGCGAAGAATAATTCAGTAGCGTTTCCAGTCGTTTTCTGCTTTCTTCACTCAGCGATTCCGCTGGAGGATTCAGCAAACGATGGTTCGCTTTCAAATACGCTCGCGCTCGCGGCGATAAGGTATGCTGAACCGTTTTTCGAACTTCTTGCACGCTTTCGATTACATAACCGTGGACATGAAAGCGATCTGCGATGCGAATCGCATTCGGGAAACACTCGCTGATCCAGGTATGGTAAGCCTGGGCCAAATCCATGACCACTGCTTTGGGATTCAGCCGAAGGAAGTCGGGATGCGCCTGGGCATAGGCACGCAATTCCTCCAGTTTCCTACCCGGCAGCAGATCCAGCATCGTTTCGCC
>NZ_LDIG01000216.1 GCF_015845845.1 Paenibacillus dendritiformis
ATGCCAGACAAACGAAGCTCCGCTTCGGAAGACATAGTCCATGGTTTCAGACATTCCAGCGCATTTACGGGACCTTGTCGGGATAATAGATTGCGAACCTATGTTTCCGTTCAAGCTTTGCACAAGGGAAGCTTTGTTTCGTGATGTCTTTTTCAAGTGAATCGAGTCATCGCCTCTGCTTTCTGCGCCTATCGTTACAACTGATAGTGATGGTTCTCTTATTCGTAACCCTTTCACGGATTCAGGGCAGAGTTCTTGTTCACGCTCCCGGAGTCGTAGCTGCCGATCCAGCCCAGCCAATGCCGTAGCTGCCAGTGCCTTAGCTGTCTGTTCCGCAAGCTGCCGGAGTCATCAGGGCACCGATGCAGGCGCCAAAAGGGAAGCCAACCTGGGAACGGCCTCAAGGGGGCAAGTATGAGGGTGACAACTACGAGAGGGGCAAGCAAAAGGAGGATGCAGGATGTGCAGAAGGTTCTCGCTCACGGCCGATTTGCCGGATATCATTCAGCATTTTGAGGTCGACAAGGTTATGATTCATTATCGTCACCGTTACAATATTAGCCCCACCCAGACCATTCCCGTCGTGCTGCAGCGCGATGGCATACGGGTACTGGACGAGTACCGCTGGGGAATGGTTCCGTTCTGGGGCAAAGACTCCCTGAATGCGGACATTTATTCCGTGCAGGGCAATCCGGCTTATTGGAAGGTTGTCGAGCGCCAACGCTGCATTATCCCGTGCAGCGGCTTCTATTATTGCCGTCGGGAAGGGAAGAAAAGCTTCCCTGTCCGGCTGGTGCTCGGCGGGAAGGACGTATTCGGCGTCGCCGGGCTGTACGAGCAGTGGAAGGATGCCAAGGGACGGCCCCATTCCACCTGCACGCTCGTCATGACCCGGGCGAACGATCTGGTGGCGGAGTTCGACGGGCGAATGCCGGCGATTCTGGAGCGGGAGGCGATCGACGCGTGGCTCGATCCGGCCATAACCGAGGTCGAGGCGCTCGCCCGGCTCCTGGCGCCGCATGATCCCGCGCGCATGAGAGCCTATCCGGTCACCGTCCTCGTCAATAATGATGAGTATGATACATCGGACTGCATTAAGGAAGCGACCGATTTGACATACGCCTACGTCAAGCCGTAGCTTCGGACCCGGCCCCGCTCAGCGTGAGGAGCTCCGCGGCCCTTCAGAGGCTGAACCGCTCAGCGTGAGGAGCTCCGCGGCCCTTCAGAGGCTGAACCGCTCGGCGTGAGGAGCTCCGCGGCCCTTCAGAGGCTGAACCGCTCGGCGTGAGGAGCTCCGCGGCCCTTCAGAGGCGGAACCGCTCAGCGTGAGGAGTTCCGCGACCTTCGGAGCCGGAACCGCTTAACGGGAGCGGCTCGGCCGCCCTCACGCCGCTGCGCCGTCCGGCGCTTGCTCAGGCGCGCTTCCCGATGACGCCTCTATCCGATGGCAAGGAATATGCTATCATAGCGTCAGGAAAAGAGCACGAGAGGAGCGGAAGGATGGAGCGAGAAGAGGATATTAGAAGTCCGGGTGAGTCGGGGAAGAGCGGGTATACGATATTTCGCCCGCTGGAGCCGGGGGAACGGCTGCCTCGGCCCCTATACCGGATGGACGCCGTGTCGCTGGCGCAGGCCTTGCTCGGCATGGTGCTCGTCCGGCGCACGGCGGCGGGCGTCATTCGCAGCCGGATCGTGGAGACGGAGGCCTACGTCGGCCCAGAGGACAAGGGCTGCCATGCTTACGGCGGGCTGCGCACCGCCCGGACGGAGCCGATGTTCGCGGACGGCGGAACTTCGTATGTCTATTTTATTTATGGCATGTACCACTGTCTGAATGTGGTCGCGGAGCAGAAGGGCAAGCCGGAGGCGGTCCTCATTCGGGCCGTGGCCCCTTGCACGCCCGTAGACGAAGCGAGGATGCGATCGTTCCGCGCAATCCGCTCCCGCAAGCCGGCGGACCTGTGCAACGGCCCTGGCAAGCTCTGTATGGCGCTGGATATCGACAAGCGGTGCAATGCCTTGGATTTGACGGTCAGCGAGGAGCTGTGGCTCGAAGCGGGAGTGTATCCGGGCGCGGATCGCATCGTCGCCGCCCCGCGCATCAATATTCCGTATGCGGAAGAGTTCGCAGACAAGCTGTGGCGTTATTACATACAGGGCGATCCCTATGTCTCCGTCGTTGACAAGGAGGCCGTGCCGATCTTGAAGGCGATGCAGGCGGAGCGGTAGGGAGCCTGCGGGAATAAGCCGCTCGCCGGGCAGGCGACCAGAATCGGCGGTTGGTTCCCGCCGGACGAAGGCGCTGGGGGCGGCAGCAACATATGATATAGAACCGTCAGGTGAGAGTCCCTCGTTCCTGGCGGTTTTGTGCTGTATAACAAGATAAATGGGAAACTGGGAGATAATGAAGACAAGCCCTGCTTGGTGCGGATGTAAAGCATCCCGCATAAAAATCAATTTATAGTCAAACAATCGCTTGAATATTAGAGGGAGATCGGATATAGTACAGATAAGGACATATTCAATCATTCGTTTGATTGTTTGAAGAGTGCTCCATTTTACTTATCTTTTACGATTTTTGTACTATATTTGAGCCCCACATAACGAAATGGAATGGAGTGGTGACCTTGTTGGAAGAGAAACGGCAGCAGGCCGATATGAATGGCTCTGGAACAAGCAAAGACGACGTATGCGATATCGTGTGCTATGACGCGGAGAAGATTCGGAAGCTGCAAGGACGCGTGCAGGAGGAAGAGGTTCAAGGGATGGCGCAGATGTTCAAGGCGCTGTCCGATCCGACGCGGATGAAGATGGCGTGGCTGCTGGACGAGGGAGGCGAGCTGTGCGTATGCGACATGTCCATCCTGACGAAGCAGTCGATTGCGACCGCGTCGCATCATTTGCGCTTGATGAAGTCGCTGGGGATCGCGACCTCGCGGAAGGAAGGGAAGAATGTCTTCTATTCCCTGGCCGACCACCATATTCGGACCTTGATTCGCATGACATTGGAGCATATGAGGGAGGAACATTGCCATGAAGACACAGGAGCGGGAGAGAACAGAAGCTGACGAACGCGTTGTCTATAAAGTGCAAGGCCTGTCCTGCGCCAATTGCGCGGCCGGGCTGCAGGAGGAGATCCGTAAGCTGGAGTTCGGGGAGGCTACCGTGCTCAGTTATAACAGTTCAACCTTGAAAATGCACCGCCAGATCGATATGGACAAGGTGCGGCGCATCCTCCGCTCGGACGGGGCGCGATTGGTGGAAGCGTCGCAAGCGGCCGGAGCGGCGGCCGCAGGCGGCCATGCCCATGGTCATTCGCACGGAGACGGCTGCTGCTCCGAGGGAGCGCACAGCCATGACCACGGGCATCACGATGCGGAAGGACACGGCCATGGCCATGATCACAGCCATGGCAATATGAATCGGATGAAATGGTTTCTCGGCATTTCCGGCGCCTTGTACTTATCGACCTTTGTACTGGACGGCCGGCTGCCGGGCCCCGTCCTCATTGTCATCTATCTGGCTGCGATGGCGCTTAGCGGCTATGTTACGTTTTTGAAGGGCGCCCGCAATCTGCTGCGGTTGCGCTTTACGATGGATACGCTGATGACGGTTGCGCTGACCGGAGCGGTACTCATTGGGGAATGGAAGGAAGCGACGCTGGTCGCGATTCTGTTCGGGCTGAATGAGATGCTGGAAGGCTACGGCATGGAACGGGCCCGCCGTTCGATGGAATCGCTGCTTGCCGTCGCTCCGAAGGAAGCGACCGTCATCCGGAATGAGCAGACGGTATCGATTCCGATCGAGCAGTTGATCGTTGGCGATATCGTACTCGTCCGCCCGGGCGAGAAGATTCCGTCCGACGGGACGGTTATGGAAGGGCGCAGCGCTGTCGATGAAGCGGCGATTACGGGGGAGTCGCTTCCGGTAGCCAAGGAAGTCCAGGACGCCGTCTTCGGCGGCAGCGTGAATACGGACGGGGTACTGAAGGTGCGGATCGACAAGGCGTACGAGGATTCGTCGCTCGCCAAGATTTTGCACCTCGTACAGGAGGCGCAGGACACGAAGACGCCGACGGAGCTGTTCATCGATCGCTTCGCCAAGGTATATACCCCGATTATTATGGCCGTTGCGGCGCTTGTCATCCTTATCCCGCCCCTGTTCTTCGACGGGGATTGGTATAAATGGCTGTATCAAGGCTTGGCGGTGCTGATTGTCGGCTGTCCGTGCGCTCTGGTGCTGTCGTCGCCGATCGCCATTGTCAGCGGCATCACCCGGAACGCACGCAACGGGATTCTCGTCAAAGGCGGCGTTCATCTGGAGCAGCTCGGCAAAATCGAGACGTTGGCTTTCGACAAGACCGGTACGCTGACCAAAGGCGAACCGGCGGTTCACGAAGAAGCCGTCTATGATGCCGGCCGCTTCTACCGGATTGCCGGCGCGGTCGAACAGGCTTCGCTTCACCCGCTGGCTAAGGCGATTATACGTCATCTGGAAGCGAAGCAAGAGACGGCGTTCGAAGAGCCGTCGGAGAGCGAGACCGTGCCTGGGGAAGGAATCCGGGCGGTTGTCGGCGGTTCTGTATATTGGGTAGGAAGCGAGCGCGTGCTGGACATCGTCCAGGCGAGCGGAGCGGCCGCCGAGCGCATCCGGCAGGCCCGGGACGAAGCGGAACGCATGAAGGCGAAGGGCTTGACCCTGGTCGCCGTCGTCTCCGAGCAGGACGGAGAGCCGCTGGGCCTGTTCGGGCTCGCGGACGAGATTCGTCCGGAGAGCCGCGCTACCGTGGCCGCGCTCCATGAAGCCGGCGTGGAGCATACGGTGATGCTGACGGGCGACCACGCCCAATCGGCGAAGCAGGTCGCGGATGCGGTAGGCGTGACCGACTGGTTCGCGCAGCTGCTGCCGCAGCAGAAGGTCGGCAAGATTAAGGAGCTGGCCGCGAAGTACAAGGTCGCCATGGTCGGCGACGGCATCAACGACGCGCCGGCGCTCGCATCGGCTCAGCTCGGCATCGCTATGGGAAAAGGGACGGACAGCGCCGTCGAGACGGCCGATATCGTGCTGATGCAGGATCATCTCGCTAAGCTGCCGAACGCGATCCGGATTTCGAAGCACGTTAACCGGATTATTCGCTGGAATATCGGCATCGCGCTCGGCTTGAAAATTGGAGCGCTGCTGCTTACCATTCCAGGGCTGCTCACGCTCTGGATCGCGATTCTGTCGGATATGGGAGCGACCATCCTTGTCACGCTGTTGGGCTTGACCATTTTGCTCGGCAAAGATAAAGACGTGGCCGGCGCCAAATAAAACTAAGCTTGCCTTAACGATATTGGGACCTTCCCTTGATGTCTCCGGAGGAGACGCGAGGGGAGGCCTTTTTTTGCCATTAGGGCGCAATGTGGTTGCAATAGGGGAGCACAAGGGTAAGGAAGGACAGATTGATTGATGATCGAACAAGCAGGCGGACGCGGGATCGTGTAAATGGCGACAACTATGGAAATAACTTTACAGAATGTATGAAGGAAGGAGTGGCTATGCAATGACGACAATCGAACAATGCGATCGCTCATGCTGCTGCAGAACGCGGGGGGAGGCATGGAGGCGAGCGCTTCAATTGAAGCGGGGACAGGGGAAGCCCCTCACGCGGACTGCCCGTCTGCCTTGGACTGCCGTCCTGCTTGCCGGCGTCCTGCTGCTTGCTGCCGGCTGCGAGAAGAGCGAGCCGGTCTCCGGGGAAGCCGCGTTTCATGCCGGCGAGCCGCTGGCAGAGGAGCAGGCGCAAGATGCGCCTTGGATCGCCATGAAAAATATGGTTCGCATCAATACAAACGATCCGGTGAAGGCCGCGGTCTACGTATCGCGCACGGTATGGCCGGCCGGCACGGATAATCAGCGGCCGAACGCCGTCGTGCTGGCGCCGAAGGAGGACTGGGCCGTTGCGATGGCGGCGGCCGATTTAATCCACTTCCCGAATAACGGGCCCTTGCTCTATCTCGATGCCGACGGCATTCCTGACGACACGTTGGCCGAGCTGAAGCGGCTGAGGCCTGTCGGCTCTCCCGACAATAACGGCACCCAGGCTATTGTCGTCGGCAAGGTGAGTGAGGACGTCCTGAAGGAGCTTCGAAAGCTGGACCTGAAGGTCGATGCGATTCCGGGCGATAATCCGGCCCGCGTGGCATCAGCTATCGATGCCTATTATACGCGGGTAAGCAAGGAGCAGCCGTCTTCGGTCATTATCGCTTCCAGCGAAGAAGCGGCCTACGCGATCCCGGCTGTCAACTGGATTGCTCATATGCCGGAGCCGGTGCTCTATGTGTCCAAGCAAGGCATTCCACAGGCGACCGCCGACGCCCTCGCCAAGCGGCGGCAGCTGGCCGTAATGTATGTGCTTGGCTCGAAGGAGGTCATTCCGGAGGAAGTCGTGGAGCAATTGAAGGTATTCGGCAGAGTGGAGCGGATCGAAGCCGACAATCCGATCGACCTGGCGATCGCGTTCGCCAAGTACCATGATCCGAAGACGGGCTTCGGGTGGGGAATGACGGCGCCGGGGCACAACTTCTCCTTCGTGCGTGAAGGAGATGAGGAGCTGGCCGTCATTCAGGCGCCGTTCGCCCATCTCGGCAAGCATGCTCCGCTGCTGTGGACGAGCGGAAGCAAGGTCCCGCCGCAGGTAGAGGCGTATCTGGAGTCCGTTCGTCCCCGCTATAAACAGACGCCGGTGGAAGGGCCGTTCAATGCGGCCTGGCTCACCGGAGCGGCGGAGACGGTGAGGCCGAGCGTGCAGAGCGCCCTGGACGCTCTCCTGGAAATCGAGGCGCAGTCCGGAGCGGGGCATGGCAGTCACGGCCATTAAGCCCAGGTTCGTTGCAGGCTGCAAGCTGAATGCCAAGAGAAGAGCGCGACGCGGGCGATCCGCCCGCGCTCTTGTTTGGGCTTTAGCCAGTTGAGTGCATGAAACGCACGAAACAAAAAACCACCCGCTATGCGGGTGGAGGGATCGAGGGTTTGACCAACAAGACCATCCCGATAAAATTGAGATGTTCAGGCTCAATGAAAGGAATGGTCTTAGATGGCAAACAAGAACTATAGTCTAGCTCACACAAAGTGGATGTGTAAATACCACATTGTATTCACCCCGAAGTATAGACGGAAAGAGATCTATAATCAAGTGAGGAAAGATTTGATCGAAATCTTCAAACGTTTATGTAAATACAAGGGAGTGGATATATTAGAAGGTCACATGATGCCAGATCATGTACATATGTTAGTAGCGATTCCACCAAAAATCTCAGTATCATCATTTATGGGAGATCTGAAGGGAAAAA
>NZ_LDIG01000217.1 GCF_015845845.1 Paenibacillus dendritiformis
TCGAAATCCAGTCCGCAAAACCACAAATAGCCCGCATGCATGGGCAGCAGTTGATACAATTCCCGTTCGGAGTGGTTGAACAAATACGAAAGCAGCATCAGTCGAACCATTCGCTCCGGGTCAGCCGCCGGGCGACCGGTGCGTTCCGTATATAGCGGCGCTACCCAATCATAGACGATGGATAAATCAAGCGCCTCGTTGATTTGACGCAGGATGTGCTTTTTCGGCACGAGTTCATCCATATCCACGAATTGAAACATCTGAGGCTGGACAGCCGATGACTTATAGGCTTTCATGTTCAATCACTCTCTCGATTATTTGTTACAGTACAAATTCGACAAAACCGTGGGAAAGACCTATTTAAGCGGACTTTTTCACCAGACTTCTAAAGCATTACTTGTAGATAGTAAAACAGTAGGGAATTCATATGGGAACTTAGAAAAAGAGGGATTAACGGTCCTCTATATAACTGACTTTGGAAAGGAATTTTTGAGATTTATAAGAGAGCCGAAGATGGTTCGTTGAGGCAAGACACTTGGAAAGACCCCACCATTGCTTTTATTCCCCTCCCGAACACATTTGTCTCTATTCCGCCAACATGTTAGGATATCCAATGATGTTATGTTCTTAAAGCAAGGCTCCCCAGGCAAGCAGTATGGGGGGGCTCTGCTCCAAAAAGATGTGAGGTCATCATATGTCGAGAACAATATTGATTGTGGAAGACGAGCAGATTTTGCGGGAAATTATGAAGGATTATTTGCTGAATGAAGGCTATGGAGTGCTGGAGGCGAGCGACGGAAAGCAGGCGCTGTCGCTCTTTCATGAGCATGAAGTGGATTTGATTATTCTGGATATCATGCTGCCGGAGTTGGACGGATGGTCGGTGTGCCAGCGCATTCGCAAGGCATCGAACGTTCCGATTATTATGCTGACGGCGCGCGCGGATGAGGACGATACGCTGCTCGGATTCGAGCTGGGAGCGGACGATTATGTAACAAAGCCGTATAGTCCGCCCATCTTGCTCGCTCGGGCGAAGCGGCTGCTGGAAAGCCGGCATATGCGCGATCAGGAGGCCGATACTTTATCGGGAGGCGGCATTACGGTTCATCTCCCCTCCCGATCCGTGACGGTGGACGGGACCGCCTGCAGCTTGACGCATACCGAATTTGAAATCTTGGCGTATCTGATGAAAAACAAAGGACTCATCATCACGAGAGAACAGCTCATTACAAAAATATGGGGCTATGACTTCGTCGGGGACGATCGCACGGTCAACAGTCATATTCGCAATCTGCGCTCCAAGCTGGGGGAACAGGCCAAGTCCATTGTCACCGTCGTTCGCTCGGGCTATAAATTCGAGGATCAGCCATGAAAAAGGGCATCGTCTTCAAGCTTTTTCTGTTAACGACCGCCCTGTGTCTGTTCATCCTTGCGATCGTTTTTGTGGGACAAACCCTATTCTTCAAACAAGTGTATGTGCATCAAAAGGTGGCGAGTGTAAAGTCTGCCCTAGAAGCCTATGAACAGGACTATCTGAAGCATGCCGGGAACGCCCAGGCGATGGTCAGGCTTGAACAAGATTTTTATCAAAAGCATGGTACCTGGATAGCGGCATTGGACGATAGGGGCAATCTGCTGTATACCGATGATTTTCAAATGGAGATCAGACTGGATCGGGTCGGCGGAAGCTCCGGCTTGGGCGGTACCACGCTTACCGTTCCACTGTACACCGTCATGAAGGTCGAGGACTTCAGCAGCGACAATCCGTTTTTGGTTCCCTGGATTGAAGAGGGGGAGCGGATTGCGTTGGAAGGCCTAATCATGAACAATCAGCTCGTCGTGCAGCGGATGGGGTGGAGTGTCTCCAATCTGAGGGAGGAGAATCGTCTTGAAAACCACCAGATGGTGATCAAGGAACGCGAAGTCGTTCCCCGGTTCGAGAATCCGACGGAATATTTTGAAAAGTATCCCTCTTTCCTTGAAAAGGGCACGATTACGGCTATCCGGACACCGGAAGGGGCGGGAGTGTCACGCTATACGAACCATTTATTTCTGGACCGGATCAAAGCGTTTCAGGCGGATCTGCTGTACGGCGATTATGACAGCGGCGCGAATCCGAGTCAGATCATCGATTTTGAAGAAAATCATGTGAATTGCAAAATTTTCGTGGACCGCATCGAAGATCGGAACGGCAAGGCCGCCTACCTGTTCGCGATGACGTCGCTGCAGCCCGTCAACGAAGCCGCGGGGATGATGCAGGACTACTATGTGTATATCATCATCGCCACGCTGCTGCTTGTGCTGCTGGCCTCGTTCTATTTCTCCCGCCGCATCGCCCGGCCGCTGCTGCGCATGAACGAGACGACGCAAAAAATGGCCGGCCTCGACTTTTCCGAAAAAATTCCGGTCACGACCAAGGATGAGATTGGCGAGCTGTCCCGCAACATTAACGAGCTGTCCGCGCGGCTGCATTCCCATATCGTCCGGCTGGAGGAGGATATCGAGAAAGAAAAGCAGCTCGAGAATACGCGGAAGGAATTTATCTCCGGGGTGTCGCATGAATTGAAAACGCCGCTGAGCGTCATTCAAAGCTGCCTGTCCATACTTAGGGACGGGGTGGCCAGCCATAAGCGGGAATATTATTTTGCGGCGATGGAAGATGAAGTGAGACGGATGGATCTGCTGATCGCGGATATGCTGGAGCTGGCCAAATATGAGTCCGGCACGTACAAGATGGAGATGGAACCGTTCGATATCGCTGCTGTCCTGGAGCGGATGTGCGCGAAATTCGCTTCCGACATCGCGGGCAAGGAATTGGAGCTGCACACTCATCTTCAGCCGTTCGAAGTGGTGGCCAATCAACGCCGGATCGAGCAAGTGATCGTCAATTTCCTCACGAACGCGATTCGCTACACGCCGGAACGGCAGGCCATTATCGTATCGACCATGGAGGAGCGGGATACCGTACAGGTTTGCATCGAAAATAAAGGGGCCCGTATTCCCGACGAGCAGTTGGAGAAGATATGGGATCGTTTCTATCGCGGCGAGCCTTCCCGCCAACGCTCGACCGGCGGAACCGGACTCGGTCTGGCGATCTCCAAGAAGATCCTGGAGCTGCACGGCGTGCCGTACGGCGTAACCAATACGGCGGAAGGCGTGATGTTCTATTTCCATTTGCATAAAAAAAGGTAGAGAGCGCAGAACTTCGGTTCTGCGCTTTTTTGGTGCGCCCAGCATGGGCGCTATCTCTAGGGTTCAAGTCCCGAACGGTGAAGGCAGTAGTAGCCGTAGCTTAAGACAAGGGTGTCGACCGTGAGGTCGAATCTGAAGGAAGTCGGCGGCAAATCTCCGGTCTGAGGAACACGAACTTCATATAAGGCTAGCGCATGTTGGATGAGGTTGCCAAACAAACCAAAGTCCTTACTGCCGAAGGCATGCGAAAGTAAATGAAGCAGATAGATGGAGAGGAAGATAGCGCTCTTACCTGGGGAGATCTGTATGAACGCAGAGTAACTCTGTAAATCTGCCTGTGAAGGCAGACTGAACATACAGAAGTCAGCAGAGGTCATAGTACGACGGTTGTGACGTCAACGGTCGGAAGGACTGAACATGTTATAGGAATTGAACAACTTGGATTTCGAATGTAAGCAATGAAGGCAGACAATCTCCTGTTTTTATTCTCGGAGACCTATCTGGGGAAGTAGCGGTGAATACGCAAGGGTATCCAGAAGGGCTGAGCTTACAGCGGCATGAACAGAAGAACAATTCACGCGAGGAGTATGTCACGAATGATGGAGTTGCTGTTGTCACGGGAAAACTTGCTAACTGCACTGAAACGTGTGGAGGAGAACAAAGGAAGCCACGGCGTAGACGGAATGGCCGTAAAAGAGTTACGAGCCCACATCCTGCAAAACTGGCAAGAAATCCGTCACCGCTTGAAAGAGGGAACCTATGAGCCAAGTCCAGTCCGTCGGGTCGAAATCCCGAAACCGAACGGGGGAGTTCGGCTATTAGGCATACCAACCGTGACAGACCGATTCATTCAACAAGCAATAACGCAAGTATTGACACCGGTGTTTGACCCTGCATTTTCCGAACATAGCTATGGGTTTCGTCCGCGCAGACGAGGCCATGA
>NZ_LDIG01000218.1 GCF_015845845.1 Paenibacillus dendritiformis
TCGAAATCCAGTCCGCAAAACCACAAATAGCCCGCATGCATGGGCAGCAGTTGATACAATTCCCGTTCGGAGTGGTTGAACAAATACGAAAGCAGCATCAGTCGAACCATTCGCTCCGGGTCAGCCGCCGGGCGACCGGTGCGTTCCGTATATAGCGGCGCTACCCAATCATGGACGATGGATAAATCAAGCGCCTCGTTGATTTGACGCAGGATGTGCTTTTTCGGCACGAGTTCATCCATATCCACGAATTGAAACATCTGAGGCTGGACAGCCGATGACTTATAGGCTTTCATGTTCAATCACTCTCTCGATATTTGTTACAGTACAAATTCGACAAAACCGTGGGAAAGACCTGTTTAAGCGGACTTTTTCACCAGACTTCTAGATAAAGCTTACTTACGATGTATTCGCTGGCACTAATGGAGCCGGCAAAAGCACAATCAGCTTTCAAATGTTTAAACTATTATTGATCCTAACCAGATTGCTAAAAGGATTAACCCGGAAGAAATTCTTCTTCTTGAACAATTTTGGCGGGGACTCAAGCGTAGAGCAGGCTTGGGTCCTTTTAATTTGATTGTTGTTAAATGTGCCAGTGGTATCTGGGGTATAGTGATATTTGATAATCAATACATCCTCCTCACCATGGTTAGAATCTATAACCATCGTTACATTCTAAGAACCTTAGCGAAGAATATACCGACTCTCTGAATAGCAATGTGACAGGTGCGACAAAATGTTGTATAATGATATAATTTAGATTGTGAAAAATAGCACCTAAGAATTAGCTGAAAGCGATGTGAAAGATTGATGTTCTGGATTCAACTCCTCATTGTATTACTCGCCATATTCGTCGGCGCAAGGCTAGGCGGGATTGGACTTGGGGTAATGGGAGGGCTTGGACTAACCGTTCTGACATTCGGATTCGGTCTGCAGCCAACTGCACCTCCGATTGATGTCATGCTCATGATCGCCGCGGTCATTACTGCTGCCGGCTCTCTTCAAACTGCAGGCGGGATGGATTATTTGGTCTCCCTAGCGGAAAAAGCTCTTCGCAAAAACCCCAGCCGCATTACGTTCATGGGACCCATCGTGACGTATATATTTACATTTTGCGCAGGGACAGGCCATGTATCCTATTCCATACTCCCTGTGATCGCCGAAGTGTCACGCCAGTCCGGTGTTCGCCCAGAGCGGCCCTTATCCATATCAGTTATCGCTTCTCAACAGGCGATTACTGCAAGTCCTATTTCCGCAGCAACCGTAGCGCTCGTCTCCCTGCTCGCAGGTTATCAAATCAGTCTGATAAACATTCTGATGATCAGCGTCCCTGCTACGTTTATTAGCTGTATGATTGCCGCTTGGTTCATGACCAAGGTCGGCAAAGACTTGAATGACGACCTTGAATATCAGCAACGCGTAAAGGATGGACTCGTCCAAGAAACGCTGGATTCTAATGCCGAGCAGCGAGAAGCGGCGGCAAAACCTTATGCCAAACGATCTGTGGTCTTATTCCTCTTCGGTGTCGTGCTGGTCGTGTTGCTCGGCTCGCTGCCGCATCTTCGTCCAGCTTGGGTAACAGACGGCAAGCTTGTCCCGCTGAGCATGGCCTATGCGATTGAGCTTGTGATGCTGTCGATTGCGGCGCTGATCCTGCTCTTCTGTAAGGTCAATGCGTCTCACTTAATCAAAAGCAACGTCTTCCTCGCCGGGATGCAGGCTGTCATTAGCATCTTCGGGATTGCTTGGCTTGGTGACACGTTCTTCGCGGGTCACATGGATCAGATCAGTGCATGGATTAAAAACAGCGTCACTGCTGCTCCGTGGCTATTCGCCATTGCGCTCTTCGTCCTTTCGATTCTACTGTACAGCCAAGCCGCAACGATACGTGCGCTCATGCCTCTTGGCATCGCCTTAGGTTTGCCGCCTGCCGCACTTATTGCCATGTTCCCGGCAGTAAACGGCTACTTCTTTATTCCGAATTACCCGACCATCATTGCGGCGATCAACTTTGACCGTACAGGAACGACGCGGATCGGCAAATACGTGCTGAACCACTCGTTCATGCTTCCTGGATTAATCGCAACCGTGCTTGCGGTCGCAATCGGATTCGGACTTGCGCAGCTTATTTTATAAGGCGAAAGCCCCTCCTATAACTCGGCTACGGAACAACTGAAGGGCACGATGAGCGCTCAGAAGAACGTGCAGGTTACCGTAATGGATCATATCCTCATCGGCTGACAACACGGGTGGGAAAATTAACCTTGCAAGTGCCGCGTTTCCGCAACGGTCGGTTCTCGACGGAACTTTTTTCTCGATACCAACGCAGTGAGCAAGCCCTTGTCTTAGCCATGATGGAGATGGTGCTCAATGGTGTCTCAACGCGAAAGGTAAGCAATATCACTGAAGAACTATGCGGGACGGAGTTCTCCAAATCGACTGTTAGTGAGCTCTGCAAGCAACTGGATTCCTTCGTAGAGGAGTGGAATAACCGAAAACTGGACAAAGCCTACCCATGTTCGTATCTTTCAGGCCGGCCGGCGGCGCGATCTGGCTCGATCCGAAGAAGACGACGCCGTATGAGTTCTACCAGTTCTGGGCGAACACCGATGACCGCGATGTCGTGAAATACTTGAAGTATACTTCACTTTCCTCGATAAAGAGGCGATTGAAGCGCTCTCGTATATGAAACGTATCCATCATCATGGAAGGAGCTTGCAATTGTTTATTTTTCAAAGTAGTATTGAAATAAGTATATATTTGTTCGTGAAGAATGTGTGTTAGTAATTGGAATGGTACCATCACTTGCACTTATAACGAGGAAATGGCGAAAGGAGGAGTATTCGTATGAAGAAGAGAGCTTTGAAGTCTTTGTCTGCAGGTACGGGGTACTCCACTGCTGTTTTCTTTGATGCTGCGCAATCACGGGAGAAGTGTGTCCAAAATTGGATAGAAGCGGCTACTTCCTGCAGCATTGCGCACGCTTACCTATAAGACAGCGGATAGAATGCCACAGGCCGCTTTCCTGTGGTTATGTTATATAGCTTGTGATAAGCGCCACAGGATTCCTGTGGCGTTTTTTAATTTTTTGCCAAAGGAGAAGAGAACTATGAAATTGATCGGAAGTAATGTGTACGTCAGACCAGTCGAGGAGTCGGATGCGGATATGCTGCTCGCTCTCGAAGTCAAGAACAGGGATTTCTTTCAACCGTTCACGGGGTTGCGGGAAGCGTCTTTTTATACGCTCCAAGGCCAGGCGGAGCGAATTAAAGAGGCGGTGGAACAAAGCAAAGAAGACAAAGCATACTTTTTTGTCATTTGCTTGCGGGATTGCGGCCAGGTTATTGGCGAAATGATGTTGACCGAAGTCGTCAGATACAACCTGCAAAGCTGTTGGCTTGGGTACTTTCTGGATCAGGATCACAATGGGAAAGGCTATATGACCGAAGCGGTTCAGCTTGTTGTCCGGTATGCTTTTGACGAACTGGATTTTCATCGCATCGAAGCGGGCGTCATGCCGCATAACATAGGTTCTATCAAAGTGCTGCTCAAGGCCGGGTTCCATAAGGAAGGGATTGCCAAGCAAAATGTGAAAATTAACGGACGCTGGGAAGATCATCAGACATTAGCCATCGTAAACGACGACGATGTTAAGGAAGGGAAAGAGGCCAAAAAGGTTCGACGCAGCAATCCGAATACGGTTGCCGCTCCGCTCGGCCCTTATACACATCTTACCGTTGTCCCGAGAGGGGCGGAGTTGTTAGTTCTGTCCGGACAAGTCGGGACCGACATGAACGGAGACATGCCCTCGGATATGAACGAGCAGCTGTATAATACGCTGCAAAATATTCTGCGCATTTTGGAAGAGGAATCGGTATGCGCCGATAATATTATCAAAATCAATATTTTGGCTACCGAAGAAATGGACTGGGACTACTTCAATGAAGTGTGGGAGAAGTTCCATGGGGGGACCGCTCCTTCGATGACGATGTCCTATGTGCCGGCTCTGGCGCTTCCTTCTCTCAAAGTTGAAATCGAAGCATGGGCCGCCAGATGGTAACCAAACCGTTGTAACAGTTAACCTAATAAATCTTACCGCCCCTCCTCGCAGGCGGGGCGGTTTGTTATCGCCGACAAGACCTGTGCTCCCTATTGATAATGAGATGTATCCCCGTACATTTCAATCATGGGAATAGGGTCCTCTATCGATATTTTGCTGAGGCTGGTCGACTGGATATCCGGCAGGCTTCCAAGCTCCTGCACTGTTTTATTTCCGTAGTAACCCATAATTGTCTTCAGGGTAATGCGATGAGTCACAATCAGCACCGTCTCGCCCTGGTGTCTGGAGATGATGCTGTCGATAGCGGGGATCACCCTGCTTATCAATTGCTCATAAGTTTCTCCTAAGCCTGTTGGCTGATACAAATCCGGGATTTCAGCGATTATTTATCAATCCGCGCTCGCATTTGCGGTCGTGAAGTATGCCGGAGCCGCCTATTTATTGTATTTGGCCTGGAAGTCGTTTCGTGAGAAGGGAGCGGTTCTCGCCTGGAATGAGGAGACAGCGGTAAACTATGACGCGTTATACAAAAAAGGAATTTTGATGAATCTTCTCAATCCGAAAGTATCCTTGTTTTTCTTGGCCTTATTGCCTCAGTTCGTCGATCAGGCCGCCGGTCATGTCCCGGCGCAAATGCTTGTGTTGGGAGCTGTGTTCATACTCCAGGCCATCATACTGTTTAGCGTGATCAGCTTTTTTGCGGAAAAGCTCCGTTCCCTTTTAGTAAAGAGCCCGTCGATTTCTCGAAAAATGAACTGCATTCAAGGGTCTTTGCTGGGGCTTATCGCCGCGCACATTGCTTTCAGCGAAAAGTGAATCGCTCATTCACGAATGAAGTAAGGCGAGGGATGCGTTGAATTGCTCGTGCCGATTCGTACGGTTGCGATTGGCGAGCCCCCTCGCTCATGGATGCTCTCGAACGCTTGCACGGCGGCATTGGCCACTTCAATGTCCTGCGCGCTTGTGCCGCCGCTTACGCCGATTCCCCCTACGATGATCCCTTTCTTGACAAGCGGGAGCCCTCCGCTCAAAATCACGATTTTTCCTTGATTCGTCGTGTGATTCCGAAGGACGGTCCGCCGGGAAGCGCCGCTTCCGACAGATTGGATGTCGGCATTTTCATCGCTGCACTCGTCCATGCTTTGTTGATGGCGATATCGATAGCGGCGATCCGGGCATTATCCATCCGGTGCAGCGCGAGAAGGTTCGCCCCCTCGTCCACGATAGCGATCACGTCGGACAGACCGAGTTCCCGAGCTTTCCGTTCCGCGGCGGCGATGAGCATTTTCGCGGCTTCCAATGTCAGTTTCATCAAGCTCATTCACTCCCAGATGTTCATCTGGTGTATTGTATGGTCATTCACCCAGATTCGTGATTGGGGTGAGCTTAAGGTGGAATTGCCAACCGCTCCCCGGTTCGAACCAGGGAGCGGTTGCTGTTGATGTCAACGGTCTTCCGGTGAAGGATATCGGATGGCCGGGCAGCTATTTTTATTTTCCGGCCGGAGTGTAATATTCAATATCCTCTTTATACATGCTGTATGCTTCGGCATATTCCATCACGCGGGCCACATCCGAGATGAAGGCTTCGTCATATCCGGCCCGCCGCAACAGATGGAAGCCCATTTCCATGCCGGAGGCGATGCCTGCCCCGGTGATGATTCGGCCGGCATCGACAATGCGCGCCCGGCTGATCGTGCAAGCCGGCGCGAGCTCGGCAAGCCGATCGATTGGCACCTTGCCCATGGCGGAAGCTTCCAGCCGATCCGGTTCTTTGCGGCTGGTCGCCGGCAGCCCGTCCAGCAGCCCCATGTTCCCATAGATCCAGGAGCCGGTGCAGACGCTGGTCAGCAAGGTCGTCTCGGGCAGCGAGCGTATAAAGTGGTGCAGCCGCTTGTTGTAGGTCTCCTGCCGGGTTCCGAACCCGCCGGGGATGAGAAAGGCATCCATATCCGGCATGTCGTTGAAGCTGTAGTTGGGGTGGACCGTAAGTCCGGCTTGGGTCTGGACGGGTCTTAGTGCATCGGCGACCAGAAAGGCGTCCAGCCCGGGATCCAGTCTGCGCGCTACCGAAAATACGCCATAAGGCGCGGCATAGTCGACGACCTCGGCATCCTTGAAAATATAGACACCCAATCGGAAGCCTTGTTTTTTACTCATGGTTCATCCTCTCGCTTTCCTATCGAATTTTAAAATCGATTTGTGATGTTCTTGCGAGATTTATGATATCATGGACTCAGCTATCGCAGTCATGAGGATATACGATATGACGTATTTCATTTTTCGATATCAGAAGGGGGAGCTATGATCGAATTGCTGGAAGGGAGAGTCATGAAAACCTTTATTGCCGTGATGGAGGAAAAAAGCTTCAGCCGCGCGGCGGATCGGCTCGGATATGTTCAATCGACGGTAACCACCCATATTCAGTCCCTGGAGCAGGCGTGCAAGCAGAAATTGTTCCATCGCTTGCCGCGCGGCGTGAAGCCGACGCCCGCCGGCGAAAAATTGATGAAATACGCCTATCAATTTGTTCATCTCGGATCTTCAATCGAAGAAGCGATGAATGAGCTGGAGCAGCCGAAGGGAACGGTTTATCTTCGCATGCAGGAATCTTTTTTTCTGACGCGCTTTTCTTCCTTTATGCCGTATTTTGTGACTAAGTACCCCGAGGTGAAATTGCGGATTGAAGCGGGATTTTATCAGGATATTCTCGATCATGTGCTGGAGCACGCGATTGATTTCGGCATAGTCCCGCGCGATCCGCAGCGGCATGACGTCGTCTTTTATCCGTTGGCGGAAGAAAAATTGATCTTTATTGCTTCCCGGGCGCTGATGAGAGAGGTGGAGACGGAAGGGCCTCAGCGGTTAAGCCAGGAGGTCTTGATCAGCTTCGGAACCGACTGCCTGTATCATACGCAGGCGAGCCAGGCCCTGCAGAAGGCGGGCATTGCCGTGAAGGAGGCGCTGGAGCTGCCAAGCCTTGACATGATTAAGCAATCCGTGAAATGGGGATCAGGCTTTGCCCTGATTCCGGAAATTGCGGTGCAAGCCGAGCTTGAGGCAGGTGAATTCGACGTGCTTCCCATCGGTTCGGACATCCGCTCAACGCATGGAATGATCGTTCATAAAAGCAGAGAATTAAGCTTCCCGGCCCGATTGCTGCTGTCGGAATGGACAGAATTCTCCAGTGGATGAACAAGGAACAGCCTCCGCAACCGGAACGGTGGGGAGGCTTGTTGGCGTTCGATGCTATGTTCCCGCGTGCTTTGGAATGAGACGGGTTCCCTATGTCTCCAATTCAAGCTGCGCCCCGGTGCGGTAAGGGATTTCGTACAGAATGACCGGCAGTTCCGCCCCGGCAAGCGCCTGAAAATGCTGGATGATGCCTTGCTGCGACGGACGATTGTAATAGGGCGTCACGATGAGAGCGGCATCCGCTCCATTTCTCCAAGTAAGTGATGAACGATGCATGAACATGCTTCTCGCCGCATGAATGTAATCAAGAATGTATAGCATGGCGTCCAAAAAGTATCCATCCACTTGGAAGGGATTGGGCCAATCCGGTGGGCGCAGGCAAGTGGATGGTGCAGAAATCGTCAGATTGGATGGTTACGGGTTGAGGCATTTCCGTTATATTCAAGGCGGCATGAAAGGGGGTTCTCCTGGCGGCCCTCGATCTTTCCGTGGGTGTCTGAAGCCGCTTTGATTGCGATGTGACGGGAATTACAGCCGTCCTGACGTCTTTCAATTGATCGCGAACGATAAAAAACAAGATGTCATACGGACGGCAGGCATGTCATAATATAGGCAGGCAGGTTCGCGCCGCTGCGAATCCTCGCTGGCCGCCCTCGGGCGCCATGAGTACACGACCTTGGGTCGTGTTTTTTGTAGACAAAGAAAAGGAGAGAACGCCATGACGGAACGAAATGTACATCAATTGCGGGAGCAATTGGATGCGATTAACGAACAACTGCTGGAGCTGCTGTCGGAACGGGCGCGCATTACCCGGGAGATCGGGAATGCCAAAGGGAAGCAGGGCGTACCCAAGTTCGATCCGGTTCGGGAAAAAGAGATGCTTGACCGGTTAGTGGGGAGCAATAAAGGACCGTTCGATGACAAAACGATCCGCCACCTGTTCAAGCAAATTTTTCAGGCGTCGCTGAATCTGCAGCAAGAGGAGCAGAAAAAGCATCTGCTGGTCAGCCGCAAAAATCAGCAGGAAAATACTGTCGTCATGCCGAATTCGATTGCGATTGGAGGAGGAACGCCCGTCATGATCGCCGGGCCGTGCTCGGTCGAGAGCTATGAACAGGTCCGGCAAGTGGCGGCGGCGCTCAAGGAAGCCGGTATTGCGGTCATGCGCGGGGGAGCCTTCAAGCCTCGAACATCTCCTTACGATTTCCAGGGTCTCGGGATAGAAGGCCTGAAAATTTTGAAGGAAGTGGGGAGCGAGTTCGGTTTGAAGACCATAAGCGAAATCGTGGACCCGTCCCATATCGAGATGGCCTGCGAGTATATCGACGTGATCCAGATCGGCGCCAGAAATATGCAAAATTTCGAGCTGCTGAAGGCGGCCGGAGAGGTGCGCACGCCAATTCTGTTAAAGCGCGGGCTGGCGGCCACGATCGATGAATTCCTCCACGCGGCGGAATACATTGTCTCGCGGGGCAATACCCAAGTGATGCTGATCGAGCGCGGCATTCGGACGTACGAGAAGGCGACCCGGAACACGCTTGACATTTCCGCCGTGCCGATTTTGAAGCAGGAGTGCCATCTTCCGGTGCTTGTCGATGTCACGCATTCCACCGGCCGGAAGGATATTATGGCGCCTTGCGCCAAGGCGGCGCTGGCCGCGGGGGCAGATGGCGTCATGGTCGAGGTTCATCCTGATCCGGCTACGGCATTATCCGACGCTGCACAGCAGATGAATATCGAGGAATTCACTCGTTTTTATACGGAAGTCCAGCAGTCAGGCTTACTGCGGCAGTAAGATAATAGAGCATAGAGAAGAGGTCATGTCTTTTCTTACTGCTTTGTTACCGGTATCGTGAGCATCGTCGTTGTGGTGTCGTTCTGGTTGTACATTGCGTAAAGAGCAAATCAATCAGCGGGGGAATGACGGCGTGTAGAAATCCGATCGGATGGTCTGCAGGCATTTCATAAACACAAACTTTTGAATTACAAAAATCAGCCAGGATGTGGTATAGTAGCGACGTGCGCGCGAGAGCTGCAAAACAAACCGTCGTACTTCATCCGGGGGTGTAAAATGATATATTTAGAAACAGCGAGACTGCTATTGCGTGATTGGGCAGAAGCAGACCTGGTGCCATTCCGGCAGCTCAATGCGGATAAAGAGGTAATGCGGTATTTTCCTAAAACCTTATTCCCCGAAGAGACAAATCTGTTCTATCAGTCGATTGTTGCCGAGTTTACAGAGCGCGGGTACGGGCTATATGCCGTGGAAGTAAAGGAAAATAAAGAGTTTATCGGTTTGATAGGATTTCATAGGGCAACATTCGAGGCTGAGTTCACGCCGTGCATAGAAATTGGATGGCGGTTGAAAAAAGAGGCTTGGGGAAAAGGATATGCGACCGAGGGGGCGGCCGCCTGTTTGCAATATGGATTTCATGAATTAGGTTTTCGCGATGTTTACAGTTTTACAGCCAAGATTAATAAGTCTTCGCAAAACGTAATGAAAAAAATCGGCATGAGTTTTATTCAATCGTTCAACCACCCGAAAGTTGAGGCAGGCAGTCCACTGAAGGAGCATGTTTTATTTCATATAAAGGCTTCACAGAAGGAGAATGATGACTAACAGTCCTAAGCTTCTTCACAGCACACCCGAAGAATCCAAGCATGTCCTGCACAAATGGATTGAGTTCATTGCCAAATGCGTGTCCAACGCGAACTCGAAGAGGTTGAATTTTGCGCCGATTGGATGCAAGCACTATTATTATAAGAAGGACCGGAACTGGCCGCATCCACCGTAAAATATGAATGGCAAAGGCTCCGTCCGCATTCGACAGCGAACGGAGCCTATTGCGTTACCTATGTTCCTCCCTTGTCTCCGTGAGGGGAGGAACGGCAGCCGGCAGCGCAACGGTAAAGGCGCTGCCCTGTCCCTCCGCGCTGCTGACGCGGATCGATCCGCCGTGCGCCTCCACAATTGATTTCGTAATCGATAAGCCAAGGCCGGCGCCGCCATACTTGCGGGTACGGGATGATTCGCTGCGGTAAAACCGGTCGAACAAATAGGGGAGATGCATCTTCCCGATCCCCGTTCCATTATCCCGCACCGTCAGCTCGACGCCGCCGGGCACCGATTCTGTTGCAATCCGAATCTCTCCTTTTTCCGGATCCGTATGCTGAACGGCGTTATGGAATAAATTGAGGACAACCTGCTTCATCTTGTCCGGATCATACATGCACTTCGCATCTTCCGCCAGAGCGAGCGCCACCTGCCGCTTCCCCGCCAGCAGGCGAAGCTGCGGCTCCAGTTCCCGAAGCACGCGATTCAAGTCGCCGTCGGAGAGCTCCATGACCGGAGCCCGGTCCAGCTTCGCCAGCAGCAAAAGATCCTGCACCAGCTTATTGATCCGTTCGGATTCCCCGTACATCGAGACAAGGGCTTTGCGAAGCTGCTCCGGCTGGTTCATGGCGCCGCGGAGCAGGACCTCGAGGAAGCCGTGAATGGATGTCAGCGGCGTCCGGAGTTCATGGGAGGCGTCCGCGACGAAGCGCCGCATTTGCTCTTTGGCTTCCTTTTCCGCTTCGAACGAGGATTCCAGTCTTTCCAGCATGCCGTTGAACGATAAGGCAAGCCGATCGATTTCGAGCTGGCCCTGACGGGACGGAACGCGTTCCGCCAGATTCCCCGCATCGATTTTTCCGACGGTATGCACCATATTGGACAGCGGGATAAGCGTTCTTTTCAAGACGGGGAGGAACGCGATCATGCCGCCGATCAACGCCAGGACGGACAGCGACAGAAAGGTCAGAAGCTGACTGGCGAGCATCTCCTTTAACGGCTTGGTGCTTGTATTGATCTGAATAAGTCCAAGCATCCGTCCTTTCCATTCAAACGGCTGCAGCACGATAAGCTGCTCCTCTCCCATGCTGTCGTTCATGACCCGGTAGTTGACTTCCTTCCGGCTCTTGATCATCGCCGCTTGATATTCATCCGGTGACAGTTCAGGCGGATCGGCCATCTTATCCCCCATGGATACGGCCTGTATCGTGCCGTTCGCATCGATAATGGCGAGCGACGCATCGGCTGGCAAAAACAGCATCGCCCGCCGTCCCGATACAACGGCATCTCTGTCAACCAGCAGCTGCCATGCCTCGCGCGGAAAGGACTTAATTTGGCTTTTCAAGCTTTCTGCCTTATTTTCATATACGAATTGCTGCATTACCAAATATTGAAATACGCCGATGAGCATCAGCAGCGCCGCGAGAATAAGGAGGGAACGAGATAATAGTTGAAACCGGAGCGAGCCCGGATGGATGAAGCGCCGGATCCGTTCCGCCGCCATCATGGCAGATCGACCCGGTATCCGGCACCGCGCAGCGTCCGAATCAGGCGATGCTCCCGGTCGTTCAGCTTCTCCCGCAATGAGCGGATATACACCTCGACGATATTTTCCTCGCCGCCGAAATCGTAGCCCCATACTCTATCCAATATCATCGCCTTGCTAAGCACCAGACCCTGATTGAGGACCAAAAACTTCAGCAGCTCATATTCGGTCGGGGACAGCTCCAGCACCCGGCTGTCGTAGATAATCTCCTTGCGCCGATCATCGATCCGGAACGGACCGGCCACGACCTCGCCGAACAAATGGGGGAACTGATTGCGAATTCGCGCGTGAATGCGCGCAAGCAGCTCCTCGAAGCTGAACGGCTTGATCATATAATCGTCCGCGCCGAGCGTCAGCCCTTTCACCCGATCGTCCACTTCGTCTTTGGCGGTGAGCATAATCACTGCTGCATTCTCGGATTTCTTGATCATCCGGCACACCTCGAAGCCGTCCATTCCCGGCATCATGACATCGAGGATGACGACGTGCGGCTGGAACTCGCTCACCGCCGATACGGCCGCTATGCCGTCCGTCGCGGTTTGCACCTCGAACCCTTCATTGGCCAGGCCAAGTTCGAGAAACTGCAGAATATTCGGTTCGTCGTCGACGAGCAGTATTTTGATGCCTTTCAATTGTCCCATCTGGTTCCTCCTGCCTGTAAGCCGCTTGCACACGCGGACATTCCTGCAATCAGTATAGCGGATGAAGCTGAAGCCGGTCTTAAAAAAATCTGAAAACAAGCTGAGAAACCGGAAACAGGTCGATCCAAATTAAGGTATCAGTGGATGCTGAGCGGACGGACAAGCTTTCTTCGACCATAGCCATGTCGGCGATACGGTGGTTACGGTCATGGCGATCGGCAATCTAGACGATTTCGATTCTGCGGCGTCCGCCGGCGTGTCCAGCGCCAAGGAGCGGTTCATCCCGATCGAGGCCCGCATGAACCAAGGGGACAACAACGACTTGGCCACAGCGCAGAAAGGAGAAGTGACTTATATTTTCAGGCAGTTTAAAGTCGGCATTCAGGGGGAGTTCAGGTGAACGGTATACACTCATACCTGCAAGACAAAAAAACATTTTGGAGGGAACTTGAATGAAAAAAATGAACAAATCGCTTGCAGTCACCGCCTTTGGAGCTATTCTTGCCGTCAGTGCAATGGGTTCCGCCTTTGCGGCGGAAGCCGATACAACCTCAACGCAAGGAGCAACCGCCAAGCCATTCGCGCTGCATAAAGATCGCGGAATCAATCTGGAACAGCTTGCGGCCGAGAAAGGAGTCACCGTGGATGAACTAAAAGCGCAAATGGAGCAGGAGCGCGAAGCGAAGCTGGAGCAATTGGCGGCGGAAAAAGGCATTACGGTGGACGAGCTGAAGGCGCAGATGAAGGAGCGCGGCGCCAAAGGCAAATTCGGGCACGGTGCTCTTGACCTGGAGCAGCTTGCTGCGGAGAAAGGCATCACCGTCGATGAACTGAAAGCGCAAATGGAGCAGGAGCGCGAAGCGAAGCTCGAGCAGATGGCCGCGAAAAAAGGGATCACGGCCGATGAACTGAAAGCGCAGATGGAACAGGAGCATGAGGCGAAGCTGGAAAAGCGGGCGGAGGAAAAAGGCATTACGGTGGACGAGCTCAAGGCGCAAAGGGAGGAAAACCGCGTCGTACGCGGAATCAAATCATTTTAATTGCAGCTTTTATCCAAAATGATTTTTAGGGGTCTGGCCAAGTGCAACCAATGATGGCTCATCCGATGATGTTTCCGCCGCTGTTACAAACGGTGCAAGACTGCTTGAATATGTGCGAGCATATGGTGACCGCCATGCTCGGCACACCCGATATTCATGCCAGAAGAAGGCAGATTCTTCTGCTCCGGGATTGCGTGACGATATGTGCGACGATGGCATGTTATTTGGCGAGCGGCAGCATGTTTTCCAAGGCGACGGCGGGATTGTGCGCTCAGATTTGTGAAATATGCGGGAATGAGTGCGCCCGATTCCCGGATCAAATGTCGCAAATGTGCAGCAGGATCTGTCTGAATTGCGCCCAGGAGTGCAGGGCATTTGCATCGATGCAAGGATAAGTTCAGGAGAACGTCGAATTTGAATAAAAACAGCCGGCTGTTCGTTTTTATGAGCAATCGGCTGTTTTTATGTGGCAGCCAAACTTAGGGGAGCATTGAATTTGGACCGGAACCTGGAATCAGACAGGATGAAATGAGAATGATTCTCGTTCTGGTTATCGCGAAAAGGAAAATGTCCGATGCAGCACCAGTTCAAAGTATATAATGTCCATGAATATATGGATCGTTATCGGAAGGAATAGATGACAAGCTGATTTTCTCAGGCTGGGAGCAGCGTTTCGATCTTCCGGAAAACGCGGGAAGCGGCTTGATTGCCGCGGCCCGCACGATGGTGTTAAATCCGGAGAACTATTCGCCTTAAAATCGGAGGAGATGGCCTGGATCCACGGCAGATGACCAGCAAACATTCATAAGTTATTTTGCAATACCCCCCCCAGTGGCTGAAATAAAGCTCGCGAACACTTTCAATACGGTAATGTATAATGAAAATGACCTGCATTGGTAAATCTAACGCGTCTTGTTCGAAAGGGGTTTTTTCACAGCGATGAATGATCGCCAGCAGCTTTTTCATACATTGTGCAAACGTCAAGTGCGGTTAGCGGAGCATTCTTCTTATGGAATCGGAGGGGAGGCGGATTATTTTGCGATGCCGGAAACGGCGGAGCAGCTTATGACCATCTTGGAAGGGTGCAAAACGTACGGGATGGAGTATTTCGTGTTCGGCATGGGGACGAACATTTTGTTTCCGGAGCGGCCGCGGAAGGGAACCGTCTTTATTTCATTGAAGAACTTTGCCGAGATCAGACAGGTTGACGGGTCCGCTTGGTTTATCTCTTCCGGATTGCCGCTGTCGATGCTGTCCGTCGCAGGCTTGATCTGGGGAACATCCGGGCTTCATTTTACATATTTGCTGCCGGGCTGCGTGGGCGCCGGTATTTATATGAACGCGAAGTATCACGATGATCAGATGGGAGACAAGATAGAGAAGGTTTATTATGTGGATGTTACCGACCCGGCGCTGTCTCTGCAAGTCATCCGTGCCGAAGATTGCCGGTTCTCCTATAAACAATCGATCTTTCAGCAGAAACCATGGATTATCGTCGGTGCGGAGATCCGGGTTCCCGAGCCTGATGAACCGGCAGAGAGCGAGCTTGGGGGCATCCTGGAGAGATATAAGGCAGGGAGCGGCCAGCTTTCGTCGCTGTCGCAGTTTTATTCTTTCTTTTCCAATGAAGTGAAGGGTCTTGAGCTTAGACATCGCGCCATACCCGGGCCATTGTCGGACATCGACCGGTACCGGACGGGGAACCGCCATTTTACTTCTCGCTCTTGCGGCTCTTTTTTTAAAAATAACTACGCGGCAGGAGCCTCGATTGGCGCTCTGGTCGACAGGCTGAACTTAAAAGGTCTCGCTCATGGCGGGGCGTTGATTTCGCCGTATCATGGCAATATGATTTTGAACCATCGCGATGCGACGGCGTCCGACATCCTTTATTTGAAGGATCTCATCTCTGAGGGGATTTACCGGCATTTCGGTTTTATTCCCGAACCCGAAGTGGTCATCGTTCCGGAAGATAAATAAGACGACCGCATTGACCTTTACGTAACGTCATAGTCTATCCTCGAGTTAGCGCGACTGTGAAGGAGGACTGTGCCGATGAATACGCTCATCAAAAATGTGCTCATTGTAACGATGAAAGAGGGCGACGCCCCGTTCCATGGCGATATCTATATCGCAGGGGATACGATTCAACAAATCGGGCCCGCTCTGGACGTGGAGGCCGGCCAAGTGATCGATGGGGCAGGCATGGTCGCCATGCCTGGCCTGATCAATGCGCATCAGCATACCCCGATGAGCTTGCTGCGGGGCTTCTCGGATGACCTGAAGCTAATGGATTGGCTTGAGCGAAAAATGCTGCCCGCCGAAGCGAATATGACGCCCGAGGATATTTATTGGGGCGCCAAGCTGTCGATGGCGGAAATGATCAAATCGGGCACGACCGCCTTTGCGGATATGTACATTCATATGGATGAAATCGCCGCTGCGGTGGACGAAGCGGGCATGCGGGCCTCTTTGTCCCGGGGAATGGTATTTCTGCAGGACGACGGGGGCCAGCGATTGACGGAAGCGCTTGGACTCATCGAGCGCTGGAACGGAAAAGCAGATGGCAGAATTACGACGATGCTTGCTCCCCATGCGCCGTATACTTGTCCGCCCGAGCCTCTGAAGCGCATCGTCAGGCTTGCTGAAGAGATGCGCCTTCCGATCCATATCCACCTGGCCGAGACGACCGAAGAAGTGAAGTCCATCCGCGAAAAATATAACGAGACGCCTGCCCAATATTTGTACAATATCGGTCTGTTCGAGAGGACCCATGTGCTGTTGGCGCATGGCGTGCATATGACGCGGGGAGACATCGGGCTGTTGAGAGGGATGCGCGGCGGCGTGGCGCATAATCCGGTCAGCAACTTGAAGCTGGGCTGCGGGATTGCGCCGGTCGCGGACATGATGAACCAGGGGATTGCGGTTGGTTTGGGAACCGACGGCGCCGGAAGCGCCGCCACGGTCGACATGTTCGAGGAGATCAAAGCGGCCGCTTGGCTGCAAAAGCTCGACTGCGGCGATCCGACGATGCTGCCTGCCGGCCAGGCGCTGCGCATGGCTACCCGGGAGAGCGCCAAGCTATTAAATATCGATCGGGAAGTGGGGACGCTCGAAGCCGGCAAGCGCGCCGACCTGATTCTCGTCGACATGAACAAGCCGCATTTGCAGCCCGTCCATCAGATCGAATCGCTGCTGGCCTATAGCGCCAACGGAGCGGATGTCGACACAACCATCGTGAACGGGAAGGTGCTGATGAGGCATCGGCAACTGGTAACAATCGACGAAGATGAAGTGCTTCGGCAGGCTTCCATCCGGGCCAAACGCATCGTAGCGGGAATATAAATTGTAAATAATCGCCTTCTATTCAGCAATTTCGACTGGGTAGTGGGCGATTTTTTGTGACCGGAAGGACGAAAAATTTGACAATGAGAATCATTATCAAATAGACTGAAGTTAAATGGCGAAGAGCATCATATTTTTCCTTAGGCAAAAAAATTGTGCATATACAATATTTATTCGGTATATTAAGTATAAGCTCCTTATGGAGAGCCTCCTATTTCTGATTCGAGGAAGAGAGGGAAACGAAGTTGAAGCTGCAATTGAATACGCGAAATTTAGACTGTGTCTTCCAGCAGTTAAGCGATATATCCCGCCCGGCCGATCCGCACGAGCAATATCGGTATAACGTACCGATTCTGGGCGGCGCGGGACATGTGCAGCGGGTTGTGCTGCGGCCTGGAATGGAGATCAATTGGTTCGAAGCGAGGCTGTCCGAGCCGGTGACGATGGATGTCGGGATCCAATATCCTCATTTGGAGATTACGTATACATTGTCAGGCCAAGGCTGTTGGGATACCGAGGGCCGAGCGTCAACCTACGCCTTGGCTCCCGGCGTGTCCAATTTTATCTTCATCCGGGATTCGAAGGTGCATGCGGAGCTGTATCCCCAGGAACGGTTATGGCATATGGAGCTTCGTCTGGATATCCGCCAGTTCCGGGAGCTTCATCCCGAGCTGGCTCGGTTGACCGATGAATCCTCCTATTGCAGACAGACGGCCGGTTCTCCCCACATTGCCCATATCGTGGAACAAATGAAGCAATGCCCTTATAGCGGAAGCCTCCGCAAGCTGTATCTGGAAGGAAAAGCGAATGAACTGCTGGTCCATCACCTGGACGGAGCGCATAAGGAAGAACGGGTCCGGACGGCGGTATCCAAGCTGAACGGGGAGGATATCCGGTGTCTTCACGAAGCGCGAGAAATATTGACGCATCGCTGGAGGAAACCTCCCAGCCTGCTTGAGCTTGCCAGATTGGTTGGTTTGAATGATTACAAGCTCAAGCTTGGCTTCAAGGAACTATTCGGCACGACCGTATTCGGTTATGTGCGTGCGCTGCGAATGAATGAAGCGCGGAAAATTTTGGAGCAAGGGAAAGGCAATGTGAGCGAAGCGGCCCTCATGGTCGGTTACCACAATATAAGCCATTTCGCCGCTCTGTTCCGCAAAACCTATGGGTATAACCCGAGCGAGCTCGGGAAGGCAAGCGCGGCCGCGCAAGCCCGTCATCGCCCCAAATCCGTCCAGTGTTAGAAGTCCGGTGAATTCGTGCAGTTGTAGCCGTCTGATGGACATGCAAAACGAGTAAAACAACTCAGCCAGCGCTGAAATGAGTAGGCGTGACAACGCCTCTGTCATCACGGATTTCGAATCCGTTTAGCTCTGTTTCGGATGTGTACTTCCTGGATTTTCGCCAACCGCTTGCGTTGTCGTTCCGGATCGTTCGACAAGGCCGCGAAGATGTGGGAGAACCTCCATGCCACGGTGCTGAAGCCAGGCGAGACGGCATCGGTCTTCACGTATTATCCCGGCGATCGTCTGTTCGTGATGGCGCGGGCCGGTCTTCCGCAGTTATTGTACGGTCCGGGAGGCTTGAAGCCGACGCCTCCGATTCAGGAGATTCTGGATGCGAGTGAGGGCTTCAGGTTGATTTCCCCCGAATCGCTTGGCGAGTTCGCGGGCGACCGCATCTTTATCCTCGATCCGGTTGACGATGAGGCCAAGCGGTCGACTGATGCGCTTCTGGAGAGTCCGATCTGGAAGGGGCTGCCTGCGGTTAAGAACGGACATGTGTACCGTCTGTACATTCAGGAGTCGGACTCGGATGCATTCACCTGCTTATGGCTGCTGGACAAGCTGCCGGAAATGCTGGGAAACAACTGATTTTGTAAGATGCACACTTCGCTGAGAGGCAAGCTTTCAATTTTCGGATTGATGGCTTGCTTTTGTTTCATTTCTATTGAGCACCGGCTCATCGTGGGGGATAATAGAATAATAGGCTGCAGCCAAGTCAAGAATAGAGCGAGGAGACGGAATGCTGAAATACACATTATGCTTAATCAAGCAAGGCAGCAAAATATTGCTGTTAAATCGAGAGAAGCCGGCATGGATGGGCTGTTGGAACGGAGTCGGAGGGAAGATCGAGAAGAATGAACAACCAAGAGCTTCCATGCTAAGGGAAATCAGGGAAGAAACAGGGATTGAAGCTCTTGATCTTACTTTTAAGGGCTTAATCACATGGACAACCGGGGAGAGAAGGGATTTTGGCGGGCTTTATTTGTATTTGGCCGATATTCCGCAAGAATATACATATCCGACACCCGTAAAGAGCGGAAGGAATACTGGATTGGAAAGAAATCGGATGGATAATGCATCCCGCCAACGCCGGAGTGGCCTCCAATATTCGGAGTTGTCTCGATCAGGTGCTGCATGAGGAGCAATGCTATAATCACCATTGCATTTTTGTTGGGGATTCGTTGCGCGAGCAAATAACGACCCCGGTCGATCCGAACATCGAAGACGATGAAGCGGCAAGGATAGAGTACCTCATGAAGTATATGAGCAGTATGCGGGAAGCTGCGGCAACGACAAGGTAAAAGGAGTGTTTTCCGGATCGGCGATTCATCTGAACGATGATAAGGCTCTTTGTTTTCTTTAGGAAAGCAAAGAGCCTTTTTCCTTATATGATATTGATAATCATTATCAAGTTGGTTATAATAAGTTCGTTTGCATCGTGGTCCAAAATTTTTTACTACAAACCCATATTGTTACCTAAGTAAATAAAATGACTTCGTCCTTGATAATGAAGAATAGAGAGAAAAGGGGGACTGCAGAAATGGAGCATTCCAAGCAAGTAAAAAAGCAAATTTATGATCTCCGTTGGAAGATGATGCACTTGATTGAGCAAGAAGAAAGCTGGGAAATCTCAACTTTTCGCAGGAAAGCAATGGAAGAAGGACTAAGCGAAGGGACTTACAACTTCACCATGGTTCATGTCATCGACTGCATCGGCCGTTATGAGCCAATCAATACGACTTCAATCGCAGAGAATATGGAGCTGTCGAAGGCAAGCATTACGAAGATGACAGCGAAGCTGTTCGATGAAGGATTTGTCAAGCGCACCCAACTCAATGACAACAAAAAAGAAGTATATTTTCGCCTGACTCCCAAAGGCCGGCGGCTCTTCGACCTGCACGAGCATTTGCACCAGGCGGAGGAGAATCGCTTTCTCCGGTTTCTTGATCGATATACGCCAGAACAGCTGGATTTCATCAAGCAGTTCTCGCGGGACCTGGTGGAGTATTATGAACAGAAACTGATAGAAGGCACAGACGTGTAGAAGGGAGCAGGAGCTGGCTATGTTAGCTTCCGATATTATGGTTCGGCGGGTCATCAAAGTGAAGGAAACCGATACGGTCGAGCAAGCGATCGAGCGATTTGCCGCTTATCGGGTTAGCGCGCTGCCTGTTGTCAACGAGCGCTACGAGATCTCCGGGTTAATCAGTCAACGGGACGTGATTGAGTATATTCGAAATTTTGACATAAATTTTTGGATGTTCCAAATGTACATGCCTCTGCCGGTATATATCGATGAGGAAGGGATCGGATCGAAGTGGCAGTGCTTGGCCGCCCGCAATGTGATGGAAATTGCCGCTCGCGATGTCGCAACGGTGCCAGTTGACTCTAAAATTGAAGAGGTGGCCGCGTTATTTTGCAATAGACGGGTTCTAAAAGTCATCGTGGAAAGAAACGGGGGATTGGCGGGAATGATTAGCCGCGGCGACCTTATTCGGTATTTGGCGGAATGCAGATAAATCGCGTGAGCAAGAATGGGAACAATTTTGAGTTCCGGTCTTGCTCTTTTTGTTACTATTTTAAGCTTTATCCATTTGATATCATATGATCAGATATATACATCGTCATTGCAGGAGGCTTGGCTCAAGCCTGACGGCATTGGTTGATGGAGCGTGTCATGATGGCGCCCGGTCCGATGTGTCAATTGGATTCGTGAATAAGATGGTGTTAGCGGAGCGGGATCTTGAACATCCCAGAGAATAAGTTCCGCGAAGCCAAAAGCTGGCTTCAATCCCGAGTGAGTTTGATCCAGGAGGACGGGGAGGACGAAGTGTTTTTTACCTCTTGGAATGCCCACTCCGTCTATTTTGAAGATCCTTCCGGCAATATCGTCGAACTCATCGCCCGACACAATTTATCCAACGCAATCTCGCATCCGTTCGGCAGTGCCGATATCCATGGCGTCAGTGAAGTCGGTGTCGTGGCCAATGAGGTGATTCCCTTCGTCAGGGCCTTGAATGAAGTGGGCCTGCCGAACTGGAGACCGGATAATGAAGGCCTTACACCGGTGGGAGATGAGCACGGTCTATTCATTGTCGTCAAGATAGGCCGAGAATGGTTTTTCTCGAATCGGAAGCGAGCGCGAAGCTATCCGGTGAAAGTATTGGTAAGAGGGATCGGATGGATAACATTCGGAGAAGCTTCACGGATCGATCATTAGAAATCTTATTCTCCGGTGGCGTTGTCTGGAACGAACAAGATAGATTCGGCTGATTGTCGTTACGACCGCTTACCATATGAGACGAACTCATTTAACGATGAAGACATACATGCCTCAGTGGATCTCATATTCACTATGTCCGGTAGACGATGAGACGACCCGGCGGGATAATTGGTGGCAGCATGACAGCGGGAGGAACCGAAAGCGGAAGCCAGAAAGATCATCGAGTACGTTAAATTGGGCGTCATTCAGGATTCGGAAATGTGAACAAATGAGGTACGTTGAGAACGAAGGTGCATCAAACTGGGGGGCCTGTCACATCAAAGAAGAAAGCGAATGAAGCCTCGCGCAGCACGCAATTTTGGAGGAAAATGCATGACATCGCTTTTTAGAAATGTATATTTCTATGTCTTGGCAGCGGCTTTTTTCAGTTCAGCATGGGTGCTGGATACTTTATATCAGAAAGCATCCTTGTCCAACAGCGTTGCTATGGCTCTTTTTGTCACGGTTATGATAGGCTGTATGGCCCTTTTTACGTGGAGGGCGAAGGGGCCGTCCATCGTTGTGACAGAGCCGAAGCAGGAATCGCTGCACTTTCTTGTTTATTTTGCCGTCTGGCTGATCCTTAATGTGGGGCTTTGGGACATTTTCTTTAGCAGGCATATCCTTTATTCGAATGGAATCAGTTTTTGGCTAGGTCTCGTCGTTATTCCCTGGCTGCTGCTAAGGAGACGAGGCTACAAACTATCTGATGTCGGTCTCGCGACTAGCGCGCTTCTCAGCAATTTGAGAGCCGCTCTTCTGTCAGGAGCATGCTTCGGAGGGATGATGCTGATTACGACGCCCGGCGGCAAATATCTGCTTGGATTGGAACAAAGCGCAGGCGAACTGGTGGCGGGATTGGCTCTCAGTTTTATTATCGCTTTCTTGTTTGCCGGCTTTCATGAGGAGTTTTTCTTCCGGGCGATTCTTCAGACCCGAATTTCTCAGGCACTGAACTCGAAAATAAGCGGCTTGATGATTACGACCCTATTATTTGCTATTTACCACCTGCCATTCCGGCTCTTTGATACCGGATTTACAGGGGATTTCGTGCATGCGCTTGCCGTCTGTTTGACGGAAGGTCTATTCGGCGGGTTGATCCTAGGCTTTCTGTGGCTGAGAACGAATAACCTGATTGCTCCCGTGTTCGTTCATTCCGTTATTGATGCGATAAGCGGATATGAATCGATCCTTTCCAAGTATCATTTTTGGTGAAAAGATACTTAAGGGTTTCATTGAAAAAGAGTTTAGAAGACCTTTAGGCAGAAGGAATGAGCTTTTTTGTATGTTTCAAATAGAAAATAAGCTCCATCAAAATATCATTTCCAGTAATTAGAGAGAGTGGTATATTTATTTTACGCGCTTTGTTTTCCGGCTGGAAGGGATAAGGGATTTGGCTCGTCCCTTGCGACGAGAACAAGGAGGGGAAGTTCTGATGACGATATTGATCGTGATTATTCTGATCGTGGGACTTGCTGGAATCATAGGAAATCAATACGCTGCATTGCGAAGAATGGAGTCCATTCAGCATTCGATAGAAGATATGAACCGGAAGCTGGAGGAACGGAATTGAATCGAAAAAGGATGGAGTAACCTTTGGTCACTTGAGAGAAAGCTGGTGATGCAAATGAACGGCAAAAAAACGCCCAAGCTTGAGCTGACGGCGGAGGAGCGGGCGGCGTTCAAGCGGCAAAAGATAAAAATCGCCGATCTCGCGGATTATTCCGTGGAGGAGCTCTGTTCGCGCTTGCGTTTGTCGCAGCCAAGAACCAGGGAACTGCGAGCCTTGGCCGAATTTCAACGAATTCCATCCATCGGTCCGCAATTCGCCCGCGATATGGTAGAGTTAGGATATTTTTCACTGGAAGAGCTGAAGCAGCAGGATGGGGCGCAGTTATTTGACGCCTTGGAGCAACGGTACGGCTTCGAGATCGACCCGTGCGTGGAGGATCAATGCCGGCTGATCGTTGATTTCGCCCGGCATCGCGATGGTTCGAGGCAATGGTGGGATTTCACCGCTGAACGGAAGCAATACCGAGATAGATACGGATATCCGCTGAATCGGCCGAAAAAGGAGTAGTTGACTATGAGCAGAGACTTCTCGCATTGCCTGCAAATTTTTCCGACGCCGGATATGGCGAAGACAGCGGCATTTTATGAGCTTGCCGGCTTCAGGGCGGTGTATTACCTTGAATCGTCAGAGCCGCATGTATGCTTGTATAGAGACGGTATCGAGATCGTGTTGACGCAATCGCAACATGACGCTGTCATCCCTAATCGAATCGTTCACGGGTACGGATATGACGCCTATTTCATCGCCTATGACCAACTGGAATTGGAACGCGAGCTGGCTGGCCAAGGAATTAAGATCGTGCGTCCATTGCCAACGACGGACTACAACAATCATGAATTCGTATTCGAGGATGTGGATGGCCGCTGGATCGCGGTGGGGAACAAAGCAGGATAAACATGACACGAAAAGTTGGGGAATTTGAGACAGCATGCATTCGAAAGGATGGCAAACATGTTATCGTTTGAAAAAACATCGGCGAAGCGAGTCGATATCGAAGAAGCTATTAT
Source organism: Paenibacillus dendritiformis (assembly GCF_015845845.1). GTDB lineage: Bacteria > Bacillota > Bacilli > Paenibacillales > Paenibacillaceae > Paenibacillus_B > Paenibacillus_B dendritiformis_C. Next base: position 23,788 of record NZ_LDIG01000218.1, read on the forward strand.
TAATTCCAATCCTTTATTTAATCTGGCATCCAGAAATAAAGAGATCATACCAAGAGAAGAAGTGCTGGCAGATATCCAGCAGGCCCATCTCATCGGCGCCAAGCGGATGCTGGTCAAGGAGAATGAGGACTATATTGGCATCCTCGAATATTTGCCGGTGAATCCGGCCGATCAATGCACCTGGCTGGGGCTCCTGGTGATCAGCGGCGATCTGCAGTCGCAGGGATACGGCGCGCAGGCCGTGCAATTATTTGAAGAGCTCATGGAAAGTCAGAGCATAAGCAAGTACAGAATCGGAGTCGTGACGAAAAATACGCGGGCCCACCTCTTCTGGATGCGGCATGGCTTCAAAAGGATCGACTCGAAAACGAACGGCAATAACAAAGAAATATTAATCTATGAGAAAAGATTATATCAGCGAACAGAGGGATGAAAATGGTGAGACTGATGCCGCTGCGCATACCTCAAGGTTTTGCGGTAGGATATAACAAATTTTATGATGTCGATCCGGAAATGGCGGTGGACAGCGATATGCTTGGCAACTGGACATACTTCACCGAGGATCTGCTTCAGATTGACAAAATGGCGCTTCATCAGGGTCGTTGGGAGATTCCAAGGGAGGATAAATGCATCATCGATTTGGGCTGGTATCCCGATTCGAGCCGTGAAGGGCAGTACCGGCTGGTTATTGCCAATGAAGCATGGGAGATTTATAAAGAGTTCTCCTCGCGAGACAGATACGTCATCCGGGATACATTGGAAGCGTGGCTGATGGAATTGAGCGAACAAGGCTTCCAGCCAGGCAAAAGACACTAGCTGCGTGCATGGTCAGCTTAAGATGGCGAAGGAAGGGGATTGGCGATGACAAGATTAGGACAGAAGTTCCTGGAGCAGGAAGGCTTGCGGCTCGGGGACTATGTGGAAATGGAAAAGGAGGCGCTTGATCTGGCTGGCGGAATGCTCACCTTTTATCATTATACCCACGCAGATCGGGTCGACTCCATTTTCTCGCCTGGGGGAGGGCTCCATGCCCAGCGTCCCGTTGCTTGTCTTCAGGTTCCCGCGGCTATCAAGATCGTTATTTGGTGGAAGGCTTTCTTCAGCCGCTTCCGAAGTGGCTCACGAATTGCCCTTATTACGGCAATCAAGGCTACAAACTGATGCGCCAATATATTGGCGATGTGCTGCTGGAGGTTGTCCTGCCTTGCTGTATTTTGCAAACGAGGAGCAATTCGAAGTCGCTGGATTAGCGCGGCAGTTGAGGGAGACAGGGCGGACACGCGTTGAGGTCATTCCGGCCGGACACGGGTTTATGAATCCTTTTCATCCGAGCTATCAGCGGGAACAGGCGGAAGCGTGCATGACAGGATGCGTCGAAATTCTGCGCCGGGAGAAGCGAACGCTTCCAAGGGCAGCAAAATAGTTCAGGTAATACCGATATCATTCATGGGCAGTTCCGCCATCCCGAGATATGATAGAGGTGAATCATCTGGTTGCAGCGTTCCAGTCGAATGCGATACAAGGATGGAGGGACGATTCATGACAAAAAAACGTGTTGGCATCGTGGGTTGCGGCAATATTTTTCCGATGCATGCCAAGTCTGTAGAGTTAAATGAACTTGCTGAGCTAGTGGCTGTGTGCGATGTCAAAGAGGAGCGGGCGCAAAAAGCGGCGAAGCAATATAACTGCGGCTATTATTTGGACTATAAACAAATGATTGATGAAGCCGGCCTGGACGTTGTTCATGTGTGCACGCCGCACCATATGCATGCGCCAGTCGTTATGTATGCGGCAGAAAAAGGCAAGCATGTCATCACGGAGAAGCCGATGAGCATTACCGTGGAAGATGCGGAAGCGATGATTGATGCGTGCCGCCGGAACAACGTTACCTTTGGCGTCATCTTCCAAAACCGCTACAATCCCGGATCGGTGCTGATTAAGGAAGCGCTTGACAGCGGCAAGCTGGGCCGCGTCCTGGGAGCCCGCTGCTCGGTTACATGGAAGCGATCGGACGAGTACTACAGCTTAAGCGACTGGAAGGGCACCTGGGACAAGGAAGGCGGCGGGGTCATCATTGACCAGGCGATTCACACGCTGGACTTGATGAGATGGTTCATTGGCGACGATATTGCGGCCATTTCCGCTCATATTGAAAACCGTACGCACGAAAAGATTGACGTTGAAGACGTGGCTGACGGGGTGATCCAGTTTAGAAACGGGGTCATGGCCTCCTTCTATGCCATGAACTATCACAGCTATGACGCTCCTGTCGAGATTGAGCTGCATTGCGAGAAGGGGAAAGCGTATATCCGGGCCGAGAAAGGCAGTATTTTCTATGACGACGGCACGGAAATCAGCCGCGATTCGGATCGCACCAACCTGATCGATTATGGCGAAGGGGTCAAATCGTATTGGGGCATTAGCCATATTCATCAAATCGGCAATTTCTACGATGCGGTCGTTAACGGCGCTCCGCTGCATATTACCGGGGAAGAGGCATTGAAGACGCAGAAAATGGTTGCGGCGATTTACCAATCCGGGAAAACGGGGCAAAAAGTTCATTTTTAAATCTAATCCCATATGGGCCAAAGGCTTTGGTTGGGCAAAGCCTTTGGCTTTTTTATGGAAGCGGGATTGCTAGTCTAGGAACGCGCCAACGGCCACCAGCAATAAGAGCATCCCGCTAATCAAGGTCCCGAATTGCCCGACGGTAAATTTGCCGATGCGGACATGCGTCAGTCTGATGCCGAAAGCCACTCCGGCCCATACGGTGACAAAGCTTCCGACCGCCGCCAATATCGAGATCAGCAGCGGGGAAAAACCGAGCAGGCCGGCTCCGACGCCATTGGTCAATGCATTGGCTGACAGGGCGACGCCGAGCACCGCGGATTCAACGAAGCCAATGCTCTTGGGGCTGGGTGCTTCCTGGCGGCTGCCAGGATGTTGATTTTTGCGCGGAACGGCCATCAGGATGATGCGCAGACCGATCACCACGAGCAGGAAGGCGCCCAGCACGACCGGAAGGATTCCGGGCAGCACGGTGGCAATGAACATCCCGAAATAGATGCCGCACATGCTAAAGAGAAAACAGATGACGGCTATAAAGAGATTGGAGAGCAAATTGATGCGAATATTCCGCACGCCATAGGACAAGCCGACTCCCAAATTATCGATGCTCGACGAAAAGGTTAACGCCGCAATCATAAGCCATGATGTCATTTTTTGTTAGCTCCTTTTTTCATGTAGTCATCATCAAAGCAAAGCTTGGTTTACATTCTAATCTCACCACGCCTTTCCTCTATCGGTTCAAACTGGCTGTTGCTTTATGTTTCTTCAACACCTCCTAGTCATTTCCATCCAGTTATGAGCATTATAATTCACCTTTGTTGCAAAAAGTGCTTGCCTGCTCAAAATTTTGTTGAAGAAAATGAAACAGATGCCTCCCTTCCTTCATGGCCAGCCTGGGCGGGCTCAAGCACAGCTTCCTTTTCTGTTTCTATTTCCTCAACGGACTGATGATTGGATTGCACCTTTTCTCAACAGTTGAATAAGGTGAAGAACAAATCAAAGCCATGGGGAAAGGCCGGAAGAGAAACCGTGAACAGGGATTCTGGTTGGCGCCGTGCGGAAAGGAGATGGAGCGGATGATGAAGGTGTTGAAGTGGCTCGGTTATGGTGAAATGGGGATCGGGGTTCTTCCGTTTTTGTTCATTCAAAGTGTCGTAGAAGAAATGGAAATGAAGTATGATAAAACCAAGCGATGCCGGCAACAACACAAACAATCCAAGGAGGATACGCATCCGTATCCCGATGAAGCGAGTGATGAATAAGATGAACAAGATGAGTATTGCCAAGGTGCAAAGGATAGGCTATGGGGCATGTGCATACAGGAGGTAACGCAGGTTGAACTATCCGTTTGATTGTCTCACCGAGCTTGTGTTCGTTCCGGAAGAAGAGCCCCAGCCTGCTGATATCATACTGGTTCCGGGCGGCAGTCATACGCAGCCGATGGCCATCGCCGCGCAATTGTATCACGAGGGATATGCTCCCTTCGTCCTGCCGTCCGGAGGCTATAATCCGAAGCTGGATCGGACCGAGTGGGAGCATTTGCGGCAGATTGGCGTCTCGCTGGGGGTTCCCGAGCATGCCATCCTGCGGGAAGACAAAGCGAAAAACACGTTCGATAACGCGAGGAATTCCTGGAGGGTGATTCAGGAGCGCCAGTTGAAAGTAAACCGGGCCATCCTCGTTTGCAAAGCGTATTTCTCGAGACGAGCGCTGATGACGTATCAGGCCGTCTTTCCGCCAACCGTTCGATTCTGTGTCCAGCAAGACGGCACGCGCGTGAACAGAGCGGACTGGTACAAGGAAGAGACCGGGATCAAGCTGGTACTGACAGAGGCTCGAAAAATTGCAACCTACTTCGAACCGCATATCCCGAAATGGGTGGAGCGGCAGGTATCATCACGATAACTGCCGCTCCTTGACTTCTCTATAAATACGTTATAGCCACTCGCAGCCCCGCAAGCAGCAGGCAGAATATCGCCGACATAACCGCCCCCTTCAGGAAGCCGATGAAATGGAACCGGTAATCCTTATAGCCTGCCGCGCCCCGCGTTCCCGGTATTACAATGAAGTTCGGTGTAATCGCGCAAAAAATAAGCCAGTCGAGAATAATCAAGTCAGCCAAGCTGACCATGTTGAAGACAAGGAACAGATGAAGAAAAGCGCTCCAAAACGTAACCTCGTTTCCATAGAAATAAATCGAAGTGACAAACGGAACGAAAATGAGCAGCATGACGAGTGTTCCGACTGCCGTAAACTGTTTTCTCTCCGTCGGAGTACGGGGCGGGGCCGCCCGCTGAATATCTGGCGGATAATCCTGAAGCCATATTCGCGGATTGTAGGCAAGAGAGAGAAGCAGGACCGTCAAAAAGACGGCAGACAATAAAGCGCCTTCGATCAGAATGCGCGGCAAATCCAGCATAACGCCAACTCCTTTTCCCAATACATCGTAAACTTAGTTCATCATAATCAAAAAGTGTTTCCCTAGCAACAAAATTTTTCATCAGGTAAAAATCAATGCGATTTCTCCTGTTTGACAGGAAGGATCTTGCCTATAAAGTTGCATTAAGCAAAAATATTTAGATATGTACAAAATATTTCCCTTGCTATATAATCAGAGGTGAATTCTGTTAATTGGGAAAGGAGACCAAGCGAATGGAACAATTCACTCTGCCGGAAATGTCCTATGGATATGATGAACTGGAGCCTTACCTGGATGCCAGAACCATGGAAATTCACCATAAGAAGCATCATGCGGCGTATGTCGCGAACTTGAATCAGGCGCTGAGCCATTCCCCTCAATTCAAGAACGCCACGGTCGAAGACTTACTCAGTAACCTGAATGATATACCGGAAGACATACGCACCGCGGTCCGCAATCATGGAGGAGGGCACTACGGGCACAGCCTGTATTGGTCCATCATGAGTCCGACGGGCGGAGGAGAGCCCAAAGGGGATATCGCCAAGGGGATCGAGAAGCATTTTGGATGCTTTGAGCAGTTGAAGGAAGATTTGACCAAGGCCGCGTTAAGCCGATTCGGTTCGGGGTGGGGCTGGCTCGTCGTCAATGGAGACAAGTTGGAGGTCATGAGCACGCCGAATCAGGATACGCCGTTGGCGGAGAACAAGACACCGATTCTGGTCGTCGATGTATGGGAGCATGCCTATTATTTGCAGTACCAGAACAGGCGGCCAGACTTCGTGTCTTCCTGGTGGAATGTCGTCAACTGGGAGGAAGTGAACCGCCGCTATAACGAAGCTGTCCGCTAATTCCGTCTGCAGAAGGGAGATACCGATGCGACAATGTCAAGCTCCTGAACGGGAACAGAAGACGAGACGGAAAATATTGCTGCTGCTGAAGAAGCATGGCTCGATCCGCGTCCAGGACATATCGCAGCGTCTCGGACTAACGGAGATGGCGATTCGGAAACATCTCTACGCTCTGCAGGAGGAGCGGTTCATTGAGGCGGCCGTGCAGCGGCAGCCCGTCGGCAGGCCGATTCACGTATACCGGCTTACGCTTTCCGCCGAGGCGCTGTTCCCGAATCAATATGATGCGCTGGCGACAGATTTGCTTGACGAGATGAGCGAGATGTTCGGGGAATCCGTCATCCGCGAGCTGTTCGAGCGAAGACAGGAGAAGCTGGAGCAGAAGCATCGCGCCGCGATGACCGGAGGCAGCCTGGAAGAACGGGTTGCCAGCCTGGCCGCCATCCAGAACCGGGAAGGCTATATGGTCACGGTCGATAAGCTGGATGACGGATCGTTCTTGTTCGAGGAAGCGAATTGCCCTATTGCCCGGATAGCGTGCCGTTACCGTCAGGCATGCCATTGCGAGCTGAGCTTGTTCCGGGAAGTGCTGGATGCCAAGGTGGAGCGGCTGGAATGCATGGCGGACGGGGATGTCAAATGCTGTTACCGGATTGAGGAAAAGCCTACAAAAGCATAAAATTGTGACTGTCATTCATAATGGCCCGGCTTGATGCCGGGTCTCTTTTTTGCGCATGTCGTGATTTTTTACAATAGCAGGATCGGGAAAAGCGCCGGCATGCTTTTTTTGTCATGAGCTGGTTCATCATGTCGGCAAAATGCTGTCATGGCCGCGAATCTCCTGTCAATTTCTGCGGTTGCCGGGGAAATAATAAGAAGGAAATAACCCCATTTCCCGCCAACAATTCATCTGAATTTCACATTGCGATCGTATAATGGGGGCGACACGGCGGCGCGCAGCCGGCCATGCCGCTTCCCGCCGCCACTAGTATGCAGAAAGAAGGTACAGGCCATGTCGCAGCATATTCTTGTCGTTGAGGATGACGGATATATTCAGGAATTGATTAAAGAATTTCTCACTGCCCATTCCTACCGGGTCGATGTTGCGGATAACGGCTTGGAGGCTTGGCGGATGATGGAGCGGACCGGCTACGATCTGGTGATTCTGGACGTGATGCTTCCGAATATCGACGGCTTCTCGCTCTGCCGCATGATCCGCAGGGCCCAATCTGCGGTTCCGATTATTATACTGACGGCATTAAGTGAGGAGCAGGATCAAGTGAAGGCGTTCGAGTTGGAGGCGGACGATTATATTTCCAAGCCCTTCTCCTTCAACGTGCTGGTCAAGCGTGTGGAGGCGGTGCTGCGAAGAGCGAAGAACGGTAATCCGGCGCTGCCGGTGAACGACTTGACGTTCGAGCGGCTGCGCATCGATTTGAACAGCTATAAGGTGTATGTCAATGAGGAATGGATCGATATGACGATGAAGGAATTCGAGATTTTGCAGGCGCTGCTGGAGAACATCGGCCGAGTGATGACGAGGGAGATGCTGCTGGAGCGAATCTGGGGCTACGACTATTATGGCGACAGCCGTATTGTGGATGCTCATATTAAGAACATTCGCAAAAAAATCGGGCTTCCCTATATTAAGACGGTGAAAGGGCTGGGCTATATGATGGAGAGGGAGAACGGATGAGGAAGCGGGGGATCGCCTTCAAAATTTTCGGCATCACGTCGGCATTGCTTATCGTGTCCGCCCTCATTTTATATTTGACCCTGTTTTTCCTCCTGCCCAGTTACTACTATAAGTATAAGGAAGCCAACGTAAGCAGCAAGGTCCAGTCCTTGATCGGGAGCCTGGACGCCGTGAATGCAAATGAGGCGGCCAATCTGCTGCTTCAATTTGAATTTGCCAACAATGTGCGCGTCGTGCTGCGCGATCCGGCGGGGGAGGTGGTCTATCCAGCCAATCCTGCCTCGATGGATCCGGCGTTCATTGATGAATTGATGCGCGGGCCGAAGCCGCCCGGGGCAGCTCCCTTTCGCCCGGACGGACCGCTCCGGCCCGGGGAGCACGGAGGCAAGGATGGCGGGAACTTTATTTCGCTTGAGGAGACGGTGCAGTTCGCCGATCAGGCAGGGGACTATAAGCTGTCCGTCTACTCTCCCGTTCAGCCGATCGATGAAGCATCCCAGGTCATTCTGATGTTCCTGCCCTATATGTCCATTGTCATCCTCGGAATTGCGATGATTGGCGCGGCGATCTATTCGAAGCTGCTCTCGAAGCCGCTGATCCATCTGAATCAGGTGGCTTCCAAGATGGCCCAGCTTGATTTCACCTTGCCGTCCACCATTCATTCTAATGACGAGTTGGGCGAGCTGTCCTCCAATCTGAACATTCTCGCCGGCAATCTGCAGACGAGCATGAGCGAGCTGAAGCAAGCCAATGAGAAGCTGCGGGATGATATTCTGAAGGAGCGGGAGCAGGAGCAGAAGCGACGCGAATTCGTCGCCACGATCTCTCATGAATTGAAGACGCCTATCACCGCCGTATCCGGCCAGCTGGAGGGGATGCTGCATCAGATCGGTTCGTACAAGGATCGGGATAAATATTTGCAGCAGTCGTATGAGATTATGAAGGAGATGGAGAAGCTTGTTCACGAGATTTTGAACATTTCCGAGTTGGAGAGCTTTGATTTCAAGCCGCGGATCGGCAAGGTTCATTTGTCGGCCCTGATTCAGCGCAGCCTCGACCAGTTCCTTTATTTCCGTGACATCAAGCAACTGGAATTCGATATCGACATCGAGCCGAATCTGTATATTCAAGCGGATGAGAAGCTTATCTCCCGGGCGGTAGCCAATCTGTTGAGCAATGCGGTCAAATATTCCGGGGATGGAGAGACGGTTGGCGTCTCGCTGCGGCGGAGCGGCAGGGATGGCCTGCTGCTCAGTATATTGAATACAGGGGCGCATATAGAGCCCTCCCAGCTTGAGCGCATCTTCGAGCCTTTTTACCGGGTAGAAAAATCAAGAAACCGCAAAACCGGAGGCAGCGGCCTCGGCTTGTATATTGTCCAAAAAATACTTGATATGCATGGACTGCGCTATCACATCCGCAATGTGTCGGAAGGCGTGCGGTTCGACATCCATTTTATGTGAAAGACTCGGATATCCGGGTCTTTTTTATCTTTCTCGTAAAATTCATGCGGCCTTCACAAGAAATTCAAACGGCGTCTCTATACTTGCCCTATACAGATAAACAAGGAGGTGAAGGAAGTGGGAACTGCATTGAAATTCCGCCAAGAGCAGAAGTTCTACGCCAACGCGCATCAATACATGGTCATCCGGCAGCGGCTGAAGAACCTAATGCAGACGGATCCGCATGCCGGGCCGTCGGGCGAATATCATATTCGGAGCCTGTACTTCGACGATATTAACAACAAAGCCCTCCATGACAAGCTGGGCGGCATACGGAATCGGGAGAAGTGGAGGATCCGCATCTATAACCTGCAGGGCAACCGGATTCAATTGGAAAAGAAAATCAAAAGAGACGATTATATCGCGAAGGTGAAGGAAGAGCTGTCGCCCGGCCTGCTTCAATCGATCATCGCGGGCGATATCGAGGCGCTCAACCAGCCGGACAGACCGCTGCTCTATGAGATGTACCGGCAGATGAAGCATCGGCTTCTCCGGCCGAAGGTCATCGTCGATTATGTGAGAGAAGCATACATCGCCTGGACGGGCAATGTTCGAATTACGTTCGATAAGCAGCTGAAGACAGGACTGAATGCCACGGATCTGTTAAGCCGGGATGTGGCTGTCATCCCTGCGCTCGATGAGAACTTCGTCGTTATGGAAGTGAAGTATGACGAGTATCTCCCGGAGTATGTGCAAGCCGCCTTGCAGCTGGAAGGCTTGAAGCGGCAGTCCGCATCCAAGTATGTGATTTGCAGGAAGTTCATCAAAACGAGTATATGGGAGGACCAATAATGGATTCAACGACGAAAATAACCTTTTCCGATATGATAAAAAACAGTTTTCTGAAAAATTTTCAATCGGACATCAGCGTAATGCAAATGGTGATTACGCTGGCCATCGCCTTTGCGCTCGGGCTGTTTATTTACATGCTGTATAAGCGGACGTTCAGCGGGGTGCTCTACTCCAAAAGCTTCAACATCTCCCTCATTGGCCTATCATTGATTACGTCGCTCATTATTATGGCGATCAACTCGAACCTGGTCTTGTCGCTCGGGATGGTTGGCGCCTTGAGCATCGTGCGGTTCCGGACGCCGATTAAGGATCCGGCGGATCTGATCTTCCTGTTCTGGTCCGTATCGGTCGGGATTGTGACCGGGGCCGGATTCTATACGCTGGCTATTGTCGGTTCGATTGTCGTCGGTCTTGTGCTGTTCCTGTTCTCGAAGAAAACGTCGCTCGAGACGCCTTATCTGCTCGTCGTCAACTGCGATGGCGAACAGGCGGAATCCGAGCTGTACGGCTGCATGTCCCGGTCCGTGAAGAGACATAGCGTGAAGCAGAAGACTGTGACGCCCGGCAATATCGAGCTGACCTTGGAGCTGAGACTGGCCGGCAGCGAGCCGCGGTTCGTCAATCGCGTCACGGAAATTAATGGCGTTAAGAATGCGGTGCTGATCAGCTATAACGGAGACTATGTATCATGACCGCGGGAGGTGGATGAACATGATTCGAAAATCATTCGTTCCCCTGGGGATGATACTGCTCGCTTGGATGATGCTGCTCGCCGGATGCAGCACGGCATCGGATTCGAACGTGGTGCAGCTCTCGGAGGAGCTGTTCCCGAAGGACAAGGTAATCGAGGTGAACCTCGCCATCGATGCCGATGATTACCGCGACATGCTGGAGCATCCGACGGATAAGAAGGTGAAGGCGGCCTCCGTTCAATACAACGGCTATGAATTGGACAATATCGGCATCCGGACGAAGGGGAATTCCAGCCTGACCGGCGTCGCCTCGTCGGATTCGGACCGGTATAGTCTCAAGCTTCTGCTCGATGAATATATCGACAGCCAGAATTTGCTTGGCGTGACGAGCATCAACCTGAACAATGGCTACAGTGATCCGTCATTCATCAGAGAGTATTTGACGTATGAATTGTTGGAGGAAATGGGGCTTCCTGCGCCTGAATTCGCTTTTGCCAACGTATCGATCAACGGCGAGCCGGCCGGATTATTCCTGGCCGTCGAACAGATTAACGAATCGTTCCTGAGCCGGAACTTCGACACGTCCTACGGCGTCTTGTATAAGCCGGACGGGCAAGGAAGCGACCTGAGCTGGCGCGGAGACGACATCTCCTCCTACAGCGGGCTCAATCGCAAATCGAAATCGTCCGATGACGAGCTTACGATCAGGATGCTCGACGAACTGAATAATGGGACGGAGTACGAGAAATATCTCAATGTGGACGGCATCTTGCGCTATATGGCCGTCAATGCGGCGACCGTCAACATGGATAGTTACCAAGGGAACTTCAACCATAATTATTACCTGTATGAAGAGAACGGCGTGTTCTCGCTCATTCCGTGGGACATGAATATGGCCTTCGGGGGATTCGGCGGCAGCAAGGAGAGTTTGATCGGGATGCTGATGGACGAGCCGACAATGGGCGCGGTCGCGAACTACCCGCTGGTCGACAAGCTCCTGCAGATCGACGCGTACAAGGAGCAGTATCACAATTATATCAAGCAGATTATCGAAGGATATTTGTCGCCGGAGCGGCTGACAGCGAGGGCGCAGGAGATCGCGGATATGATCGATACGTATGTCGAGCAGGATCCGACGAAGTTCTATACGTATGAAGAATTCAAGCAATCGCTCACCAACGACGTGAAAAATATCCCCGGCCTTCTTGCCTTTGCCGAGGATCGGGTCAACAATCTGAAGCAGCAGTTGGACGGCACGCTCCCTTCCTATGATAAAGGGGAAGGCATCCAGGGAGGAATGCCGGGACGGGGCGGCATGAGAGAGCAGGGCAGCGTCGCGGGCGAGAATCCCGGCGGAGGCGGGCCGGCGAACCCGGATGGCGGGGCACCGCCGGATGCGGGCCAGCGGCCGCCGACCGGAGGGGAAGGGCAGGACGCGCAGAATGGATCGCCGTCGAATCCCGGCGAAGGCGGGGCGGCGAAGCCGGACGCCGGGGCAATGCCCGACGCGGGCCAGCCGCCGACCGGAGGAGAAGGACAGGACGCGCAGAACGGAGCGCCAGGGAATCCCGGCGGAGGCGGGCAGGCGACCCCGGGCGGCGGGGCACCGCCGGACGCGGACCAGCAGCCGCCGGACTTCGGCGGGAAGAGGCCGGATATGGGCAATGGCCAGATGCCGATCAACGGCGGCGGCAGACCGGGAGGCAATCGCGAGCAAGACGATGCGGCAGCGATGAATGATCGGTTACAGGAAGCGATAACGGTCGGCATCGTCCTGCTGCTGCTGATCGGAGCTATCTTCTTTGTCCGGAATTATAAAAAGAGAAGCCTATAATGCAGTGCCGCGCAGAGCGCCCTCATCCGAGGGCGCTCCAGATCGAAGACAATGGCTTTGCCGAGATAGACCGCCTTGTAGACGGTGTCATTCGTCAATTCCCTGATAGGCGGTCGGTTCCATTCCGTGAGAACCAACTCCTTGTCAGACAACTCTTGCTCGGCCAGCAGCCTCATCTCCTGCGCAAGCATGTCCCGCAAATACACCGGATTCGGAGAGATACCCATGAACTCCTCCAATATTCGGCGGTACCGATGCAAAGGGAGCCCCAGCGGAGCGGCCGGTTCGGCGGGAAGCACCCTCCTCGATATGGTCATGCGGATAGAAATGAAGCGGGATGAAGTCCGGCAAACACGGATTGCTGCGGCAGAACGCAAAAAATTCATCATTCAGCCGCGGCGTGCGGATGGTGATGATCCGCCCTGGCGCGCAGCCGCTCCGAAATACATCTCCATATCATCTTCCATCGTTCCCGGCCAGAATGTCTGCAGCTCCGGTCATCCACTCCACTAAAGCTGCAGTATCTCCCGCCACTCTAGTCATCTGCTCCACCAATACTGCAAGAATGCAGCAATTTCATTGACACGAGGTTGCGAAAATACGATTACTGCAAAAATACAGCAATTACCGTGCGACGAGGCATAATTAGCGTTTAAAATGGCGAAATAATGTAATTTTGCAGGATTTTCTCGGAATTTAGCCTATTGAGGTTAAAAATGCTGCGCCTGTGCAGCAATTTCATGCGGGGAACAGCTTGCTTCATGCGCGGACCAACTTGCCCTAACCTAACCTGTTCTGCCTTCCCCGGCCCCGCCCTTCCTAAGAAAAAAGACTGTCGACAGGACTTTGTCGACAGTCTGGAGCGCCCTCATCCGAGGGCGCTCTTGCTTGTATGAAGGAGATTATCCGCCGGTGAGAAGCGCTTTTGGCCTAGGGGGATTGGTATAGTTTTGGTATAGTCCGGAATGGTAATCTTATGTTCATTCAAGGCTCTTCTTTTCCCCGATATCTCGCCCCTGAACCTGCACAATTTATTCCCGCGCAATCGTCTGGCAAGCGCTGACAGGCCGCGTTTCAAGCGCATTTTGACCGCGTGAGCAGCAGTCAACAGCGAAGGAAGCTTCGCAATATGATACAAGGAAGATGCATCAAATGATGTCGCTGCGTAAATTAATTGTCATTATCGTACTTGTCGTGCTGTCGCTATCCGGCATTCGTCTTGTTTTTATCGCTTTGGTGTCGAATGCTTCCGGCTTGAGCCCGGCTCAGGGCCTGCTCGATCTGCGGGGACAGGATCTGGATTCGATACGCACAATCCCGTTGAATGGGGAATGGGAGTTCATTCCTGGGGTACTTCTGATGGATGATGTGCGCGGTGACGCTTCAGCCGGCGGCGAGCCAAGCTACGTTCAAGTTCCCGGAGCTGGAAGACGGCGACGGGATCCCCGATCGGGTATGGTTCATACCGGCTGCGCATCTTATTAAGTCCCGGGCAAGAAAGGTCTTTCGCTCTTCGCGTTCAAGGAACGGCCAGCTCTTCCGCGCTGTATGTCAATGGAAAACGGCTTGCGCATGCAGGATGGCCTGCGCAGAACGAGGCGCGGACCGAATCCCGTGATCTTCCTTATTCCGGTTACTTCGTTTCCGGCGGCGGGGAGATAGAGATTGTCATTCAGGTGGCGAACTATTTTGACGGGGTGGATGGAGGGATTTCGCGCCCTCTTTATTTCGGGGCTGCGGAGAGCGTAAATAAGGCGGCATCGATAAGCATCGGCTCCCAGCTTGTCGTCTGCATCGTGCTCATCATGCACTTCATCTATGCTGTCGTCTTATTTTGTATCGGGGTTCGGGACAAGAGCTTGTTCTATTTCTCGATGTTAATTCTGAGCGCTATTTTTGCGACGCTGACGGATGACGACAAGCTGCTGCTGGACTGGCTGCAGCTTGATTATGCGTGGAACATCCGGCTTCTGAATAGTTCCATGCTTTTGGTGGCAGGCTTCATGCTCCAATTTGTCAAGTGTATATTGCCGGAAGGCGCCGGAGCTAAATGGTTCAGGGGTTATACGGCGCTAAGCGCCGCGTCTATCGCCATCATATTGCTCGCTCCGCCTCAGTTTACGCTCGATGCCATGCCGGTGTTTGATATGGTGCTGTTTATTCCTTTTTTGGCCATGCCGGTTCTGATTATATGGGTTGTGCGGAGGAAGGAACACGACAGTGTCTACCTTCTGATTGCAGCCACCGCCTTAACCGGGAATATGATATGGGGCTATGTCAAAAACACGGTGTGGAAGGAACTGGGGTATTATCCGATCGACTTTATCGTCACGTTTCTTGCCTTTGCCACCTTCTGGTTCAAGCGGTTTTACCGGACTTCGGCCCGGATGGCGGATGTGAATACGCAGCTAATCAAGGCCGATAAGGTGAAGGATGATTTTTTGGCGAATACTTCGCATGAATTACGCACGCCGCTTCACGGGATTATTAACATGGCTCAGAGCGTGCTGGAGAGTCAGCGTTCGTTGAAAGAGGCGAACCGCAAAAACTTGAAGCTGATCGTATCCGTCGGCCGCCGCATGTCGCATCTGCTGAATGATTTGCTTGATGTCTCCCAACTGAAGCAAGAGAAGCTGCGGCTTCAGCTCGATTGCGTGCCCGTTCAACCGGTGGCGAACAGCGTCGCGGAGATGCTCTCCTTCTTGACGGAAGGCAAGCCGATACGGGTGGCGCTCAATATTCCGAAGGAGCTTCCTCCGGTCATTGCCGACGAGGATCGCCTCGCTCAAATCTTGTTCAACTTGCTTCACAACGCCATCAAATACACCGACGAAGGCATCATCATGATCGATGCCTATGTCCGCAAGGGGTATGCGCATATTCGCGTCTCCGATACCGGCCGCGGCATGGATGAGGCGACGATGCGGAGGGCGTTCCAGGCCTATGAGCAGGGAGAAGCGAGCGCAAGTGTCGGGGGGATCGGCCTCGGATTGAGCATTACGAAGCAGCTGGTCGAGCTGCATGGCGGAACGCTGAAGGCCGATTCTCAGAAAGGAGCCGGTTCCGTCTTCAGCTTCACGCTCCCGCTGGCCACGTCGGCAAGCGCGGCCGGGAAGCGGGTGGAGCTGAAGCCCGCCCTGCATGGAAGCCAAGGCATCCAGCCTGCAGACAGCCGCGAGCTGCCTGTTCGGGCGGTTGACGACAGCTCGGCCGAAACCGCCGCTTCCGCAGCCAATATAAAAATACTGGCTGTCGACGATGATCCGGTGAATCTGAACATACTGTCCAACCTGCTGCTCGCGGAAGGGTATAGCGTCACGACGGCTATGAGCGGCCGGGAAGCCGCGGTTCTGGTGGCCAAGGAGTGGTGGGATCTCGTTATCGCCGATGTCATGACGCCGCACATGTCCGGCTACGAGCTGACCCGCGCCATTCGCGAGCGTTTCTCCATGTCGGAGCTTCCGATCCTGCTGGTCACGGCGCGAAGCCGGGCCGAAGATATCTATTCCGGCTTCCGGGCCGGAGCGAACGACTATGTGACGAAGCCGGTCGACGCCTTGGTACTGAAGTCGCGGGTACGGGCGTTGACTGATTTGAGACGTTCTATCGCGGAGCTGCTGCGTATGGAAGCGGCCTATTTGCAGGCGCAGATTAAGCCGCATTTCCTCTTCAATACGCTGAATTCCATCGTGGCCTTGAGCAAGCTTGATACGTTCAAAATGCGCACGCTCATTGAATCGTTCAGTAAATATTTGCGGTTGAGCTTCGATCAGTGGAACGCCGAGCATCTGGTTCCGCTTGAGCATGAGCTGGACCTCGTGCGCGCTTATCTGACGATTGAGAAAACGCGCTTCGGCGACAGGCTGGCCGTAATCTGGGACGTGAACAACGGACTTCATGTAGAGCTTCCGCCGCTGACCATTCAGCCGCTCGTAGAGAATGCGCTCCGCCACGGCATATTAAGGCGCACCGAAGGCGGCATGCTTCATATTCGAGTCGCGGCGGAGGAGGACGGTACGCGAATCATCGTAGCGGATGACGGCGTCGGCATGGATCCGGATACGGCGGAGCAAGCGCTGCATCGCGAGCAGCCTCCGCACGGCGGCATCGGTCTGTTCAATACGGACAAGCGCTTGCGGAAGCAGTATGGACAAGGATTGAACATTCAAAGCGCGAAAGGGGAGGGAACAACGGTGTCGTTCTTCATCCCGAAGAGACCGTAACCGGCAACGCTCCGCGCGGAACCCATTCAAACCGTCCATGGAGCAACCGTTTCCCGGAATGCCAGCCGCCGGGAAGCGGTTGTTTTTTCTCATACCGGGCGGGCATGGGGAATCGCTCATTTCCAAATTGAGGTATAATGTTCTGGGAACGGTTCTTATCGCCCAGGCGGATGGAAATCAGCCGATATTTTTGACTGAATGGAGAAATAAGGCAGGATCCGTTCATCGATACAAGAAAGAGAGGCCTGACATGGACCTGAACAAGATGTTAAACGGAAAATCCGCGCGAGATCAACTGCTGTCCTACGGCGATTATTTCCGCAGCACGGATCAGCCGTATTTTGAAATAACGTCATCGCATTATTATAAATATTCCGATACGGTCAGTGAATTTATTGATGTTTTAAGCAACACTGAATTTCTGATTGACGGTCTGGATTGGAAGGCCTGGATCATAGAAAATCAGCTTCAAAGCGTCGATGAGCATGGCCGGTTTATTGAGCGGGCCAGCGTCGAGGAGTTGCGGAAGCTGATGACGGCTTATGTGCGGCAGGAACGCTTCTGGGAAGGCTTTCTGGGAGAGGATGGGTAGGCAAGGCGCTCGAACGATTACAGGCACTGACGGGGGAGTGAGGCGAGCCGATTTTCGTCCTATTGCTGTTCATCCCGATACAGTCGATTGCTCTTGATGCCTTTCCATATATCGCTGCAGAACGGCAAAAAAAGGTCTTGGCTACACCGCCAAGACCCGATGAATTTGCATTTTACTTCCGAACCGCTTCAAAAGTGAATATTTGATTGCCTTCCGCCGGTTGCTTTCCATACGTATAATCGCTAGAGACTACGATGTCTGAGAAGCCAATGTTTTTTAAGACGAGCTTGAATTCCTCATTACCGTACCAGCGGAGCGCAAAACGTTGAAGCTCGGATTGAATTAACGTTCCTTCGCGCCACTTTTCGTATTTTAGATAGGATACGGAATATTGATGGATCATACTAAATTCCACCAGTTTGTCTTCTACGGTAATGACATCGCCTGTAGGAAAAGGGAATGTTGATGTAGAAGTTGTCCCTATCTCCATGCGATCAGGCAAAATAAGGTCAATAATTATCCGTCCTCCAGGAGTCAGGTGCTCGTAAAAACGTTTAAGGGCGTTAATGGACTCTTGACGGTTATCAATCAAACAGAAAGACCCGGTTGGAATAATGATGGCATCGTATTTATGGGGCAACGCTAAATTTTGTAACTCCCCTTCATACAACATCGGCTCTAAATTCCGCTCTTCACAACGCTTCCGGCAAGAAGCCAACATTGCAGGGGAATAATCAACCCCGTCCACAAGCAGTCCGGCTTCAAGAAGCGGGATGAGCATGCGTCCTGAGCCTACAGCCGCTTCTAGAATTCGGCCGCTGCATGATCGGAGTCTATCGAGATAATACTCGATATCGCCGCCGACGGAATGCCCGACAGGTTTGGTAAGATCATATACTTCCGTGCATAGATTACTGTAATAACTAAACATTCATTTTGTCCTCCGTTTCGTAAGATACGGAAGATTGCGGTATGGGGACTGATATTACGCCTTCCGTACCTCTGATTTTGTTGTGGTTAAGTTATAAGAGCTGACTGTCATCATAATCGCCTCTTTCATTTAGATTAAGCCAAATTCTACCACGATCAGATGCTTGTTGCAATAATAGAATGGAAGAAGTCTCTTTGATAGTCGATATTTTGGAGGGAGGCAGCCCAAGCGGCGCGCCCTCATATCAGCGCGAGACTGTACGCGGACAGGCAAGAAGCAATCCCGGATGGCGTCGAAGCGATGATTCGGGCTTCAGTTTCGCAGAGGAAAACAGGCTGGACCTTGTTGAGGTAGACGGTCACAAGCCAATGGCGCAAATGGGTGCCGCAGAGATGCGCCTTACCGTTATCATTAACGCAACTAACATTTAATGATATTAAACAAATAAATCATGCAGCAATCCCTGAAATATGGGATGGTAAAATTATCCTGATCCTGTATAATTGAGAATGTTTCTTAATAACTCAATTCCACAGGATATGGTGATGGAGATGCATGCAAAAGAGGATATTGTTGTCATCGGCGGCTACGGCCATGTAGGGAGGACCATTTGCGCGAGACTGGGGGAGCGATACCCGGGCAAGTTGTATGCGGCCGGGCGGAGCCGCGAACGGGCTGAGCGCTTCTGCCGATCCGCCGGAGGAAAAATCAGGCCGCTGGAGCTCGATATCCGTAAGCCGATACCTTCTGCCATGCTTAACGGCGCGAAGCTCGTTATCATGTGTCTGGATCAGACCGGCACGGGCTTTGTCCGCGAGTGCTTCCGGGCTGGCACGCACTATATCGATGTGTCGGCGAACGCCTCCTTTCTCCGCCAAGTGGAGCAATGCCGGGAAGAGGCGGCGGCTCATGGGGCGACGGCGTTGTTGAGCGTGGGGCTGGCTCCCGGTCTGACCAATCTGCTGGCGCTGGAGGCGCACCGGCTGTTGGGCGAGACGGATCAGATCGATCTCGCGATTATGCTTGGGCTTGGTGATGCCCATGGGGAGGCGGCTATCGAATGGACGGCAGACAATATGGGCGCCCGCTTCGACATAACGCAGAACGGGAAGCAGGTGGAGGCGCTGAGCTTCACGGACGGCAAAAGGTTCGATTTCGGGGCAGACATCGGCAGCCGCCTGGCCTACCGCTTCCCGTTCTCCGACCAGCAGACCCTTCCGCAAACATTGGATGTTCCTTCCGTCGCGACGCGCTTCTGCCTTGATTCCTCCCTGGTCACCGGCCTATTGGCAGGGGCCCGAAGGACGGGGGCCGTCCGTCTGCTCCAGGCGGGCTGGCTGCGCCAGCGGATGATCCGAAGCCTCGGGGCGGTTCGCTTCGGCGGAGACCGGTTCGCCGTCAAGGCGGAAGCTCGGGGGAGAAGCCGAGAGGGGAAGCCTGCCTTGGCGGAATGCTTCCTCCAAGGCAGGGATCAATCCGCCGTGACGGCGCAAGTCGCGGCTGCGGCCGCCACGATGCTGGTTGATTCGCCCATTCCGGCCGGGGTCTATCATATCGAGCAGTCGACCGATATGGCAACGATGCTAAAGGCTCTGGGGCCGGACATCAAGTTCGATACCCGGCAATCCGCGCTTCCTCCGGAAGGGAGGGAAGCCTGTTGAGCGCTTCCGCACACGGCAAGCCCGGAACAGCCGGCAACCAGCGGGCATGGATGATGACGGCCATTTGCCTTAGCGCATTCTTGTCTCACTTCACTGCCGGGGTCGTGAACGTATCGCTTCCCAGGTTCATCACCGTGTTCCAATCGGATATCGGGACCGTCCAATGGATGACGACGGGGTATTTGCTCGCCATTACGTCGCTTCTTCCCTTGATGGGCAAGTTCGGCGACCGTTGGGGGCATCGCCGCATTCACAACTGCGGCATTGCCCTGTTCACGATTAGCTCAGTCCTGGTCGCGCTCTCGCCGAATCTCCCCGTCCTCCTCTTGATGCGGATTGTGCAAGCGACAGGCGCGGCGATGTTCCAGGCGACGAATATGGCGATCATCACGTTTCATATGCCGGGCGCGCATAGAGGGCGGGCGCTCGGGTTCGTGAGCACCGCCGTGGCCCTGGGGGGCATGGCGGGACCGGTTGCCGGCAGCTTCACCGCGGCCTGGCTGAGCTGGCAGTGGGCGTTCCTGATTCATGTGCCCGTGGCGGTCGTGGCAACCGGGCTGGCGGTGCGCTATATCCCTGCGGATCAGAAGGAAGAGACGAGGAAGTCCTCGATGGACCTGGTCGGAGCCATCCTGTTCATGGGCGGCATCGGCGCAGGAATCTACGCCATTGTGAACGGAGGGCCTTAGGATGGGGCTCCCCGAGTATGCTTATACTGTACGTTGTCTTGCTTGTCGTCTGGCCGTTGAGCTGGCTGTGGCAGTCCCGGCAGGAAGAGCCTTTTTTGCCGCTCGCGGCATTCCGCATTCCGGCCGTGGCCTGCGGCCTGGTTATTAGCTGCGCATCGTTCCTGATGGCCAATATCGCGCTGGTCCTCATGCCGTTCTATATTTTGGAGACAACTGAGGTATCCGCGGCGGATACAGGCTATGTCATGCTGGCGTATCCGCTCCTCTTGGCCGTTATCGGTCCCGTCGCCGGGCATCTGTCGGATCGGATAGGCTCGCGGCGCTTGATGTGTCTTGGGCTGTGCGCCATGGCAGGCGGATTCATGCTGTTCTCCGGGTCATTCGGCGAGCTGCCGCTGTGGGGAATCATTTGCACGCTGGCATTAATCGGTTCGGGAATGGGATTGATCGCCTCGCCGAATAACAGCTTTATTATGGGCTATGCCGTGAAGGGAGACGCAGGCTCGATCGGGAGCATGATTGCATTGACGCGCAACGTGGGCTTGGTGCTCGGCGCCGCGCTCGGATTGGGGCTAATGGACGACGGCGATCCCGCCAAGCCGTTGGAGGCGTATCTGCACATCTTTGGTCTCGGCGCCTGGATCGGGGCTGCCAGCCTGCTGCCGCTCGGATACAGCTGGTACGCGGGGAGAAGGATGATGAAGCGGAGGCCTGGCGTCAGTGCAGAGAAATGACGGCAGGTCCCTGTTCCTGCCCCGTGGCGCCGTTCGCTCTTGACTTCTGAGGGAATTCGCGGTATGGTCAGGAGAAATCCAATGCGGAAGACAGGAAAAGCAAAGACCAAAGACATGAGCGCCACGGAACGCATGCACAGAGAGGGAGCCCGCGGGCTGGAAGGCTCCTCTTGCGGGTGGTTGCTTCCTCCTTTGCAGCCGCGGACTCCGGCAAGCTGCCGGCGGCCGCCGGGTTACGCCGTTATGCGTAAGAGGAATGCCGGCTTCGGCTGGCGTTCGAATTAGGGTGGTACCACGACGCATTCGTCCCTTCTGGGGCGGATGCGTTTTTTGCGTAGCTCGGCCCGTCAACGGAGCACAAGGCGGGGCTGTCCCCGACCGATAAGAGATCCGATGCGCCGGAAGCGGCCAGGCGTACAAGAACAAGGCGTTATTCCGCGCTTGGGCGAAGGGGCGGGCATGCTTTTTTTTGTCAAAAAGGGAGGTTGTGGAATTATGCGTCAAACTCAAATATTGTCTCCAACGCTGCGGCAAGCTCCGGCGGATGCCGAGGCGGCAAGCCACCAGATGCTTGTGCGGGCAGGATACATCCGGCCGCTGGCGTCCGGCGTCTATTCGTACCTGCCGCTCGGCTGGAGGGTGATGCGCCAGCTGGAACGCATCATTCGGGAAGAGATGGACAGGGCCGGAGCCCAGGAGCTTCATCTCCCCGCGCTGCTCCCTGCCGAGCTGTGGAAGCAATCGGGACGATACGGCGTGTACGGGCCGGAGCTGATCCGCCTGCAGGATCGCCATGGGCGGGAATTCGCGCTCGGCCCGACGCATGAAGAAGCCATTGCGTCGCTTATCCGGGACGAAGTAAAGTCCTACAAGCGCGTGCCGCTTACGGTGTACCAGATTCAGACGAAATACCGCGATGAGCGGCGCCCGCGCTTCGGCCTGCTGCGCGGCCGCGAGTTCTTGATGAAGGATGCCTATTCGTTCGATATCGATGCGGAAGGACTGGACGCCAGCTACCGTGCCATGTTCGATGCCTATCACCGGATCATGCGGCGGTTGGGCCTGCGCTACCGCGCCATCGAGGCGGATGCGGGAGCCATCGGCGGGGATGGGGCCACGTATGAGTTCACGGCGCTGGCAGATGTCGGCGAAGATACGGTCGTATCCTGCACGGCATGCGAGTATGCGGCCAATCTGGAGCGGGCGGAGAGCGGAAGCGCAGCGAGGAAGGGAGCCGGAGCGAAAGAAGCCGGCCAGTACGGGAACAGTCCTGCCCCGGAACGCTTTCCTACGCCGGGGATGCGGACGATCGATGAACTGGCCTCCGGTTTGGGGCTCCAGCCGTCCGCTTTTATCAAGACGCTTATTTATACGGCCGACGGTGCGCCGGTTGCGGTACTCGTCCGGGGTGACCATGAGGTGAACGAGGTCAAGGTGAAGAACTGCCTTGGCGCGGCTGCGGTTGAATTGGCGGACGAGGAGACGGTCGCCGCCGTGTCGGGCGCGCCGACCGGCTTCGCCGGCCCGATCGGGCTTCGGCCGGATGTGCGGGTGCTCGTCGACCGGGACGTGGCCGCGATGAGCGAAGGCATCGCAGGCGCCAACGCCGCGGACACTCACGTGAAGCATGTCGTCCCCGGCCGCGATATCCCGCTCGATACGGTCGGCGATTACCGCAACGTCATTGAAGGCGAAGCCTGTCCGCATTGCGGGGACGGCCGCCTGCAGTTCCATCGCGGCATCGAGGTCGGCCACGTGTTCAAGCTCGGCACGAAGTACAGTGCCGCGCTCGGCGCCACCGTGCTCGACCCGAACGCCCGCGAGCAGCCGCTGCTCATGGGCTGCTACGGCATCGGGGTCTCGCGCCTGATGGCGGCGATCGTCGAGCAGCACCATGATGAGCGCGGCATCATCTGGCCGCGGGCCGTCGCGCCGTTCCAGGTCCACCTCATTCCGGTGGCATGGAAGGATGAGGCGCAGCGGCAGGCCGCAGAGCGGCTGTATGCGCAGCTCCAGCAGGCCGGCATCTCCGTGCTGCTCGATGACCGTGAGGAACGGGTCGGCGTGAAGCTGGCCGACGCGGATCTGTTCGGCATGCACCGAAAAGATTCCCATAAACTTTTTTCAAATAGGCCAAAAGACTGCTGCCCCTTCAATCCTGAGAACCTATAATAAACACATCATTCCCGATTCCCAATTTTTTATATGGCGTATGGCGGTGCAATGGCAGCGAGCCCGCCAGAGTACGCGGGGGAATGAATTAGTTTTGCAATCCGATATGTAAAGGAAGTGTTGCGGTGAATTTTGTGGCATGGGCAATCGTTGCCAGTGAAATCGGCTTCTGGGTCATTATCCTGCTCGGCTTATTCGCGCGTTATGTGCTCAAGAGACAGAAGCTTGGCCTGATTCTGCTCGCTCTCACCCCGGTCATCGATCTGATCCTGTTAGTGGCGACAAGCATCGATTTATACGGCGGAGCCACGGCGACAACGGCGCATGCACTCGCTGCGGTATATATTGGGGTCTCAATCGCATTCGGCAAAGACATGATTAAGTGGGCGGATGAACGATTCCGGTACTATGTCGCCAAGCAAGGAGCGAAGCCGCTGAAGCGGTATGGCATCGAGCATGCGAAGCATTACTTGAAGAGCTGGATCAGGCATGTGCTGGCCTATCTGATTGGCGCCGGGCTGTTGTTCGGGCTCATCTATCTCATCAATGACGCCGCCCGGACCGAAGCATTGAGTGGGGTGCTGCGGCTGTGGACAGCCATATTGGGCATTGATCTGATTATTACGACTTCCTATTTTATATGGCCCAAGAAAGAAAAGGCATCGGAATCACGATAAAAGCAGCCGATGGTCCTGATGTATGGAATGCGTGGATAGCCGTGAAACACACGTTCGGGCAGTTGCCCGGATCCAAAAGAAGCAGAAGCAATCATCATTGCATCGGATTCTATTTGTATGCTTTGATCAAGACACCTACGATATTCAGGAGCTATTGCGAGAGAGGAAGTCGTCACGATAAAATCTCCGGGATGTTTCCTGTCGGCAATCAGAATGGAGTGTAAAGGATGAAAACAGATGAGAATTTGTAGTTTCAAACTATTTTGGAAGAGGATGTGGCCGGTCTGACAGAAATCATGACCCGCGCTTTTGACACCGATACGAAGCAATTTCTGGGCCGGGAAAAGGGGGGCCTGATGGATATGCCACAGGCGAATTTATAACACGATGGGCGATAAATTCATCGGCTCAGTCTTATAAAGTACTGTTGGATGAAAAGTTGATAGGAGCTGTCATTGTGTGGATCAATGAAAACAACGAAAATGTTTTAGGTTGTTTGTTTGTCGATCCATTAGTGGAGAATCGCGGAATCGGACTTGCCATATGGAGATACATAGAGCAGAAGTACTCCGACACGAAAAAGTGGATAACGGAAACCCCTGGATACTCCAAAAGAAATCATCACTTTTATGTCAATAAATGCGGGTTCAAAATCGTAAAAATAAAAAATCCGATGAGTAGGGATGACGAGTGCTACGTTCTGGAAAAAGAAATGTAGGTCCGTCTGCCAAGGGTACTACCAGCGAATGTCGCTTCACTGGTAGTACCGCAGTTCGGAAGAGGCGCCGTTTTAATCTTAACGTTCAGAGGGTTGGGCATCAAAAAACTTCGATTGCTCCACATCCTTTACAAAATTTACATGGTACCAGATTTCCTGATCGATCTATATGTGACAGGTCGATCGATTTTTTGCCGGGCCTGCCTTATGACCTCCAGAACATGCCAAATGTGGTATAGTAGGTATATGCGTTTGCGGCAGCTTAGGGAGGCATCGATATCACTTTGAAGAAGGAGTTATCGTTATGAGCCTGCGGATCGTGGAAATTTACCCGGATCAAAAAGAAACCTTTTTGAATTTGTACAATCTCTATTTATATGAGCTATCCGCCTATACCGGTGAAGAGATTCAGCCTGATGGGACATTCGAAGTGAGCGATTCGCACCTGTACCTTGAGCGGAATGAATTGCATCCTTATTTCATCACATACGATGATCAATTGGCAGGTTTTATTTTGATTTGTTCGCCGCCCTATGTACCGAGCGGCATCGATTACACATTCAAGAATTATTTGTATTGAAAAAATACAGAGGCAAAAATCTGGCATCCGAAGCGGTACATGCGGTGTTGAACCGATTACCGGGCAGCTACAGCGTGGAGCAACTAAAAAATAATATAGCCGCCGTGCGCTTTTGGAAGAAATTCTATAAAGAACAGAAGATTGACTTCCGGGAAAGGGAGGACAGCATCGAATTGGAAGGCTTACCCGGAACCTATGAAATGTTGTCCCAGACCTTCGTTATTTCTAAATCGCAACCAGTCAAGAAACATTAAAATCGAGGGGGATTGGCCATGATTACCCGCTTCCATCATGCCCAGATTACGATACCGCGAGGCGAAGAAGAACAAGCCAGAGACTTCTATTGCGGCGTACTCCAGTTGAAGGAAATCGCCAAGCCCCGCTCTTTGGCCGGAAGAGGAGGATTCTGGGTCCAGGTCGGCACGCAGGAGCTGCACGTCGGGACCGAAGATGGCGTCGATCGTTCATTGACCAAAGCCCACCTGGCATATCAAGTGCAGGACATCGAGGCGATGAGAGAACGGTTACTACGCCATGGCATTGAAAATCTGGAATCGGTTCCGATTCCGGGGTATGAACGGTTCGAATTTAGGGATCCGTTCGGCAATCGCGTTGAGTTTATTCAACCTGACTAAATCAGAAAGCAGAGTGGAGACAGAAATGAATGCCTATGAAACAAAAATAAAAGAGTATATGACTTTGCATCATATCCAGGCCGAGCACCTCGTGTTGGAGCAATCCTGCCACTCCGTTCAGGAGGCGGCCATGGCCGTTCAGGGCTCGGCCGATCAATTCGTCAAGAACATCTGCATGATCGACGAACAGGATCGGTTCATCGTCGCGATTGTCAAAGGCGAAGACCGAGCAAGCACGACGAGAGTCGGCAAAGCGTTGGAAATCGCCAAGCCGCGGCTCGCGAATGAGACGGAGGTGCTCGAGCGGACAGGGTATCCGGCCGGCGGGGTGCCGTCGTTCGGGTTCGATGCGCTGTTCCTGATCGATCCCAAGGTTGCCGGGCAGGATGCAGTATACACGGGCGGCGGCTCTCCTCATTCCCTAATCAAAATAGCTGTACCCGAATTGCTCCGGGCAAGCGGGGGAGAAGTGGCGAGAGTACGGAAATAGGGCAGGGGAGTTGAAAATAAATCACAGGATCGTCTGCGATCGCATGACGGTCTTTTTTTGTTCAGTAAAGCACCTTCTGCGCATCCGGAATTCATCGTGATGGCTGCCTTCAAATTTGCAGGAACGGTTAACATTTTGCTAATTTCAGCTAAATCCATTGCGGTTCTTTCCTTTTACGATGAGAGTAGATGCGGCTCCGGCAGGACGGCCGAAGCGAATCGCACTGGCGACTTGTGCCGAATGGCGCCGCAATCCTGGAACAGAAGGAGGGGAACTGAGCTGCTGCACTAGCGGTTATGTATCTCTCGAAGTCAAAGGAGAGTGAAGTTGATGTATGGCAGACAAGGGTTAATCCTGATCGTTGCGCTCTGCATGTGCTTGACAGGCTTAGCGTCTACGGCTCAATCTCTTGAGCGGACCGGGCAAGCTGGCAATCGGATGAACCTTGCGCTCGGTCATGTTCCGGTTATTCGTACACCGGATGCCGATGTTCAGGCTCAACTGAATATTCCGGACACCGGCTCCCCCGCCACCGACGCCTATAAATTGACGGATGGCGTACTCGCCGATGGGAACGACTGGAGCGATCCGGCATGGTTCAAGTTCTATCGCAATTCGATGCGCGAGGTCATCGTTGACATGGAAGCAATCCACACGGTCGACAGCATGTCCATGACTTTCGCCCAGCGCAGCGACGCCGGCATCAGTCCGCCGCTCCATGTGCGGTACTATGCCTCCAATGACGGAGTCGATTATGCTTTCTTGGGCAAGGCGGATCCGGACGTCCCGCTCTACTTCGAGCATGTAAAGCCGGAAGGGACAAATAAGGACGTTCATAAAAAGACGTACAAGCTCGATCGCATCGCAGGCAAGCCGATGCATATTCAGGCCCGCTTTATTAAGATGACGTTCGTGGTCGAATTCAACTGCTGGGCCGATGAGATGGAGATTATGGGACAGCCGGGCATTGCCGCCGGAGCGGAGGTTCCCGTCTCCCAGCCGGATCCGGACAGCCCGATCATGCAGGCGTACCCGGAGCCGGGCTCGGAGGCGGCTTCACGCATCCGCGATCAATTCCTGCTTCCGACGGGGGCTTACCGGGTCCCTGAAGTGACGAACTGGACGGTAGAAAAAATGAAGTCCGTGCTTGGATATAAGGACATATACGGGAACTATTCCGACTGGCTGTTCGATGATATTTTGTTCGCGACTGTAGCGGCCGTCATTACGCCTTCCGGCTTCGACGGGAACGGTATGGGCATCTTCGCGAACATGGCCGATTATCACTCGTTCCTCGACTTTTCGTTCCAGCGGGAAACGCAGCTCGGGGCGTTGAACGAAGCGGCCGGCGAGTTGAATGCGCTGCTCGGCACGAACCGGAAGGTCCGCATCAACATGGTTATTCCGAAGCTGACGCCGAGCGCCGACTTCGGAGACGTGCGGGGCGATGGCAGCCGGTTCAGTCTGCTGCCAGCTGATTTCCGCGGCGAGGTGGCCAATCCGGACAGCGAAGCGGGACAGATGGAGATGGCGCGTCTGGCCATGGAGAATCAGAAGGCGGCGCTGCGATGGTATATCGATGAAGTGGAGCGGCGCTTCCAGGAAGCCGGCTACGCCAATCTGGAGCTGAACAGCTTCTATTGGAACCCGGAGCGCCTATTCGGCGGCGGCGATATCGAATTGATCCGGGGAACGGCGGAATATTTGAAGAGCAAATCCTATTACTTTACGTGGATTCCGTATTTGTCCTCCTTGTCACCGTACGTCTGGAAGGAGCTTGGATTCACATCCGCCTCCATACAGCCGAACTATGCATTCAATTTCTATAAAAAGGGCGTTCTCCCGGCTACCGCCGCATTCGCCAAAAAAGTGGGCGCCAGCGTCGAAATCGAGTACAACGACTATCATACGCTGGCTCAATATATGAACTTCGGCGTCACGTCGGGGTATATGAAGGATACCTTCAATACCTATTACTTGGCTACGCCCCCGATTGTGGACGGGGCGAACGCCTTTGTTCCGCTCGATCCGGCCAAGCATGCGGACGGCATGTCGATGATACGGCGTTCCGTGTATGATCGTCTCTATGAATATATCTCGGACCGGTATGAGCTTCGGTATACGATGCGATTGAACGTGAATACGACGGATGCGGGCAGCATCGTCGTTACTCCGGGTGTTGCGCTGGCGAATGATTATGTCCGCGGGGAGTATACGGTTCACTACGATCCGGCGAAGGTGACCTATGAAGCATGGTCCATAGCCGACGGTCTGGCCGGGCGGGGAAGCGCTGCAGTTGAGGAAGCGGAGCCCGGATTGCTTCGCGTCCGCTTCCGGGTTGACGATGAGAAGGATGCCTTATCCAGCGACCTGGCCAAAAAGCAGGACCCGGACAGCAGCGCGGTGACGACGGTCAAGCTCGTTTTTGCCAAAAAACAAGGCGTGCCGGATGCGGAGGTTACCGGAAGGCTGTTCGTGATCGGAGCGGAAGGCCTGATGACGGACAGGGCAGGACGCGCGTATCGGAATTGGAGCGCGACCGATATCGTGCCCGGATCTCCCGAAGATATTGTCGTGAAGGCCGACGAAGCCGTCAGAAGGGCGGAGGAGGGCAAGCGGCCGGCCGATATCGCCGCGGCACGCCAGGCGGCCGCTCTCCTGCCGGATAGCCCGTTGAAGACGAATTACATCGAGCGGTTGCAGGCGTTGAACGGCGGGAACGACCATACCCCTCCGGTGACGACGGCTCTCGTCACGCCTGCACAGCCGGATGGGCGGAACGGCTGGTATCTGTCTTCGCCCACGGTTGAGCTGACGGCGGCGGACGATCAATCGGGAATCGCCGCGACGGAATACAGC
Organism: Paenibacillus dendritiformis; assembly: GCF_015845845.1. Classification (GTDB taxonomy): domain Bacteria; phylum Bacillota; class Bacilli; order Paenibacillales; family Paenibacillaceae; genus Paenibacillus_B; species Paenibacillus_B dendritiformis_C. Next base: position 53,100 of record NZ_LDIG01000218.1, read on the forward strand.
CTCGATGGGGGAACGGTGTGGGAGGTCTATACGAAGCCCTTGACGCTGCCGGAAGGGACGCATACGGTGCGCTTCCGTTCGGCGGACACGGCAGGGCAGACGGAGAAGGCGAAGTCGATTGTCGTGAAGGTCGATGGAACGGCGCCTGTCGTCTCCATACGGGAGCCGGAGGCAAGAAAGTATACGGTAAGCGAGACGCTCCGCACCGACTTTGCTGTGGAAGACGGCGGATCCGGCCCGGATCCGTCCGCCACAGTCCTTCAACTGGACGGGGCGGAGCGGCCCGCAGGCCAGGCCATCGAGCTGTATAGGCTGCAGCCAGGCCGTCATGAGTTGACGATCAAGGCGGCCGATCTGGCAGGGAACGAGACCGTCCGTTCGGTTCCGTTCGAGATTGCCGTTACGTTGGGGAGCTTGAAGGAACTGGTGGCCCAGTTCTCCGAACAGGGATGGATCGGCAACCGGGGAATCGCGAACAGCTTGACCGTCAAGCTCGATGAGGGAAATCTGAAGGCGTTCATGAATCAAGTGTCGGCACAACGCGGCAAGCATATCGGCATCGAAGCGGCCGATTGCTTGCTGAGAGCCGCCCGTCATGCGGCGGGCTAACCGTTGCGCAGCCAGCTTTTGTGTTCTCTGACACGGCAAGTGACGCATTCCGCCAGGCGGAAGCGTCACTTTTTTTTGCTGCGATAGAAGGAGGGGGGAACCCCCTCCACTTTTTTGAACGCGCGGCTGAAGGCGTGAATGCTGCCGAACCCGACACGCTCCCCAATTTCGGTTAAAGAGATATCGGTGAATTGGATCAGCCGCTTCGCTTTCTCGATTCTCGCCAACTGATGATAGCGAATCGGAGAGATGCCGAACGCATGCTTGAACAAGTGGATGAAATAGTAGGTGCTGAGATTGGCCATCGCCGCCAATTGCTCGACCGATATGTCCGTATCCAGGCGATGGTTCAAATAGTTTTTGGCCGTGGTCAACTGCTGCCAATGGGAGTGCAGATGGCGATTCTGGTTCCACTGATGCTCCCGGAGCAGATGAATCCACAACTGGATGAAAGCGCCCTTGGCAGAGATCTGGTTGTACGGAAGCGCCAGATTGAAATCGTGGACGACATCAAGCAGCATCTTTTCGAACGCGAGCGGATTCTGCAGCCGGATATAGGTCGGCAGTTCGAAGGGCGGCGCCGAGCACAGGTCTTCCCGGAACCATGACATTTCATGGGAAGCGATTTCATTTAACGGCTTGAAGGAGACCTTCACATCCGGGCTGTCCGGCTGGTAGTACAGATCGAAATGAATATGAGGCTGTCGCATCGGGACGGGCCCCCGGCTCAGAATGGAATGCGGCTGCTTCGGCTTGAACAGGAATATGTCTCCCGGCTTGCCTTCATATACCTCGCCCATCACCGTAATGCGCGCTTCGCCCTCCTTGATGTACAGCAGCTCGTAATCGAACAGGACTCGCTCTTTGATCAGCCATCCCGGGTTCAGCTTATTATCCAGCGCGACCCGGATATAAGGAGATAAGCCGTTCAGATCCAACGCCGATCACCGCCTTTGCACGGAATTGATTTCCATTATATTTGCAGGACCGGCCAATCGCAATACCGGTCAACGGCGAGGCCGCCGAATTCGCAATAATGGTTAACATCTTGCTAATCCGGGCTAAATCCAAGCGGCGGCATTTCGATTAGCATAGGGGTAACACAATGGATGGAGGTTGACATGATACGAACATCAAGCGGTCTGGCATATCACTTGCCCGGCGCCGCGCTTCTGACCCATGGCCTGTCCCGTTCCATCTCTGCCGAGAATCCGACAGGGGCGAAGGGACAGGGCGGAAGAGCGGCCAATCATTTGGGCGCAGGGCGTAAGGGCAGCCCGTTCATCAAACTGAAGCAAGGGGAGACGGCGACCATCGCCGAGATCGAGGGGCCGGGCGTCATCCAGAGCATGTGGTTCACGATTCCGGATCGGACGGGAGCCGGGGATTATGTGCTGCGCGATCTGGTGCTGCGCATGTATTGGGACGGCTTCGATCAGCCTTCGGTGGAAGTGCCGTTCGGCGATTTCTTCTGCAACGGATTCGGAGTGCGCTGCAACGTCAATTCGCTGCCGATCGCCGTGAATCCGACCGGAGGCATGAACTGCTACTTCCCGATGCCCTTCCGTTCAACGGCGGTCATCACCGTAGAGAACCAGCATCCGGGGGATATCCCGCTCTTCTATTATCAGATCAATTACATGCTGGTCGGCGAGCTGCCGGAGGAAGCGGCTTATTTCCATGCGCAGTGGAGAAGAGAAAGCATTACCGTGCCGCAGCGCGATTTCATTATCCTTGACGGCATCCGGGGAAAGGGACAATATATCGGCACCTACCTGGCCTGGGCCTCGCTGGAGCGGTATTGGTGGGGCGAAGGCGAGATCAAGTTCTACCTGGACGGGGACGAGGAATGGCCGACCATTTGCGGGACGGGAACGGAGGATTATTTCGGCGGCGCCTGGTGCTTCTATGAGCAGCGGGACGGCAAAATGCACGAGACGACGTACTCGACGCCGTTCCTGGGCTATCCATTCTACTCCAAGTCCGATACGACGCGCCCGGGGCAGTTCCCGGAGGATGCGGCGCCGATGCACGGTCTGTACCGCTGGCATCTCCCCGATCCGATCTGCTTCGAGCAGGACATCCGCGTCGAGATTCAGCAGATCGGACATAACGGGCGAGAGCTATTTGAGCGATCCGACGATATCAGCTCGGTCGCGTATTGGTATCAAGACCGGCCGCAAGCCGCTTTTCCCGCCTTGCCGGCGGCCGAGCGGCGAAGGCCGCGCTAAGGGTGGGCGAAGGGAGAGACGGATGTGAGTAACGGTCAAGAATTGAAGTGCGACATCGCCGTCATTGGCGGCGGGACGGGGGGCTGCGCCGCTGCGCTGGCCGCCTGCCGCATGGGCAAGCGCGTCGTCATGACGGAGGAGACGGCCTGGATCGGCGGACAGCTCACATCCCAGGCCGTCCCGCCCGACGAACACCGCTGGATCGAGCAGTTCGGCTGCACCCGTTCCTACCGACGGTTCCGCGATGGCGTGCGGGACTATTACCGCCGCCATGTCCCGCTTGCGGCGGAAGCCAGGAACGCGCCGTTCCTGAATCCCGGCGGCGGCATCGTGAGCGCGCTCTGCTACGATCCGCGGGTCGGCGTCGCCGTCCTGGAGCAGATGCTCGCCCCTTATATCTTGAGCGGTCGCCTGACGATACGCGAGGGGTGGCGCCGGCACAGGCAGAGACGAGCGGCGACCGCATCGACGCCGTCACGGTGCTGGAAAAGGCGGCCGGACGGCGGACGGTTCTTCGCGCCGCCTGCTTCCTCGATGCGACGGAATGCGGGGAGCTGCTTCCGCTGGCCGGCGCCGAATATGTGAACGGGGCGGAAGCGGCGAAGGAGACGGGCGAGCCCCATGCGCTGCCCGAAGAACCGGAGCCGCTGACGATGCAGTCGTTCACCTGCTGCATGGCGATCGATTACAAGGAGGGCAGGGACGAGCGGATCGGCAAGCCGAAGGATTACGACTTCTGGCGCGCCTGCCAGGCCCCCTTCCAGAAGGATTGCCTGTTCAGTTGGACGTGGGAGCATCCGCGGTACCGGAGCTTCAGCCTGCTGCCGGAGGAAGAGCGCTTCTCTCTGTTCCTGTACCGGCAGATTGCGGACCGCTTCCTTTTCGTCCCCGGCATGTTCGAGACGAGCGTCTCGATCGTCAATTGGCCGCAGAATGACTACTGGCTCGGCCCGCTGTTCGAGGTGGGCGAAGCGGAGCGGGAGGGGCATTTGGAGCAGGCGCGCCAGCTTAGTCTCTCGCTCTTGTATTGGCTGCAGCACGATGCGCCCCGTCCCGACGGCGGAACCGGATATCCGGGCATCGGCCTGCGGCCCGATGTGACGGGAACGGCCGATGGCCTGGCCATGTATCCGTATATCCGGGAATCCCGCCGCATCCGGGCGGAATTCACTGTGCTGGAGCAGCGTGTAAGCGCTCTATCGAGGGAGGGGCGCGGAGCGGAGCGGTTCGCCGATTCGATCGGCATCGGCTTCTATCCGATCGATATTCATCCCCGGACGGGCAACCGGGACGGCCTCGGCCTGGAGACCGTGCCGTTCCAGATCCCGCTCGGCAGCCTGCTTCCCGTCCGGCTCGACAATCTGCTGCCCGCTTGCAAGAACGGCGGCTTCACCCATATTACGAACGGCTGCTACCGGCTGCACCCGATTGAATGGAACATCGGGGAAGCGGCGGGGTATTTGGCCGCCTGGTGCCTGGAGCGGGGGCTGCCGCCGCGTGCGGTTCGCAGCGACCCGGAGCGGCTGGGGCAATTCCAGTCGCTGCTCGTTCGCGAAGGCATCGAGCTCGCTTGGCCGCAACTGCCGACTGGGCTAGCAATCAATGGATGAGAGGAGGGGTACCGATGAAGGACAGCATGCCCACCTGGGCTGGCGGCTGGCTGAAGCTGGAGTCTGACCGCGATCTGTCCGTAACCTGGACGGAGCCGGATGAAATCAATCGCGCAGAAGGCCGCTGGGCGGTCGCATCGGTCCGCTGGGCGAGCCCTGCGGGCGCCACGGGCCAGGCCGGCTATCTGGAGGACGGAGAGAAGGCGCTGGCGGAGCTGTCCATGTATCAGTCAGTCTGGAATCCGGCCTACATGGCATTCCCGCGCTGGGCGGCTTCGGCGTCATGAATTCGGACGACGAGTGGAACGATGCGAGACAGAGCTTATTCGCGCTAACGTACTTCGGCTATTATGCCGCCACGGGCAAGCGGGAATATGCCGAACGCGGCCTGTGGGCCATGAAGGCGTCGTTCTATATGATGTACTGCCCGGAGAATCCGGTTCTTCGGAAGCTGTATGAAGAGAAGCATCCCTTCTTCCATGAGCGGGATTACGGCTTTGAGATGGAGAACGCGCATCATGGGGAGGATGCGGATGGCATCGTCGGCGAGTTCACGATCTTCGATTGGGGAAACGGCGCGGCATCGTCCAGCTTGGCGGAGCTGCTGTTTCGCATACATTTGAATGAGGAGGGGTCCTATGGTTCGCGGAAGATGGGGTACACTGGCGATCTGGGTGCTGGCCGCGCTGGTTGCCGTCAGTCTGGCAGCCTGCAGCAAGAAGGAGGAGAGCCATGCGCCGCCGAACGTGAAGGAAAATGAGAGCGGCAGCGACAAACAGGAAGCGCTTACCATCGACTGGCTGACGTATCAATACGGTCCGGTCGATGCCGATGCGGCCAGCAAAAAGCTGCTGGAGGACAAATTCAACGTCAAGTTCAACATTTGGTACCTTGATGTTACGCAGAGAGAAGAACTGCTTGGGGCTAAAATGGCGGCCGGCGAATTTCCCGACTTCATGACGGTGTACAATGGGGCGGATCTGGCGAAATTCATCGATCAGGGGATTGCCGTAACATTCACCGAAGACGAGCTCAACACCTACATGCCGAATTACAAAAAGCTGGTCGACAAATATGATCCCCAAGCGTGGAAATATGTCAAGCGCAACGGCGAATATATGGGCATTCCGAGCCTCAACACCGATGGCGTATACGGTTGGGCGGTTGTCTGGAGGAAGGATTGGCTCGACAAGGCAGGCATCGGGAAGGTGCCGGAGACGCTGGACGAGCTGAAGGAAGCGATGCGCCGCTTCCGCTATGACGATCCGGACGGCAACGGGCAAAAAGACACATACGGCATGTCCATGACCGGCATGCAGCAGGTGTACGGCGCCTTCGCATCTATCCGGAATTCTGGACGGAGCGCGACGGCAAGCTGGTATGGAGCGGCATTACGCCGGAAGCGAAGAAGGCGCTGGAAGTGCTCCGGGAGATGAAGAAGGATGACGTGATCAGCCCCGAATGGGTGCTGCCGAATGGCGAGAATACCGGCGGCTATTGGGCGATTTCGAACGATTTCGTCAACGGCAAAATCGGGCTGTCCTCACATGGGGCGTATTATCATTGGACGCCGCCCAACCCGGAGAAGAGCTTCCCGGGCGGAGATAACGTGAAGCTGCTGGCCGAGACGAACCCCGCAGCTGAGATTGCTTACGGCAAGCCGGTCAAGGGTCCGGACGGACTAGCGGGCGTGCCGGCTCCGGGCATGACGGGCTCTGTCTATATGGCGTTCGGCAAGGACGCGAAGGACCCGGAATTGAAGCACCGGATCATGCAGATCTGGGATGCGGTGTACAGCGACTATGACCTGTTCATGAAGGTGAAGTTCGGCACGGTCGGCGAGATGTACGAGATGAACGGCCTTCAGCCGAAGATGAAGGACGAGTACAGCAAGAACGAAGCCCAGGCGAAGCTTGGCCTGCATATTACGTTCACGCCGTTCGCCCAGCCGGAGTTCGCCGAGAAGTGGTCGAAGCCGGAGGAGCGCGAGGCGACGAGCAAGCTGTTCAAGTATGAGAACGGCTCCATCGCCAATGCGCTCAAATCGCCGCTGCCGTCCGAATCGAAATATTACAAAAATCTGGTCGAGAAACTGCAGCGGGAAACGTACGCGGCGATTATTAACGGCGACAAACCGCTTGACGAGTTCGATCGATTCGTGGAGCAGTGGCTTAAGGACGGGGGCGAGCAGTTGACCAAAGAGGCCAACGACTGGTATCAATCACTGAAGTAAGTCACTTCAAGGAGAGGAAGAACGGTCAATGGATCGTCGACTGATTCGATTGATCGTTTTTCCTTGTCGGAAAGGGTAAGCATTCTGAGCAGCATCATGATCCGCAAGCCGCCCGGGACAGCGGCCAGATTCGCCGCTTGGCTGAAATCGTACTGGAAGAACCGCCATCTGTTCTATATGCTGTTTCCGTGTCTTCTCTTTTTTTTTCATTTTTAAATATTTGCCGATGTACGGCATTATTCTCGCCTTCAAGGACTACCGGATCGTGGACGGCATTTTCGGGAGCCCGTGGTGCGGATTGGATAACTTCCGCGAGCTGTTCTCGGGGCGGGACTTCCCGCGGGCATTCCGGAACACAATCATATTAAGTGTATACAAGCTCGTTTTCGGCTTTCCGGCTCCTATCATTTTGGCGATTCTGTTGAATGAGCTTCGCGTCATCCTATTCAAGAAGTTCGTTCAGACCTTGAGCTATTTGCCGCATTTTTTGTCCTGGGTCGTGTTGGCCGGCGTGTTTATGGAGATTTTTTCGCCTACCCGGGGCGTTGTCAATTATTTGCTGACTTCGCTCGGCCTGGAACCGATTTTTTTCTTCGGGGATCAGAACTGGTTCCGGACCTTGCTGGTCAGCACGGAGGTATGGAAAAGCGTAGGCTGGGGATCGATCATCTACTTGGCCGCGCTCTCCAATGTGGATCCATCCTTATACGAGGCTGCCGTCGTCGACGGGGCCCGCCGCAGGCATCAGATGATCCACATTACGCTGCCGTCGCTGCTTCCGGTCATCACGATCATGTTCATCTTCGCGGTCGGCGGCATCATTTCCGATGCTTTTGACCAGATCTTCAATTTCTACAATGAATCCGTCTACGAAGTGGGCGATGTGCTCAGCACCTATACGTACCGGCTCGGGATTAAAGAGATGGAATACGGTCTTGCGACCGCATCGGGATTGTTCATCACCGTCATCGCGTTCGTGCTTATTTTGATCACGAACTTCATCGTCAAGCGGTTCAGCGATTACGGAATCTGGCAGGGAGGAGACCGGGACATGTCCATGACCATCGGCAGCAAAACAACAGGGGAAAAAGTTTTCGATCTTTGCAATGTCGTGTTCCTGTCGCTGTTTGCCTTTACGGCTGTATATCCATTCATTAATGTCATCGTCGTCTCATTCAGCACGCCGGCCGCGGCAAATCAGTACGGCTTGAAGCTGTGGCCGAAGGAAACGACGCTGGAGGCGTACAAGATTGTTTTTTCCAACAAAATGATCTGGACCGGCTATTTCAATACGATCATCCGGACGGGGTTCGGGACGGCGATGAATGTCCTGTTCACCGTGCTCTGCGCTTATTCGCTTGCCAAGCGGCATTTGCCGAATCGGAATCTGTATACGTTACTTATCGTATTCACGATGTTCTTCAGCGGCGGGCTCATCCCGAACTATTTGCTGATCAAGGAGCTGGGGATGCTGGACAATCGTCTGTCACTCATTTTGCCCGGCTTGATCGCGGCGTTTACGATGATAATCGTCCGCAATTTTTTCATGTCGCTGCCCGAAGAGATTGAAGAATCGGCCAAAATTGACGGCGCGCATGAAATCCGCATCCTAGTGTCTATCGTTCTTCCCGTGTCGACGCCGATCATCGCGACGATCTCGCTCTGGTATGCCGTCTCGCATTGGAACGCCTGGTTCGCTTCGCTGCTCTACATTCAATCCCAGGATAAGGCGGTGCTTGGCAACGTCCTGCGCAAAATCATCATCGAAGGGTCGCCGCAATTTCAGGAATATGATAACTATGATCCTGCCAAGCCGCAAAATCTGGTCACGCCGGACATCATCCGGGCAGCGACGATTATGGTGGCGACGACGCCAATCTTATGCGTCTATCCATTTATACAGAAATATTTCGTCAAAGGCGTCATGATGGGTTCGTTGACAGGCTGACCGCCGGTTCGCAATTCAATTAGTAAAGAAAGGTTGTAAATTCATGTGCATCGTTGAACTGATCAGGCAGATCCTGCGGAACGAAGCCAGCGCGATCGACCGGCTCATCTCGGACATCGGAGAGGAATATGCCGCTGCTATCGAAATGCTGCGGGAATGCAAAGGCAAGATCGTCGTGACGGGGATAGGCAAGTCCGGGCATGTCGGGAAAAAATAGCTTCGTCGCTGTCCAGCACGGGGACGCCGGCCTTCTTCGTCCATTCCGCGGAAGCGGCCCACGGAGACAGCGGCATGATCGAGAAGCGGGATGTGGTTCTGCTTCTATCGAACAGCGGCGAGACGCAGGAAGTATTGAATATGCTGGCCATCGTGCGCTCGATCGGCTCGCAGACGATCGCCGTCACGAGCAATGGCCAATCGACGCTGGCGCTCCACAGCGGTATTGCGCTTACGTACAGCTACGAGAAAGAAGCGGATCATCTGGGACTCGCTCCGACGACGAGCGCCATGATCCAGCTTGCCATCGGCGATGCGCTTGCGGTCACGATGTCTCGGCTCAAAGCGTTCAACCGTGACGATTTCTATTTGTATCATCCGGGAGGAAGTCTGGGCAAGCAGCTGCAGCAAGAACGGAATGTGAGGGAGGGCGAGAATATGAATATCGTAGTCATCGGCAGCTTCATGATGGATCTGGTCGTCCGGGCCGAGCAGGCGCCGAAGGCGGGGGAGACGGTGATGGGGCATGCTTTCGCCCGATTCCCGGGCGGCAAAGGCGCCAACCAGGCGGTGGCGATGGCGGGCATGTTGGGCCGGGACGAGTTCGGCCGCGAGATGCTGGCGGTTATGCAGCGGGAAGGCATCAACACTGATCATATCCTCTTCAGCGAATCCGATCCGACCGGCATCGGCTCCATTGTGCTGGAGCCGAACGGCGAGAACCGGATCGTGGTCGTGCCTGGCGCCAACCTTCGCTATTCCGGTCAGGAGCTTCATGGAATTGAAGATCTGATCCGGTCCGCTTCCATGCTGGTGATGCAGCTCGAGATGGATCCGGGGATGACGGAGGAGGCGGTCGCACTGGCCTCCCGCTATCGCGTGCCCGTGCTTCTGAATCCTGCGCCGGCCCGGCCGCTGAGCGGCTCCCTCCTTCGGCAGGTCACTTATCTGACGCCCAATGAAGCGGAGGCGGAGCTGCTGACCGGCATACCCGCCACTTCCATTGACGGCGCGCAAGCCGCGGGGCGGGCACTGCTGCACGCCGGGGTTCGCCATGTTGTCATTACGATGGCGGACAAAGGAGCGGTTATCGTGGATGACGGAGGCAGCGCGTAGAGTCCTGTCGTTCGGTTTTCGAGATATGGGCGTGAATCGAATCGAAGCGAAAGTCGATCCGGAAAACATCGCATCTGAGCGGTTATTGCTCCGGCTCGGTTTTCAAAAAGAAGGCGTGATGAGACAGCAGGAGTTCGAAAAGGGAAGATACGTCGATATCGCTGTCTTCTCGATGCTGAAATGCGAATATGAAGTGCAGCGCCAACCGCTCACTGCTGATGTCTAAACACGATCATGAACCGAACAGTGAACGTCTGAGAAATAAGTCCGACCAAGCGTGCATTGACAGCTTCTGCATTGAAATATTTGAATCGGATCCGGATCGAGAAGGCGAAGGACACTTGCTGACTTCGGACATGACCCTGCAGCAGATAGCCCCCAAGGTCGGATATGCCAGCGGGTCTGGCCTACGAATTGGAAATGAGACATGGAGATGGAGGTTGCGGAATGACGCAGCCTCCCTTCATTCTTTTTCCCTGAAAGGTTAGTTTCTCAGAACTAGTTTTTATCAATAGGTTAAGGTTTATCAATCTCTTTAGCCCCTTGTGACCCTTCTATATTTTCACTACAATATGTACAATCCAGTTTGTGGATTCGTGCCCACATCCTATGATATAAGGCAATGTCGAAAACGAACAGATCTATCAGATCGCTAATGATGCGGCGATGCGCGTAAGCGTATGAAACCGTTTCTCCGACAGACGGGGATAAGGAACCGGCACGAAGCTGCTGGAACACGTCGGGCTAACGGACGTAAAGCTTTAATCGATCCTGTCTCGCCGAGATAATGATGATTCATGAGACCCCGAATGGGGTAATAACTTTTGTTTGCAGCGAAGAGTAGTTTCCAATCGGAAGTCCTTTCCAGGGAAAGGGCTTTTCGTATATTTCCGAAATGCCATCAGCGGTGCGATATCTGCTATAATCTTCTGGGGAAGCGGCGTTTTTTCATTTCATGATTGTTACGCTTTTCGTGAAATCCGATAGGTTACATCCGGAGTATGCGGAAAAAAGACAGATTCATCCAGCCGCTTCCTAACAAGGAGACATTCCGCTTTCGAATTCCATATCGCAAGATTATAGATGATGGTAAGGAGGTGATCTGAGGCTGTTAATATGGATGGTTGACGACTAGTGAACAGCAATTTGCGTTCTTTACTATATGATAGCGGGAGGCTCAGTAATGTCTTCGGAAGCACTGATGCAAGAAAATCAACGCTCGATGTTCGAAATGTTCTATGAGCGCGTCTATACTACGGCGTACATGATTATTAAAGACCGCCATTTGGCTCAAGATATCGCACAAGAAACATTTATGAAAGCCTTTGCGCAAATACATACATTGCATGATGACAGCAAGCTCGGTTCATGGCTTCAATCTATCGCGGCTAGAACCTCGTTCGATTATTTGCGCAAGCGCAACCGGTGGAATGACATCGCGTCGGAAGATACGGTTCTCGATATCGAGCTGGCCAAAGATTTCGATAGCCAGCTGTCGGTGGAACAAAAGGTAGAGTTGAAGATCATTGTCGACGAGATCTATACTTATCTGAAAAAGTTGAAGCCGGAATACCAAAAGGTGATCATTCTCAAATATATCCATCATATGAAAGATGCCGAGATTGCCGCTGCCACCAATGCGAACGAGAGCACGGTCAAAACGCGCTTGAAGCGGGCCAAAGCGATTTTGCGGCAAAGCATGGGCAACCTGCCGTGACGAGGAGAACGAACGGTGAAAAGAGGCATTATTATATGGGAATGACCGGGAAGCTGCAACGCATTTCGATGGAAGCTCTTCAGGGGATTATAGAAAACAACTGAGATATTGTCATGGTCAGGAGAATCTACGCAATGGGAAATGAACCTATCGTCGTGGGAGCTATATAAAGTAAAAGCCCTGCCTTTTATAGAATGGCGGGGCTTTATACGAAGGATTTAACGGCCGCAATTACCGCTGCAATTGCGGCTACTATAGAAATAATGGTTGTGATGTTGAATCTGCCAATGTAGAGCTAATTCCCTGGAGGGTTTTGTCTGTTTGCTCGAAACGGAATGTTATCTCTGTTTCAAGTTTGGCAACACAGATACTCAAACCTTGTACATTTTTGTCAATTTCCTCGATCTTCTGCCCCATCTTTGCCGCTACGTCACTCATATTCAAGAACAAGTTACAAGCTTTTCTTCGTATCTTACCGTTTTTTGAAGTACAGTATGTATTTTCTTGTAATTCTTTCTTTAAGTGTTCATGTTAGATCTTCCGCTCGAATTCAGACATTCGACGCTTTCCCCGCTTACTATATGACGTTTGCAACCCTGCCAAACCCATCCAGGTAGACCAACCTAAATGGGAGTCACTCTTTTGCATATTGAACCCAGTCCTAACAGGGCTGGGGTTGAGAAGTTCTTCACATGATTGATACACATTATAACTATGCTTATTTCAAGCAATGCCTGTATACATACTATAATTAGTTTGCTGAGGGAGCATTGGGAAGTCCGAAAGGTGAAAGCTCTTTTATACCACGAGAAGAGAGGACAGGGACAGGGAATGAACAAGATTATTCGGTATTCTATGATTCTAGCTTTGTTGCTGGGAGTTCATGCACAACCTGCGGCGGCGCATTGGCATCCTGGATATTCTCATGACGCCACAATAGGATATCAAAATCCAAACTGGATGAGCTTGATTCGGGACGATGCCAGATTAAGTGATTTATCCATCCCAGGCACGCATGACAGCATGGCTTACCGAACTCATCAGCCTGCAACCGACCATGTGTATACACAGTCGATGACGCTCAATACACAATTAAATTCCGGAATTCGCTTTTTGGACATTCGCTGCCGGTATGTTGACGGTTCGTTTGCGGTTCATCATGGCCCCTACTATTTAGATGCCATGTTCGGGGACGTATTGAATGAGGTTGCTGAGTTTTTGAAGCGCAATCCGAGCGAAACGGTTCTGATGCGCATCAAACAAGAGCACAGTTCTGTTCCTGATCGCGTGTTCAATGACACCCTTCAGAGATATATCAATAGCTATCCCGGTTTTTTTTTTGGGACAGTAAAAACGGATCGGCAACAAACCCGACACTTGGAGAAATGAGAGGAAAAATCGTCATCCTCCGCAACGTTGCGGGTTCTAGTATCGGTATCGATTATGCTCATCAATTCGATATCCAAGATAATTATAACGTCTCGACGAATTGGGATTTATACCAAAAATGGATGGATGTCAAAAAACAATTGCAGAAGGCCAATGAAAGCCGTCTAAAAGGCTCTCAAACCAAATTCATCAATTATTTAAGCGGCGGCAATATCGCGTATCCCTATTTTGTCGCAAGCGGGCACAGCAGCCCGGGAACATCGGCTCCCCGGCTGGCTACGGGATTGACTACTCCCGGTTGGTCGGATTCCTATCCGGATTTCCCAAGAACGGATTGCTTCATCGGGATATGCACCATTGCATTTGAAGGAATGAATGTGCTGACAACCGATTATATAGCCACTCACAATGTGGAGTATACCGGCATTGTTGCCGCGGATTTTCCGGGAAAAGGATTGATTGAAAATATTATACGTGCGAACAAGAGGCTCTATAAATAAGCCTGTTGCCTCCCGTCCGCGAACATCACTTGTACAGGCCTCCCGGCATCGGGGGGCTTTTTTGGCGTTCATAGGTTGTTCATAGTTTTTTGCTACACTAATACGGCAATGAGACTTGCGGCAAGATCGGAACGCGGCAGAAGCGCGCCGCACGCATGAGAAGGGAGACAGGAGAGGGGAACTATGCGATCCAAATGGAAGCTGCTGCTGACAGCCGTCGTTGTCATCACGCTATGTATGGCGGGATATTATTGGTTGTACAAGCAGCCGAAGACCGAACAAACCGCAGCTCTGCCGTCAATGGCGAGAGTGGCGAAGGGAGATCTGGAGGTGACCGTAAGCGGCTCGGGTACGGTTTCGCCCCGCTATACCGCGGAGGTGAGGTCGGGAGAAACGGGCAAGATTGATAAACTATTGTACGATGTCGGCGACCGGGTCGAGAAAGGAGCGGTGCTGGCCACATTCGAAAAAGAAGATCTGACGAACGAGATCGAGAAGCAGGAGATCCAGCTTCAGAAGAAGGAGCTGGAGTTCGAAAATCTGAAAATGAAGTATAAAGAAGCGGATGAGGAAGCCAGACCGTCCATCGCGGTCGAAATCGAGAACATGAAGCTGGATCTTGCCCTGGCGCAAAAGGAATTGGAACAAAAACGGGCCGATCAGGCCAAAGAAAAGACAATCAAGGCTCCGATCAGCGGCACTTTGACGACACTGAACATTAGCGAAGGCTCGCAATTGAACCAAAGCGGATCGATAGGCACGATCGTGGATTATACGCAGCTTCAGGCCGTGATTCAAGTTGATGAAATGGATATCCCGAGCATCAAGCTGAAGCAAAAGGCGGCGTTGACGTTCGACGCGCTGGCGGACACGGCGATTGAAGGGACAGTAAGCGCGATTGCCGATGAAGGCACGGCTTCCGGCGGGGTATCCGTATTCGATGTCATGATTCAATTATCGAGTAGCGAAGGAGTCAAAAGCGGGATGTCGGTCCAGGCCCAGATCGACGTGAACAGCAAATCGGATGTACTGCTGGTCCCCATCGAAGCGGTTACCCAACAGAACGGAAAGTCTTATGTCACGGTCTGGTCGGATCAAGCCGACGATGCAGGCGAAGAAGCGCCGCAGCAAGCCCGGCCGGAACGGCAGCGCGAACCGGGAACGGGGCAGAATCAAGCCGGCGGAACGGATAGCGCCAATAGAGGGGCGCACCCTGACGTAGCTGCCGCCGCCCGGGCCGGCCGGGGACAGACGGGTGTTCCGGGTGCAGGCGCCGGCAAGTTAACCGAGGTGGAGACAGGGATCAATAATGAGTCCTATTTTGAAATCGTGAGCGGCCTGAAGGAAGGGGATATGGTCGTATTGCCTACGGTCCGCGCATCCGCGAACAGCAGCCAGCAATCCTCGTTCGGGGGAATGGGCGGCTTCGGCGGCAACGGCGGAAGAAACGGAAGCTCCCCGGGCAACGCCGGATTCCCTGGCGGCAACATCCGCATGCCTGGAGGGGGCGGCTGATGAGCAGGCAGGCTGTAATACATATCGAGAACATGTCCAAGGCTTATCGGATGGGCGGCGAAGAGATGTTGTCTCTGAACGAGGTGAATCTGACCGTCTATGCAGGCGAGATGCTGGCCATTATCGGCCCGTCCGGATCCGGCAAATCGACGCTCATGAATATGATGGGCTGCCTCGATACGCCGACGAGCGGAGCCTACTGGCTGGACGGGCAGGAGGTAAGCAAGTTATCCGGCAATCAACTGGCGGACATTCGCAACCGGAAGATCGGTTTTATTTTTCAGAGCTTTTACTTGCTGCCTGCGCTTACCGCGATGGAAAATGTGGAGCTTCCGCTCATCTACCGCGGCATGCCGGCCAAAAAAAGGCATGAGCTGGCGATGCAGGCTCTTGCCCAGGTCGGGCTGGAGAGCAAGCTGAATTATTTGCCGCGCCAGTTGTCCGGCGGCCAGCAGCAGCGGGTCGCGATCGCGAGAGCGCTGGTCGGAGAACCGCCGGTCATCCTCGCGGACGAGCCGACCGGGGCATTGGATACGAAGACGGGACTTGAGGTGCTCGCCATTATGAAGGACCTGAACCGCAAAGGCCACACGATCGTCTTGATTACCCACGATCCGGATGTGGCCGAAGAAGCGGGGAGCGTCGTGCGCATACAGGACGGGCGCATTCAGGTCGTAAGGAGGTTCGCCCCGTGACATGGATGCAAGCATGGAAGATGGCCTGGCGCAGCATATTGGCCAATAAGATGCGCACGCTGCTGACGATGCTTGGGATCGTCATCGGCGTGGCCGCCGTCATTATCATGGTCTCGGTGGGCGAAGGCTCGGCCAAGCAAGTGCAATCCCAGGTGGCGAGTCTCGGCTCCAATCTGATCTCGGTTACGATAACGGGAAGGGGCGCGGTGTCGTCGCTCACGCTGGAGGAGGCCCTCGCCTTCCAGGACATTGACGGCGTCGAGGCGGTCTCTCCGTTCATCAACGGCAGCGTCCAGGCGAAAGCGGGAACGAACAACGCGAATCTTCAAGTGGAAGGAATTACGCCGGAATATGAAGCGGTTCGCGACTATCACGTGAAGAGCGGGCGCTTCATCCTCCCGATCGATGTCGAGCTCTATCAGCGGGTGGCCATCATCGGATCGGACGCGGCGGCGACCTTGTTCCCGCAAGGGAATCCGCTTGGGCAGCAGTTGTCGCTGAACGGAATCTCCTTCCGGATTGTCGGCGTCATGGCATCGAAGGGGAGCTCGCTCGGCGGGACCAATGACAATAAGATCTGGGTTCCGTTAACGAGAGGCGAACGGCTGCTGCAGTCCAAGGGGATTCGAACGGTCTATGTCAAATTCGCGGACACGGAACGGGCCGATTCGATTATGGCGGAGCTGGAATCCCGGCTATCTAAAAAATTCCGCGGGTCCGACAACAGCTACAACGTGTATAACCAGGCGGATATGATTGAAGCGCTCGGAAGCGTAACCCAGACCATGACGCTGCTGCTGGCGGGAATCGCCTCGATCTCCCTGCTCGTCGGCGGCATCGGCATCATGAATATTATGCTCGTGTCGGTGACGGAGCGGACGCGCGAGATCGGCATCCGCAAGTCCCTCGGCGCGAAGAAGCGCGATATTATGCAGCAGTTCCTGCTGGAAGCCGTCACCATCAGCAGCATCAGCGGGTTGATGGGCATCGCGGCCGGACTGGGCGGAGCGTATGCGGGGAGCAGGGCGATGGGGATTCCGTTCGCGGTCGCGCCTGACATGATGTGGATGTCGTTCGCTTTCTCCGCGGCGATCGGGATCGTGTTCGGCCTGTTCCCGGCGAACAAAGCCGCGAATTTGAAACCGGTTGACGCTCTGCGGTACGATTAATAGGAGAACGGCCGTTCAGGGCAGGCAGATTCAGAGGAGGAATGGCAGTGCAGAAGTCACCGCATATTTTGATCGTTGAGGATGATGCGTATATTTCGGAATTGATTGCCCTCTATTTGGACAAGCACGGCTATACGCATTCAACTGCGGAGGATGGAGCGGCGGCTCTGGAGCCGCTGGATGCGACGCACCCTGATCTCGTGCTGCTCGATATTATGCTTCCGGAGCTGGACGGCTGGCAGGTATGCAAAGAAATCCGCGCAGAAGGGGATATTCCGATCATTATGGTCACCGGGAACGGGGAGAGCTATGACAAGCTGAAGGGATTTTCCAGCGGAGCGGACGATTATATTGTGAAGCCCTTCGATCCGAAGGAGCTTATCGCGCGCGTGCAAGCGGTATTGAGGCGCACCAATCCGGCCCTGTTCAAGGCGTCGATTCAGTATCCGGGGTTGTGCATCACGCCGCAGGATCAGAAGGTATCTGTCCGCGATCAGGAGGTGGCGCTGGCCCCGAAGGAACTGGAGCTCGTGCAAGTGTTGGCGGGGCATCCGAATAAGGTGTTCACGCGTGAACAACTGCTGCGGCAGGTCTGGGGCGCCGATTATGAAGGCGATGTCCGCACGGTGGACGTGCATATCAAGCGGCTGCGGGAGAAGCTGGGCGAATCGGCCTATTGGAGCATCGTGACCGTCTGGGGCATCGGCTACAAATTCGAGGCAGCGCCATGAGACGGAGCGGATGGCCGCGTGCGAACGGCTTGTTTTTCAAGATCTTTGTGCTGCTCCTTATTATGCTCGTGGTCTCGTACGGCTTGTTCGGCTTCATCACCGGGCTGTTTTTCAAGGGCGATCTGATGAAAAGACAGCGCTTGGATGACCGCATGCAGTTGGACCGGATCGGACATTTCCTGACCGAGGCGAAGCAGAACGGCTGGAATGACGAGATGGTGATGGCGGGACTGGAGCTGACCGTGCCGAGGCATGTCCGCTCCTTGTACATTATTCACCAGGCGACCGGGAACGTCCGTTACAAGCTGGAAGACGAGAAAGGCCCCTATCGTCTCGATGAGGCCCGCATTCAAGAGGTTCTTGCCGGCATTGCGGATGGCCGGTATTTCGCCGAGGAGACATTCGGCCGGGGCAAGACGGTGCTCGTCGGGCAGACGCTGCGCGTTCCCGGCGAGGGGGACTTCGTCCTGCTCACGGCCTCCAACCTGTTCCAGCGGGATGTCCGCATATGGAACGAGCCGCTCTGGATCGGGATTGGCATTATGCTCTCGTGCGGGGCCTTCTTCGCGTTCATGCTCTCCAACCATCTGTCGCGAAGGGTGAAGAAGCTGGAAGCCGCCTCGCGCGCCATCGCCAAGGGGCAGTTCCGGATCGAGATTCCGGTTCATTCCCGGGACGAGCTCGGGCGGTTGGCGCGGGCGCTTGAACAGATGGCGCAAGACCTGGGAAGCCTGGATCGGATGCGCAAGGAATTCGTCGCCAATGTGTCCCATGATATGCGATCGCCGTTAACGTCCATGAACGGGTATTTGGAAGCGGTTCTCGATGGCACAATCCCGCCTGAACGGACGGCGAAATATATCCGGATCGTGCAGGAACAGAATAAACGGCTTATCCGCCTCGTGAATGATCTGCTGGATATCGCCAAAATGGAAGCGGGACAGTTCCAGATCGTCCCGGTCCCCTTCAATATGACAGAGAAGGTTCGCCAGGTGCTGGCCCGCATGGATCCGCAGCTAAGCAAGCATGAAGTGGTATTCGACCAAGCGGATGCCGGCCATGATCTGTGGGTTCATGCCGATCCTGATCGGATTGAGCAGGTCGTGGTCAATCTTCTGCAAAATGCCATTGAGTACTCCCGGCCGGGCACCCGGATAACCGTGAAGATTTCCAAGGCGGACGCCAAGCATGCGGTTATCGGAATCTCCGACCAGGGCATCGGTATGGAGACGGAAGACATCGCACGCATCTGGGAGAGATTTTACAAGACGGACAAGGCGAGGACGAGGAAGAACGGCGCCGGCATCGGCTTGTCCATCGTCAAAGCGATCCTCGATCAGCATCGGGCGCCGATCGAGGTGTACAGCATTCCGCAGCAAGGAACGACCTTCCTGTTCACGCTTCCGCTGGCAGAGCTTGCCCCTGAGCAGAAGGGGCGGCAGCGCTCCGAATGAACGAGGGGCGGTCCCATAAGCAGTATGAACTTGCCGTGAGACAGCCCCGGCCTGTGAACAAACCGTACCGCGTTTTGCCGGACAAGCCCCATTGTTCAATATTTCTCTGATTCGATGTGACGGTTGGTTCGTTTTGTTTGTTCCGCATGTCTGACGCTTTTTGCTTCTTCCCTTGCTTTATACCGCCCGACCTGCAAAAAAGCTGCGGAAATGCAGTTTTCCCTTATGACGCGCACTCCGTTTACAGGCATTCCTGCAAAACCGCAGGAATTTCAGCCATGTCAATGGTTTGAAACCAATAATCGGAGAGATTAATGCGCTTTTGCAGGAATTTCATAAAATAGCGGCTCAAATACCACTAGCGTTGCATTGAGCGGTTAGTTCATATCATAATCTAATTTCAATTAACATCAATATATGATATATATTTACATCTGCAATGTCCGCGCTAAGTCTAAAAAAGTCGAGCTGGAAATAGACCCTGCGCGTTATCCATTATATGTAAAAGTATTTTTCGTTTGTCATTACCTCACAATCAGTTTCGGTTTCATCGACTTCGTTGCCTTTTTCGGACGTCTCCCATTTCGCTTTGGTCGTCCCCTAGATGTTCGGGTCGGCTTGCGGTTGAGTGCAGCGATCAAATTTTCCCATGGTTTTTCCGCATAGATGCGAATCAACTGAAGGAGATCCCATGTCGACTTATTACAGTCCAATGTTAGTTTAATTA
>NZ_LDIG01000219.1 GCF_015845845.1 Paenibacillus dendritiformis
TCGAAATCCAGTCCGCAAAACCACAAATAGCCCGCATGCATGGGCAGCAGTTGATACAATTCCCGTTCGGAGTGGTTGAACAAATACGAAAGCAGCATCAGTCGAACCATTCGCTCCGGGTCAGCCGCCGGGCGACCGGTGCGTTCCGTATATAGCGGCGCTACCCAATCATGGACGATGGATAAATCAAGCGCCTCGTTGATTTGACGCAGGATGTGCTTTTTCGGCACGAGTTCATCCATATCCACGAATTGAAACATCTGAGGCTGGACAGCCGATGACTTATAGGCTTTCATGTTCAATCACTCTCTCGATTATTTGTTACAGTACAAATTCGACAAAACCGTGGGAAAGACCTGTTTAAGCGGACTTTTTCACCAGACTTTTAGGCATCTATCCGAAATCACGGTACAGTGATATGTATCTTTTAGTATTTTAAAAGGCTTAGTTTTTTAAAAGTTTTGGTAGTCCGCACTATTTTCTATTATTATTGCGTACCTTCATTCATTAGATCGAGTTTTTTCTAATTGAAAATAAAAAGCATTTATATGTATTATAGTTTATTATTTTTGTTTGTCAACAGATTTTGGTGTTTATGCCTCCTTTTGGAATGAGGTATTGTTTTCACTACTATCATAGCGGGAGTTAGTTAATTCCGGTTTTAAAGTGCCTTCTTTATTTTTCCTCGTGGTTTTCAGCAACTCACCAAGTCTTCCTTCCTTCAATTTACTTTTCATCACACCCGATCCGTACAACCGCCATTTCCATTCCGTGTACTGGTGGAAGCCGGGCGGGGTGAAGTAGTACGATATTTCTATTGATAATGGTTCTCATTGTCGAACGATATAGATGAAGAAAAGGGGAATAGGAAAGATGCGGAATATAGCACGTTTTGCGGTTCTACTTTGCGCCATGATGTGGGTGGTTGCCGGTTGCGGAAATAGCGCCTCGCAGGAGGGGACGGTTCAGGAGTCGGCGATCCAAAAAACTACGCAGGAGTCGCAGCAGCCGGCAGCGGCGGATAGCGGTTCAGCCGCATCATTCCCGAGAACCGTGGCACATGTAGTGGGCGAGACGGTGATTGAGGCCAAGCCGATGAAGATTGCGACGCCGTATATTTCGTTCGTCGATTATATGGCCATGCTCGATGCGTATCCGGTGGCAGCGCGGGGCGTGGATACGATTGAACGGAACTTCCCGAATCATTGGCGCGTGATGAAGGGCTGTCCAGCCCGGAATGGGGCTAATCCATTATAAAACATAGTTAGTAGATGGGAATTATGCGAAAAAAATATTGTTTCCCCCCAAGAACCGTGATATCATCGGAACAATCATCGGATTCATAAGATGGCATCGAATGATATTTCACGTTCAGGGGGTTGTGCGCGATGAAGAAAAGAACTATAACATTCCTGTTGCTTGCCCTTGCCGCCATGATGGTGACGGCTTGCGGCAGCCAGAGCGAGGGCGCGAAGCCGGAGTCCGGACAAGGGACGGCCGCATCGGCCGAAGCGGGCGGCTTGCTGGAAGAGATCAAGGCGAGCGGGAAGCTGCGCATCGGCACCGAGGGGACGTATCCTCCTTTCACGTACCATGACGACAGCGGCAAGCTGACCGGGTTCGACGTCGAGATTGCCGAAGAGGTCGCGAAGCGGCTGGGGGCGACGCCGGAATTCGCCGAAGCGAAGTGGGACGGGATGTTCGCCGGGCTGGATGCGAAGCGGTTCGACATCGTCGTGAACCAGGTGGCCATCAACGAGGAGCGCAAGCAGAAGTATGACTTTTCCGATCCGTACAGCGTGTCGAAGGCCGTGCTGATCGTGCATGAAGATAATCAGGATGTGAAGGCTTTTGCGCATATTCAAGGCAAAAAAGCCGGCCAGTCGCTCACTTCCAACTTGACGGAGCTGGCGAAAGAGAACGGCGCTGAGATTGTGCAGACGGACGGCTTCAATCAGGCGATCGAACTGCTTGTATCGAAGCGCATTGATGTCACGGTCAACGACGGCCTGTCCTTCCTCGATTTCAAAAAGCACCGTCCCGACGCCAAGGTGAAGGTCGTGGCGGAGCATGCGAATGCGTCCCGCAGCGGCATCCTGCTGCGCAAGGGCAATCCGGATCTGGTCGATGCGGTGAATCAGGCCCTGGCGGATATGAAGGCCGACGGCACGTATTTGGCCATTTCCGAAAAATATTTTAATGCCGACATTTCGAAATAATCGGGTGATTGCTTATGGATAAAAACATACAGCTCTTTATCGATTCGCTATGGCCCTTGCTTAAATCGGGGTTGTTGTTCGCGATTCCGCTTACGCTGATCTCGTTCGCGCTGGGTCTGGCGCTCGCTTTATTGACGGCCTTGGCCCGCTTGTCGAATATCCGGCCGCTCGTGTGGGCCGCGCGCTTCTATGTCTGGATCATTCGGGGGACGCCGCTGCTTGTGCAATTGTTTATTATTTTCTACGGTCTCCCCAGCGTCGGCATTACGATTGGCGCCTTCCCGGCCGCGGTGATCGGGTTCTCGCTGAGCGTCGGGGCCTACAACTCGGAAGTGCTGCGGGCCGCCATGCAGTCGATCCCGCAGGGACAGTGGGAAGCGGCGGAATCGCTCAGCATGACGCGCAGGCAGATATTGCGCCGGATTATACTGCCGCAGGCGGCCAGGGTGTCGGTTCCGCCGCTGTCGAATTCGTTCATCAGCCTGGTGAAGGATACATCGCTGGCCGCGACCATTACCGTGACGGAGATGTTCCAGCGCGCGCAGCAGATTGCGGCGGCCACCTACGAGCATATGGTCATCTATTGCGAAGTGGCGCTTCTTTATTTATTGTTCAGCACGATTTTGTCCGCCCTGCAGGCGAGGACGGAAAAATATTTTGAACGCTACGCCGTTCGATAGGAGCAGGTCTATGATTGACATAAGAGATGTGCGCAAACATATCGGAGATGCGGCGATTTTGAAAGGGATTAGTCTGCATGTGAACAAAGGAGAGACGGTCGTTATCATCGGCCCTTCGGGCTCGGGCAAATCGACGCTGCTTCGCTGCTTGAATCTGCTGGAGCAGCCGACGAGCGGTTCGGTTCGCATCGGCGGCGCCGAGCTCCATTTCCGGGAGGGGACACGGGTTGAAGCGGGAGCGGTAAGGAAGCTGCGCCTGCATACCGGGATGGTGTTCCAGGCGCATCATTTGTTCCCGCATATGACCGCGCTGCGCAATGTGATGGAAGGTCCGGTGACGGTACGGGGACGGGCGCAAGCGGAAGCGCAGGCAAGCGCGCTTAAGCTGCTGGAGAAGGTCGGGTTGGCCGACAAGGCGGAGGCGTACCCGTACCAGTTGTCGGGCGGGCAGCAGCAGCGTGTCGGCATCGCGAGGGCCTTGGCATTAGAACCGGATGTGATGCTGTTCGATGAGCCCACGTCGGCGCTTGATCCCGAGATCGCGGGCGAAGTGCTGGACGTGATGGCCGGGCTGAAGCGGGAAGGGATGACGATGGTCATCGTCACCCATGAGATGCAGTTCGCGCGCTCCATGGCCGACCGGGTTCTGTTCCTGGATCAAGGAGCTGTCATCGAGGAAGGCCCGCCGGATCAACTGTTCGACCGGCCAACCCAGGAGCGGACGCGGCAATTTCTCCGTCGGCTCCATTGGATGAAGGATGTCCCGGCAGCAGCCTCTCAGCGATATGAGGGGCGAACCGCTACGACTCCAAATACGCCAAGATATCCTCTCGCGTCAACTCGCGGCGCATCCAGCGCAGGCGCTCGTTCACTTCCTGCCATGCGCCGGCTTGCGCCGCCTGCATCATATAGCTGACGAACTTGTCCTGGCCGGCCAGATTGTAATCGATAATGCCCGCCAGCTTCCGATCCTCATCGATCAGCAGATTGTTCAGCGACAAGTCCCCCTGCACTCCGCCGGCCGGCAGCGCAGGGAAGGCCGCTTCCAGCTCCTTGCGCTTCCGGTTGTAGACATCCCATATTTCTTCAATAAGAGCATAATCGGCTTCCGAATACTTGAGTGTTTCATACCATTGCTTGGCGTCGCTGTAGTTTTCCTCCTCCGGATCAAGCAACACGTAGGGACTGTTCCAGTCATACTCAATCCGTTCCCGGAGCGCGATCGTATGCATTTTCCCCATACAGCTCCCTAATTGTCCCAGAAAGCCGGCGCTCATATCTTCCATATCCAGCTTCCGGGATACGCTGACATACGATCAGGTAGATTACGGGCTTGTCATCATTAGGCGCATTCACGCTCCGTTGCCGTTATTTTTTCAAGTATGCTGCACTTTGCAGACGGGTGTGGCAAGCACAAAATGAGCCGGAAGTCCGCCCCATTTCAAGCCAGGGATCGGGATGTTTCGGTCTCGTTCTGTAAAATACGTGCTTTATCTCATAAAAACTGAAAGAGCACTAATTTTTTCTATTATTTTACTACCCGATGTAAAGGGGTTAGTGGTACAATGTGAGGAAAATACATCCTTCACACAAAATTCGAATTTGAGAGAGGGGAATTACGTGGTAAAAAAGAAGTGGTTTTCATTCATGCTGCTTGTGGTGCTTATGGGAACGCTGGTCTCAGCGTGCAGTGGTTCACCTTCATCGACGAATCCGCCCAAGGAAGAAACCAAACCGTCCGACACAGCCAGGACGGAACCGGCAAATGAAAATACGGCGCAAACGCCAAAGGATGGCGGAACGCTCACGCTGAGCACCTTCTCGGACATCGTGACGGCCAACCCGTTATTTGCGAGCGACACTGCTTCAGGAGATGCCGTCAACTTGATGTTTGCCAGACTGTACGATCTCGATCGGCAAGCCAACATTGTGGTAGAGCCCTGGTCCCTAGCCGCCGAGCTTCCCCAGATTAGCGAAGACTCGAAGACCTATACGATCAAGCTGAAGCCCGAAGCGAAATGGAGCGACGGCGAGCCGGTTACGGCGGATGATCTGATCTATACGATTAATACGATGCGCAACCCGGATACCGGTTCCCCAGGCATCAGTCAATTCGAACATGTCGACACCATCACCAAAATCGATACCCACACCGTAGAAATCAAGCTCGGGCAAATCTATGCTCCCTTCCTTTACTCTCTAAAAATGGAACTCGTGCCCCAACATATTTTGAAGGATGTTCCCGTCAAGGAACTGAAGCAGCATATTTTTGGCTCCGACCCTGCCAAGACCGTAACGAACGGCCCATGGAAATGGACGGAATGGAAGCAGAAGCAGTATTTGAGCTTCGAAGCCGACCCGAATTATTGGGGGGCCAAGAAGCCGCATATCGCTAAAGTCATCTACAAAATTTATGCGGACCAAAATACCGAAGTGCAAGCGCTCATTAAAGGCGATATCGACTCCATCTCGGCGATTCCGGTCACGCAGCTCGATGCGGTGCAGAAACGGGAAAATCTCCGCGTCATACTCGCCCCGGGGCCAATGTATGAATACCTTGGCTTCAATTTCAACGGCATGAACTTCCCGAACAATGAGAGCTTCTTCACCGGCCAGAAGACGAGACAGGCCATCGCGCATGCGCTCAACCGTCAAGGCATGGTTGACAACATCCTGAAGGGCACCGGCCAATTGATGAATTCGCCGTTCCTGCCAGGCTCCTGGGCAGACCCGGGAGAAGCAGCGGTCAAGTATGACTATGATCTGGAAAAAGCGAAGAAGTTGCTGGCGGAAGACGGATGGGTACCGGGCGCGGATGGCATTTTGGAAAAGAACGGGCAGCGCTTCTCCTTCGAGCTTCAATACAATACGGGGAACAGCCGCCGCGAGCAAGTCGCCGCCGTCATCCAACAGAACTTGAAGGACGTCGGGATTGAAGTGCAGCCAAGGGGAATCGACTTTTCCGCATGGCAAGAACAGAACGTGATTCCAGGGAAATATCAGGCCGTATTGGCGGCATGGTCCTTGACCGATCCGGACCCGAACTCGGAAAGCATTTTCTCATCGAAATTCTTCCCGCCGAATCAAAACGGGGGCTGGTACAAAAACGAGAAGCTGGATGAACTGTGGGTAAAGGGGTATTCCGTCGTCGATCAGAACGAACGGAAAGAAGTATACGAAGAGATCGGCAAAGAAATCACCACGGATCTTCCTTATGTATTCTTGTACCAGTACGGCACGCCGCAAGGCTTGGGCCCTAAGGTCAAATTTGCGGAAGAAGACAGACCGGAGCCTTCGCTTGCCTACGGTTATATGTTCCGCATCATCAACTGGTGGGTAGAGTAACGCAACCAACGCATCAGAACATGCTTCAAGAGGGGAGGGGGGCTTGCCCCAATGTCATTAAGATAAGGCGCGGAAACCATAATCAAGCACAAGAGCAGGTTATCAAAAAGATAGCCCGCTCTTTTTTTTGTTTCAAAAGAAAATCAAGACTTAACAGGTAGATGGATATGTGTGGCGAAGCCCCTTGAAAAAACGAGGAGGTTACGCCAATGAATGAGTACGCGAATTCGCTAAAAGAAACGCTGACATCCCTCATACGAGAAATGGCAGCCGCACCAGCACCTTATGTCAAAAACCCTGAAAAAGATTTTACCCGAAAGAAAAAGCTATCCTTTGAAACGGTGATGCAACTCCTGATCTCCATGGGGGGCAACAGCATATATAAGGAACTCCTGGAATCCCAAGGTTATAACGTAAACACCGCAACCACTTCCGCTTTTGTCCAACAGAGGAATAAAATCCTGCCGTCTGCTGTGGAATTCTTGTTTCACGCATTTACGCAATCGTATACGGATATCAAGGACTACCGAGGGTATCGATTACTTGCCGTTGACGGTTCGGATTTACATATCGCAACTGACTCTGCGGACACGGACACCTATTTTCAAAGTCAACCGAACACGAAAGGCTATAGCCTTCTGCATTTGAACGCTGCCTATGACTTGTGCAACAGACTGTACGTGGATGCCATTGTTCAACCACGAAGGTTGTGCAACGAGGGAAGGGCGCTGGCTGCTATGGTTGACCGTTCTCCCATCAAGGGCAAAACCATTGTTATTGCCGATAGAGGTTATGAAAGTTACAACAATTTCGCGCACCTTGAACGCAAAGGGTGGAACTATGTCATACGGGTAAAGGATTTGGATTCCAATGGTATTCTTTCGGGCTTGCGTTTGCCCTCTAGCGGAGAGTTTGATAGGGACGTTCATCTGACACTCACCAAAAAACAAACCAAAGAGGTCAAGGCTAATCCCGAGATGTACAAGTTCGTTCCTTCCACGTCTACATTTGATTTTTTGGATTTGCATGAGAACTTGTTTTACCCGATTACCTTTCGGGTTGTTCGTTTCGTCCTGCCTCATGGCGCTTATGAGACCGTCATTACGAATCTTTCTGCCGCTGATTTCCCACCCGATGAAATCAAGTCTATGTATAACAGGCGATGGGGCATTGAAACCTCTTTCAGGGCATTAAAGTACACTGTCGGTCTGACGAATTTTCACGCAAAGAGACGAGAGTCCATCACCCAAGAGATTTTCGCAAGAATGATCATGTACAATTTCGCTGAAATGATGACCTCACACGTCGTCATTTCCCAAATGGATAAACGGCACTCATACCAAGTCAACTTCACGGTTGCCGTTCACGTTTCTAGACATTTCCTGCGCTCACGGCACGATGAACCCCCGCCCGATGTTGAAGCACTGATCCGCAAAAACATTTTGCCGATTCGCCCCGTTCGCCCAGGGCAGCAGAATACGCGCAAAATACGCTACAAATCAGTTGTTAGCTTCGTCTATAGAGTAGCATAATTCGTTTCATATGAACATTTTTTAAGCGGATCTTCCGTCCGCTTTGTTTGCTGTACGCTTTTTCCTTGCTTGCACCAAAAACAAACGGCACAGGGCTTTTTCCCATGCCGTTTCGGATTCCATTTTTATTTCCGCTCTTGTCTTTGAGCTTAACTTAATGACATTG
>NZ_LDIG01000220.1 GCF_015845845.1 Paenibacillus dendritiformis
TCGAAATCCAGTCCGCAAAACCACAAATAGCCCGCATGCATGGGCAGCAGTTGATACAATTCCCGTTCGGAGTGGTTGAACAAATACGAAAGCAGCATCAGTCGAACCATTCGCTCCGGGTCAGCCGCCGGGCGACCGGTGCGTTCCGTATATAGCGGCGCTACCCAATCATGGACGATGGATAAATCAAGCGCCTCGTTGATTTGACGCAGGATGTGCTTTTTCGGCACGAGTTCATCCATATCCACGAATTGAAACATCTGAGGCTGGACAGCCGATGACTTATAGGCTTTCATGTTCAATCACTCTCTCGATTATTTGTTACAGTACAAATTCGACAAAACCGTGGGAAAGACCTGTTTAAGCGGACTTTTTCACCAGACTTCTAAAGACGCCCGATAGGAAGGATCATGCGTTCTCCATTTGCTTGCGGCACGGGCCATCTCCTTCCGGATCAAAAAAGCCATCCCGCATACACGCTTGGATGGCCAAGAAATCCTTATTTTCGAAGCAGAACGCTCTTCTTCAGCAGCAAGTCCTCGAAGACAGGCCGCTGAACGGTGCTGATCTGCGAGGTATCGATCTGCTCCAGACGCTTGAATTCCAGCGCCGTCGATTCCCCCGCCTCGTCCCGGAAACGCAGCGTCTTGCCGTCTTCCTCCAGCTTCCCTTCCAGATTCACTGCCGCATGGAACAGGAACATGACGAACACGACTTCATTGCCGTCCGGGTATGTATAGTGCATCCGTTCGCCGCTGTATATCGAGTACAGTTCATACTGCTCGACTACAAGCCCCGTCTCTTCATAGACTTCCCGAATCATGGTGTCCTCGATCGCTTCTCCCGGCTCCATGCCGCCCCCGGGCAGCCCCCAGTTGCCGTAATCCGATCGCTTCTGCAGCAGCACTCTGCCGGCACGATCGCGGATGATCGCTCCCGCGGTCACGATGATTTTGCTTTTTGCCACATTTTCCACCCTTTATCTTTGTATATTTCGGCGTTGCGCAGCGGATGCGGCAAGCCGTTGCATATCGATGCCTGCAAGCGCTCCGCCCTGTCGGCATCAAACCGCGCCTATGAATTAATCACATTTATGATTAATGTCATTAATTATATTATACCGTCTATTTTCCGCTCCGCATCGATAAATTGCTTCATTTCTTCATCCGTTCCGATTGATACTCGCAAATAATTGTCGATTCTGGGCTGAGCAAAGTACCGGACTAATATGCCATGCTCGCGCAGTTCCTCGAACAGCCGCTTCGCGGGAATCTCGGGACGGGTCATCATGACGAAGTTCGCCTTCGATTCGATTACGGAGCACCCCAGCTCTTCGAGCTGCTTGACCGTCCATTCCCGCATCCGGATGACGTTCCGGCAAGTCTCCCGGAAGTAATCCTCATCCTCCAGCGCCGCCGCCGCGCCCGCGAGCGCCAATCGGTCCAGCGTATAGGAATTGAACGAATTTTTGACGCGTTCCAATCCTTCGATCAAGTCTTCCTGCCCAAAAGCGATGCCTGCCCGGAGGCCGGCCTGCGACCGCGACTTGGACAGCGTCTGAATGACAAGCAGGTTCGGATAGTCATCGATGAGCTTCACGGCGGATTCCCCGCCAAAGTCAATATAAGCTTCATCGAGAATGACTACGTGATCCGCATGCTTCGCCAGCAGCGGGCGGAAAGCATCGACCGGAACGTATTTCCCTGTCGGCGCGTTCGGATTCGGGACGACGACTCCCGCGCATTCCGGATGAAATGCATCCAGCCGCACCTGAAATTTATCATCCAGGGCGATTGTCTCATACGACAAACCATATAAATTCGCATATACTTTGTAGAAGCTGTAGGTAACATCCGGGAACAGAACCGGAGCCCCCGGCGTAAAAAATGCGGCGAAGGAAAAACCGAGTATTTCATCGGAGCCATTGCCGATGAACGCTTGCCGCTCGCTTAGTCCGAGCCGTCTCGCCGCGGCCTGCCTTAACTCCCGGCACGCCGGATCCGGATACAGGCGCAGATCCGCCTGAGCCGCCTGTTGGATGGCAGCCAGCACACGGGGAGATGGAGGATACGGATTTTCGTTTGTATTCAGCTTGATATAGGTTTTATCCTCAGGCTGCTCCCCAGGCACATAGGGAACAAGCCTCCTTGTCAGTTCGCTCCAATATTTGCTCATGCACGGTTCTCTCTCCTTTATCTCGTCGAATCTTCCCACGATGTGCTCGCATCGCACCGTGATAAGAGCGGCATCTGCTTCTGTAAATCAAATTATTTAATCCAATTAAATATATTGATCGTCCCCCAGCTTCCTTCATTAACAGGTGGACAGTCCATCCGCAGCGGCTTGAATCAACGTCCCTCGCGCCCGATATCATGCGAATATGTCTCTTCCTGAATAGATGAGCGGCCCGGATCCAACAAAGTGAGGAACTGTTCATAGAGCGCGTCCAGTTCCGGATCCCGATACAGATCCCCAGCCGCATCCCGATAGGCTTGTTCGCTCGGGAAGATCTGAATCTCTATCCATAGGCCGGGTTCATCGGCGCTTGGAGCATAATGCAGCGCATAATCGATATGCGCCCGGTATACTGCGTCGGCACGCGCCATGAGTTGATGATAGGCTTGCGTCCGCGACGCATCGATGTAGTAGCGGAATATTTTGTAATACAAGGTTCTCCCTCCCGAGTCCGCATTTTTGATTCGAGACCGGCCGCATCCCAAAAGATGCCGTTGGAGCATGTTCTCGCCTTTCCCACTTTTTCCCTGTCTTCATCATAGAATAGTAGACGCCGCTCCGCAATCCCGGTTTGTGAGACATTGGCATCAGGACCAACAGAGCAATAAGACGCACAAAGCCAGAGAGCTTGATGCCCTCTGGCTTATCCTTCCCCGTATTGATATCGGACCAAAGTCGCAAATCCAGTTGTTCTACCGGGTTTCAGCAACCGCATCGGGACGCACATAGCGCGAGAGCAGCCCGTGCTTCGGCGAGCCGATAAAACTAATCATGAATACAATGCCGGTGGCGAAGGCCATCGAACCGGATATCGACGTGTCCAGCCATACCGCAACGTAGTAACCTCCGATCGCGGAAAGTATCCCAAAAGCAGAGCTTAGCGCGAGCATGACGGACAAGCGGTCGGTCCACAAATACGCGGCCGCCGCCGGCGTAATCAGCATGGCGACAACCATAATCGCTCCGACCGCATCGAATGAAGCGACGGTCGTCACCGATACCAGTCCCATGAACACATAGTGCATGATCGCTACCGGGATTCCGATGCTTGCGGCCAGCGCCGGATCGAAGGTCGTAATCTTCCACTCTTTATAGAATGCCAATATCGCAATCAGCACAACCAGCAGCACGATGCCGAGAATCAGCGTCGCTTCCGGTACGGACCCGAGCCCGGGCAGGTCGACCGTGTTCCATGGCACGAACGTGATCTCCCCCATCAGCGCATGCTTCACATCCAGGTGGGCATTGCCCGCCTGCGTCGCAATCAGGATCACGCCAATCGCGAACAGCGTCGTGAAGACGACACCGATCGAGGCGTCCTGCTGCACGCCCCGGGAATGGAACCACTGCACCAGCACGGCGGTCAGCAGTCCGGCAATAATCGCGCCAATCAGCATATGAACGCCGCTCAACTGCCGGGTGATGAGAAAAGCCGTTACGATCCCAAGCAGGACGGTATGACTGATGGCGTCGGCCATCATCGCCATTCGGCGCAGAATCAGAAAGGCGCCGACCAATCCGCAAGACATGCCGACCAAGGAGGCGGTCAATAAAATCCATGCTGTATAGCTCATGTCAGTTCCCCTCCTCGAACACGCTGCCGAGCGGCTTCCCCGTCCAGGAGCGGGCAAGCAATCTTTTCTGGGCACGGAGCTGAAGGGATTTCACGAGCAGTCCTTTTTGGGCGCCGAATACGAGCGATATGAGAAACAGCGAGGAGGACGCGACGACGATGAACGGGCCGGTCGGCCATCCCTTGCCCAACGTGCTGGCTACGGTTCCGAAGAAGCCGGAGCCGCCGCCGAAGAGAGCGGACAGGATCACCATCCGCTTGAAGGAATGCGTCCAGTAACGCGCGCTGACTGAAGGAATGATGAGCAGCGCGGCCATCAGAATGACGCCGACGGCCTGGATGCCGATAACGATGACGAGCACGAGCACAGTCAAGTAGACGGCATTCATCAGCCTGCCCGACATTCCCAGTCCCGCGGCAAAATCCGCGTCGAACAGGAACAGCTTCCATTCCTTGAAAGCGATGATGACGACGAGCATGACGAGCAGTGCGACGCCGAGCATCGTGTACACGTCTTTGCGGACCATCGATGCCGCTTGACCGAATATGAAATTGTCCAGCCCGCTCTGATTGCCGCCCCCGGTCCGATTGACGATGGTGAGAAGCATGATTCCAAATCCGAAAAATACGGACAGGATCATGCCCATCGCCGTGTCCTCCTTCACGCGGCTGGTGGAGCGTATCCATTGAATCAGGCTGGCCCCCAGCAGCGCGCTGACGGCCGCTCCGGCGATCATGACCGGCAAATGTTTGCTTCCCATGACGGCGAATCCGATGACGACTCCGGGCAATGCGGCATGGGAGAGCGCATCGCTCATCAGGCTTTGCCGCTTCCAATAGGCAAGGCATCCGATCATCCCCGATGCCATCCCCAGAATCAGCGTGCTGAACAGCACCCACTGCGCGTTCGGAGACAACAATCCGTCGATCATGCCTACGCCTCCTTCATCCAGCGCAGCGCTCCGCCGTAGGCGCTGTGCACATTATCCCTGGTGAAGACCTTTCCGGTCTTCCCGTGAGCGACAACCGTCCGGTTGAGCAGCAGGACATGGTCGAAATAATCTTCTACTGTCTGCAGATCGTGATGCACGACCATCACGGTCTTCCCGGACAGCTTCAATTCCTTGAGCGTCGTCATAATCGCCGTCTCCGTCGCGGCGTCGACGCCGGCCAGCGGCTCATCCATGAAGTACAGGTCCGCATCCTGGACCAGCGCCCGGGCGAGGAACACCCGCTGCTGCTGTCCGCCGGACAATTGACTGATTTGGCGTTCCGCATAATCGGCCATGCCCATCTTTGCCAATGATTCCATCGCCAGCTCCCGGTGGCGGCGGCCCGGCCATCGGAGCCAGCCGATCCTGCCATACAGGCCCATCAGCACCACATCCAACGCATTGGTCGGGAAATCCCAATCCACCGATCCGCGCTGCGGCACATAGCCCACTCGCGTCTTCATCTTCGCCAGGGTCGATCCGAAGAAAGAGACCGTGCCGGACAGCTTCGGGTGCAGCTCCAGCATCACCTTGAGCAGCGTCGACTTCCCCGCCCCGTTCGGACCGACGATTCCCGTTAACGAGCCTTGATTCACTTCAAAAGCGACATCGTGAAGCACTTTATTTTTGCGGTAGGAAGCCGTTACGCCCTGCACGTTGAGTACGGACATATTACTCACCTCTCTCTGTCAATGCGTGATAGATCGTCTCCACATTGTGGCGGTACATTCCGAGATATGTGCCTTCCGGCGTCCCTGCATCTCCCATCGCGTCCGAAAACAGCTCCCCGCCCAGCTTGACCTGAAGCCCCTTGCTCGCCGCTCCTTCGATGACGGCTTTGATGGAGCTCTGGTTGATGCTGCTCTCGACAAACACCGCGGGAATCCGGTATTCCAGCAAAATCGCAATCGTGTCATCGATATCGGAAATGCCGATCTCGTCCTCCGTGCTCAGTCCCTGGAGACCGACCACTTCCATATCGTGCATCCGCCCGAAGTAGCCGAACGCGTCATGCGCCGTGACGAGGACGCGCTTCTCCTTCGGTATGAGCGCCAGCTTGCTCTTCGATTCCTCCTGAAGCCCATCCAGCTGCTCGAAATACTTCGCCTTGTTCGCTTCAAAATAATCGGCATCATCCGGCGAATACCGCTTCAACTCCTCGGTCGCCGCGCCGAGCGCCAATTTCCACAGCTCAATATCGAACCAGACATGCGGATCGATCGCCCCCGCATCGTCCTTCAACAAGCGTTCGGCAGGAATCGCTTCCGCCACGGCCCGTACAGGCCTCTTTTTGCCGATTTGCTCGAACACCTCTCCCATATTGCCTTCCAGATTCAGACCGCTGTACAGCACGATATCCCCGCTCTCCAGCTTCTGAATATCTCCCTGTGTGGCATTGTACAAATGCGGATCCACCCCCGGGCCCATCAAGCTCTGCACATTTACCCGATCCCCGCCGATGACCGATACCGGTTCCGCGATTTGGGCAATCGTCGTAACGATATTGATTTTGCCTTCCCGCGCTGCAGCCGCCGGCTTCTCTGGTCCGTTACCGCATGCCGATACGATGATCGACAGCGCCAAGATCATGACGCTCAATAGCTTCCCTCGAATTTTGCCCTGCTTCACTTCCTATTCCTCCTCCATCGTTTGCATGCAGCACTGGTTTCTTCGTTATGCGTGAGGGCAAGAAAATTCACCTAGTGCAACTTTAATGCTAAGTATAAAATTAGTTTCCGTTTATTTATTTGTCAAGAGCCTAATTTTCTACATTTAGAGCCGTTATCTTCTTTCATTTCTCATTTTCAGTGAGGTCTTCCATGAAAATCCCTTATGTAACGCGGATTTCCCACCTAATCGCTATTTTCGGTTTTCCTGCATCCAACTTATTTTGACGAAAATAATTATTTTTCTACCGTATCTATTCTCGATTCGCTTCATGCTCCGCGGGCAGCGTTCGCATTCCTTCTGCACCCCAACAGCAAAAAGCCTTCATTCCCGTGAATGAAGGCCTCAATAGCGAACCCCGCCTATTTTGTTATAAAATATACAATGGTCACCGCCAAAAACGGAATCGAGCATATGAACGCGATCCAGGACCATTGCGTACGGGCGCGCACTTCTTCCGTTGGGCTGGAGTGGAAGTTGGCTCGCGACCGGTCCCCGCTTATGATTATCCCGGATAGGATTGCCGCGAGAATCACCAGGATTCCCCCCGGCCACGCATTCGCTTCCGCCGCCAGCTCCCATCCGCCCTTCGCATACGCAAGTGCCGTTATTAGCAGACTTATGATACATGCCAATCCGAAATATTTCATTTCCTCATCGCTCCTCTGCCAAGATGCTTCCGCCACCCATCTGTTCCGGTTGGAATCATCTTTTCTAGTTAATACGCAAAGAGAGCGGATTCGGTTCGACCCGTATTTATCGAGCAGCCAGGTCAGGACAAAAAAACGATTCAGGGACTTTGCAAGCTTATCTAATTCATGCCGGACAGAAGTCAGGTCATGGCTTGAGGGCCTGATTGAAGCGGTGTATGCCGAAGCTCTGAAAGGAGGAGCGAAGTATCGCGTCATGAAGCGGATACAGATTCGGCGTCACCCGGAGCTCGATTCCCAGCTCCAGCAGCCTGTCGACGAGGTTGTTCAAGGGGGTAACCGCAACGGTAATGTTAATCTCGGAGGAAATATAGTACCCCGCCGTCTTATCATAGAGCTCGAACAGGTCTTCCTCGAATGCATACCGGTATATCGTACAGTCCCTGACGCGGGCGTACCACCGGCTCTCGATCGTAATTATCGTATTGGCCAGCGACTGACCGAAAAATCGTCCCCGGTCTTCCTCGCTCATGTCCGGTGCATCCCTGACAACAATCCGGGGACAGTTCCTCGGAAAAAAATAAGTAAATTGATGTTCCTCATCAATCGCCCATACGACCGCAGGAAAGCCTTCGCGATTCGGGTTCTCCCTCGGGACGAACCGCTTAATGTCCGATTCTTCGCTGAAATGGTACAGCATTGCATCACTCCTCGCTCTTTGTTGATCCGTCTTGGTTCCCGCCTCCGTCCAGTTGGGCCCGTCTGCGCCGAAAGATGCCGCTGGCCTGCTCGTACAAAGCAAAGTCCATCCCGAACTTGTCTGTAATCCAATGCTTCAGCTCATTCGGACCGAGCTCCCGCTCGAGCTTCCGGTCCGGGAAATGCTGCTTCAGCGTTCCGTTGGTTAATGATGTCGGAATGTCTTCAATATAACCAAATATGAGCAGCTCTCGCAGCATCGGCGACGTATTCCAATCATTCGAACGGTTGATGAACGGAACCATATCCTCCAGCTTGACTGGCTCGGGATGTAATGTTTTCGTCGGACCCGGCTGCCGAACGATCGTAATTCCGTCCGCCGCCGCGGTATAGGTGAACGTCTCCCTGTGGTCCGCGGCAACGAATGACTGGTGCACCGGGTAGGCTTGAAACAAAGGCGCACAGTAACCGAGATCGACATAGTACGGCTGATCCAGATCCACACGCAAGCAGAGATGCCCCGGATCCATGTACAGATAATGCACGCTATAGCCCAACTGCCGCAGCAGCCAGTGGAAGCCGATGGCTATCGTCCAGCAGGTGCCGCCATACCCCTGCGTCACCATGCGATTGACATAGACATCGACAGGAGGAATGAACTGCTTCCTCGCGGCGCCCGTCTCGTAATCTATGATCTTGGTCAAATTCTCCCAGCGCACCTTCCGCTGGAACCGATCGATCAGCTTGTTCAGCAGAGTCAAGTCCGCCTCGCTCCGCGGCACCTCCACATAAGCCAAAAACCGCTCAACGAGCGCTGCCGCTTCCATGATCTCTCCCCCTTCCATTTTTGATCGTCGATCACGGCTATGATCGGCGATTCGAACTTACAGTAATCGTCCATCCGAACCTGCAATGAACAGGCTCTATCCCTATTCCTTACTTCTCCTATACAATATCCCATTTCCGCCCTCCTGGCAAAAAAAGACTCTTCTATCCCATACGAGGGATAAAAGAGTCTGGATATCAGCCTGGTCATTCATACCCGACCGAGCCTATATATTCGAAGGACAACCGTTCATTTGCGGCATGCCGCACTTGACCGTGATATGCGAAATTATACAGCAGAATCACCGCATTCCGCTCCTCCGGGAACGGTTCAGGGTGAAGCTGCATGAACCGCGGAATCACTATCTCTTCATAGGAACAGCCTGCCAGCAGGTCTGCCAGCCCGACGCCGGGCCTATCCGCGAGATACGCTTCCCGGAAATCGTCGTCGAAATAAAAGATGCGAAAATCAGCGGCGAACGGAGGCTCGATGCCGTCTCCGTCCTCCGTGTATGTATACGTCAAGTAACGCTCCAGCTCTTCTTCCGAGTCGCATCGTCCCGCCCAGAGGGACACGATGCCGGGCTGCTCCCAAGCTTCCGCTTCGTTCATGCCTCTTTTCCCCCTCTCCACCTACCGAATCATCAGGGCGGAACTCCCAATCCGCCCTGCCTTCGTCACAGTTCCACAAGCCGTCTCTGGTACTTCTGGATATCGCCCGCCCCCATGAAGACGAGGACCGAATCCTCATAGGAGCCCAGTTGGCCGATGGAGCTCTCGGACAGAAGCTGCGCCTGCGGAATCCGATCGCGAAGATTTTCTATCGATACGCTGCCTGCCCGCTCGCGCGCCGAGCCGAAAATCGGACAGAGGAAGACATCGTCCGCGGCGATCAGCGATGCGGCGAAGTCATCGATCAACCGTTCCAGGCGGGTGAAGGTATGCGGCTGGAACACGCTGACGATGCGCCGATCCGGATATTTGCTGCGGGCCGCGTCCAGCGTCGCCCGAATCTCGGACGGGTGGTGCGCGTAATCGTCGATGACGATATTGCTTTTCCATCCCGTTTCCGTGAAGCGCCGCTTCACCCCCCCAAAGGAAAGCAGGCGGTGCCGAATCTCCGCCATATCCAGCCCGAGCACGAGCCCGACGCCGATGACGGCGAGCGTATTCAGCACGTTGTGGCGCCCATAGACCGGGATCGTGAACCGATCCAACTTGGCCCCCTGCCAGATAACATCGAAGCTGACGCCTTCGCCATGCACGGAGATGGAATCAGCCCTCAATTCATTATGATCTCCGAACCCGTAAAAGAGGATGGGCCTCGCGGACTGAAGCAATCGCACCTGCTCGTCATCTCCGCAAGCGACGATCTGCTTGCCGACGGTAGCGGTCATCTCCTCGAAAGCATGTCTCACATCGTCTACCCCCCGGAAGTAATCCGGATGATCAAAATCAATATTCGTAATTATCGCAATATCCGGCTTATAGGCCAGAAAATGCCGCTTATATTCACAGCTCTCGAAGACAAAATATCTGGCGTCGGCCGTACCGGACCCGGTCCCGTCTCCGATCAGGCTGCAGGTCGGCCAGGAGGAGCCGAGCGCATGCACCAGCATCCCCGTCGTCGTTGTCTTGCCATGCGATCCGGTGATCGCGATGCTTGTATAATCTTTCATCCAATCCGCCAGGAAATGGTGATACCGCTGGATGGTCAACCCCTGTCTTCGGCATTGCTCCAAGCTCGAATGCGCATCATCAAAGGCATTCGATGCAATGACGATCATGTCGTTCGCGAGCGGTGCCTCACCGAAAGCGTATATTGGGATATTCCGTGCCTCCAAAGGGGTCTGTGTAAAAATCGCCTCCTCGACATCTTCCCCTTGAACCCGATGTCCGAGATCGTGCAGCAATTGTGCCAACGCACTCATTCCGCTTCCTTTTATCCCAATAAAATGATAGCTGCCCATTGTGACCTCCCTATTACGATTACACGCTGTTGTACAGTATATGTATTTATACAAAATATGCGCTTGCCTACGTGTGCGCATACAGACATTATACGTAATTGCGCTCCCGTTTCCAATGTATTCCCTTCATTTGCCACTTATATGCAAAAAAAGCACCGGCATAATGCCGGTGCCCGCGGTAGGTAAACTATTCTTTATTCTATTTTACTTCTCTGAGCTGCTTGAGGAGGCTGAAATAATTGATTTCGCGATCTCGATCAATTGCTCCTTCCCGATGCCGCTGCCTTTGGTTACCATGATCTTGAAGTCGACTTTGCCGTCGGCGCTCAGCCACTCCAGGCGATCATCGCCTCCGCTCTTTGTGTCGGAATAGGTCACATAAAGCGCCTGAATTCCGTCGATTTCGATTTTCTCCTCGCTTGTTCCCTTTTCCTTCATCCGGGTCATGCCTTTGGGCATCTCCTCGTGATACTGCGCATAGATCCCAATCGAGTTTTTTCCTTTACTGTAGCCCACAAAGGAGTGGTTGGCCGTATCCCAATCCATCTTCTTCACATAGTAGGTTAGCCCTTGCTTCTCCGCCTCGGCCTTCAACTGCTCCACGATCTCCTTATACTCCTTGCCAAACAGCATAGGTTCTACCTTACTAACCACTCCCCGCTTAAACCGATAGCCATCCGGCAGGGCCCCCGGCTCCGGAATGGCCGGCCCTTTATATTTGGATTGCTTCTGTGCGAATTCTTTATAGGTCTTCGCCTCATGGGCCCCCATGAAATAGGTTAGAAGACCGTCAGTGGCCTCGTACAAGACATACAATTCCTCCGGTTTTTTATGCTTGTACACCCAGTCGTCAACGTCCCCCCGCTTTTTGAATTTCGGCGGCTTAGCGGCGGCCGCCTCCTTCTTCTCGGTCTTGGCGGACTTGGACTGCTGCGCGGCGGTTGCCGCTCCCGCCGTTCCGGTTGTCACAGCGCTTAACAACAGCATGCTGGCCATGGCGGCAGCCACGATTTTCTTAGCTAACATCGTACCTTCTCCTTTCGGGCCTCTGCCCGTTTCATATTTCGACTTCACCAGATATAACCCTTCTGGCCTGGCAAAAGGGACATAAGAAAGGATAAAACCCGCTGTCCCGAACGAGTTCAAGCGGCTTAGGGCTTGGTTACGCTCGCCTCCAGCGCTTCCATGAAGTCTTGTTTGGACAGCTTGCTCTCTTTATCGCCCCCTAGCGAATAGTAGTACTTGTTCTTTTCGTCATACCACTGCGCGTCATACTTAATGCCTATTTCGTCAGAAGCCGTGGCATCCCGGAAGATGACTTCGCGGCCGTTCACCTTGATTTTCTCTACCTTCATATCAGAAGTGACGGGGGTTTCAACCCGGTTGATACCCGTTAATTTGGCGGCATACAAGTCTAGCTTGCTTTGCCCGTCGCTATAGATGATGGTGACAGCGGTACCCGGGAACCATGGCAGCGGCTTCGTGAATATTTTCCGGCCGTCCTTGTTTTTTTTCACTTCCTGTTCGAATTGCTCGGCAAGTTCAGCTGATATTGCAAATGCGTCTGCGGGCTTTTCGCCAAAATGTTGATCGGCGTGCACAAGTCCTTCCACAAAACGAATGCTGTCCGTCAGACGTTCCGGAAGCACGATCCGCGCTCGCATTTTCTCCGGCACCTGCCGAAGAAACTGATTGTAGCTCTTGAACCGGAGCGGTTCCGTAATGATTTTTACTTTGTCTAATGTATTATTTTTGTTAATCACATCATCATCAATATAATAAGCGAGAATTTCTCCCGGTCGGGCGAGATTCTCGATCTGCCGCCAATACTCCTTCATCCTCCGATAATATTCTTCAACGGATTCATTTTTCCGGTTTTCCTCTTCTTTCTTGGGATAGAGCAACGTTTTAATTACTGCTCTCCCTTTTTCATTGACGATCTGAAAATATCGGGTTGCGGCAAAGCCGGTAAGGGAGGTCAACGCCACGATAATGCCCGTCACGATCAGGAACGTCCTGCGGGTCATCCGGCGGCTCCGGTTTCCCTTCGCTTGCCGATCTCTATGAATCCGGTATACCCGCTTCATCACCTGATCGCGCACATCGAAGGAAGAAGCGGCCGGATCCGGCTTGAAGCATTCGGCTATTTTCTTTTCAGCTTCATGGCCGCCGCGGCATTGACGCATATCCCGCTCACCTCGCTCTCACCTATTACCTTCTTCAATTTCTGTCTGACACGTCCGTATCTTTTCTTCACGGCTTCCTTATTTTTTTTCATAATAACAGCGATTTCATCGAATGTTCTCTCCTCGAATACGCGCAGCACAACCAGATTGCGCTCTTCGCCCGACAAGGACAGCCAGGCCAGAGAGAGCGGTTCGT
This sequence comes from Paenibacillus dendritiformis, assembly GCF_015845845.1. Taxonomy (GTDB): domain Bacteria; phylum Bacillota; class Bacilli; order Paenibacillales; family Paenibacillaceae; genus Paenibacillus_B; species Paenibacillus_B dendritiformis_C. The sequence continues at coordinate 12,995 of NZ_LDIG01000220.1, forward strand.
CGAACAATTCGTCTGTCAACATCTGTTCCGCGCTTGGCGTCCGATCGTCCTGGCGAAAGAGCCGCATGATCTTGCGCTGTAGCTGGCGGCGCCGCAGCAGGTTAAGACAGTGGTGATACGCGATTTTGTATAGCCAGGAAGAAAAGGTGACCAGCGGTCGGTACAAATGGATTTTCTCATAGGCCTTTACCAGCACCTCCTGCACCGCATCCTCCGCCTCATGCCGGTTCCCGAGCAGACGGGTGCAATACAGGTAAAGCGGCCGCTGAAATCTCTCTACAATGCAGGCATACTCCTGCACGTCCCCGGCCTGAACCTGAAATACCTTCTCTTCAATGCTGTCCACAAGATAGACCCTCCTCTCTCTATCTATCTTGCCGCAATCATAACACCCTTCTTCTGTCATCTCTCGTCCCTTCATCGGAAAAGAGCCGCTCACTTCTTCTCGGCTTCCCGCTTCGCCTTCTCGGTCTCCCGGGCTTGCTTGAGGGCCGCTTCGCCCTCTCGCTGAATGGCCGCCGCCGCTTCCTCGGCAGACTTGCCGTTCTCGACCATCGCCTTCAATTCCCTCGTTATCAAGTTCGTCATGGCGGCATAGAAGGGATAAGGGAACCCGCCCTTCTCTCCTCCCCAGACCGTTCTGCTGGTTACCTTCGGCTTGAGCATGTACAAAGGCTCCACGCTCTTCCCGTCAATTTCTTTTATGAAGTTAACCCGGGTTGACAGTTTGCCGCCTGGCGTACGAGAAGCTGCCCTTTCCATTTCAGGGCCATTGACGTATTTGACGAATTCCCACGCTGCCCGCTTGTTCGGGGAATCTGCCGTGATTCCGAAAATTTCTGGCATGCTTGTATGCGGAGTCTCATCGGGAAAAGACGGATCGATAGGCACCGTGACCATCCCCCAATCGAATGCCGACGATTCCTTATCATTGGCGAACCGATAGCGGAAAGAGGGCTCGAACCAAAAGGAGGCCATAACCATTGCGGCTTTCCCGCTAAAAAACAATTCTCCCTGCTCCAAAGCAATGGGCCCTTCTCCTTCAGGCTCCAGCGGCATCGTATAAGCCGCCTTGCTTCGGTTAGCGTGGGCGGTCAGCTCCAGCGCTTCCTTCCAACCCTTCGTCTCGAAGGTGACCTTCTCCCCTCTGGAATCAAGTACGCATTGGGACAGGGTCTCTGCGATTTTAAAAAGCAGATTGTGACCGGACCCTATCGTTTCGGTAAACCCATAGATTTGATTTTCACCGGAACCGATCCCCGCAAAGCGTTCGGCCAATTCTAATGTTTCTTTCCAGGTCATCTTATTGCGCGGAAGCTCTATGCCATGCTCCCGGAACAGATCGGCGTTATAGAAAATGATGGAGGCATAAAAGTAGGGGGCCAACCCGTATAGCGAGCCGCCCCCGAGTTCCCGCAGCATTTCCAAAAGGCCCGGCATATAGCCTTCCAATTCGAATCTCTCTTGGGAGATAATCGCCTCCAAATTATAGAGCTTGCCTTCCTGCACCAATGCTTCATGGGTGGAGGGATTGGCAATAATGACATCCGGCATATGTTTCTGGACAAAATGAAGCAGTGCTTCCTGATAGGAAATGCCCTTGGCCTTCTGTTCTTCGTCTATTTCACCGGTACTTACGACTTCGAATTTGATATTGGGGTACTTAATAAGAAATTGATTCCCGTAATCGTTATAAAAGGCTTCTTCGCTGTCGTACATTATTTTTATTTTCCCGCTGCCGTCTTTGCCCAACTCCTCCAGTACAGGCTTCTGCCCCAGGCAACCGCCCAGCAGAGATAGAAGAACAAGCATCACGATGGCCAGCTTTCCACGTCTCATCAACCGTCATCCTCTTTATTTAGAGATTCGAAATCATTTGTGTTTCTGTATTTATAGTTATTATTTTCCATCACATGTGAAGCTGCCTATTTTTTCGCCTTTGCGGCAATGATCGTTTCTGCGACCGCAATCATCTCTTCTTTGCTGACGGAACCGCTTCCGAACGAAGTGATCCGGAACTTGACGGTACCGTCGCCGCTGTTCCACTCCAGACGATCGGCTCCCTTTTTCTTATCCGCATATGTCACATATGCCGCTTCGGTTCCGCCGATTTCGAGCTTTTCCCGATTTACTCCTTTTTCAGGCAATAGGGTAACCCCCTCGGGCAGCTCTTCAATATATTCCGCGATAATCTTTAGATAGTTTTTATCCTTTTCGTAAGTCAATTCAGAGCGATTGGACGTATCCCAATCCAGCTTCTTGAAGTAATACCGTTCTCCTTTCTCTGCCGCCTCCGCTTTAAGTTCTTGCTGAAGCTGTTTATACTCCTTGCTAACAATATATCGAGGATATTGAGAGTGAACCGTCCCGAACTTGAACCGGTAGCCGTCCGGCAGCCCGCCTGGTTCCGGGATAGCCGGGCCCTTGTATTGAGCTTGCTTCTTCGTAAATTCTTTGTACGTTTTCAGCTTGAACATGCCTTCATAAAACATGACCAGTCCGTCGGAAGGATCATAGAGCGCCATCAATTCCTCGTCCTTTTTGTTGCTTCTTCGCCGTTATAAATGCAATGACTTGTCGATACTGGAATTAAGAACCCAGTAGAGGACAGGTGTTTTCATATGTTTGCAGCAAATTTAAATGAAGGTCAACTTGAGGAACTGCTTCATATTCCCGAACCATGGTACATTGATCGTGTAGAGTTTAGCCTTGAAGCCAAGCAACTTGATGTGTATGTCAAATTTCGTAAGCGAGCATTGTTCCCATGTTCAAATTGCGGGGAGCCTGATCAACCGGTTCGAGATATCGCGACCCATGATCGTACGTGGCGTCATCTCAACTTCTTTGAGTATCCATGCTACATCCATGCCGAACATCCTCGCACGAATTGCGGCAAGTGCAATTCCATTACCCGGGTTAAAGTGCCGTGGGCACTGGATAAACCGAAGCATTACTTTACCTTGCACTTTGATGCACTCATTATTGCACTAGCCAAGGATATGCCGATGAATGCAATCAGTCGATTTGTAGGAGAGCACGATACACGCTTATGGCGGATCCTGCATCACTACGTGGATAACGCGA
>NZ_LDIG01000221.1 GCF_015845845.1 Paenibacillus dendritiformis
TCGAAATCCAGTCCGCAAAACCACAAATAGCCCGCATGCATGGGCAGCAGTTGATACAATTCCCGTTCGGAGTGGTTGAACAAATACGAAAGCAGCATCAGTCGAACCATTCGCTCCGGGTCAGCCGCCGGGCGACCGGTGCGTTCCGTATATAGCGGCGCTACCCAATCATGGACGATGGATAAATCAAGCGCCTCGTTGATTTGACGCAGGATGTGCTTTTTCGGCACGAGTTCATCCATATCCACGAATTGAAACATCTGAGGCTGAACAGCCGATGACTTATAGGCTTTCATGTTCAATCACTCTCTCGATTATTTGTTACAGTACAAATTCGACAAAACCGTGGGAAAGACCTGTTTAAGCGGACTTTTTCACCAGACTTTTAAAGATAAATAGCTGGCCTTGATTATTACTTGTTCATGGACCTTGATTGGCTTGGCGCCGATCAAGGTTTTTGTTATGGAGTTCTATGTTGAAAAAACAAAAATATTATCCTGTTTATGTAAAATAATATGTAAATTCAAAAATAAATGTAGAAATACAAATTAATCCAAAGGTTATTGTGGATTTATTGGGTAATCATGGTATTATTTAATTTGATTCATTTACTAAAGTGGATATAAGGGGGAGCGCCATGGATTTATAGTCTTTGCAAAAGGAAAGAACAATTTACAGAGAAAGGCGGGTTATTGTGACAAAATATTATAGTGCATTAATTCTAATTGCTATTTTGCTGACAACTTCGTTATCTAATGTCAGCGCTTATGAATCGAAGTACAGTTATGACGAGAACGGGAATATCACACAAATTTCGCATGATGATATGGATGTTATTTTTAATGCAGATAAGAATGGAAATATAACGGGTCGAAGTATAAAAATGAGGGCTGGCTATAATCTTGTGAACAATAGTGATTTTAAGTATGTAAACAATGTGGGCAATGCACTGGGATGGGAGTATGTGGCGAATAACAAAGCGACATCGAATTATCGCATACTGAAGAATGGGACGAGAAATGTTCAGCAAATTAAAGCTTCGAATATGCCTGTTGGAAGTTCAGTAGGCATGAAACAGACGATTGCTGTAACTCCACAAGAATATGCGGTGATGAGAAGTTCAATTATGATTGAACAGTTGCAGAATGCAAAGGTAGTCATGGCCCTGGATTATGTCGATGGAAAGGGAAATCTAATAAAAAGAATGGAGAAGAGCAGTACATTGACTTCCGATTTCTTTTTTACGATAAGCGAGCAAGCAGGCAGTGTTCCGAATAACGCGAAAAATGCGGTTATTCACTTAGCGATTCAATCAACAGGAAGCAATGGCTCAGGTTCCATTTCAGCGAAGGGCGTTGAAGTGGTTTATGATAGCTCCTCTTTTTTTAATCGGCTGAGCAATCATGATTTCCAGGGTGAGGGGATACAGAACGGAGCTGATACAATAGCTGATTATTGGGAGCGTGTTGATGAGCAAGCATCTTCCACATTTTCAATGATAATGGATAAAGGGAACAAAAAACAGGTCGTCGGCCGAAACAGCCGTGGAAGCAAGGAAGTATACGTGGCTCAAAATATAGAAGTCGTACAATCGCGCGGGTATCAACTAAGAGGCATATTCAAGAAAACCGGAGGGGCCGTGTCGCATTTACGAATCTTGTTTTTTCATCAGAACGGTACCCTGACGGGGACAAACTATACTTCTTCTGATAGTCCTTCGGATATCACATTATCTGTCAGAGGTACAATTCCTCGAGGTGCCGCGTATGCAAAAATAGTAGTAGGCGCGCAATTTAACAGTGATCAGGGTTCAGGAAATGTTTATATCGATGATATCGAATTTGAGTATAGTACTGAGCCTCAGGCATTATCGAATTCATTATTCACTTTGTTTAGCAATAAAAGCGATATAGCGAATGGTTGGGAGAAGATTGATGACAATCAAATCGGAATTTTTCAAAGCAACGATGGAAGAGGGCAAATTATCACTGTTCCGAGGGGGAACTGGGGAAAAAATGCATCTGTGGGTCTGTCACAAAAGTTGAAAATAGGTGATGGTACTTTTGGTACAAAATTTATATTAAGAGGCGAAATTACTTGCCTGAAAAGCGAAAACGTGAAACTGGAAGTTCGAGTTAGAAGCTCTTTCAGTCTTGTAACCTGGCCTCGAGAATATACGGAAACCTATATTTTATCCCCAGGACGAGGAACGGTTATTAACGTAACGAGCGGGAACGAGAAAGCAACCAATGCCCTTGTGTCAGTTCGATTAGTGCCGATTAATCCTAACCAACCATGGGAAGCAAGTATCGTCGTTCATAATCTTCGATTTAATCCACACCACAATCCTTCAGGGCCGGTGGAAATGATGCTGCCACAACAAACGGAATAAACTTCCATTTCCAAAAACAACGATGTATCGGAGATGTACCAATAAATCAAAACAGGAGAGTACAATGAAAAAATATATTTCATTTATGCTAGCAGTAATTTTACTGTTTACCAGTCTGCCTGTTGCTTTTGCTAATGAAGCGTCTTGGGAAAATGTTGCATCCGATATTCCTATGACTGTTACTGAATCCGTTTACAGCCAACAGCCGTATAATTTGATGCCACAAGATATCATTACCGTGTCATCGGTGGCCAAGCAGTTCGGAGTCGCGGATGACTGGGTGTATAGGGAAATAACGAGAGGATACCAGCTTCATCATATTTATGAGGGGTTGTTGGAGCAGGAGCGCGGCGGCTCTTACGAGCAGTATATGGAGCGGATCTACCCGAATGTGGCAAGGAAAACGGAAGAGGAACCGGCTACTACCGTAACGACAAGTGTATATCATCAGCTGCCGGACCTGAAGGCGGTCGAAGATAGGGAAGGCGTGAGCGTAACGGATGCCGTCTATTCGCTGGCCGATCGGATGGCCTCCTCCGGCGAGTACGACAGAATCGCCTTGCAGCAAAAGGAACTGCGATTCAATCAAGCTCCTTTTTCGATAGGGGATCTGAACGAGCAGATATCCACGGTAGATGGTTCCTTGCGGATCGTGCAGACTGATTTGGTGTTGCCGGGCCCGAATGGATTGAATTTTGAGCTGCGGCGAGTGTATGACAGTTCCCGCGGGAAAGACGATATTTTCTATAATGAAAATAGGCATCGCCAAGCCACGAGGAAATTGGAAGAAGACACTCGCTTCCCCTTAGGGAAAGGATGGATATGGGATATCCCTTATCTTAAAATATCAGGTGATCAAAAGCACTTATATATGCCAGAGTTCGGGACATTCGCCATTTCGGAGCGTAATGAATTGCTAGGTTATCCCTTCGACGATCTGAGCTTTGGCCCTCGTTATGGCGAACCGGCAGGGGCAAGATATGTTTTGAGCGATTACAAAAACGGCCTTGAGTATTATTTTGATGATTATGGACTTTTAGTACAGATTAATGATAACTATGATAACGCCATCAATTTTTACTACGATAGATTAGGAGAGCTATATTTGGTTGGAATTTCGACCAAAAAAGATGATAAGAATACGAAGCATCATAATGTGTTATTTATTCAAAACCACAATGACCGAGTAGAGGCCAAAATCACTTATCAGGATCCAGTAACAAATCAGTCTAAAGAGAAGGTTGTAAAATATATTAAGCAAAAAATATCGCTCAATGGCCGGGATCAATATGTGCTGAAGGAAGTGATCGATCCGGTGGGGCGATCCACAACGTATCACTATGACATTCGAAGAGACTTGTTTTTTAATCTTCTTAAAGGGTATGAGGTGTTCACGGATTATTCTGACCGTATGCTGTACTGGGGAAAGAATGATTGGGTCACCTTGGGCATGATCGAACATCCGACCAAAGCACAGACCAAATTTGAATCTGTGCCGGTATTCCGTAAGATCGGAATCTATGCGCAGGAATATCAAGTCCGTTACCATGAACGCCGTCTGATGTACAGCACAAATACGGGAGCAACCGTAGTGGCCGAAAGGCAAACGCTCAACTTCCATCAAGATATTGGAGATAAATTCGGAGACTATACTTTTAATGTGAGTGTCGATGATGGACGCAAAATAAGCAGATACAACTACACCATTGATTATGAATATAATTATGACCGCTTAGATTCCAGTTCAACCTACTTTTTCCCGCCAGACCCGCCGATTTTGTATCTCAACAACCATGAGGATAAGGATAAAAATAGCAATGAGCGAAGAGTTGCCAGGTATGACTATAAAAAAGATGGAAGAAGAAAAGACCTGCACACCAAGCCTGTCTGGATTCAGGATACGAGCTATGGAAAAACAGGAAGCTCCCAGACACGCAGCCTAAGATATTCGTATGATGATTATGGAATGGTTACGCAAGCAACCGACCCGCTTCAGGCAACGAGCTACTATGAATATGATTTTGTGTTGAGCAGAAGCACCAAGAGTATGGTCAAGAAGATAAAGAAAAGCATCGTACCGGTTGGCGCCAACTCCCGCCTCATCACGGAATACGAGTATGAAACGAATCATGCCGGACTGACAAAGGTCACGCAACGCGACGAAGCAACGGGACGGGTGCTGAGTCAGATTTCTTATGAGTATGACTCTTTTGGGAATCCGACGACAATCCGAATCCAGGGGGAGGGCTCCAAGAGTACCGTCATCAGACAAGCGTTCGATGCAAGCCATAAATATATATTCCCTAATCAGCAAACGGTGTCCGTAACCGATGCAGACGGCGTCTCCACTGACATCACGAAGCAGGTCAAATATAGCAGCGAGACCGGCATGATGCATCAATATATCGACGGCAAGGGCCAGCCGGTTACGTATCATTATGATAACCTGGATCGCGTAACCGCTGTCACATATGCAGACGGGGCGCAGGCGAAGGTACAGTATGATGATGGAAATAACCGGGTTACCGTAACGGAGCCTGACGGAAAACGAACCGAATTATGGTTTGATCCGTTCGGTCGTCTTATCAAGGAGACCAATGGGCGTGGAGCAGCAGAGCACCGGTACGATGAATTCAATCAGTTGGTATCGAAAGGCGATTTTAATGGTTCCGCGATCCGCTATGAGTATGACGCATGGGGACGAGTCGTGCTCGAACAACCGGGTTATTTTGCCGCCACCCGTTATCTGTATGATGATGGAGCGAATACGAAGACCATCCTGGATGGTACCAACAACCCGATAAAAGAAACCTATGACCTGATGGGCAGAATCGCACGCAGCGAAGAAATCAAGCCTTCCCGCAGCGTGATCTTGTCCCGCTATGAATATGATCATGCGGGCAATGTTACGAGTGAAACCGATGCTAACAACAATGTGACCAAGTATGAATATGATGCGTTAAGCCGCTTGATCGCCGTAACGGATGCCGAAGGCAAGAAGACCCGGTACGATTATGATCTGTCGGGCGACTTGGTTCAGATTACTTATGCGGACGGCAAGGTGGTACTGAAAAAATACGATGAAATCGGGCGCCTGATTCAGCAAACGGATCCGAGGAAGCAGAAGAAAAAAATCTATTACGATCCCAACGATAATGTTTCACGAATCGTGGATCGCAACGGACAGACCCAGACGTTTGCGTACAATCCTCGTAATGTACTGACGGGCAGTGTAACCAAGGATGCAACGGTAACCTACAGCTACGATGCGTCGGGAAAACGAGTTTCCATGAAGGATGGAACAGGTCTTACCCAATATGCGTATCACCCATCGGGTGAGCTGGCGTCGATCGTGTATCCGGATCAAACGAAGCTGACTTTTGATTATGACGCCCGCCAGCTGCGCACCAGGCAGACCCTTACGGCTCGTAATGTTACGATGACAACTCACGTCGATTACCGGTATGAACAGGCCATTCCGGACAAAATACGTGTCCTGGATGGGAAGGGAACGAGCCTGTCCGAGCTGCTGTATGAATATAGCCCTCAGACCAAGCAGCTTACGAAGTTCGCCGTATCGAACGGCTTCAGCGAGACGTATACGTATGACGGGTTCAACTTGTCCGGCATTCGGCAGATGCGAGGGAATTCTCTCATTGGACAATATACGTATCAGTATGACATCAACCGGAATATGATGGCCAAAAACGATAACGGAGCCGCTTCTAAATTCAGCTATGACCGCCTGAACCGGATTAAGACTTCGAGCCAGTTCAATGAAGTCTACACGTACGATCAGCGGGATAACCGCAGCACCCTGCGAAGCGATCAGGTGCCGACTCTGAAGGGAGCAAGCTATGCGTATGATCACCGGAATCGCTTGACTCGGGTGACGACGGAAGAGGGCAAGGCGGTCAGCTATCGGTATAACGGGGACAACCTGATGGTCGAGCGAACCGAGGGTGGCCAGACGACGCGCTATTATTATGATGAACGGGCCAAAATAGCGGCCGAGGGCAAGGTGGAGGCCAACGGAAGCGTCACGATCACGGCCGCCTACATCTACGATACGGCTGGTAAGCTGGTGGCCCGTCAAATCCCGGGACAAAGCAGCTTGCAATACTATGTCACCAACGGTCACGGCGACATCATGGAAATCCAGGATGCGACAGGGAAAGTGCTGAACCGGTACACGTACGACATCTGGGGAAATCCATTGAAACAAGAGGAGCAGGTTCCGAATATCTTCCGCTACGCGGGAGAATATTGGGATGCGGCAACCGAGCTGCAGTATTTGCGTGCAAGATGGTATGATCCGGGCATCGGGCGGTTTTTAACGGAGGATACCTATGAAGGGGAGATCAATAACCCTCTGAGCTTCAATTTGTATACGTACGTGTACAATAATCCGCTAATTTACTCTGACCCGACGGGAAATTTCGTATATCCAATCTCTCCGGCTGCGACGTGCGCGGCGGATATGGCTAACTGCAAAACGTATCTTGAAGCCCAAGCAGAGGCAGGAAAGACAATAGCGGTTGAGGGTGCCAAACTCCTGCTGCTGGACGACATCAATACATTAATAAGCTCGGAAGCCTCCTTTGGTGAAAAGGCACTTGCGGCGGCCAGCCTTACTCCATTTGGAAAAGCATTCAAAATAATTAAGGCAGAATCTAAAATTGGCAAATTGCTTTTGAAATGCAATTGCTTCACGGCCGGGACAAAGGTATTGACAGACGGCGGGGAGAAGAATATCGAAGACATTGAGGTCGGAGATAGGGTTCTCGCCAAGGATGAGAATTACCCGAATGGAGAGTTAGCTTACAAAGAAGTAACGGCTTTATTCCGAAACCAACGTGATGATATTATTAAGTTGCATGTTGGGAAGCAAATCATCGAGACGACCGACAATCACCCGTTCTGGGTTGAAGGAAAAGGGTGGGTCTTCGCAGATGAACTTCAAGTAGGCGATAAACTCCAAAAGGCAGACGGAAGCAACTTAACGATTGACAAAGTAGAGTTCGTAAAACTGGATGAGCCTGTTACGGTTTACAACTTTACAGTTGCTGACTACCATACGTACTATGTAACGGATATTGGAATTTGGGTGCATAATACCAATTGTCCTAATGGAAAGTTTGAAAATGCACCTTATCATGGTGCAACTAATAAAGGTAAGAAAAATAAAGCACCCAATGATGGACAAACAGCATTAGATAATTCATATTCAATTGGGCCGAATACTGATCGAAGAATAGGTATAAGTGACGGAGAGTTTGTTGTGCTTGATAAAACTAGCGAAGGTCTATACCATGGACATGTTAGGGCATGGAGCGAACTTACTCCCACAATGCAATCTATTTTAAGAAAAGCAGGATTAGTTGATAAGAAAGGAAATATTAAATGATTGTTTATAACTCGATTCAACTAACAACGACTTCTCGATTGGATATTTGTTCGGAAAGCATAGTAAGAAACAAATTCGATGTAGTTACTATACTATTTCGGGAAATGCATAGTAAACAGCGAATTTTTGACGATGTAATTCAGGAAGCAGTGACTCCACTTTATAACGGTTTGACAAAGTGTAAGGCAAATAAAATGACGCTAAATTCAAATTTGAAGGTCGGTAGACTAGGGGAAGCATGGAATATTTGGACTTATAACCTATCAGATGAAGTTGAAGAAGACGAGGAGGACATATTCCAACAGTATTGGATTTGGTCGATTAGAGAGTTCCAGACATGGTTATACAGTATGGACGGAAAGTCCTACATTGAAATTAGCCCGAGTTATAAGTGGCATTATGTACAACCCGTTGAGGGTGAGGCATTTACTTCTTTTGACGAGTTTACTAAACAATATCAACCTGTGGTCATTGAATTGTCACTTGAACAAGTAGACAATATTCTTAAGTTACTTGAGCAAATAAAGAGCGATTTAAACATCATATAGTTCCACGAATTGACCTTGAGGGCGGCAATCCTCAGGGTCTTCTTTTTCCCCCACCTAGTACCGAATGAATCGGGCGGCTGAGCCCACAGAATGATAATTTCATGACTTGATTGTACGCACGAGAATGGACGGGAGAAACTCATCGAGGAAATCGAGGTAGGGGATAAGGTTCTGGCCAAAGACGATGAAATAGGCGAGATGGCTTACAAGGAAGTCGAATGGCTCTTCCAACGTGACGTAGAAGAAACGTATAATATTACTGTTGGTGGCGAAGTCATTACAACGACCGATGAGCATCCGTTCTGGATTGTCGACATAGGTTGGGTGGAATCCAAGGACCTTGTGGTGGGCGATGTTCTGACAACCTCAGATGGTAATGAGTTAGCCATTGAGAAGATTGAGATTAAGAAAGAACATAAGACTGTCTACAACTTTAAGGTGAAGGATTTCCATACGTACTGGCTTGAATTTTGAAAAGTTAAAAGGATTCGACAGTAAATACTCAGTAAGAATTAACGACCAATACAGAGTTATTGGGGAATTAAAAGACAACGTTATGACATGGACTGAAATAATTCCTCACACTTATAATAAGCTAAAATAAGGTGTTGATTAGATGAGATGGAAGCATGTAGTTGTTGAAGGATATTGTTTTTACGAAAATACAGGAAATTCTTTAAAACCTCATTGTTGTAAGTATAATCCAGGTGATGTTGGAGCACATTGTCTCAGTTATGATGAAACAGAAAAAAAAATATGCCCATATTTTGGATTTGGTACCGCAAGAACATCATTAGTATTAACTGGTGACGACGGAGAAGCTATCACAGCAGCAGTTTTTAATCCAGAAAAAAGCATAGGAGACGCAAAAGAATGGTTACGAAAAGAAAAAGACTGGATTAACAAGTGGAAGAAAAAAGTCTCTGAAGAACAATTTGATTAAAAAAGACTAGTGTTATCTTGTGGTCAAGAGAACTGTGACCCGAGAGAAGACACTTTAAAAAAGTGTCCCCTCTCGGGTTCTTTGCGTTTGAATTTATTAATAGAGAACGGAGTATGAACATGAGGTATAACGAATCATAAATAAAAAACCTTGAAGCAAATCCAAATGTCCAAAAGTAAGTGTTATCATGCAAAACAAAAACAAGTACCCGGTATCTAATGTGCGCCATCCTACAACTATCACGAAGCACGTATTATTATAATTCCAACTATGTTACATACGTCTCAACGTTCTTCATTTGGAGCATAGAAAAAGAACCATCTGAATCAGTCAGGCAAACCCGCAACCATTTTCGCTACGTTGCGAAAAAAATCATCCGTTCGCTTCATCCCCAATCCCACAACGTCGAGATGATCCCAGGAGTCCATCAGGCCCAGATAGTTCCATTTTCCGGGCCGCGGCTTTCCGCGGTAAGCCACGATGTGATCGGTTGATCCGTTTTTCGGCCCGTTCATCGAAATCGTGTTGACCAGACCATCATTCGGCCACCATGTCCGATCGATGGTGACGTGCCCCGGGGCATGATAGGTAAAGGAGCCGATAAAAAAGCTGGACGGCAATAAAAACGGATTCATGAACGCTTTCGGTACATGCCAGCCCAGTAGCGGCACCCGATAGGAGTTGTTGGCCGCAATTGAGAAATAGTAGACGCGGGGCTGCGCCTGTACCCGCTCGTTCAATTCTTTGGCCCCGTCAGGGCTTAAATCCCACTGCGAGCTGTCCTTCGATAGCGTCCAGAATTCGCTGTTTAGGACGCGCTTGGAATAACGGATCCATGATTCATCGGGCAATCGCTTCAGCCCCCATTGATCCAATTTGAAATCATATAAGGGCTGCTCAAAATTACCGACGGCTGCGGCAACCACGCCTATCAACTGGTGGGTATAGGGAGCGACTCCTTTGACGAAATGCGTGAAGCTGGTGCCGTCATGCGGCGTGGCGATGGACACGAGACTGCTTACATGCGCCAGCGGGCGATCGCTAAATAATGGCGATAGCTCAGATGCAGCGGTAACATCGCGTTCGGCGGCGTCTCCGTTCTCCAGCAGATGGACCAGCATCCGTGCGGTTTGTCCCCCCATGCTATGGCCGATCAGATGAATCTTCTTCGGCTGCCCCGTCTCCGGATCGATCTCTCCCCAATCCGGATACAGACCTTCATAGGTCCTTCCATATCGCGAATGACCGTACTTTTCCGAGTGGGCTTCCCCGTAATCCACGGTGCCTCCCTTAAGCTGCGCATATAACTCGCAGGCTCGATCCCAATTGCTCGATACCGTTCCTACCGTGGCAGTGAAGACGGAATATCCGTCTTTACGCAGCTTCTCTTGAATATCGCCGAATCCGCCCCAGTATTTAAAACCAAACATCTCGTCTCTTCCCCAGCCGCCAAATCCATGGACGAGCACGATGGGGTAATCATTGTTGGCATGTGTGGCCTGCGCGCGGGCAGACGGCAAGCCGACATGACAAATAATAGAGTAGAAAAGAAGAAAGAAGAGCGTCACATAAAGTGACCGTTTGCGGTTCATAAACAGCCTCCTTCACATTGTAATCGCTTTCAATGAGGTTGTTCGCAAATTTCCGTCTCATTTTCTGCTGCACTGCTGCTGGATTCATGAAGAAGAAATGGAACTCCTAGTGCGAGTATACATGGCGGGTCGGTGTAACGTGGTGTGGCGGAGAACTATTCTATGTTCTACATACATATTTACCATATAAACCTATTGTTTACAACTATATTTAAACCTGAATCCGTGAAAGGGTTACGAATAAGAGAACCATCACTATCAGTTGTAACGATAGGCGCAGAAAGCAGAGGTGATGACTCGATTCACTTGAAAAAGACATCACGAAACAAAGCTTCCCTTGTGCAAAGCTTGAACGGAAACATAGGTTCGCAATCTATTATCCCGACAAGGTCCCGTAAATGCGCTGGAATGTCTGAAACCATGGACTATGTCTTCCGAAGCGGAGCTTCGTTTGTCTGGCATGCTCTACCATTCGAGAGGCCAGCCAGATCAGATTTTCGATGACCGTTTTGACCCGCCTGCGGCTGACTTTGTTTCGAAG
>NZ_LDIG01000222.1 GCF_015845845.1 Paenibacillus dendritiformis
TCGAAATCCAGTCCGCAAAACCACAAATAGCCCGCATGCATGGGCAGCAGTTGATACAATTCCCGTTCGGAGTGGTTGAACAAATACGAAAGCAGCATCAGTCGAACCATTCGCTCCGGGTCAGCCGCCGGGCGACCGGTGCGTTCCGTATATAGCGGCGCTACCCAATCATGGACGATGGATAAATCAAGCGCCTCGTTGATTTGACACAGGATGTGCTTTTTCGGCACGAGTTCATCCATATCCACGAATTGAAACATCTGAGGCTGGACAGCCGATGACTTATAGGCTTTCATGTTCAATCACTCTCTCGATTATTTGTTACAGTACAAATTCGACAAAACCGTGGGAAAGACCTGTTTAAGCGGACTTTTTCACCAGACTTCTATATTATACTCGTTTATTGTTTAACGTAAGTGACCATGAGTCACTATAATCCGAAATCGTACACGACGTGGTTACCCCTGTGCTTTCAAACACATCTTTCTTGATCGGCTTCCAATTAGAGGGTGGACTATAGGAAAACGTAAAACTGGAGGGACGGTACTCTTGGATTTGAGTGGTTAACTTACCATTTTCCCCTTCTCCTGTTGCCCCCAATTTGACGAGTTGATTCGTCACCCTCAATTGAGAGTCATTTATCTGCCATCCTCCGCTTGCTCCTGCATGTTTAATATAACTTTCACCTGAATCCGTGAAAGGGTTACGAATAAGAGAACCATCACTATCAGTTGTAACGATAGGCGCAGAAAGCAGAGGTGATGACTCGATTCACTTGAAAAAGACATCACGAAACAAAGCTTCCCTTGTGCAAAGCTTGAACGGAAACATAGGTTCGCAATCTATTATCCCGACAAGGTCCCGTAAATGCGCTGGAATGTCTGAAACCATGGACTATGTCTTCCGAAGCGGAGCTTCGTTTGTCTGGCAT
>NZ_LDIG01000223.1 GCF_015845845.1 Paenibacillus dendritiformis
ATGCCGCAGATGTCGGTGGAGAAGTTGTAAAAGGAGCAGGAACGGCCGTTTTAGAAGATTTGACGTTAGACTTCCCACCCCTAAAAAAGGAATATACTTCAAATCATCCGAAGGCGCGTAAAACAGGTGAATTGATCGGGCACCTCATCACAACTGTAGCCGGAGTATTAGAAATGGGTGGCGCTGTATTGGGAGGAGGCGCTGGTGTTACGTTATCAGGTACGGGAGTATTATCACCTGTAGGCGTAGCTGTTACTGCAAAATCCGTCGCTTTAGCAGGACATGGAGCAGGAGTAACGTATCAAGGTTTATCTAATACTGGTGAAACCCTCAATGAGCTTTATCAAATGTTTAAAAGCGGAGGGTCAAATAGTCCAACGCCGAAAAAGCCTTCCCCGCAGAAACCAAGCAAGCCCAATGGGAAGCCGCCTGAGGGTAAGGGGACGGGTGAAGGTGCACCACCAAATCCACCAAGAAAACTCACACTTGCAGAGAAAATCAAATATAGGAGACCTTCGAAGTTTCGTAAGGGCGTTCGAGACAAAGTTTGGGATAATGCCAAAGATAGTGATGGTAAAGTAAGAGACCCACTCACTAAAAAAGTAATGAACAAAGAAGAACCGTGGGATATGGGTCATAAACCGGGATACGAGTTTAGAAAACATCAAATTAGTGCGGCTGAGAGAGGAATTTCTAGGAAACAGTTTTTAGATGAACATAATAATCCTGACCATTATGTCCCCGAATTGCCAAGTTCAAATAGAAGTCATAAACTAGAGGATGACACGGATAGCTATTTAGGTCCATAAGAGAGGATGACGAGGGATGAGTGTAACGCCCGAAAAAAAACAAATTGCCAAATATATAGCTGATATATTTGGAGGCAAGGCTTCTGTGTTTAATTATGGGGATGATAATAACATAAGTAAGATAGCTATACTTCAGTCTGTTGACTCCCCTTGCGGTGGTGAAGTATCTTACTCAACTATCGGTTTATCAAGTTACGATATCGGATTAAGTGTTGAAGATAAGCCATTAAGAATTGAGTTTGTTGGTGCTAGTCCTGCTGAATATGAACAATTCGGCAATATTATTAGTACTTGTGCTTTTAATGTTATCAATTCCGATTATTCATGTTCACCGGGAACAATTTACCCTAACATTGTAAAAATGTATTACCCAGAATTAAACACAAAACATATTTTGTTCGTGAGTCCATTTTTATGGGATAAGGACCTTGAAACCCTACATTTTGAAGATAAAAAATTAGCTTGGTTACAGGCAATTCCAATTTCTGATACAGAGTTTGTATACGCCCAAAAACATGGGAGCGAAGCGTTAGAAGATTTATTGGAAGAGTCAGACGTTGACATTTTGGATTTGAATAGACCTTCCGTTATTTGATTGTAGTTACATGACAAAACGGAGGGCTACCCACTAACGAATGAACCTCTTTACCTCATGATAACCAACATTACCTTTGTTCTACCTGTAGGAAGTTTTCACGAATTGAGATGTACGCACAGAATAGCTGAAAAAGTATACCCTATTTAACGCCATAGCGTTACGTTGAACAGGTCGATTATGGTCAGATACCACCATGATTGACCTGTTTTTTGTTATCTTCGTTTTCTTGCGTTTTTTTTCAGATATGACTGCAACTATGTACGTACATAGGACGATTGATAGTGTGGGAAAGGACATAATCGGTCATATAGACATCCTATCGCAACTAATCAGTATGGTGTCCCGACTATGAATAGTGTAAGGGTCAAAATCAATCTGGTAACGTGCCAGTTTATATATAGAGTAGGTCATTTGATAAAGGCTAGCCGCCCACTCAACCACAAATTCGAGGGGGAAAGCGGTAATGGACATGAAATTAACGAATTGGGAAGAATTACAATCTAGCTTGTTTAGAAGTACCTGTGCTGAACAAACGGGTGAAGAACCCACGCATCTCTATGAAGTCAATACCACGTTTTACGCCAAAGTTCCGCAAGAAATCCGCCGATGCTTTTTCTTGGATGGCAACGCGGTTAACGTACTCCTAGAACTCGTATCATGGGGGATGTTGGACAGAGGGCGTAAACGGCAAATAACCGAGTGGTTTGCTGTTAATCAGCAAGTCATGGCTCTCCATCTAGGACTTAGCG
This sequence comes from Paenibacillus dendritiformis, assembly GCF_015845845.1. Lineage (GTDB taxonomy): Bacteria > Bacillota > Bacilli > Paenibacillales > Paenibacillaceae > Paenibacillus_B > Paenibacillus_B dendritiformis_C. Next base: position 2,157 of record NZ_LDIG01000223.1, read on the forward strand.
AAAATACTGTCTGCTCCAAGCTAAAGGAGTTGCAGAAGAAAGACTTTATTGAGGTACAAAGGCGTGGGCGGAGGAACTCCTATCGTCTTAATACAACGCTGAACCCCTATGTCGTGCTCTCAGAAGCTGTTCACGCTTTCCTGAAGCATGTCTATACCAAATCCAACTACGATGCGGTGCTAGAGCAAATGGAGGACAGGGACAAGGTGAAGTATAAAGACAAGCAGGACTTGTTTCGCGAAGCTGTCGTGACGGTTGTATTACCAACGGTAAAGAACAAGGACTTCTATCAGCCATACGTGAGCAGAATACAGGCGGATATACGAAATGCAACGACGAATGAGTCAGGTATGCTGTCATTGGTCGAGTATCATGGCATTGTATTGGATTTGTGCCGCGAACTTAGTGAAAAAATAGAGCGGCAATTAAGGGTATTGAATGGAGATGTCTTGTAAAGCCCCACCATTCTATCACGAGAATTGCCACAAAAAATTGAGGTTAACAATCCAAAAATCTTGGGTTGAGGGATTGCCACTCCAAAATATTTGGTTTAAGAATCGTTCTCAATCCAAGAAATTTGGTTTGTATATATAATAAATACTCTTATCTCTTTTGTATCCATACCTGTAAAGAAAATATAGAAGGAATATCCTTGACTGCACGTACTCCTGCGGAGTACGGCGGCTTTTTAACCAAAACATGCTCATAAAGGAGCAAGACTTTACGAAAAGACATTGAAAAGAGATTCCGCCGCCGCTCCTCCTTGCCCTGTCGGGCGGCACTCTCTACTGGGCGTTATCAGAACGCATAGAAGGCTTATACAGGCGTTTTAATAGGGAAGATGACGGGGGGATTGGCTAGTCGCATGTATAGGTTGGCTCTATGAGCCTGTCAGACGCACTAGAAACGACTGTAATGAATCAACCTTTGTCTTTAATGTCGGTATCTTCATCATCGTCTACCGAAACAATGAGTTGGTCAACGGTAATATTCAATGCTTCGCAGATTTGCTCCAAAGTACGAATGTAAACTCTGTCCACGTTATCAGAGCAAAGATGGTTGATGGTAGGATGGCGTATTCCCATCATCCTAGCAAGTTCTCTTTGTGAGATACCTTTCTCGGCAAGGATTTCCTTTAAACGTAATCTGATTTTCATAATTGTTCCCCCGAACTAAATATCATGACACTAATATAGCATGGACTTTGCTGAAATGCATTGACTGGTAGTCTTAACAGTACTATTATGGTGTTGTGGTAGTCATAAGCGTAACGGTAATCAGAATTTCTGTAACGGTGGGGGAGGAAACAGCATGAACGTCATCGGTTACGTGAGAGTATCAACACAAGGACAAGCAAAAGATGGCTACAGTTTAGCGTATCAACAAGACGAAATCCGCTCCTATTGTCAGGAGCAAGGATGGAACTTGATGAACATATATGTTGACGAAGGTATCAGTGGGGCAAAGGTAAACGAAGATGCTCTTGAGGTGGACAGAATGGGCTTTCAGAGCATGTTAGCCGCTCTAGCCAGTAAAACCATTGATGCAGTTGTCGTCCTCCATACAAGCCGTCTCTGGCGGTCTGACATCGTGAAAGTTCTGGTTCACAGAGAGTTCAAGAAGTACGGGGTGGACGTTCGGAGCATTGAACAGCCCACCTACAGCATTTACAAGAAAGACCCGAATGACTTCCTGATAAATGGCTTGATGGAATTGCTAGACGCTTACCAACGTCTTGAAATCGCCATGAAGTTAAGTCGAGGAAGAAGCAAGAAAGCCCAACAGGGCGGCTATGCAGGAGGAAGGGCAACTTTCGGATACAAAGCAAAGAAAGGTCAGAAGTGTATCCATGTAGACGAGAGACAAGCCCAGACCGTTCGCAGAGTATTTGAAATAAAGGAACAGTATCCCACATGGTCATTGACCCAGATAGCCGAAACACTGAACCACGAAGGTTATACAACTGGGCAAGGCAAATTGTTTACCAAAGTGCAAGTGAAACGAATCTTGGACAAACGTGATTTTTATAGCGGCACATATCGCTATGGAGATATACAAGCAGATGGCTTGCATGAAGCCATCCTGTGACAGGAAGTGAATGGAGAGGCTTGCGTCCCATTGCGAACCGTAAGGTTAACGCTCGAACTGAGGTTGCCCCCATTTTACTCCTATTCATCAAAGAATCCTTACACAGGGGTGATTTCTTTTATGCACTACAAGCAAAAACACATCTATGTCGGGCTTGACTTGCACAAAGCCCATCACACAGCCGTTATCATCGACTGTTGGAATACGAAACTGGATGAAATCCAAATCGACAACAAACCAAGTAGTTTCGATGACCTGATGAAGGCGGTCAAGAAGCATTGCAAAAAAGGAATGACTCCTGTCTATGGATTGGAAGACACGGGCGGCAACGGCAGAGCATTAGCTGTTCACCTTGTCGAAAAGAAGCAAATTGTCAAGGAAGTAAACTCTGCCCTCTCCTACAATGAGCGTAAGAGTTATGCTACTACTCAAAAGAGCGACAGTTGGGATGCGTATTGCATCGCCAAAGTATTGCTTGCAAGGTTAGATGAACTGCCAGACGCAAATCCGCAGGACATTTACTGGACAATCGGACAACTGGTGGCAAGACGCAACGCATTGGTCAAACATGCCAGTTCACTCAAAAACCAACTGCACCAACAGTTAAGCTATCACTATCCGTCTTACAAGAAGTTCTTCTGTGATATAGACGGGAAAGCGGCTCTTGCCTTCTGGGAGAAGTATCCTGCTCCCCATCACTTGGAGTCGGTGGGGGCTGATGAACTGGCAACCTATCTACGCAAGGCAAGCCATAACACCTGCTCTACCCGTAAAGCAGAAGAAATCTTGGAACTGGTAAAGAAGGACGGGGAGACGAAGCGAAAATTTCAAACGTCCAGAGACTTTATTATTGTCAATATGGTGCAGGACATGAAGCGAAGCAGAGAACTGATTAAGCAGACGGAAGAACAGCTTCGTCAGGTCTTGTCTGAGACCGACTACAAGCTAGAGTCAATGGATGGAATCAGCACCGTTACAGCGACGGAACTGATTGCCGAAATCGGAGATATTCGCCGCTTCTCTAATGCTGACAAACTAGCCCGTTTTGCAGGCATTGCACCTGTTCGCTTTAGTTCGGGTGGCAAAGGCAAAGACCAAGCAAGCGGACAAGGAAATCGGGTATTGAACGCTATCTTCCACAATCTAGCCGTTCAACAAATCCAAGTAGCGAAAGGCGACAATAAGAAGCAACGGAATCCTATCTTCTATGACTACTATCATCGGAAGCTAGCAGAAGGCAAGACAAAGAAGCAAGCCCTGATATGCGTTATGAGAAGGCTTGTAAACATCATCTACAGCATGATGAAGCACAAGACGGAATACAGGGCGGCTACTCTAATAGAGCGACAAGCAAGTTGATATAATGGTGGTAATTGGAAACCCGATTGCCGCCTTCTTTATTCCCAAGTTTAAGATTACAACTTAGGGGACGGGTAAAGTTGACTGTCCTGAATGTACGATTTCCAGAAGCAAGTATCCCGAAACAGCACAGCATATTGAGGATGCTATAAAAAATGGTCATCCTGACATTTTAACGATTAAACGTGACGGTGCAAAAGCTAACAGAAAAGAATCACTCAAGGGGCATAAAAAAGTTTCGGGCAAGGATCTTGATGAATATCCACCAGCAATGTTTAAAGAGGGTGGCAAAGGAGCGAGTGTTCGCCCTATTTCACCGTCTGATAATAGGGGGGCAGGCTCATCAATGGGACATCAGTTAAGACAGTACCCTGATGGAACGAAAATAAAGATAAAGATTGACGATTGATCTATGTTATTATATATGGGGTGAGGTGATTTCTGTGAAATCTCTAGACGAGCTAATTATACAACCTGAATCTACATGGTTAATGGTACAGGAATGGGTTTCTAAAGCTACGAATAACGTTGAAATTCTTGCCGCAAATAAGCAAGAAGCTAGCAATGTATTATATCAGTTACAAGTCACTACTAAATCTGTCTTGGGAGCTGTTTCATACTATACTGGTGGTATTCTAGTTGAGCATGGTTGGTTACGTTTTTTAGGCTCTGGTAGTGTCAGACTACCTAGAAGTCTGAATAGTTGGAATGAGGTAGATTCCAATGGGAAAAGTTCAAGAATGCCATCATCATTACTAATCGCAGACGATGTGGTTGGCGGTTTTTTTGCAATGAATGGCGGGGCTTTTGGGGGTAGGTACGGCGAAATATTTTATCTCGCTCCTGACACCTTAGAATGGGAGAGTCTAGATATGCAGTATTCGGATTTTCTGAACTGGGCTTTTCTCGGAGATGTAAGGAAATTCTATGAATCTTTCCGCTGGGACACTTGGGTAGAAGAAGTTAAAGGCTTGGATGGTGATAAGGGTGTCTTAATTTATCCATATCTGTGGGCAGAAGGAGACGCTCTATCCAACCGAAAAAGGGCGATTGTTCCAATTGAAGAGTTATGGAACGTCAACATGGTGAATAGAGACAAATTGGGAATCCAGTAATAATTCTAACCTTGAGTGGCCTATGCCTTTCAAGGTTTCTTTCTTGTTATCGGAATACACAACATACACCACGCACCGTCCATTAAGCGATCGGGAGATAACGAATCCAAGCAAATTCTAGGTATACTTACACCGTTAAGATTACACCTAATCGGAATATCATCTAAATAGTGTGACGAGGTGCGGAAATCTATATGAGTTGAACCATTGGACTTCCATAACAGAAGTTTTTTACCTATCGCTGTCGAATTTAGAAAGAATCTAAATGAGGCGGTGATTGGGATGGATAACAAGGAAGCGCTGGCAACGATTGAAGAAGGAATGAGAGCGACGAAGGAGCGCCGTATGTACGAGTGACTTCAAACGGTGCGTTTACGATTAATGGGCATGTCTGTACTGTTTTTTGCAAGTGAAAAATGCTCAATTTTGCAGCCAAAAGTGCCAAGGCACTTGCCAACCTCAAAGCTTACAACGGGATTCGTTCCATAGCTTGTTTGAAACGGAAGCTCTCGCCTGTAAACGAGTGAATGTGTGCATGGTGCACCAAGCGGTCGACCAGCGCAGATGTAAGCTTGGTATCCCCAAAGATGGAGGTCCACTGGCCGAATTCCAAGTTAGACGTCACAATAACACTTTGCCTTTCATAGCAATCCGCAATTACATTAAACAATAGTTCCGCCCCCGTCTGGCTAAAGGGAACATATCCGACTTCATCCAGGATGAGTAGGTCTACCTTTCAGTTTCTCCCGGAACCGGCTCACCGTGCCTGCCGCGAACTTCTCCTGCAGAATTGCGACCAGGTCGGAAGCCCGGTAGAATTGCAAAGATTTTTTTAAATCCAGAAAATAGAAAAGTAGTTGTATATCCTGAATCCGTGAAAGGGTTACGATTAAGAGAACCAGCACTATCAGCTGTAACGAAAGGCGCAGAAAGCAGAGGTGATGACTCGATTCACTTGAAAAAGACATCACGAAACAAAGCTTCCCTTGTGCAAAGCTTGAACGGAAACATAGGTTCGCAATCTATTATCCCGACAAGGTCCCGTAAATGCGCTGGAATGTCTGAAACCATGGACTATGTCTTCCGAAGCGGGGCGTCCGGTTCTTAAATGGAAATTTGTCCAATGACCCGCAGCAGATTAGAAGCAACCAGGCCTGCACACAGCACCAGATCGTTCGTGGCAAACTTGCCGAAAGGCAATCACTCCAAATTTAAATCCGTCTTGAGTTCGCTGTGAAACTGCTTGCTTTTCCCCGTCGATCCAGGAGCCGATGCGACACTGGGCGGATAGCGGACACCAATGCAAGCGGCACCAATGCGGTCAGCTATGGTGTGATGCGGGATTCCTGAACAGATCAACACAGCACGGGCTGTGTTTGGAACGGTAGAAACGGCGGCCCAAGCGGCGCTCGAGTTGCTCAACATGGGGCTTCGCGTGGCACGGGTGGAACTGGTGGATGAACGTACCGTCGGAGCGGTCAACCGTTTCAAAGAGACGGCGTTCATCCAAGCGCCGACGTTGTTTGTGGAGTTTAGCGGTGCAAAACAAAACCTGACTGATGATCTGGAAGCGGAGCAACTGGATGGGGCGATCTTGGGTCATGTCGGCGATGGGAATTTTCATGCTGTACTTGTCGTGGACCCTGACGACCCGCAAGATGTGGGCCGGGCGAAACGGGTCTATCACGAGATTGTCATGCACGCGCTCACGCACGGCGGCACATGTACTGGTGAGCATGGGATTGGACTTGGCAAACGGGAGTACCTGCAAGCCGAGTGTGGGAATGCCGTCATGTTTATGCAACAAATCAAGAAAATAGCCGATCCGACCAACATTCTCAACCCAGGCAAGATTTTTCTAACTGAAGGGAAGTGATGGAGAGCATAGATAACATAAAGAAAATTCCGCTGAAAGAGTACTGGAATCTGCTTTCCCATTACTTCAAACCGATGTTGGGGAAATTCATCCTTTTGGCCGTTATCCTGATGGTGGGCATTACGCTCCAACTTGTCAATCCGTTTGTTTTGCGTTATTTCATCGACACCGCGATGGCGGGAGGGGAGGAGGGAAAACTTTACAAATCCGCTATTCTGTTTATCGGCATTGCCTTGGCGCATCAGGGGCTCGGCGTTCTTGTGACCTATTATGGGGAAACGGTGGGCTGGAGCGCTACGAATGCGTTGCGCTCCAGACTCGTTGAGCAATATTTGAGCTTGGATATGTCGCATCATAAAAAATTTACATCAGGTGAGATGATCGAGCGGATTGACGGAGACGTGAATACGCTACAAAATTTCTTTTCCCATTTTGTCGTGATATTGGTTGGTAATTTAGTATTGCTGGTGGGTGTGCTGGTCTTGCTGTACAGGGAAGATTGGCGTATTGGCTTGGCGATGACGATGTTCGTGTTCTTTGCTTTGTTTGCCATTGAGCGGATTCGCTCGTTCGCTGTGCCCTATTGGCAGAAAGTGCGGAAAATCAACGGAAATTTCTTCGGATTTCTCAGTGAGCGGCTCACGAGGACGGAAGACATTCGTTCCAATGGCGGTGTACAGGATGTGATGCGTCGCTTCTATGATTATCTGAAAGACTGGTTGCCGGTTCTAAAGCAGGCCCAACTGCGTGGTTACATGATGTGGATGACCACAATCCTCGTCTTCACCATCGGCAACGCGGTGGCTTTTGGCATGGGGGCGTACTTGCTGGGTATCGGGACGATCACACTTGGTACGGTGTTTCTAATTTTCCAATTTACCGAACTATTGGTCAATCCGATTGAGAAAATCCGCAACCAAATGGAAGACTTGCAAAAGGCCGACGCCAGTATAAAACGGGTAGGTGAACTGCTCAGTCTCCAACCCCAGATTCAAAGCGGCACAGGCGCGAAGCTTTCGGACGGTGCGCTGTCAGTTTCGTTTGAAAAAGTCTCGTTTGGTTATGAGGAAAACCTAAATGTGCTGGAAAATATTCAATTTCACTTGGAGGAGAAAAAAGTACTGGGTCTCTTAGGGCGTACGGGCAGTGGCAAGTCAACGATTGCACGGTTGTTGCTTCGCTTCTATGACCCGACACAGGGTGCGATCGAACTGGGTGGCGTGGACATTCGTGAGACGGACTTGCGCGAATTGCGAAAACAGGTGGGCATCGTCACACAGGATGTACAGTTATTCCAAGCCAGCCTGCGTGACAATCTGACCATTTTTGAAAAATCGATCTCCGACGGGCGGATTCTCGCCGTCATTCGGGAGTTAGGGTTGAACCACTGGTATGAATCTTTGCCCAACGGTCTGGATACACAATTGCTTGGCGATGGGGTTGGGCTGTCGGCTGGGCAAGCACAATTGCTGGCACTGACGCGGGTCTTTTTGTCTGACCCGGGGTTGGTGATTCTGGATGAAGCATCTTCCCGTCTTGATCCGGCGAGTGAGCTCATGATCGAGAATGCGATGACCAAATTGCTGGAAAACCGAACAGCAATCATCATCGCCCACCGCTTGGTCACGGTCGAGCGCGTAGATGAGATCATGGGGTTGGAAGACGGTCACATCGTCGAATACGGCGAACGTCACCAATTGGCAAATGACCATTCTTCGCGCTTCTATCGCTTGCTGAACACCGGGTCAAAGGAGATATTGGTATGAAAACCTATCAATTTATTTGGAGCATGATCTGTTATCGACCATGGTTATATCTCCTCAACGGTTTCGTGTGGATTCTCATTCATTTGTCCCCGTTGCTTCCAGGACTGATTACAAGGGAGTTTTTCGACACGCTGACAGGGAAGTCTGTTCCTTTGTTTGGCGTCTGGGGATTGATCGCGTTACTGTTGGCGGTGGCACTTGGACGTATCGTGCTGATCTTTAGCGGTGCGTTGACCGATATGGTTCATCGTTTCATGATGAGCGCACTGATCCGCCGAAACCTTCTCGAACACCTGTTGAAAAGATCAAACGGGACTCGGAACTTCGGCGACCTGATCATCCAATTTCGCGAGGATGCAGATCAGGCGGAAAACTCGATCAGTTGGACGTTGGACGTCCTCGGCAAATTTTTATTTGCCACGGTTTCGTTTGTGGTCTTGATGTCGATCAACTCGACGATCACCTTGCTGGTCTTTGTGCCGCTGGTTTTCGTTGTGGCGATTGCCAACTTGGCGGGACAGCGTCTGGGGGAATATCGCAATGAGAGTCGCCAAGCGTCATCCCGCGTCGCCGGTGCGATTGGTGAAATGGTCGAGACCACACAAGCTATACAAATTGCAGGCGGCGAGAAGCGGATCATCGAAAATCTTGACCATCTCAACGAACAACGCCGCAAACTGATGGTCAAAGACCGGGTGTTGACCCAAGGATTGAACTCGATCTTCAGCAATACGGTGAGCATCGGGACAGGGTTGATTCTGATCCTGTCGGCAGGCGTGATGCGGGATGGGGTATTTACGATTGGTGATTTTGCGCTGTTTGTGTACTATCTAACATTTATTACTGATTTTACACAATTTTTCGGTCAGTTCTTGGCGCACTACAGGCAGACCGGCGTGTCTTTTGCGCGGATGGCGAAGTTGTTTACCCCTTTGTATGAAGCGCAGTTGGTCAAGCATGGGTCGTTATATCTCAAGGAAGCAACACCGACTTTTGAGTCGCATCCGACATCGGCTGCCAAGTTTGAGCGACTGGATGTATCCGGGCTGACCTATCGCTTCCCCGAGTCGGGCCAAGGTATTGAAAATGTGAACCTGTCACTGCAACGTGGGAGTTTCACCGTTATCACGGGGCGAATCGGTTCTGGCAAAACGACATTGTTGCGCACGTTGCTTGGTCATTTGCCGCAACAAGCGGGCACCGTTCGCTGGAATGGACAAGTGGTGGATGACCCGGTGTCCTTCTTCGTTCCTGAACACACTGCGTACACGCCGCAAGTCCCACACCTGTTTAGCATGTCGATCCGCGAGAACATCTTGCTCGGTCGATCGGAGTGTTCTGTTGATTTGCCAAAAGCGATCCATGCGGCCGTATTGGAAAAAGACCTTGCCGATTTGGAAGCGGGATTGGACACGGAAATTGGTCCGCGGGGCGTGAAGTTGTCGGGTGGTCAAATCCAGCGCGTGGCGGTGGCACGGATGTTTGCAAGGGAAGCGGATCTATTTATTTTGGACGACATATCCAGCGCACTCGACGTTGAGACTGAACAACTATTGTGGGAACGGATGAACGAGTTGCGCGATGCCACCTATCTGGTGACTTCGCACCGCAAGGAATGCCTGTTGCGTGCCGACCAGATCATCGTGCTCAAGGACGGCAATGTGGAAGCCCAAGGCTCGCTGTCCGAGTTGCTCGAAACCAGTGACGAGATGCAACGGCTATGGAGTGAAACGAGATGATGGAATCCATAAAGGTATTGCATCACCCGACAGAAGCTGGATTCGGAGGCGATGTATGTCCCTTCGTCGGCCAGCGCAGGCACGATCTGGCTTGGCGGCAGGCTCCTGTACTGCCTGTTGAAGAACTTCCAGCACCTGCTGCTCTTCAGCTTCACTTAGCTTGTTGGCAGGCGCCCTCCGCTTGGCGTGAGGACGCCCGTCAACGGTGCCGCCTTGCTTGCGCCAGCGTTGCAACGTTCGCTGTGTCAGTCCAAGCTCTCTGCAAGCAACTGCTTCTCCTGCACAACTATTCTGACAGAGGGGGATGTCTAGGAGTTGCCCCTACTCCTCAGACCAGAAAAAACTGTATACTCAACACAATAGTCACGATACCTGAGATTAATCCCACACTCCACGAAATTGAATTATGAGTAATTCGTTATCACTTGGTTCATCGAGGATGCCTGTGAAAGTGAACGCATCGGGTTTTTTGATAGCAAGCAAGCCCAGTGCAATTAGAGCAGCACCGATGAACTCAAAGACGATACCCGTTGTAACCATTGGATCACCTCTTTGTAGATTGATACGAACGATATGGGGTTTTGTTCCATTTATCCGGTAATCATCTCTTCTCAACCGTGTGTTCCCCCGGGAACCACGGTTTTTTCGCGCTCCGCAACAGTTGTATACGGAAGTAAACACCGGTATATAGCCCGTGGCTGAAAGCGCTACCTATAATGGAGATAGAAAGAAGACAAATCACAATGCCATTCAAAATGGGAGGGTCAGACGTGAAGAGAGTGCGGAAATTCGGATTGATTCTTACGCTCATCTTGAGTCTCGTGGTAACGGCCTGCAGCAGCCAGCCGGCGGAATCGCAGCAGCCGGCAGACAAGCCGGCAGATACGCCTGCAGGTTCGTCGGAAGAGACTGTCTTGGAAATATCGACGGTTCGTGCGCAAGATCCGTATTTGAAGTTTGACGAAGGGGAAAATTTCGACAAGAACGCCGTGTATGATGCGTATGAAAAAGACGTTGGCGTCCGCATTAAGAACCAGTGGGTTGTGGACGGCGTCGTGAACGGCCCTCAATTCCAGGAGAAGCTGAAGATGGCGATCGCCACCAATGATATTCCTGATTTCTTCCCGGCTACTCCGGCACAGGTGCAGCAGTTGATCGAGGCGGATATGATTATGGACCTGACCGAGGTCTATGACCAATATGCGACCGACGAGACGAAGGAGTTCATGCTGAAGGACGGCGGCCTGCAGATGAAGTCGGGCACGTTTGACGGCAAGCTGATGGCTATCCCGCAGACGGGCAACCCGTTCGCGCCGCAGCTCCTGTGGGTGCGTTCCGATTGGCTGAAGAAGCTGAACCTGCCGGAGCCGAAGACGATGCAGGATCTGATGACGATTATGGAAGCCTTCGCGACGAAGGATCCGGGCGGCACGGGGAAATCCTACGGCCTGGCGCTGAACAAGAAGTTCGATGAAGGCGCGCTCGGGCTGGTCGGCTTCCTGAATGGATATCATGCTTATTTCAATCAATGGATTGAAGACGGCCAAGGCGGCTTGGTGAACAGTGACATTCAGCCGGAAATGAAGGAAGCGCTGCGCGCGCTTCAAGAGATGTTCAAGAAAGGCTTGATCGACCCGGAATTCGCAGTGAAGGATATGCAGAAAGCGTCCGAACTGATTTTCAGCGACAAAATTGGCGTGCTGTACGGCGCGGAGTGGACGCCGGCCCATCTGGCCCAGGCTGCCGTGAAGGACGGCAAGGTGGTCCAGGAATGGAGCGTATACCGTCTGCCTTCCATTGACGGCACGGAAGCGTCCACGCAGATCGAGCTGGGAACGGAGAGCTATTATGTCGTGTCCAAGAACGCCAAGCATCCGGAAGCGCTGATCAAGCTGCTGAACCAATGGATCGCGGTTGACAATCATCCGACGCCGGAGCAGAAGGTGTATGAGTACGGCAAGGATCTGAAGGAAAAAGGCAATAACTACTGGCTCCTCAACCCGGTCATGGCATTCAACCTGACGAGCGATAACGGGGAAGTGCTGCCGAAGGCGATTGAGACGAAGGATGAGACTCTGCCGAAGACGAAGGACCAGAAGACGCGCTTCGAACGGGCGATGAAATACGTGAATGGCGAAGATATCAGCATGTGGTGGGAATACCTTATCTCCGGACCGAACGGAGCGGTATCGAATATCCCTTACTTGAAGGAGCACAATCTGTTCCATCAGAACAAGTTCTGGGGCGCGCCGACACCGACGATGGTGGAGAAGCGGGAGATTTTGAACCGCAAACGCGATGAAATCTTCATGAAAATCATTATGAACCAAGTCTCCATCGATGAATTCGACAAGTTTGTCGCTGACTGGAAGAAGCTGGGCGGAGACGACATTACGAAGGAAGTCAACGAATGGTATGCCAAAAATAAGTAATCGGTTATGAACGGCAGCCGTGAAGCAAGATTTTCATGAGTATGGCCTAGTTAACGTGGTGTGCGGGGAATCGGAATGCTTCGATTCCCCCCTTTTTCTAATTACTCCAAGCAGGTGATGCATAATGAATCAATGGTCTCGTATGTGGAAGCGAGAATGGCCGCTGCATATCATGCTCATTCCCGGGCTCATCTTCGTCATCATATTCAGCTACATTCCGATGGCCGGCATTTTGATGGCATTTCAAAAGTATATCCCGACCAAGGGGCTGTTCGGCTCTCCGTTCGTCGGGTGGAAGAACTTCCAGTTCCTCCTCGATTATCCGGACATCGGCCGAATCGTCTTCAACACCTTGTATATTGCAACGATGAAAATTATCGCGGGTCTGATCGTCCCGATTACGATCGCCATCTTGCTGAATGAGCTGCGCAAGGAATGGGTCAAGCGGGCATTCCAGACCATGGTTTATCTGCCCCACTTCTTATCGTGGGTGCTTCTGAGCGGCATTGTCATTGACGTCCTGTCTCCATCTACAGGCATATTGAATCAATTGCTGGGGTTGTTCGGCGTGAAGCCGATATTTTTCCTCGGAGACAATAGCTGGTTCCCTTACGTCATGGTCATTACGGATGTGTGGAAGGAGTTCGGCTTCGGCACCATCATCTATCTGGCCGCGCTCACCAACATTAATCCGGCGCTGTATGAAGCCGCGGAGATTGACGGCGCAGGCCGCTGGAAGCAGACCTTGTACGTCACCTTGCCGGGGATGATGCCGATTATCGTGCTGATGCTGACGCTCAATATCGGCAACGTGCTCAATGCGGGCTTCGATCAGATCTTCAACCTGTACAGTCCGCAGGTCTATGAGAGCGGGGATATCATCGATACCTTTGTCTATCGGATGGGGATCGAGCAGGCGCAGTACGGATTCGCCACGGCGGTTGGATTGCTGAAGTCGGTCGTATCGTTCATTTTGATTTCCGTATCCTATGTCCTGGCCTACCGCTTCGCCAATTATCGCATTTTCTAGCAAAGGAGAACGGTCATACTTATGAAAAAGTCATTCGGCAGACGACTGTTTCTGGGCTGCAACTTCGTATTTCTGGCGGTGCTGTCGCTTCTATGTCTTATGCCCATCATTCATATTCTCGCGATTTCATTCAGCTCGGGCAATGCGGCCTCCGCGGGCAAAGTCCTGCTCTGGCCGGTAGAGTTCACGCCGGCGGCGTATCAGAACGTGTTCGGCAAGCCGGAATATTTGCGCGCCTTCTGGATTACGATTCAGCGCGTCGTATTGGGCACCTCGCTCAGCATGTTTTTGACGATTTTAACGGCCTATCCGTTATCGAAGGAAACAAGTCAATTCCGGATGCGTACCATTTATGTATGGGTCTTCGTCTTTACGATTCTGTTCAACGGCGGCTTGATTCCGTGGTATATGACCGTCAAGGCGGTCGGGCTCATCGATACGATCTGGGCTTTGGTGCTGCCGGGCGCGATTCAAGTGTTCAACATCATTTTGCTGCTTAATTTCTACCGCAATCTGCCGAAGGAATTGGAGGAATCGTCGAAGATTGACGGGGCGGGCCATTTTACGACCTTGTGGAAAATTTATGCGCCGCTCTCTCTGCCGGCGCTCGCCACGACGGGCCTGTTCACCATCGTCTGGCATTGGAACAGCTGGTTCGACGGAATGATCCTGATGAACCATCCGGACAAATATCCGCTGCAGACCTTTTTGCAGTCGATTATTATCAAGATGGATCTTCGCTTCCTGAAGTCCCAGGACATCGAGCTGATGCAGAAGCTGTCCGACCGGACGAGCAAAGCCGCGCAAATCTTTGTCGCCGCTTTTCCTATCCTGGCGATTTATCCGTTCCTGCAGCGGTTCTTCATTAAAGGAATTGTAATGGGGAGTGTCAAAGAATAATAGTTCAACCCGAACAACTCTCTTCTGGGGGAACGCGCATGAAGCTATTATTCCGATTAAAAGACTCCTCGATTTTTATGAAAATGATGGGCGTGTTCCTGATTGTGCTGCTCCCCCTCATGATGATTACGTGGTTCATCAATGAGCGGGGAGCGGACAGCATTCAGACCGAAATCTCGCATTCGACCTTGAACACGACCAGCTTCTACCTCGATTCGCTGGATAAAGAGGTTCAGCGTATCGTGCAGTATTTGCCCAACTATGTGATGGACAATGATCTGATGGAACTGGCGGCGCTCGGCGCCGATCTGACGTATTATGAGCGCGCGCACAGCATCACGCTCATTCAGAAGCGGCTCGACCTGATGAAGAACTCGAGCCCGTTCATTCGCGAAGCGAAGGCGTATGTGCCCAAGCTCGGGCGCACGCTGCTCAGCGTGCAGTACGAGACGGGGATGAGCCAGGAGGAATATGCCGCGATGCAGCATAGCGGGCCGTTCTACGACGACCCGTTCATCTACTGGAACGATCGCTTGTTCCTGACGATGCAGTATCCAACCAATACGTTCAAGGATCCGCTATATGTCGTTGGCGTAGAACTGTCTACGCGCAAGATCAAGGAGGCATTGGAACAAATTACCGGTTCATTGGGCGGCGAGAGCATGCTGATGAACATGGAGCGGGGCTGGGTGATTCGGAGCAATGACCATTCTCCGCTTCAGGAGCTGGAACTTACGAATTTCGTGCGCGACAAGCAGCTTGCGGGAAGGAAGCAAGGCTATGAGATGGTCGAGTTCGGAAGCGAACGCTATCTTACCGTATTCAAGTACTCGGACGTATGGAAATCCTATTCCGTAACCTGCATCCCGGAATCCGCCGTCCTGGGGCCGATTCAGACGTATAAGCAGTGGTTCTTGTGGGCGTGCGGTCTTGCGGTTGTCGTGGGAACGTTTTT
The DNA here is from genome assembly GCF_015845845.1 of Paenibacillus dendritiformis. GTDB lineage: Bacteria > Bacillota > Bacilli > Paenibacillales > Paenibacillaceae > Paenibacillus_B > Paenibacillus_B dendritiformis_C. The sequence continues at coordinate 17,417 of NZ_LDIG01000223.1, forward strand.
TTCGTATTCGCTGATGAAGCTGATGTACCGCCCGTTGATGAGATTGATTCATGGCTTCAAGCGGGTGCAGAAGCTGGAGCTGGTGCCGGTTCCGATAGAACGCAGACGCGACGAATTCGGTTATCTGTACCAGGCCTTCAACGATACCGTTCATTCGCTCAAGACGCTGATCGAGCAAAATTATGAACAGCAGATACGCAACCAGCGATCCGAGCTAAAGCGGCTGCAATCGCAGATTAATCCGCATTTTCTGTACAACTGCTTCTTCGTGCTGTGCCGGCTCATCAAGTCCGAGCATAAGGAGAAGGCCTATCAATTCTGTCTCTACATCGGCGAATATTTTCAATTTATTACCCGGGACGATGAGGATGTCATTCCGCTGGAGATGGAAGTAAAGCATTCGCGGACTTACGTGGAGATGCAGACAATCTGTTACGGCGATCGCATCCGGGTCCGCTTCGATGTCGAGACGCCGCCGCTGCGGGTTCCCCGGCTGGTGCTGCAGCCGATTATCGAGAATGCCTACAAGCATGGCATCGGGGGCATGGCGGGACCGGGCGAGCTGTGGGTGCACAGCGAGGTGCGGGCCGACGGAATTACCATCGGCGTGGAAGACAACAGCAACAATCTGGATGATGACAGACTGGAGCAATTGCGCGCCCGGTTGGCGCATTCGGCAGACCGTATGGAGGAGACGACGGGGCTTATCAACGTGCATCGGCGGATACAGCTTCACTATGGTGCGGAATACGGGCTGGAAGTGTCGCGCTCTGCGCTTGGCGGACTCAAAGTACTTATATATCTTGGCGTAGAATAAAGGAGGAATCGGCTATGCGTCGACTGCTCATCGTAGACGATCTGCCCATCATTGTTGACGGGCTGCTGGAATTGTTCCAGACCACGAAGCATCTGGAGCTGGAAGTGATGAAAGCGTATTCAGGGGAAGAGGCGCTTCAGATCATGCGCAGCCATCGGGTGGATATCGTCATATCCGACATCAAAATGCCGGGACTGGAAGGCATCGAGCTGCTGCAGATCATTCAGACGGATTGGCCGTCCTGCAAAGTCATTTTTCTTACGGGCTACAATGATTTCCATTATATCCGGAGCGCCATGGCGTATGGCGGCTTCGATTATATATTGAAGGTCGAGAGCGACGACAAAATCATCAGCTCGGTCGAGCGCGCGATGGCGAAGCTGGACGAAGAAGGGGACCAGCTCCGGATGCTGGAGCGGGCCAATGAACGGGCGCGCCAGGCGCTGCCGCTGCTGCAGAAGGAGTATATATGGGAGCTGCTGCAGGGCAAGCAGGAGGGAGCGGCCGAGCGGGCGCTCCATTTGCGGGAGCTGGGAATACCGCTGCAGGCGGAACGGCCGATCCTGCTGCTGCTGGGGCGGGTGGACACGTGGAAGGACACGTTCACGCCGCTGGACAAGGCGCTGCTGCTGTACGGCGTGCAGAACATTGCCGAAGAGTACGCGGCGTCGCAGATGCAATGCTACTCGTGCGTCTGCGATAATTCCCGCATCGTGTGGCTGCTGCAGCCTCGGGAGACAGGTCCCTCCGAGCCGGCGGCGTGGCAGAAGGGGTACTCCCATATCAGCGCCATGCTCGAGAACATTCAGCAGACATGCCAGCGCTTGCTGCGCGTATCGGTCTCCTTCGCCCTGAGCAGCGAGCCGACGAATTGGGCCATGATCTCGGAACGCTTCCATATGCTGAAATATTGCTTCGTCTACGGGCTGGGCCTGTCTCCCGCCGTGATTGTAACGGACTCGGATCTGCTCAAGCTGCAGGAAGGCGAAGAAGAGGCGAGCGACTACTGCCACCATACCCGGCTGCAGCTGCTCCTGCAATGTCTGGAGAACAATCACCGGGAAGAGTTCAATAATCTGTATCTTCACCTGACCACGGTCTGGACGGATGACTCGCATGCCTACGGTCGCAAGATGGAGCTGTATCATTCCCTCGCCTCCATTTTCCTGTCGTGCATGGATCAGAACGAGCCGTTCCGCCAGGAGGTGCACGCGAAGCTGGACGCGACGCTTCTGTACCAGAAGGATGAAGCCGTGTCCTGGCCGGATGTGAAGCAGTATTTCTGGAATCTGGCCGACTGCTTTTTCACGCGCCAGGCAGCCCAAGGAGGGCAGGTGCCCGCCGATCTGGTCAAGAAGGTGCACCGCTTTATCGAGGAGCATTTGTCTCGTGATATTTCGCTTATCGCCATCGCGGATCATGTCGGGCTCAATCCGTCTTACTTCTCGCGCCTGTATAAGCAGTTGACGGGAATCGGCCTGTCCGACTACATCAATGAGTACCGGAATTTGAAAGCGAAGGAGTGGCTGCTGAACAGCCCGATGAAGGTCAATGAAATTGCCGCGGCGCTTGGCTACAATTCAGCGCTGGCGTTTATCCGCTTTTTCAAAAAGCAGAATCAGACGACCCCGCAGGAATATCGGCTTCAGCGACAGGCCAGGGAGGTCAAGAAGAGTATATGAATGTATCGAAAAGTCTCTTTCGGCTCCTCGTCCGGTGACGTACGATCAGGGCACAGCAATCACCATGACGAGGAGGAACCCTTGTGAAGACAGTAACTGCCGTATTGCTTGGAGCCGGAAGCAGAGGACGGTATATTTACGGCCCTTATGCGGAGAAGCATCCGGATGAATTGAAAATCGTGGCGGTCGCGGAGCCGAATGAGGAGCGGCGGCAGCGCATAGCGGAAATTCACGGCATCGCGCCGGAATATGTATATCGTTCATGGGATCAGGCCTTCGAGAAGGGCCGCATCGCGGATGTCATGATTATTAGCACGCTGGATCGGCTGCACTATGTGCCGGCGATGAAGGCGCTTGAATTGGGCTATCATATCCTGCTGGAGAAGCCGATGTCGCCCGTGGCCGAAGAGTGCATCCGCATCGAGCAGGCCGCCCTCGCTCACCGCCGGGTGCTGACGGTCAGCCATGTGCTGCGGTATTCGCCGTTCTGGTCCGGCATCAAGCGCTGCATCGAGGCGGGAGAGGTCGGCACGATCGCGACGATCCAGCATTCGGAATATGTCGGCTACCGCCATATGACGCACAGCTACGTGCGGGGCAACTGGCGGAACTCGGACGAATCGAGTCCGATGGTTCTCGCCAAATCATGCCATGATCTCGACATTATCTCCTGGCTGATGGATGAGCCCTGCGTCAGCGTCAGCTCTTACGGATCCTTGATGCATTTCCGGGAGGAGCATGCGCCGGCAGGCTCTACCGCCCGCTGCACGGACGGCTGCCAGGTGGAACGGAGCTGCCCCTTCTCGGCGCTCAAGCTGTACAACCAGCCGCCGGAGCACCCGTGGGCGCGCTACATTACGCATGATCTGTCGCCCGAAGGCATCATGACCGCCTTGAAGGAAGGCCCGTTCGGGCGCTGCGTCTACCGCTGCGACAATAATGTGGTCGATCACCAGATCGTCAACATGGAATTCGCGAACGGGGCCAACGCCAACTTCACGCTGTCGGCCTTCGCGGAGCAAGAGGTCCGGAGCGTGCGCATCATGGGGACGAAGGGCGAGATTATCGGCAATATGGAGGATGGAACGTATACGCTGAAGCGATTTGCCACCGGCGAGCGGGTAGAGTTCCACTGCGGCGTCTCCGGCGACGGCCATGGCGGCGGGGACGAGCGGATGGTCGCCGATTTCCTCCATCTGGTGCGCGAGCACCGGGAGGAAGCCATGTCGTCGGCCTTGACCTCGGCGACAGCTTCCTTGCAGAGCCACTTAATCGCCTTTGCCGCGGAGGAATCCCGTCTCCAGGGAGGCATGCCCGTCAAGCTCGCGGATATGATCGACCGGGTTGCGGTGGAAGCCCGCGTGTAGATATGACGGGCTTCAGCCCCAGAGCGGCTTCTATGATGAAAACTTAGGCAGAGAGATAGAAAGCCGGGGTCCGAGGCCCCGGCTTCTGCATGTTTATGTCGCTTCGGGATGTCTCCTAGCCCCTCAACAGTTAAATCCTGCATAAATGAAGCAATTTTTTCTTTTTTATCTACTATTTGATGGTTTTCCTGCGAAAGTACATTATTTTTAGTGATTTCTGCTTTCGAACTAGTGTATAGGCTGAAAATGGTGCAGTTTTGCAGGAATTCCTTTAGCAGAGTAAACGTCATAGAGGAAAACTGCATTTTTACCACTAGCGTTGCATCGAGCGGTTAGTTCATAATCTAATTTCAATTAACATCTATATATGATATATATTTACATCTGCAATGTCCGCGCTAAGTCTAAAAAAGTCGAGCTGGAAATAGACCCTGCGCGTTATCCATTATATGTAAAATCATTTTTCGTTTGTCATTACCTCACAATCAGTTTCGGTTTCATCGACTTCGTTGCCTTTTTCGGACGTCTCCCATTTCGCTTTGGTCGTCCCCTAGATGTTCGGGTCGGCTTGCGGTTGAGTGCAGCGATCAAATTTTCCCATGGTTTTTCCGCATAGATGCGAATCAACTGAAGGAGATCCCATGTCGACTTATTACAGTCCAATGTTAGTTTAATTA
>NZ_LDIG01000224.1 GCF_015845845.1 Paenibacillus dendritiformis
AAAAAGCTCACTGATGATATTCGAGAAGCATGCCGGTTTGAAGTATAAATATGGCAATCGAAAATTTTGGGCGGAGGGATACTACGTCAGCACAGTAGGCTTAAATGAAGCAACCGTTGCAAAATATATACGTGAACAAGAAGCACATGACCAAGCAATTGATAAACTGAGTGTGAAAGAGTATGAAGATCCGTTCAACAGAAACAGTAGCAAGAAGAAGTAAACCAGTTTAACTGGTAAGTGAAAGTGACAAGTTACACTGAGCCTGAACAATTTAATTGTCAGGCTAGCGTCTTTAGGCGCAGTTTGGCAACAGGGGGTTATACCCCAAGTGCAAACCACCCGTTGGACGGGTGGTTTTGATTTATAAGGATAATCAAATGAGCGGTTCGTCCGGCGGCGTCTGCCAGAGCTCTGTCTTCAGCAGGGCTTAATCCCTGTCCAATTCGATGTCCCGCACTCTGCGGTACGCGATGACAACGATGATATTCCGGCCGCGGCGGCGGATGCGCAGTCGGAAGGTCGTCAGTCCCGCCGAGATAATGACTCCTTCAATATCAAGGCCGCTGACCAGCTCGATATCGACTCTCCGTCCAATATTTCGGCGCACGAAGCGTCGTACCTGGCGAGGCGTCAACACATTGTTTATTTTCATGCTGCCCCTCCTTTCGCTGTACTACGTTATCATATGATTTGGCCGGAGGCGGTACCTCGGCGAATCTAGCAAGCGATCTGCCTTTTTTCATTTTCATAGACAGAGCAGGTTCTAATGCCTTGCAATCTATCATAGATTTCATAGTAAAGAAGAGGACAAGGTGAGGTGGAGCATGATGAATCGTTCGCACAGCAAAATGACATTCCGGTTCGGCGATTCCGGACCGGCATCCGGCCGGGAGCAGCACGAGCGGGACAGCCGGGAGCAGGCGAACCTGGAGCTGACGGTCAATGCGATAGATAGGATTGCCGAAGAGGCAGGGACGCTGCCGGACGGTCCGGGAGCGGGAGAAGCAGCGGATGCGCACGGGCAGGCGAATTCGGCAGCGGCGGGTGACCCCGCTAGCCCCGCCGGCGCAGACGAGGACGAAATACGCCGAATCGAGACCTTCCTCCGGGAATCGGACAAGGAGTCCTCCCAGCGTTATCCGCTTCCGGTCTCTATCGCCGATCCGGCGGGCGAATCGATGAGCGAGCAAGGAGAGTGGACGTGGAACGGAGTGCATACCCGTAGCCGCAAGCCGTCTCTTTGGAAGGTGATCGCTTCCGTGACCGGGGCGCTGGCGACGGGAGCGGTATTCGGCTTCATCGCCCTCTCCCTGTTCAAGGGGGAAGTGAAGCTGCCGGATCCGACGGCGGGGCTGCCTGATCTGTCCGCGCAAGCAGGGCAGACGCCTGACGGCGGGAAGCAGGGGCAGACCGCCTCGGACAAGCCGCCGGCGGATCAGGCCGCCATACCGGCCGCGGCGCAGCCGGCAGGCGGCAATGGGGACAAATCGGACGCGGCTTGGCAAGCGGCAGGCGTCTACGTTACCGACGTGAACATTCCGGAGAAGACGTTCTATATGCTTCAATATGGAGTTTTCGACAAAGCGGAAGGAGCCAAGACGGCGATAGGCGAGCTGCGGGATAAGGGAATGGCGGCGATGGAGGAGCAGGAAGGGCAGCATCGCGTCTACGCGGCTATCGCTTCCGCGCGCGAGGATGCGATGAGCTTGAGCCGGCTGCTGAAGAACCGCCAGATTGATTTGTATGTCCGGGAGATGAGCCGGCCGGCCTTAACGAAGCTGGCCTTCCAAGGGAATGCCGCCGATGTGGAGCAGTTCATCGCAGCCAGCGACAATGTCATCGGCTGGCTTATGGCGCAATCGGTTGCCCATCTGGAGGGAACCGAATCCGCGGCCTTCGCGGCGGAAGACACCGAGCGGCTGCGGGAGCGGCATCTGCAGTGGACCCAGCATATGAGCAAGGTGCAGAAGGGCCAGCCAAAGCAGTCCGCCGATGCCTGGACGAAGCTGGTACAGGCGATGAACACAGCGATTAGCGCCGTCAATGAGTATAACAAGCAGCCGTCCACCTCGCATCTGTGGAGCATTCAGCAAGCGGTGATGCAGTATCTGTCTTCGGAACGCTCCTGGCTGGATACGATGAAGGCGTAGCCTCGAGCCGTACAGCACAGCAAAAATCGAGGCGTACGGCAAAGCAAAAAGCCGGCATCAGCCGGCTTCTCAGACTGTCGACAAAGTCCTGTCGACAGTCTTTTGGTGCGCCCAGCATGGGCGCTATCTCTAGGGTTCAAGTCCCGAACGGTGAAGGCAGTAGTAGCCGTAGCTTAAGACAAGGGTGTCGACCGTGAGGTCGAATCTGAAGGAAGTCGGCGGCAAATCTCCGGTCTGAGGAACACGAACTTCATATAAGGCTAGCGCATGTTGGATGAGGTTGCCAAACAAACCAAAGTCCTTACTGCCGAAGGCATGCGAAAGTAAATGAAGCAGATAGATGGAGAGGAAGATAGCGCTCTTACCTGGGGAGATCTGTATGAACGCAGAGTAACTCTGTAAATCTGCCTGTGAAGGCAGACTGAACATACAGAAGTCAGCAGAGGTCATAGTACGACGGTTGTGACGTCAACGGTCGGAAGGACTGAACATGTTATAGGAATTGAACAACTTGGATTTCGAATGTAAGCAATGAAGGCAGACAATCTCCTGTTTTTATTCTCGGAGACCTATCTGGGGAAGTAGCGGTGAATACGCAAGGGTATCCAGAAGGGCTGAGCTTACAGCGGCATGAACAGAAGAACAATTCACGCGAGGAGTATGTCACGAATGATGGAGTTGCTGTTGTCACGGGAAAACTTGCTAACTGCACTGAAACGTGTGGAGGAGAACAAAGGAAGCCACGGCGTAGACGGAATGGCCGTAAAAGAGTTACGAGCCCACATCCTGCAAAACTGGCAAGAAATCCGTCACCGCTTGAAAGAGGGAACCTATGAGCCAAGTCCAGTCCGTCGGGTCGAAATCCCGAAACCGAACGGGGGAGTTCGGCTATTAGGCATACCAACCGTGACAGACCGATTCATTCAACAAGCAATAACGCAAGTATTGACACCGGTGTTTGACCCTGCATTTTCCGAACATAGCTATGGGTTTCGTCCGCGCAGACGAGGCCATGA
>NZ_LDIG01000225.1 GCF_015845845.1 Paenibacillus dendritiformis
AAAAAGCTCACTGATGATATTCGAGAAGCATGCCGGTTTGAAGTATAAATATGGCAATCGAAAATTTTGGGCGGAGGGATACTACGTCAGCACAGTAGGCTTAAATGAAGCAACCGTTGCAAAATATATACGTGAACAAGAAGCACATGACCAAGCAATTGATAAACTGAGTGTGAAAGAGTATGAAGATCCATTCAGCAGAAACAGTAGCAAGAAGAAGTAAACCAGTTTAACTGGTAAGTGAAAGTGACAAATTACACTGAGCCTGAACAATTTTATTGTAAGGCTAGCGTCTTTAGGCGCAGTTTGGCAACAGGGGGTTATACCCCAAGAGCAAACCACCCGTTGGACGGGTGGTCATGATTCTTTACCGGCGCCGCGGCTTATGCGCCGCGAACCGCAGCCTGGCGTAGTCCAAGGCCCATTCGTCTTCGCTGTACAATGAAGGACGGCACCGTTCCTTAACGAGGCGGAACAGGCGGCCAGACTCCTTCTCCCCCACGGCGCGGACGAAGGGCTTGGCGAAGCTCTCCAGCCAGTAATCCATTCCGGCATCGCCATCCGGAAGCGCGGTGGGCCGCTGGAAATGAACGGCCGCATCGACATGGAAGCCAGCCGCCTCCAGCCGCGCGGCGTATTCCCCTAAAGAAGGGAAATACCACGGATGGAAGGCGGAAGCCTCGATTCCGTATTCGGCAAGCAGCACTTCCTCGATGGCTTGCTCTACGGTCCGGATATTGCCCCGGCCGCCGAACTCCCCGATGAACCGCCCTCCCGGCCGCAAGCATCGCCATACCTCGGCGAGAACCTGATCCGCCGCCTTCATCCAATGCAGCGCCGCGTTCGAGAAGACCGCATCGAACGCTTCAACCATCGCTTCAGGCAGCGGACTTTCGGCATCCGCGACGATGAATCGCAGATCCGGGTATTTGCTGCGCGCCTGCCCAATCATCGCCTCCGACTTGTCGATGCCGACCACATGAGCCCCGCTCTCCCGGATGCGGGCCGTGAGATCACCGGTGCCGCAGCCGATATCCAGCACCGCTTCCCCCGTTTTTGGCTGGAGCAGCTCAATTACATTTTGCCCATGGGCGGACACGAACCCCAGCTTGCTGTCATACAGTTCAGGACGCCAGTCGTCTGTCGTCGTCATAACTCGCTCACTCCTTTTCGGCTTCGGGATGGCATGATTATGGCATAGACCGTTTTATTGGTTAAATATATAAATTCTATTATCTTTATAATTAGATGCAATAATTAAATTTATTATGTTAACAAACAGTGACATACATCACAGATTTGAAGAGAAATTTTTTAAAACAAATGGAAAATTGTCCGTATATCTATTACAGTTAAGAAAGGAAGAAACAAGTAGAAAAGGGTGAATCCATTGGCAAAAACTACGAAACACCGATCGGCCTCAAGCTCGCGCAAAGGAAAAAAAGGGAATGATCGCGCCTTTTTGTTAATGATCCCCATTGCGATTGTCGTCTTGGGCGTTCTTATTTATGTCTTGAATCAGCAAGGGGAGAAAATGAAACAGGAAGAGCTGGCGAACCAGCCTCCGGTTGAATTCAACATTGAGGGACAGCCTACGCTTGGGAGTGCCGATGCCGCTGTATCGATTGTGGAATTCGGCGATTACAAATGCCCGGCCTGCAAAATTTGGAATGACACCATATTCCCTCAATTGAAAGCGGACTATATCGATACCGGAAAAGTGAAATTCACGTTTTTGAATAAGCTCGTTATTCCACGCTCCGAATTGGCGGCCGAGGCGGCCGAAGAGGTGTATCGCCAGCAGCCGGAAGCGTTCTGGTCGTTCCATCATGAGCTGTACCGCGCGCAGCAGGATGAAGGCAAAGACTGGGCGACCGCGTCGTTCCTTGTCGATTTCGCCCAGCGGACGGTGCCGGATCTCGATACGGCCCAGCTTGATAAGGCGCTTCAGGATCGCACGATGCGGAATGAAGTGATGAAGGACGAGCAGCAAGCGGCTCAGGCCCGGGTCAACAGCACGCCGACGTTGTTCGTGAACGGCGTGGAGTTCTCCGGCCATATACAAGATTATGAAGGCCTCAAAGCCATGATCGATCAAGCTTTGGAGAAGGCGAAATAAGCGGAACTGGGGGAACCGTTATGTCGAGCATTCGACGATATGCTTTGCATCTCGCTTGGCTTGTCGCCGTCATCGCGACGGGCGGCAGCTTATATATGAGTGAAATCCTGCTCTGGGAGCCCTGCAAGCTGTGCTGGGTACAGCGTATCTTCATGTACCCGCTTGTTCTGCTGCTGGGGATTGCCGCTTATCGCGGCGACCGGGGGATTTTCCGCTACGCCTTGCCGCTGTCGATCATCGGAGGTTCGGTGTCCATTTATCATTACATGGTGCAAAAAGTTCCTGGCATGGAGGAAATCTCGCCTTGCCGGACCGGCGTGCCTTGCGGTTCCGATTACCTTGATTTATTCGGTTGGATTACGATTCCGTTGCTGGCTCTCGTTGCTTTTGTCTTGATTACGATCCTGTTGTTCACCGCGAGTAAGGACGAATCCGAAGAGTAGAGACAAACCATACCGTTCATCAATCATGGGGAGATGACAAGATGAAATTCGGATTTCAGACGAAAATGGTTTTGGGGTTGCTGATCGTATCGGCGGTCACGTATGCGACCAGCGGTTTTTTCATCTTTATTTTGAAGCCGGTATTGGCGCCGGATATGAACGCCGTGGTCTATGATGCCATTATTTTTGCGCTTGGCATCTTCTGGACATGCTTTCTCGGCTGGCTGGCCGCCCGCTTCGTCGTCAAGCCGCTGACCCAGTTGGCGAAGGCGGCTGACGAAGCGGCGCAGGGCAATCTGAATGTCGACATTCCGGACTATCGATTCCATGATGAAATTCGCGTTCTCGTCGAATCGTTCGGGACGATGATCCGCAACCTGCGGAGCATGATTGCGGAGATTAAGCAGAGCGTGGAGATTACGACGCGCAATACGGAGATGCTCGGGGATGCGATGGCGTCGGCAGCCGAGCAGATTGAGCATATTTCACGAACGGCGGAGGAAATGAACCGAGGGGCCGAGCAGCAGGCCGAATGGACGGCCGAATCGGCGGCGACGGTCGAACGGATCCACGAATCCGCGCTGGACGTCCAGCGCCAGGCAAGCGACACCGAGCGGATGACTTCCGATATGCTGGGGGCGCTGGCCGCCAGCGAGGACATGCTCAAATCGATTATCGACGGCATGCTACATGCCGCCGAATCCGGCCAAGCCTCCATTCAGACGGTGGAGCGCCTGAATGATCAGGCTGCCCAGATTGGGGATATTTCCATTGCCGTACGCGAGATCGCGGATCAGACGCATCTTCTCGCCTTGAACGCATCAATCGAAGCGGCCCGGGCCGGAGAGCAGGGGGCCGGCTTCGCGGTTATCGCCTCCCAGGTGCGCAAGCTCGCCGAACAGAGCGCCGAAGCCGTCGGCAGCATTAACGAGCGCATTGTACATATGCAGGCCCAGGTTGAAGAAGCGGTCCGGCTTATTACCGCCCAAGTGGAGATGGTCAGCGTCGAGGCGGGGAAAAAAGACGATGCCGCGGAAGCGCTTCATACGATTGCGGAAGTGACCCGGCGGGCATCCTCCTCGATGCGCGATATCGCATCGGCGGTGGGACGGCAGACCGAGCAATTTGCCGCTACCCTGGGGCAGACGAAGCAGATGGCCGTCGTCGTGGGAGAGATGGCGTCGGGCACGAGGCAGGTGGCGAGCGCCACGCAGGAGCAGACCGCGATGATGCAGGAAATCGCCGCATCCTCGGAGGTGCTGCGCGAGCAGGCAGCCCGCTTGAAGCGGCAGACGGAAGTGTTCCGGGACTGAGCCGCAAGCCGAATGAATAAGGGAATTGAACGAGACTTGCGCCGTTGTGAGCGGGGCAAGTCTTTTTTTGCAACATTTGTGCATGCAGGTGGCAAAAAAATTGCATGTTCATTTGCCCGAAAACCGCTATCATGAAGGTAAGATCTGCTGCAGTTCGACGGAGCAGGTAGGACACAGGATGATATCGGCGAAGGAGAGAAGCCAATGACAACGCTTTCTTATGACAAAGGGCAATTTACGATGGATGACCGTCCCATTCAGCTTATTTCCGGTGCGATACATTATTTTCGGGTAGTGCCGGCCTATTGGGAGGATCGCCTGCGCAAAATCAAGGCGATGGGCTGCAACTGCATCGAGACGTATGTAGCCTGGAATGTGCATGAGCCGCGCGAGGGCGAGTTCCATTTCGAAGGCATGGCGGATGTGGCGAAATTTGTCCGCCTCGCCGGCGAGCTTGGCTTGTATGTGATTGTCCGGCCAAGCCCGTACATTTGCGCCGAGTGGGAATTCGGCGGCCTGCCGGCCTGGCTGTTGAAGGATGACATGAGATTGCGCTGCAACGATCCGCGCTTCTTGAAGAAGGTGGCGGCTTATTATGATGCGCTGCTTCCTCAATTGACGCCGCTGTTGGCGACCAAGGGAGGTCCGATTATTGCCGTTCAGATCGAGAACGAATATGGAAGCTACGGCAACGACCAGGCTTATCTGCAAGCGCAGCGTGCGATGCTGATCGAGCGCGGAGTCGATGTGCTGCTGTTCACCTCGGACGGCCCTCAGGATGATATGCTGCAGGGAGGCATGGCGGAAGGGGTGCTCGCGACCGTCAACTTCGGTTCCCGCCCGAAGGAAGCGTTCGACAAGCTGCGGGAGTATCGACCCGATGGGCCGCTCATGTGCATGGAATATTGGAACGGGTGGTTCGACCATTGGTTCGAACAACACCATACCCGCGATGCGGAGGATGCGGCCCGCGTGCTTGACGACATGCTCGGCATGGGCGCCTCCGTCAATTTCTATATGGTGCACGGGGGAACGAACTTCGGGTTCGGCAGCGGGGCCAACCACGGCGAGAAATATGAGCCGACCGTTACAAGCTATGATTATGATGCCGCGATTAGCGAGGCGGGGGATTTGACGCCGAAGTTCCATGCGTTCCGCGAAGTTATCGGTAAGTACGTTTCTCTTCCGGAAGGGGAGCTGCCGGCAAATACGCCGAAGGCGGACTATGGCTCCGTCCCGGTCACTCGCCGCGTGAAGCTGTTCGATACGCTGGAGCCGATGACGGAGGTCCGGGACAGCATCTGCCCGGAGCCAATGGAGAAGTACGGTCAGAACAACGGCTTCATCGTGTACTCGACTCGCGTCGGCGGGCCGCGTCCGGAGAGCCGGTTAACGATTCAGGATGTGCGGGATCGGGCTCTCGTATTTCTCGATCGCAAGCTGGTCGGCGCCGTGGAGCGTTGGAATCCGCAATCGATTCCAGTCACGATTCCGGAAGGCGGAGCCCAGTTAGACATCCTGGTCGAGAATATGGGCCGTGTCAATTATGGGCCTCAACTGTACGATCGCAAAGGCATTACGCATGGCGTTCGCTTGAACGGACAGTTCCTGTTCCATTGGCAGGTCCGTTGCCTGGAGCTGGAGACGCTTGCCGGCCTGAGCTTCGATGCGGGCGCTGCGGCATGGGAAGAGGAGCAGCCCGGATTCTATGAAGCGAAGCTCGTGATTAAGGAAGAACCGAAGGACACATTCCTTCGGCTGGACGGTTGGACGAAGGGCGTTGTCTTCGTGAACGGCTTCAACCTGGGACGATATTGGGAAGTAGGCCCGCAGCAAACTCTCTATGTTCCGGCGCCGCTGCTGCGCCAGGGCGAGAATGAAATCATCGTCTTCGAGCTCCATCGGGAAGGGGGCCCGCTGCGCTTTGAAGCAGCCCCGTCTCTGTCAAAATAAATAGGCTTTTGTTCATGTGGATAGCGAAATTATTGCATATTCATTTCTCCAAAAATCGCCATGATGGGATTAATGTTCATGTTCGTCTGCAATTCCAGTTCCAGCAGCAGCGGTTCGCCAGCGCCGTGAACCATGCGAGCGGCAGAGGAGTGAGATCTCGATGTATATTGGCTTGAAAAATATGTTCCATAAGGAAACGCGCACATGGAAGGGATGGGCCCATTACACCCAGCACGCGGCGGACGGCAATGCCCCGTATGAGATAGCCAGTTGCCGGCGGGACAGCGCCGCGTTCCAGGTGCTTGTGGCGGACGAACAGCCTTTCCTGCTGACGACGCGGCCGGATGCGTTGTTCTGGAAGGGGGGCGCGCTTCGCATCGCCCGAATCGAAGTGTCGTCCGAGGGCGTTCACATACGGCCGGAGATCAAGCTTGTCGGCTTCATCGAGGATGACGACGGCACGCCGAAGGCCGATCTGCTGCTGGAGGGTGCCCATATTCATGTGCAAGCCAGGCAGGTGCAGCCGGTATGGGTGGAATGGCATGCGGACGATAAGATGAGGCCGGGAACGTACGAAGGCAAGGTGCGCATTTACACGCATACGTTGTTCGAGGATGAACAACTGGCAGGAGAATGCAGCTTCCGGTGGACCGTGTTGCCGGAGACGCTGCCCGAGCCTCGTGACTACCGGTTTTATCTCGATTTGTGGCAGCATAGCTCCAATATTGCGCGCAAATACCATACCGGTTACTGGACGGAAGAGCATTTCTCCGTGCTGGATGCCTACTTGGAGAGCCTGGCCCGGCTGGGGCAAAAGGCATTGACTGTCATCGTATCCGAGATTCCGTGGTCCGGACAGTTCTCGCATAACGACCGCGAGCCGTCCGATTTGTTCGAGTACAGCATCGTCGGCGTCCGCAGAAGCGCGGACGGCGCCTTCCACTATGATTTTTCCGCGCTGGACCGGTACATTGCGCTGGGAGAGAAACATGGCATTCGCGAGGAGATTGAGGTCTTTGGGCTGTTGAACATTTGGCTGGAAGCCGAATCGGGATACGGCGCCATTGTCGAGGGGGCTCCCGACGGAGTGCGGGTCCGATACTACGACGAAGCGAGCGGAACGTACCGTTTTATACGGGAAGAGCAGGACTTGAAGGCGTATGTTCAGGCGTTGGAGCAGCATTTTATGGCCGCCGGCCGGATCGATCGCGTCCGGATTTTGGCTGACGAGCCGGCTGAATATGATCTGTTCCATCGCCGCCTGGCATGGCTGCGGAGCGCGGCTCCTTCCTTCCGTTACAAGGTCGCCATTAACCACGTAGAGTTTGTGGAAAAAGGCTTGGAGGGCGTTTCCGATTATGTTCCCTTGTTCAATTGTGTCGTGAGGGAGCATCGGCGGCTGATGGATCAGCGCTCGTCGATCGAGGGCAAGCTGCTCTATTACGTCTGCTGCAACCCGGCCCGCCCGAATACGTTTCTGTCTTCCCCGCCGCTGGAGAGCCGGCTCATCGCCTGGTTCGCGGAGCGCCTCGGCACGGATGGCTTCTTGCGCTGGAATTACACCGTCTGGCCCGATAAGCCGCTGGAGCGGATCGCCTACCGCTCTGAAATATGGAAGGCCGGAGATACGAACTTCGTCTACCCGGGCCCGCTCGGCAAGCCGCTGTTGTCCCTGCGTTACAAATGGCTGCAGCGCGGCATCCGCGACTATGAACTGATGCAGCTCTTGAAGGCGGAAGGCAAATCCGCCCAGGTGCAGGCGGCCCTCGATCGCGTCTTCCGGTATGGAGACATGCAGGAATGCGATCCGGAGCGCGGAGCTTCTCCCGAAGCCCTGTACAGCCTCGAGGCCGAAGATTACGACAGCCTGCTGTTCCAGCTTGCATCAGCCTCGGCTCAGGCGTAACAGATTGAATATGCAGCGGCACCCGGACTTGCGGGCGCCGCTTTTGATTATGGGCTTTAGCCCGTTGAGTGCGTGAAACGCACGAAACAAAAAACCACCCGCTATGCGGGTGGAGGGATCGAGGGTTTGACCAACAAGACCATCCCGATAAAATTGAGATGTTCAGGCTCAATGAAAGGAATGGTCTTAGATGGCAAACAAGAACTATAGTCTAGCTCACACGAAGTGGATGTGCAAATACCACATTGTGTTCACCCCGAAGTATAGACGGAAAGAGATTTATAATCAAGTGAGAAAAGACTTGATTGAAATCTTCAAGCGTTTATGTAAATACAAGGGAGTGGAGATCTTAGAAGGTCACATGATGCCAGATCATGTACATATGCTAGTAGCGATTCCTCCAAAAATCTCAGTATCATCATTCATGGGATATCTGAAGGGAAAAAGCTCACTGATGATATTCGAGAAGCATG
>NZ_LDIG01000226.1 GCF_015845845.1 Paenibacillus dendritiformis
CAGCAGAAACGTTTCTCAAATTCTTGAACAAAGTACTTGAAGCATACCCTTCAGGAACCATTACCATGATTCTGGATAATGCCAGAATCCATCACGCCAAGCTACTCGAGCCGTTTCTGAAAGAAAACAAGCGACTGACCTTTGTCTTTCTTCCGCCGTACAGTCCGCAACTGAATATTGTGGAAGGACTCTGGAAGTGGCTCAAAGCGGATGTCGTGAATAACGTCTTCTACCACACTGTAGCTGAGATACGGAAGAATGTCTGCTCTTTCATGAATGCTGTGATGAAAGAACCTCAAGCAATCATCGACCGTCTCTGTGTGCGGATGGAGTCTGATATAGTAGTGGATATTCTTTAGTTCAACTTATATAGATATATAAAATCCATCCAACTAGAGAACGGCTCCTTTCCTCTTTATGGTGTCACACCTGTGCCTGATACACTCACAACATATATCCGGGTCATCCACAGATTCTCGGATAAACTGGAAAATAAGTGGATATAATGAGGCTTCGGCAGCGGCATGTGTTTGTGGGGGACATGAAGGAGCATTATCTGGAGAGCTGCTACCCCGAGAAAATCATGAAATTGAATGTTTCCAAAGTGGCGGAGGAACGGATCGAAGCGGGCGTGGCTCTGATTGCCGACGAATTGAGCAGGGGGCTGCACGGATAATGTAGTACAGCGAAGCAAGCCTTCGCAGATGAATTTCCCGGTATCCGAATTAACCGGCCCAAGCCCGCTCCGAAATATAGACCGACGAACGAAGGCGTGAATTCCGCGTTCGCCTTTTCTTGATCGGCGGTGCCGTTCCGAAAAAATAGGTTCGGGAAATGATAAAAATCATTTGACACCGTTTCCAAAATAGAATAAACTGTGAACTAAGTTAATGATGTTGCGGAGACATGGAGATCTACTTGCAGACGCGCTGATCGCTCTCGACTTGGAGAGTTGTCGCGCGGATGGATAGGTAGGTCTTTTTTGCGTTCCCGTCGAATAATGCTTTTCATTGACTAGAAATGAAGGGGGACTTGGTATGTCGGCATTTTGGGGGGAACTGATTGGGACGATGATTTTGATCGCGCTTGGAGGAGGTGTATGTGCGGGCGTAGCCTTGAAACGGTCCTATGCGGCCAATTCGGGCTGGATCGTGATCGCGATGGGCTGGGGCCTGGCCGTCGCGATGGCGGCCTATGCGGTCGGTCCGATCAGCGGGGCGCATCTGAATCCGGCGCTTACGGTAGGGATGGCGCTGATCGGCAAATTCCCTTGGGCGGATGTGCCCGCCTATATCGCGGCACAGCTTCTCGGCGCCATGGCGGGAGCGGCCCTCGTGTATTTGCATTATTTGCCGCATTGGAAGCTGACGGAGGACGCAGCCGCCAAGCTGGGCGTATTCGCGACAGGGCCGGCGGCGCCGCATCTTTTCGGAAATCTGATGAGCGAGATTATCGGGACGTTTATTCTCGTTCTCGTCATTTTGGCGATTGGCGCCAATGAGCTTACCGCCGGGCTCGGTCCGTTCATTGTCGGATTTCTTATCGTGAGCATCGGCTTGTCGCTGGGCGGAACGACCGGATACGCGATCAATCCCGCGCGCGATCTCGGCCCCCGAATTATGCATATGCTGCTTCCGATTCCGGGCAAGGGCGGCTCCAATTGGGCTTATGCCTGGGTCCCTGTCGCAGGCCCGATGATTGGGGGCGCATTGGGCGGGCTCTTCTACAAAACGGTGTTCCTCGGGCAAGCGGACACCCTCATCTGGGTCGTATCCGGCATCGTCCTTGTCATCGCGGTCATCGCCTTGATCACTTCCCGGCGAGGCGGCAAAGTATCGACCGAGGCGAGATTATAGGCTTCAGCGCAGTTCATTATATGAAATGGAGGAATCGGTGATGGAGAAGTATATTTTATCGATTGATCAGGGGACGACCAGCTCCAGGGCGATTTTATTCAATAAATCAGGCGCAATCATTCATATGGCCAAAAAGGAGTTTACGCAAATTTTCCCTGAACCGGGGTGGGTAGAGCATAATGCGCAGGAGATCTGGGGGACCGTGCTCGCCGTTATTGCAACTTGTCTGATTGAATCGGGCGTGAAGCCGAGCCAGATCGCCGGCATCGGCATTACGAATCAGCGCGAGACGGCCGTCGTCTGGGATAAGGAGTCTGGCCGACCTATCTATAATGCGATTGTATGGCAATCGCGGCAGACGAAAGCGATCTGCGACGAACTTCAGGCGGCGGGACATAGTGAGCTGTTCCGATCGAAGACCGGGCTGCTGATCGATTCTTATTTTTCCGGCACGAAGGTGAAGTGGATTCTTGATCATGTCCCGGGCGCCCGGGAGAGAGCGGAACGCGGGGAGCTCCTGTTCGGCACGATCGATACCTGGCTGATCTGGAAGCTGACCGACGGGGAAGCGCATGTGACGGATTACAGTAACGCGTCCCGCACGCTGATGTACAACATCCATGAGCTGAAATGGGACGACGAGCTGCTGGAAATTCTGGACATTCCGAAGCAGATGCTGCCTGAGGTGCGCTCCTCCTCCGAGATCTACGGCCAGACGGCCGACTATCATTTCTTCGGCGAGCGGGTTCCGATTGCCGGCATCGCCGGAGACCAGCAGGCGGCCCTGTTCGGGCAAGCTTGCTTCAAGCCCGGCATGGCCAAAAACACATATGGAACCGGGTGCTTCATGCTTATGAATACGGGCGAGCAAGCTGTTCAATCCTCTCATGGATTGCTGACGACGATTGCATGGGGAATCGGCGGCAAGTTGGAATATGCGCTCGAAGGCAGCGTATTCGTGGCCGGTTCGGCGATCCAATGGCTGCGCGATGGCCTGCGCATGTTCAAAGATGCCGCCGACAGCGAGCAATATGCAAGCCGCGTCGACTCGACCGATGGCGTATACGTCGTGCCGGCCTTCGTCGGGCTGGGGACGCCATATTGGGACAGCGAAGTGAAGGGCGCTATCTTCGGCTTGACGCGCGGCACGTCGAAGGAGCATCTGATTCGGGCGACGCTGGAGTCTCTCGCTTATCAGACGCTGGATGTGCTTCAGGCGATGGAGGCGGATTCTTCGATTGAATTGACGACGCTGCGCGTGGACGGGGGAGCGGTGCAAAATAATTTCCTGATGCAGTTCCAGAGCGATATGCTCGGCGTGCCGGTGGAACGCCCGCAAGTCAGCGAGACGACCGCGCTGGGAGCCGCTTATCTCGCAGGGCTTGCGGTCGGATATTGGGAGAGCCGGGAGGAGATCGACTCGCTCTGGAGCGTCGAGCGCGACTTCCAGCCGGCGCTGCCGGAGGAGCGGCGGGAAGCGCTGTATGCAGGCTGGAAGAAGGCCATTGCGGCGACCAAAGCATTCAAATAAAGCCGGGTGTAGCGGGGATACCAAAGACCCGGACATATCAGGGATACCGGGGATATCACGGCGATCATCGCAAATTCGCAGAATTTATGGATATGCGCCGGGGAAATCGGCTATATCGTTCATATCGGAATCATTGTGCACAAGTTAATAATATCAATCAGTTGGAGAACGGGGGAACTGCAATCGCACTACAGTCTGTGGCTGTGGTGTTGTTGCAGTTTTTTCTATCGGCGAGACAACCACTATTTCAATTACTGCAGCGAGGAGGTTCACCTATGACAACTGCAACATTTTCTTCTGCACATCGCAAACAGATCGCGGATGCTATGGGCCGGACGCCGCTGGACGTCATCGTCATCGGCGGCGGCATCACCGGAGCGGGCATTGCGCTCGATGCGGCGACCCGCGGACTGACGACGGCCTTGTTCGAAATGCAGGATTTCGCGGCGGGGACATCGAGCCGTTCAACGAAGCTGGTGCATGGCGGGCTCCGGTACTTGAAGCAGTTCGATGTAAGCACGGTTGCCGAGGTCGGCAAGGAACGGGCCATCGTCTATGAGAACGGACCGCATGTGACGACTCCGGAATGGATGCTGCTGCCGATTCACCGCGGCGGGACCTTCGGCAAGTTCAGCACCGGCATTGGCTTGCGCGTCTACGACTTCCTTGCCGGGGTCAAGCATAGCGAGCGCCGGCGCATGCTGTCCGGGCAGGAGACGATAGAGCGTGAACCGCTGTTAAAGCGGGAAGGCTTGCTGGGCGGCGGTTATTACGTAGAGTACCGGACGGATGACGCGCGCTTGACGATCGAGGTAATGAAGGAAGCGGTACGTCACGGCGCAATGGCGCTTAATTATATGAAGGCCGACTCCTTCCTCTACCAGGACGGGAAGCTGCGCGGCGTGCGCGTCGTGGATCGGGAGGACGGCCAGGAGTATCAGTTCTATGCCAAGACGATTATTAATGCGGCGGGCCCATGGGTGGATGAGCTTCGCGATCGGGATCATTCCAAGACGGGCAAGCATCTCCAATTGTCCAAAGGAGTGCATCTCGTCATCGATCAGGCGAAGTTCCCGCTCAAGCAAGCGATCTATTTCGATACGCCCGACGGGCGTATGGTATTCGCGATTCCGCGTGACGGCAAAACGTATGTCGGCACCACCGACACGTTCTACAAGGGCGACCCCGCCCATCCTGTCATGACGAAGGACGACCGCGATTATATTATGGACGCTATCGCGTTCATGTTCCCGTCGGTGCGGCTGACCGCCGACGATATCGAGTCGAGCTGGGCCGGGGTCAGACCGCTCATCTATGAAGAAGGAAAGAGCGCGTCCGAGATCTCGCGCCGGGATGAAATCTGGCAGTCGCCTTCCGGCTTGATCACGATTGCCGGCGGCAAGCTGACCGGATACCGCAAGATGGCGGAGACGGTCGTCGATCGCGTCATGCAGCGGATGGCCAAGGAAGACGGCCGCCCGTTCGTGCCGGTCAAGACGAAGCAGATGCCGATCTCCGGCGGCCATGTCGGCGGCTCCTCCGCCTTCCCGGGATTCGTGGAGGCGAAGATGGAGGAGGGCGTCCGCCGCGGTCTGGATGCCGCGCTGGCCCGGCGGTGGGCTCGCATGTACGGCTCCAATGCGGACCGCCTCTTCGCGCTCGCGGAGCGGTATCGCGACGAAGCCGCATCCGGCGGCCTTCCGCTCGATGTCCTCGTTCCGCTCGCATATGCGGTGGAGGAAGAGATGGCGCTCAAGCCGGCAGATTTCTTCATTCGAAGAACCGGCGCCTTGTTCTTCAATATCGACTGGGTCCGGCAATGGAAGGAGCCGGCCATCGAGTGGATGGCCGCTCACCTGGGCTGGACGCGGGAAAAAAAGGCGAGCGGTGCCGCAGAGCTGGACCGCTATCTGCATGAAGCGGTCGTTCCGCAAGTGGAAGCGGCAGGGGAGCAATAACAGGACAGATGGGGACAGGCAGGAAACCGGGGGGAATCCCGCGAAACTCAGGGGAACCCAGGAAGATCCAGTGACCCAGGGAAACGAAGGGAGTAGGGGGAAGCGGCGGACTTGTCCGGGGGTCGCGGCTGCCCCCGAGTATGCCAAGAGTTGCATCGATCGGTTCGGAAACGCTGCAGCAATGCTGTAAAAATGCAGTATTTGTGTCTCGGCGCCTATGTCGTGATCGGAATGCTGCAAAAGTGCAGGAATTTTCGCCCTTATCGCCTGAAAAGGAGACAAAGTAGAATGAAAAGATGTATTTTTGCAGGAATATGACTAAATAAGGGACTATCTGGGGTAAATTGATGCAGCTGTGCAGGATTTTCAACCAAGTGGACCGATCAAGCTTCTGGACGAATCGAACCTTCGGGCGAACCTGAGCAACTGGGATAGAGCAGAGCAACCTGGCGGCGTCGAACAGGGGATGCCATGTAGGTTCATAACGCCAAAAAAACACCCGTTAAGGGTGTTTTTTTGTTGCCCGGCCTGTATGATCCCACTGTCTTATGTCTGCAATGGCGCTCTTATGTCACTCCCCGGGGATGGCATTCTGCTCAAAATGTGTGAGCAGGAAAAATAAATGATTGCACAAACTAATAACATTAGTTATTATACTAATATAATTAGTTAAGCAATCGGAGGTGATTGCCATGCGCGTAACCCGCCATGAGCATATCTATCAATTAACGTGGTTCCCGGGACTGTTCCCCGTGAATGTCTATCTGGTCGAAGAAGAGAAGGAGCTTGCCTTGATCGATGCCGGGCTGCCCCTCAGTCTCAAGGGCATCCTGAGCACGGCCGCGAAGCTGGGCAAGCCGATTACCCGCATCGTGTTGACGCATGCCCATGACGATCATGTCGGTTCGCTGGATGCGTTGAAGGCGGCCTTGCCGCAAGCGGAGGTCTCGATTTCGCAGCGGGATGCCAAGCTGCTGCGTGGCGACCGCTCGCTGGAGCCGGGGGAGCCCGGGATGCCGATTCGCGGCGGGGTGCCGACCTCGGTCAAGACGGTGCCGGATCGGCTGCTGCGCGACGGCGATCGCATCGGCTCCTTGCTTGCCGTGGCCGCGCCGGGACATACGCCGGGGCTGATGGCCTTCCTCGACACGCGCAGCCGGGCTCTTATCGCCGGAGATGCCTTCCAGACGCAGGGCGGCGTGGCCGTGTCCGGCAAAATGAAGCTGCGGTTCCCGTTCCCGGCGTTCGCTACCTGGAACCTGGGGGAATCTATCGCGAGCGCGCGCAAGCTGCGCGCGCTGGAGCCGACTCTGCTGGCGGCCGGCCATGGGCCGATGCTGCCGCATCCGGCGGCAGCAATCGATAAGGCGATTCAGGAAGCAGAACATGTATGGAGGAATCAGCATCATGCCAAGGAAATCCATTGATCGATCGTTAATTGTGCACACCGCCGCAGAAATTGCGGATGCGGACGGCCTCAGCCAGGTGACGCTGGCCGCGGTTGCGGAGCGGCTCGGCATCAAGTCGCCCTCGCTGTACAACCATGTCCGGGGGCTCCCGGGGCTTCGCACCGGGCTGGCGCACTACGGCCTGCTGCAGCTAAGAGAGTCGCTGGCGCGCGCGGCGGTCGGGAAGTCGGGCGAGGCAGCCATCGACGCGATCGGGTTCGCTTATGTCAACTTCGTCCGCCAGCATCCGGGAGTGTACGAAGCGACGATGTCGCCGCCGGATTTTAACGACCCGGATATTCAAGCCGCATCCGACTCGATATTGGAGCTGCTGCTTGATGTGCTTGGCGAATACAACTACGAGCAGGCCGACGCCTTCCATGTCGTGCGCGGTTTGCGCAGCCTGTTGCATGGCTTCGCCACGCTGGAGATGAAGCAGGGCTTCCGCATGGAGCTGGAGCGGGACGAGAGCTTGAAGCGGATGCTTCATACGTATGTGCGCGGGCTGGAAGCAGCAGGCCCGGGAAGGAAATGAGCTCCCTCGGTTCTGCTGCTGAAGACGAATTTGCTGCAGAACGGCTGGCACCAGGCGGTTAGCTCCAGGCGGCAGGATTCAGACGGCCTTGCTGCAGGCCGCTGCGGGGAGCTTGAGGAATTTGCGTTGAGGCCGTGAACGCTGTGCACCCGGCACTTTGGCCTGAATTGCGGTATAATCGGTATAATGAGTTACAGATTCAGGCAATGACAGGAATCGGGAGAATGCGATGACGTATACGATACAATTATCCGTGCGTTCGCTGGTGGAGCATGTGTTCCTGAGCGGCAGCATCGACAGCGGCTTTCGGGCCGCAAGCTCGATGACGGATGGGACGAAGGCCCATCAACGGGTTCAGGAAAGCTATGGAGAGGCGGACCAAAAGGAAGTGTATTTGCAGGCCGATATCCGGTACGGCGATCTGTGCTTCCGGATCGACGGCCGCTGTGACGGCCTGCTCCGGTCCGGCGAGGAGACGATAGACGAGATCAAGTCGACATCGGGGGACATCAGTCTGATTATGGAGGATTCGTATCCCGTGCATTGGGCGCAGGCCTGCTGTTACGCCTATATGTACGCGAAAGAGCATGGCCGCGATCGGATGGCGGTGCAGCTCACCTATGTCCATGTTCGCACGGAAGAGGCCAAGCGGTTCAAGCGGGTGCTGACCTTCGCCGAGCTGGAGGCCTTCGTGCTGGACGTTATCGGACAGTATGCGCCTTATGCGGCGATGCGGCGGGATCACGAGCAGCGGCGGCAGGAGAGCATCCGGGAGCTGCCGTTCCCCTTCGACGCATACCGGGCAGGGCAGCGGAAGCTGGCCGGAGCCGTATATACGTCGATCGCGCAGGGCAGCGGCCTGTTCGCGATGGCGCCGACCGGCATCGGCAAGACGATGTCGACCTTGTACCCTGCGGTAAAGGCAATGGGGGAAGGGCTGATCCGGCGGATTCTCTATATTACGGCCAAGACGACGACGCGCGCGGCTGCCGAGGATGCTTGCGCGCGGATGGCGTCGAAGGGCCTCATCATGCAATCGGTTACGTTGACCGCCAAGGATAAGATCTGCTTCCAGGAGGAGACCCGCTGCCAGCCGGATTATTGCGAATATGCCGACGGCTATTATGACCGGATTAACGGGGCGATTATGGATATTTTGACCCATGAGACGCAGATGACCCGCCCGGTCATTGAGCGGTACGCCCGCAAGCACCGGGTATGCCCGTTTGAATTCTCGCTTGATCTTGCCTATGCGGCCGATGCGGTCATTTGCGATTATAATTATGTGTTCGATCCGCGCGTCTCGATGAAGCGGTGGGCGGAAGAACAGAAGAAGGAGACGGCGCTCCTGATCGATGAGGCGCATAATCTGGTCGACCGGGCGCGGGATATGTATTCGGCCGAACTGGTCAAGTCTGCGTTCCTGCAGTTGAAGCGCGAGTTCAAGGAAGTGAACCGCGCGATTCACGACGCGGCCCAGGCGGTGAATGCCTATTTCATCGCCCTGCGGAAGCGGTGTGCGGATCAGGGCGGCCTGACGGACATGGAGCTGCCTGAAGATCTGCTTGCGCTGTTGGACGGATTCGTCGCCCAAGCCGAACCGGTGCTGCTGAGCGGCGGGGGAACGCCCGCCCACGCGATGCTGCTCGACGCGTATTTCGCGGCGTCAGCCTTCGTCCGCATCGCGAAGCTCTACGATGAGCGGTTCACGACGTACGCCGAAGTCGGGCGGAATGAGGTCCGGCTGAAGCTGTTCTGTCTCGATCCGTCCTTCCTGCTCGCTCAGGCGGGGAAGCGGTACCGCTCGATTATCCGCTTCTCCGCGACCTTGACGCCGATGTCCTATTATATGGACCTGCTGGGGGGCAATCGGGAGGAGGACTACACGCTCTCCCTGCCTTCTCCATTCGCCCAAGAGCAGTGGGATGTGCGGCTGCACCCGCTCTCGACCCGGTACCGGGAGCGGGAACGGACGAAGGTCCCGCTCGTGCAGGCGATTCGAGGCGTAGTGGAGGAGCGGAGCGGCAATTATTTAGTGTTCTTCCCCTCGTATCCGTACTTGCAGGAGGTATACGAAGCCTTCATCGCGGAAGGCAGCCCGGTCGATACGCTGGTGCAGGAGGCGGGGATGACAGAAGAGGAGCGGGAGCGGTTCCTGGATGCTTTCCAGCCGGATCGGACAGGCACGCTGGTCGGGTTCGCCGTGCTTGGCGGCGTCTTCTCGGAGGGGGTAGACCTGCAGGGAGAGCGGCTGACGGGCGTCATCGTCGTCGGCGTCGGCCTGCCGCAGCTTGGCCTGGAGCGGAACATTATTCGCGACTACGTTAACCGCACGGGGAAAAACGGGTACAACTATGCCTATGTCTATCCCGGGATGAACAAGGTGCTTCAGGCCGGAGGCAGGCTGATCCGTTCGGAGCACGACACCGGAACGCTCGTGCTAATCGACGACCGGTTCCTGCAGCCGCCCTATCGGCAGATGCTGCCGCAGGAGTGGATGAATTACCGGCTTCCCGGCGCGGAAGAGGCAAATATCGAGTAAGTCAAGCAAGCCGGGTGATCGTCTGAATAGACGTCCTCCGGCTTGTTTTCCGTGGTAAGCAATACATTTCATTTCAACAAATGACGGTAACGGCTCTCCAAATAGCTCATCAGCTCCTGGGCGATCACCTGGTGGCCCTGCTCGTTCGGGTGTATCCCGTCGGCGCACAGATAATTCCGGTAATCGAATGCCCGCAGGAACGCGCCTCGAACATCGATCCAGCGCGTATTCATCTCCTCGGCGACCCGGATGATGGCGGCATTGTAGCGTTCATGCCACCAATAAATCCGGCTGACGCTGCCCAGCCAGGATAAGATATTCGCGGCGGCGGAGTCGTCGTTCTTGCTGATCCACCGGAAATACCGATCCGCATCCAGCGGCGGCAGGGACATCAGCACCGGAACGATCCCATGGTCCTTCAAGGTGCGGATCATGTCCTTCAACGTCTGCGTGTAGCGCTCCAGATCGGTGTTCGGCTCATGAAGCTCCCCGGGCTGGCGGGCGATTTTGTCCCAATCGAAGTCGCAATCATTGCCCCCGAATTCCAGCAGCACGATATCCGGGCGCCGGCTCAGGACATCCTGCTTCAGCTTCTCGGCTCCCTTCGTAACGAGGCAGCCGAATCGTCCCGCGTTCGTCACGATCCCGTTCAGGCGGCGTTGAACGAGCTGCCCGAAGCTGTCGGCCAGCTTGGCATATCTGCCCTTCTCTTCATCGTACACGATCCCCTTCGCAATCGAGTCGCCGTACAGAACGATATTGCATGGCTTTTCCATCTCCAATCGAACCTCCCGTGAATTCGTATCCGAATATCCCGTCTTATTTATGATAGGCGCGTGCCCGCGCATCGTATGTGTTTACGAAAGTTGATATGTAGTAATAAAAACTACATGATGGTATATATGAATTATAACATGTGATTTGAAGAAGTAAATAGAAGAGTTTTTTGCATTGTAGCCTCTTGTCTTTGGCATATGGTAGTATGAAGAAATGAATGGGACAGCATCGTTTGAGTTGCGCCCCCAGCAAGAAGGAGAGGAAGATATGGAAGACGCAACCTTGAAGGAGCATATCGAAGCCCTGTACCGGGGCATCGCGGCGATGCCCGATATCGAGCCGGCGGAAATCCCGAAGCTCGATCTGTATATGGATCAGGTCATTACATTGTTCGAAAGCGTGCTGGAGCCGACGAAGCGGCATCCCGAGGACAAGCTGCTGACGAAGACGATGATCAATAATTACACCAAGGACAAGCTGCTGCTTCCGGCGAAAAATAAGAAATATTCTCCCGAGCATATCATTCAAATGGCCCTGATCTATCATTTGAAGCAGTCGTTGTCGATCGGCGACATCAAGACGCTGTTCCAGGCCACGCTTCATCGGGAGGATGTGGACGGATGGAAGGTGTACGAGCGGTTCCTCCGCCTGAAGGAGGAGCAGGCTCCTCAACTGGAGCAAGCCGTCGCGGCCCAGACCGAAGCGGTGGCAGCGGCCGGGGAGAGCCAGGCCTTCACGCTGCTCGCCGTATTGACCTTCATACATCAGGCAAATACGTATAAGCGTCTGGCCGAGAAACTGATTGACGATCTGGAAAAGCGCATGGCGAAGGACAAGGATAAAGACAAAGAGAAGGGCAAAAAGTCCTCCTGAATGGCTATGCCGGCGTGCCGCCCGGAACATGCGGCAACCTACACCACGAAGAAGTTCAGGAGGGAACGATGTTCAGGGATCGCAAAACATTATACTATTTGGGCCTGTTCACCGCGGGGCTGCTGCTCTACAAACTGGTGGACAATATTGGGGGCGTCCTGCATTTTTTCTCCACGCTGATGTCCTTGATGACGCCTTTTTTCATTGCGTTTTTTATCGCTTATTTGCTCCGGCCGCTGGTCAACGCGCTGGAGGCGAAGCTGTTCTCCCGGCAGAGGCTGCGCAGGCTGTACAGCATTCTTATCGTCTATACGCTGTTCCTCGGACTCATCTTTATCGGAATCACGGTCATCACCCCGAGAATTATTGACAGCGTCAGCACGCTGCTCGCCGGCCTGCCCCAGTATATCGCGGGGACGGAGCAGTGGATGCGCGGCCATGTGCTGGAGCAGGAATGGTTCGCCAAATCGGGAATCGACGCCAAACTGGGGGAGTTCCTCTCGTCCGCTTCCATCCAGATCAGCGAGTTCGTTCGGCTCATCCTGAACAATTTGTTGTCCGGCCTGCTGTCGATAACGACGACGCTGCTGAATCTCGTCATCGGCTTCATCGTCTCGATTTATCTGCTGAAGGACAAGGAAGTGATCGGCCGCGGCGCGCAAAAGATTCTGGTTGCCCTGTTGGGACAGGGACGGGCTGCATCGGTGGTCGAGTTCGTGAAACGGATTGACACGACCTTCTCCCAATATTTTGTCGGGGTTATTTTGGATGCGATGATTATCGGCTCGATCGTCTTTTTGGGGCTGCTCGTGTCCCCGATGCAGGCGCTGTGGAATGTGCTCTTTATTTTCATTATCCAGCAGTTGGACGGCTATTATATCGGCCCGAAGGTTATCGGTAACAAGGTGGGCATCGGCCCGCTGTGGATTATATTCGCGATTATTATCGGGGGCGGCTTCTTCGGGCTCATCGGCATGTTCATCGCGGTGCCCGTGGTGGCGGTCATCAAGACCGCGTTCGATTCCTATATCGAGCGCCGTTTGTCGTCGATGTAACCCGGTTGTTTTTGCAGATGGGCTGCACAGT
This sequence comes from Paenibacillus dendritiformis, assembly GCF_015845845.1. Lineage (GTDB taxonomy): Bacteria > Bacillota > Bacilli > Paenibacillales > Paenibacillaceae > Paenibacillus_B > Paenibacillus_B dendritiformis_C. The sequence continues at coordinate 12,607 of NZ_LDIG01000226.1, forward strand.
GTCAGTAGGAATTAGGATGCCTTCCGGGCGGTCAGGAGCGGATTGCAATGAAAAGATGGGTTGGTCTGGGTGCGCTCTTAATTATAGGTTTGACGGCAGCCTTACTCTTTCGTTCTGAAGCAGAGTCGGCCGAAGAATGGTTGAGGCATCAGGGGTTTGATGCCGAGCTGCTGCATCAGGAGACCATGCCAGGAGACATCGGCATTATCGTTTTTCATGATTTGAATCTGAAAGAGATGAACATCGCCTTTTTACAATCAAGCGGGTTGAAAATAAACGGGTGGGTGCGCAACGACTTCCCCCACCCCGATCCTCCCGAATCGATAAGCTATAAATATTCTCGCCTCCCGCTCGGCAGCACTGACCTGGTCGTACTCTACGGCCTCGTTACTGATCCGGATGTCGTCAATGTGGAAATTCGCATTCCCCGCCACGAACAAGAGGAGGTCATGGATATCAAGATGGCGCCGGTCATTCGATCGTCAGATGGGGCGGTCTGGTACACCGTGCTGGAAGAAGAGCTCACCGGCGCGCAATCAGTCAAGATACAACTGGAAGGACTCAAAAAGTAGGCTGTTCCTCTTTTCCTATAAAGAGGGGCAGCTCCTTTTTTTGGGATTTGACATCGGTAAGGTCCGAAAATATAATTAGGTTACCAAATAAATAGGTTGCCTAACTAATTTAAATTTTAGGCAACGAGGGGGTAAACGAGATGCATGAGGAGGGAACGACAACCGAGCGGCTGATGAGGGCCTTCAAGCTCTTCAACAAGGCGGAATGGCATCGCCGTTCGATTGAAGGACATAAGCCGAGCGAGCTGCATGTCATGATGGTTCTCATGCGTACGATGAAGCGGGAGAAGCAAGGGCTGATGGTGTCCGAGATCAGCAACATGCTGCATGTCACTTCACCGACGATTACGCAATTAATCAAGGGCATGGAGAGCAAGGGGCTTGTCACCCGGAACGCCGATCCCGAGGATCGGCGGGTCATACGGATTGCGCTGACCGACAAAGGCATCGCGGTAACGAAAAAAGCGAAAGCCGTCATGACGGAATATTTCCACGGGCTGATTGAGCGCCTGGGTGAGGAGGACAGCGAGAAGCTGGCCGAACTGCTCACCAAAGTGTACACGTATTTTCAAGACAATCCTCCAATTCCTTGGAGGGAGATAGAGAAGCGCACGAGTGGAGATGATCATGAATGATGAAATTATTCCGCTTCCTGAAGCCGTTCCGGCTTCCGGTGGCCTTCGTGCTGGGGCTGGTCTTCTTCCAGTCGCTGGCCGAGCTGTATCTGCCGACGCTGATGTCGGATATCGTCGATATCGGCATTGTGAACGGAGATACGGCTTATATTTGGAAAATGGGCGGGTGGATGCTCCTGGTCGCCGCAGGCGGAACGTTATGCGCTATCGCGGGCAGCTACCTGTCCGCGAAGGTGGCGTCCGGCTTCGGCCGCAATCTGCGGCGGCGCCTGTTCACCCATGTGGAGAACTTCTCGCTGCAGGAGTTCGACAAGATCGGGACGGCTTCTCTGATTACCCGGACGACCAATGATATTACCCAGGTTCAGCAGGTGCTGGTCATGATCCTCCGGATGATGATCAGCGCGCCGATGATGTGTATCGGCGGCATTATTATGGCGGTGTCGAAGGATGCGAAGCTGACGCTCGTGCTGGCGGTCGTCATTCCGGTGCTGGCCTTGGCCATTTTTGCCGTAGCCGGCAAAGGGATTCCGCTTTTCAAGGCGATGCAGAAAAAGCTGGACAAGCTGAACCTTGTCCTGCGCGAAAATCTGACCGGAATCCGGGTCATTCGTTCCTTCAACCGGATCAACCATGAGAAGACGCGGTTCAACGACGCGAATGCCGACTTGACCGGCACGGCCTTGAAGGTGAACCGCATTATGTCGTCGATGATGCCGATCATGATGATCACTCTGAATTTCTCGACGATTGCGATCATCTGGTTCGGAAGCATCCGCATCGACAACGGCAGCATGCAGGTAGGCTCTTTAATGGCCTTTATTCAATATGCGATGCAAATCATGTTTTCTGTCATTATGGTTTCCATTATTTTTGTGATGATTCCAAGAGCGTCCGCGTCTGCGGTCCGGATTAACGAGGTGCTCGGCATGGAGCCGGAGATCCACGATCCTTCGGAACCGAAGCGGGCGTCCGGCAGACGGGGCCATATTCAATTCGACAATGTCACCTTCAGCTATCCGGGGGCAGAGATGCCGGCCCTCTCGAATATCTCGTTCGAGACCGGTCCGGGAGAGATGACCGCGATTATTGGCGGAACCGGGGCCGGCAAGTCGACGCTAATCAGCTTGATACCGCGCTTCTATGATATCGACAGCGGCAGTATCCGGGTGAATGGCGTTGACGTCCGGGAGTGGAAGCAGGAGGAGCTTCGGGAGAAGATTGGACTCGTGCCGCAGAAGGCCGTGCTGTTCACCGGTACGGTGGCGGACAATATCCGGTACGGCAAGGAGGACGCGACCGACGAAGAGGTGAAGCATGCGGCCGATATCGCCCAGGCGACGGACTTCATCTCCAATATGCCGGAGGGCTTCGATTCTCCGATAGCGCAGGGCGGTTCGAACGTATCCGGCGGGCAGAAGCAGCGCCTGTCGATTGCGCGGGCCTTGGTACGGCGGCCGGAAATTTATATATTCGACGACAGCTTCTCGGCGCTTGATTTCAAGACCGATGCGAAGCTGCGCGCGGCGCTTCGGCCGGAGACCCGGGATGCGGCCGTTCTGCTGGTCGCCCAACGGGTCAGCACCGTCATGGATGCCGATCGAATCATTGTGCTGGATGAAGGACGGATCGCGGGAATAGGCACGCATCGCGAATTGATGGAGACGTGTCCGGTGTACCGTGAGATAGTATCCTCCCAGCTGTCAGAGGAGGAGATCGCATGAGCAGAGATAATCGGCCAAAAGCGGGCGGACACCGCGGCCCGATGGGCGGGCCGCCGATGGGGATGCCCATGGAAAAGGCGAAGGATTTCAAGGGTACGCTCAAGCGGCTCGTCGGCTATTTGAAGCCGCGGAAATATCAATTAATCGCGGTCGTGGCGATGGCTATCCTCAGTACCGTCTTCACGATCCTGGGCCCTAAGATTATGGGGAAGGCGACCACCTCGCTGTTCGAGAGCTTGATGGGGAGAACCGCCATTGACTTTGCTTATATTGGGGATATATTGCTTGTCTTAATCGGATTGTATGTCGTCAGCGCGCTGTTCAGCTATTTTCAGCAATATTTGATGGCCGGCGTGGCGCAAAATATTGTGTACGAGATGCGCAAACAGGTCAATGACAAGCTGAGCCGGCTGCCGCTGAAATATTTCGACGCCCGGACGCATGGCGAGATTTTAAGCCGGGTGACCAATGATGTCGATAACATCAGCAGCACGCTGCAGCAGAGCTTGACGCAGTTGATCACCTCGATCGTGACCTTGGTCGGCGTCGTGGTGATGATGCTGACCATCAGCCCGCTCATGACCCTGATCTGCCTGCTGACGCTGCCGCTCAGCTTCGTCGTGACGATCGTGATCGCGAAGCGGTCGCAGAAGCATTTCAAGGGTCAGCAGACGTCCCTCGGGGAATTGAACGGCCATGTCGAGGAAATGTACACCGGCCACAAAATCATCAAAGCCTTCGGTCATGAGGAAAAATCGGTGGCCGCGTTCGACGGCATCAATGAAAAGCTGTATGAGTCCGGCTTCCGGGCGCAATTCATCTCCGGGATGATCATGCCGCTGATGAACTTCATCGGCAACATCGGCTATGTGCTTATTTGCGTGGTCGGGGGCGTGCTCGTTACCCAGCGCACCATCCAGATTGGCGACATTCAGGCGTTCATCCAATATGCGCGCCAGTTCACCCAGCCGATTGCGCAGACCGCCAATATTGCCAATATCATTCAATCTACCGTCGCGTCGGCGGAACGGGTATTTGAAGTGCTCGATGAAGCCGAGGAAATGCCGGAGGCGGCTCCGGCGAAGACGATCGCTCATCCGGCGGGCCAAGTCCGCTTCGATCACGTTCGCTTCGGCTACAAGGAGGATGCGGTCCTGATCGAGGATATGAACATCGACGTCAAGCCGGGACAGAAGGTCGCCATCGTCGGGCCGACCGGGGCCGGGAAGACGACGCTGATCAACCTGCTGATGCGCTTCTATGAGATTAACGACGGAGCGATCACGATCGATGGCGTCAATATTACCGCCATGGAGCGGGGGAATTTGCGCAGTCTCTTCGGCATGGTGCTGCAGGATACATGGCTGTTCAACGGCACCATCCGCGACAATATCGCTTACGGACGGCTGGGCGCGACGGAAGAAGAGATCGTGCAGGCGGCCCAGGCCGCGCATGCGGATCACTTTATCCGCACGCTGCCGGATGGCTATGATACGGTGCTGAACGAGGAAGCATCGAATATTTCGCAGGGCCAGAAGCAGCTGCTGACGATTGCCCGCGCCATTCTTGCCGATCCGGCGATTCTGATTCTGGACGAGGCGACGAGCAGCGTCGATACGCGGACGGAGCTGTATATCCAGAAGGCGATGCAGGAGCTGATGAAGAACCGCACCAGCTTCGTTATTGCCCACCGCTTGTCTACGATCCGGGATGCCGATCTGATTCTCGTCATGAATCAGGGCTCCGTGATTGAGCAGGGGACGCATGAGGAACTGCTGCAGCAGGGCGGCTTCTATGCGGATCTGTACAACAGCCAATTTACCGGCCGTCTGGTCGACGTCGGGTAACGCTGCCCACCAAAGGCGCACCTTCGGGTGCGTCTTTTTTGATGTTTTCGGCGTGTCATAGACAAAAAGCTGCTCAGGTGCAGTATTTCGTTCCATTCGAAGCGGGATTTGGTGAAACTCCTGCAAATCTGCATCCTTTATCCCTTAAATCGGTGCTACAAGCTGAAAGGGGATGAAATTGATGCATATTTGCAGGCTTGCCTTTTTCGATAATGAATTCCGTTGAGAAACCTGCACTTTTGGAGCGACCAAGCATAGGTCGAGTGAGGTAGCAGGTGTGAACCCTGCTTGGAAAGGCACTAACCACGCCACCAATAACGAGTCTTGGAGCGAACATGGTAACAGGTTCGTTTAAGCGTAGACAGATAGGATGTAGGCCTGAAAGTGATTGAGCCACGAAATGCAGAAATCGGGAAGGCCGACAGTGTCAAAAAGCTGGAAGGCAATACTCCGCTAAGCGAAAAAAAAGGTGAGTTTAGACGGAGCTTCCCCGGGGTCGAAGAGCCAGGCATGCATACCAATAATCACTCGGCAACTTGGGAGACCCTGACGCTCTTCCGAAGACAAGTACTCTTTAGGAACGACTTTGGGAGTATGGCGGCCAAGCGATGAAACGCAAGAAAGCCAAACGGCAGTCAGGGAGTCGGATCGCCGCATAGTACCGAAGAAGCCGATGTAATGTTGGCAGAGGGAAGGCAGGCGACACAACAATCGATCTTGTTAAGGAAACATATACTGCACAACGGAGGCAGCAGAATCAATATGGAAACCAAATTAGCAAGAATAGCAACTATGGCCAAGTCAGACCCGAATCTAAGATTCACTTCCATAGGACACCTCATCAATGAGGAAGCGCTTATAGCTTGCCACAGGAAGATGAAACCGGGGAAGGCTACAGGAGTAGATGGCATAACGAAAGAGATGTACGAGCGTGAATTGGAAGCCAACGTAAAGAATCTGGTGGACCGGCTGAAGAAGAAAAGCTACCGGCCACTGCCGGCACGAAGGACGTATATCCCCAAGGACGAGAAAAGCAGAAGGCCGCTTGGCATACCCGCTTACGAGGACAAACTGGTGCAGATGGCACTCAAACGACTGCTCGAGGCGATATATGAACAGGACTTTCTGGAAAATTCCTACGGATTTCGGCCGGGGCGAAGCATGCACGATGCGCTAAAACGGGTTACATACAACATGGAACGAGGGAAAATGGAGTATGTAGTCGATGCGGATATCTCGGGTTTCTTCAATCATGTGAACCATGAATGGTTGATGAAATTTCTGGATAAAAGAATCGGGGACCCAAACATCCACCGCCTTGTGAGAAGAATGCTCATTGCAGGGATACAGGAAAACGGGGTATTCGAACCGAGTGAAGAAGGAACCCCTCAAGGTTCTGCAGTATCCCCGCTGTTAGCGAATATTTACCTGCATTACGTGCTGGACCTATGGTTCGATGCGGCCGTGAAGAAGCAATTGAGGGGCCGAGCGGAAATGGTGCGGTTCGCAGATGACTTCGTGTGCATGTTTCAGTTCAAAGACGATGCCGAGCGATTTTATTATGCTCTGCTCAAGCGCTTGGCTAAATTCAATTTAACAGTGGCAGAAGAGAAAACAAAGATTATACGATTTGGCCGCTTCGCTGAGGCTGCAAGGAGGAAAGCCGGCCTGGGAAAGCCGGACACGTTCGACTTTCTGGGATTTACCCATTACTGTGGGAAAAGTCGAACGGGGGGCTTTCGAGTCAAACGCAAAACGAGCAAGAAGAAATTCAGGCAGAAAATAAAAGCGTTTGACGCATGGATGAAACAAGCGAGACATAAGGAACTAACCTTAACTATACCAAAGATTCGTGCGAAATTAATAGGCCATTTCCGCTACTACGGAATAACGGATAACTTCAAGAGCATAAGAACGTACGCATACTTGGTACAGAAATCCATGTTCAAATGGCTAAACCGTAGAAGCCAACGGCAGAGTTACAGCAAAGAGAAATTCTATGACCTCGTCAAACGCTGGAATCTGCCGAAGCCGCGCATCTATGTCAATATCTACGGCTAAGAAAAAAAACCATACGTTGTAAATGATTGATGTGAAGAGCCGTATGCGTTAATTGCGCACGTACGGATCTGTGAGGGGTAGGGGCTCAATC
>NZ_LDIG01000227.1 GCF_015845845.1 Paenibacillus dendritiformis
CAGCAGAAACGTTTCTCAAATTCTTGAACAAAGTACTTGAAGCATACCCTTCAGGAACCATTACCATGATTCTGGATAATGCCAGAATCCATCACGCCAAGCTACTCGAGCCGTTTCTGAAAGAAAACAAGCGACTGACCTTTGTCTTTCTTCCGCCGTACAGTCCGCAACTGAATATTGTGGAAGGACTCTGGAAGTGGCTCAAAGCGGATGTCGTGAATAACGTCTTCTACCACACTGTAGCTGAGATACGGAAGAATGTCTGCTCTTTCATGAATGCTGTGATGAAAGAACCTCAAGCAATCATCGACCGTCTCTGTGTGCGGATGGAGTCTGATATAGTAGTGGATATTCTTTAGTTCAACTTATATAGACAAAAAAAGTGTGTACAGCAACTTATTCCAGGGCAACAAAGTACCAATGATCTTGGGTGCCGAAGAGGAATATGAAAAAAGTAATAAAGGGGCAAAGGTGTTATTGCCTAATGACGAACGGGAGAAAATCCATCCCGAAACTGGTGAACCAATGGAAATTGAGGAGGGTGTTCTAGTACAAACAGACTTAACTTTTTATAACCATAATGGTAAAATCTATGTATTAGATGGATCTCGATACTTTCCAAAAAACGCTAAAATCAATGTTTCGGTAGAGTCTGTAGAGAATAATTCATTAAGAGAACAAATAATTAATGTGCGAAAAAAAGTTGAGATTGAACAGTTTTATTAATGCACAACCACAAATGAGCCTTCAAAACAACGACGCTACATTAATGACATCTATTAGAAAATCATGCTGGTATTATGATGATAGTTTATTTTATGATTTGGATACCTTTGAAGTGGGGAGAACAGTTACAGATTATTTAATCTATAATGCACAAAATAATGATCCTGATTATGATCATCTAATTATTGTGGCAGATGCACAAGTTTATTCAGTCGACGATAACAGAGTATTATTAGGTGGATTTCAAGGAGATTTCCATAAATATTATAGAGAGGATGATTTAATATCTGGACAACCTGACACTACAGATATAGCGCAGCAATTAGTTAAAGATCGGCAATTGTCATTTACGATTGGATTCCCCAAAACCGCATCTTTTACATGGGCATGGAATTCTGGGAATTCGGCTAGTATGAAAGCAATGGCCGATAAAGAGACTGGTCGTACTATGATTTTATTTACGGAACTTCTTCTTCACGATACAATACTATAACTGGCGGTGGTGAATCGGGTTAAGGTAAAATATGCTACAATGTTTAAAAGTCTGGGTACTCACCTTGATGTATATATTCGCTCCGGAATCAGCAAGCAATGGTTTAATGAAAATACATGGAAATGGCATTCTTATTGGGAGCATTTGGTTTACGAATACTAATTTACTCCACAATAAGAGTCCTCTATTAATAGAGGACTCTTATTGTGATAAGGGAGGATTTCGTGTGAAAAAAATAATTGTCGGGTCCGCATGTTTATTATCTGGAACTATTTTTTATGGGTTGTATCTAATCGCTTCTGTAATTTATGCACAGTATTTCGAATTTAACAGTTTATTAAGCGCACAAGGTGCAATGGGGTGGGTTCCAAAATATTTTAGTCTTATATTAATATTATCCGGTATTATCTTTATTGTATTAGGCATGAAAAAAAACGATTAATCATTACCCGATAACAACTTCGATCACTCTCCTGTGGCCTTTCACTCCGTCTTGAATTTTTTGTTTGAACTAAAGTAGTTTGTTACACTAATGGTCAACGGGTCCAGATGAAGGACGCTAATAAGGTACCGACTACTTTCGTGTAAACGTTCCCGCTGATCAGCAACTCCATCGCATATTTGCTCATATTTGCGGGATTCAGAATGTCGATAAGAGGATGCAGCCCGACGATCATTCTCATAGCCAGCAAGATAAGAATCGAAATAAGGGCGGTGACGCCTGGACTATTGAAGATTGTGCTGAACATTGTGATTAAAGAGACCGTAAACAAACCCACATCAGGTAGAACATTATTGCTGTGAACATTTCCGCAACGGGTACTTGCGTGAACAGGTAATTTGTATAAAGAACGGACACCAGATATCCTATCGCTATACTGCAGGTCAGAAATAGATAGTTTGAGCTGATCTTCCCGCTTATATATGAGATTGGAGAAACTGGTCTTGTCATGTTGAAAGCCAGCATGCCGTACGCTTTGTCCGTCTGTACAATGCCCATGACCGAAATCGCAATAAGTATAATTCACAACTGATCAAACTGCGATCCGAGGGTGCTGGCCAATACTTCCCCGCCAACCTGAGCGGTCATATTGGGGTCAATGATAATTCCTTTTTATAATCCCGAACCATCTGCGTGAATTCATTTTTCATGAAAACGTTGAAGTTGCTCACGGATCCACCACCAGCTTTAAGAATATTTCTTCTAATGTGATATAATTCACTTCGAATTTCATAAGATCAACCTGATGCTGCAAGGCACTTTCCAGCAATTTGCTCTTGTTTTTCCGCGTGTCCTCTACTTCTATCTTGATATGATTCCCCTTCACACCAACATGCTTCACAAAACTCATTTGTCCCACAAGCTTAAGCCATTCCTGATCCATCCTGGCGACCTCCACATGAATGACCTGATGCTCCCCTTCCATCCCGCCGCCGCGAAGACCTGGCCCGCAGCGGTACTCCAATCGGTCATGGTTCTCTTCCCCGGCTTTTTATGCCCGTCATATTCAGCTTCCTTGCTTCCGCGCGAGATGGTCCAGCTTATCCGGGTTCAGTATGATATAGACCTGGAGAATTCGCTCCTGATCCGGCGTAAGCATGAAGCAGCATACCGCTCTGACGGCGCCTTGATCGAGGTACGCCGCGTTCGGCTCTCCATTGACATCGGTGATGATTGGCGGCGAATGGCGCATCGCCGCGAACGTCTTCCGAGAGGACAGCAGCTTCATTACGCGGTTTTGACCGGTAAGGAGACGCATGGCTGCGCGAACATGGGGCCCGCCGTCCGTAATCAGCACGGCGTCGTCCGCGAGCAGCTCCAGTAGCGCCTCGACATCATAGTGTTGGAAGGCCGACATGAATCGAGCGACCAACGCGCTTCTCCTTGTCGCCGCCTCCCCGGCGGGAGCGGACGGAGATGGCGCACGGGCGTGCTCGTTGGCACGGCTCAATATTTTGCGGCAATTGGGAACTGATTTCCCGAAGATATCCGCTATCTCTTTATAGTTATACTCGAACGCTTCCCGCAGCAGCAATACGGCCCTCTCAACGGGGGTGAGGCGCTCAAGCATCACCAAGTAAGCATACGACAACGAATCCGCGCGCTCGGCCAATTGATCGGGCTGTTCGCCGGAAGCGGCGAGCGGCTCTGGCAACCATTCGCCGGGGTACGCCTCCCTTGTGCGCCGTGCCAATTGCAAGATATTTAAGCAGCGGTTTGTCACGCAGTTGGCGATATACGCCTTCCTATTTCTTACTTCGCTCAAGTCCCTGCCTGCCATGTCGGCAAATACATCTTGTACGATCCTCCGCGTCCGAGACGGCGCCAAGCATACGGTACGCGATAGAAAAGGCGAGTCCCCGACAGGAAGCATATAATTCCTCGACAGGGTTGTCCGGGCGGGTAGAGCAAGCGAATACGGTGCGATGGCCATAATCAGGTGGGCTGTTCCTTGCCGCAAAATAATCGCCTCTTGCGCTATGCACTCCCTATCCGTACTTATGCTCATGATCGCCCATCCTTCATTTTTATCCGTTATTCCTTTTGGCAAGAGAGTCCTTGATTTTGTGACACCGCAAAACCGATTTTGGGACGGCAGTCGAGTTCCCTTCGAAAATGGCGGCATGGAAACGAAGGAGATTAAGCAGGGAAGGGAAGAGTTCCTGATTGAAGGGGAGCGTGACTAAAGGGCTAAAAGGGGCACGCCTGCAAGCAAGGGGTATGTCGCAAGAAAGGGGTATGTCCGCAAGCAAGGGGGACGCCCGCAAGCGCGATCTCCCCGAACGCGGAAGCGCGAACGGGGAGACCAAGGCAGGAGCAGCAGCCGTTGCGGACCCTGAACCCTGCAAAGGAGATGAGATAGCACCGCTTACACAGGATAGACGGACGGCCACTGCAGCTCCACTCCGAGCTGCTGAAGCTGGCGCTGGAATGCGGCCAGATGCTCCGGGCCGCTTCGCACTGCGCGCGGCGCGATCCCGTGGTCGAGGGCGTACGCGGCCAGGGCGCCGGCCGCTTCCCCGATGTTCCATTCCACCGGATGCAGGCGGTAGCAGCCGTTGGTGATGTGGGTGGTGCCGATGTTCTTGCACGCCGGCAGCAGATTGTCCATGCGGACAGGCAGGAGGCTGCCAAGCGGAATCTGGAACGGCAGGGACGAGATGTCGATATAATTGTTCCCGCCCGTCGATGGATGAAGATCGATGCGGTAGCAGCCGATGCCGACCGAGTCCGCGAACGCTTCGGCCGGGCGGCCCTGGCGGTATTCGGTGGAGACATGCTGCTCCAAGACGGTGAACTCGGCCCGGATGCGTCTTGACTCCCGAATATACGGGTACATTGCCAGGCCGTCCACCGTGCCCGCGATATCATGCCGCAGCCGCAAGCCCGGATAACCGCAGCCGCCGTCGCTTCGCGGCGCTTCCGTCTGCAGCCAGTACAGCAGCGACAGGCTGAGCTGCTTCGCCTCCTGCAGATGGCGTTCGCGTTCCGCTTCGCTGACATCGATCACGGAGCCGAGCCAATAGTCATTCTCCGGCCAGTTGACGATCGTGACGGGGTTCGGAACGTCGCCGGACGCCGGATCATACAGGGCCGGATCGGTGATCTGGCGGTAGTGGAACAGCGGGAAGGTTCCGGGCTCGCGAAAGAGTGAATATCGCACCGGCTTCAAGGTAGCCGGTTGAACGCCGGTCCAGCTCAGCAGGCGATCGGGCCAGAACGGCGGCTGATACTGGCGCCAGAATTCGTAGCGTTCCGGCTTCTCGATCGTATGGTCTCCGCCTTCGAAGTACTCGGCGGCGAAGCAGTACGTAATGCCCTGCATATTTTGCGGCTCAGCCGGCCCGGGAACGGCATGCGGCTCCCCGGTCTCGCGCTGGGATTCCGCGCCGGTGACGTATTCGGTCCCGGACAGGGCAAGCAGATCGCCGCACTCGGTCGCGTCGAGAAAATAGGCCCCCGTGCAAACATAGTCATCGCCCTGAGCATCCCGCACCGTGACTGCGCGAATGCGGTCGCCCTCGACCTCCGCGCCGATCGGGCGGCAGCCGGTGCGGATGACCAGGCTCCCGCTGTGGACATACGGGAACAGCATCGCTTCCAGCACATGCAGCGCGACGCGCGGATCGTGACAGAGGCGGCTCACGATGCCGTTGCCGGGGTTCAGCCGTTCGTCGGAACGCGCCCTCGCGTTCAGCGGCAAGTGATCGCGGTAGTACTGTCTGACCGCATGGCGGAACTGGCGGTAGGTATCCGTGCATCCGAATCGCTCAATCCAGGGATGCTCGTCCGGCGGGACGAGCTGGCTGGTCAACTGGCCGCCGATGCGGGCGGTCTCTTCCGTCAGCAGCACCGTCTTGCCCAAGCGGCAGGCGGCCAGCGCCGCGGCGCATCCTCCCATGCTGCCGCCGATGATGACGAGATCGGCTTCCCATTCAAGCTGTCGCTGTGTCATTCGTTGTCCTCCCTCGTGTCCTGATTTCCATACATTGCCTATCCTCAGTATAGAGAGTTCCACTGGGAAGGAATATAGACTTTCGTTGCTATTTATGGTAAATGGAATACGTTTCTTGCTCGACACACGCTCCACCGACCTGCGAGGGCGCTTTATGCTTGAACCGCTCGGCGGAAGCGGACTTGCTGAATTCGATGCTTGATGAAACGTTTCGAATAACATGAGATATCACCTGTAATCGTTAAAAAGGGGTGATTTCTTATTCCCTCTCTGCGAAAAACGGCATTCAAGCTGCTTTAAAATAACGTTTCAAAAGTAAAGAAATACAATATTAACTTTGTCTAACTATCGAACGAAAGAATGTGATAATATTATTCACGAAATAAGAAACGTTTCGATTCGTGGGTGCCGTATGGAATTCGGTGCCTTGCCTGCCAGGCGTGGAGGGCGAAGAGCGCTTGAGCAGACTTCCGGGCTGTAAAGAGGAGGCTGTTCCAACGATATCTCGATCCCGTGATCGATACCGGACGGATTTGGTTTGCGGAGCGTTCTTTCAAGGCCTTCGCCTGATTTGATATAGTAAGGAAAAAATTGGTGTGAACGATGGGAGCGAATGCTGTGGTCAGTATTAAGGATATCGCGAAGAAAGCGGGGGTCTCGATCTCGACCGTATCCTATGCTTTGAATGGAAGCCCCAAGGTGACGGAGGAAACGAGCAACAAAATATTGTCGGTTGCCAAAGAATTGAATTATGTTCCAAATGCGGCGGCCAGAATGCTGAAAACGAGAGAGACGAAGATTATCGGCGCTTTTTTGACCGGCTTCGAAGGCTCATTCTACGGGCAGCTGCTGCAGGGAATGAAGGAAGTGCTGAACAAGAGAGGATATGATCTGGTGGTATGCAGCGGCTCGCAATCCCACCGTCTATTGCCGGAACGGATGATCGACGGCGCCATCGTGCTGGATGCGTCCTTCTCCAGCGAAGAGCTGCTCCAATATGCGGACCGCGGGCATAAACTCGTCGTGCTGGACCGGGAGCTGAACCACCCCAACGTAAATCAGGTGCTGCTCGATAATAAGGCAGGCGCCATGTTGGCGATCGAATATCTATTAGAGGAAGGTTTCCGGAAAATATACGTCGTGTCAGGGCCTCAAGGCTCCTTCGATTCCAATCAGCGCCTGCTTGCGGCCCGGCAGACGGTGGAACGAAACCAGCCCATCCTACCGGATGAAACCGGGGAGCCTATCGCGTGCATTGAAATGGAAGGCAATTTCGACAAAGCGAGCGGGGAAGCGGCGGCAGAGCGGATTATTCGAGAGTATACGGAGCCGGTGGCCGTCTTTTGCCTCAACGATGAAATGGCCGTTGGACTGTACAATGCGGTGAAGGAGTCGCCTTACGTGATCGGCGAGCATATTCATGTGATTGGATTCGACAATATGGAGCTGTCCCAATTCGTCCAGCCTCGTCTCGCTACGATTGATTATTCCAAGCGCAAATGGGGCGCGCTGGCAGCCGAGCAATTATTAAAATTGATTGCGGATGAGCCGGTCGAGCATGAACGGGTTTACGTCACCCTCGTGAAGGCGGAGTCGGTTGGGTCTATACTTTCCGTGTAAATCAACCCATTTTCCGTGCCAAAATATGTAACCCTGTGGTTGATCATGTTCATATATGCTTTATAATGAACGTAAACGGATATGCAGCGGAGGTAATGATATGTTTTCTTACGTTTTCGCCTTTCTTCTTTCTGCTTGTATCGTCCTTTTTCTGATTCCTCCATTCAAGAAATTGGCCTTCCGCATCGGCTTCGTTGATCAGCCGCAGGCGGATAATGAACGGAAAATACATAGGCAGCCCATTCCCTTGTTGGCGGGGGCTGCGATTTTCATCGGCTTTTGCGTCACTTATGTGCTGTTCGTCCCGCATTCCTTGACGAAGATGGCCGGCATTCTCGGCGGCGGGCTGCTCATCCTGGCTATCGGCATGGTGGATGACTGGTACAAGACCCGGCGCAAGGACTTCCCCGCGCTGCCGAAGCTTATCGTGCAGGTAGGGGCCGCCGCCTTGGTGTACGCTTCGGGAATCGCTTTCATCGGATTCAACAACCCGTTCACGGGGCAGTTCATTTATTTTCCGGAATGGCTTCAGTTCCTGTTGACGGTAACGTGGATATTCGGCGTTACGACGGTCATTAACTTTTCGGACGGGATGGATGGTTTGGCAGGGGGACTGACCGCGATTTCGGCAGGCACGTTGTTCATCGTCGGCATTTCGCACGGGCAGGGGACTCCGGCAATGATGGCTTTGATCCTGGTCGGAGCGGCATTAGGGTATTTGCGCTACAACAAGCCGCCGGCCAATGTCTTTATGGGCGACGCCGGGGCGACGTTTCTCGGCTTCATGCTGGGGGTGGTGGCGCTCGACGGCGCGTTCAAGCAAGCAACGCTCTTATCGCTCTTCATTCCGCTTCTCGCGGTGGGCGTGCCGATATTCGACAATATTCTGGTCGTCATCCGGCGGATGCTTAACGGGCAGCCGATCTACAAAGCGGATGCGACCCAGGCGCACTACCGTCTGCTGGCGGTCGGACTGAACCAGAAGCAGGTTGTCATCTTCTTGTGTTTGCTGAATCTCTGCTTCGGGCTGACTTCCATTATTTTATCGCTGCTGCCCGTCTGACGGGTGCAATGCAGCGTGGGCGGATGTAAGACCCTCTCACATTCGCGGGAACAACGAACAACCTCTAAACCATATGAAATCAGGTGAACGCGCATGACGGAAGAAGAAGTGCAGGCCCTCGGCTGGGACGCAATTGATGCGAAATTGAAGGAACTGTACGGGGACACGGAGCCGCTCCATTATGGCACCGTCTTGCCCTATATGCTCGGCGGCGAGGATCCGCTGGACGGGATCAGCGTCTATGCGCAGACCGAGCCGGTGCCGCATTGGCATTATGTCACATACGGCTTCTCGGAGCTGTACGAGAAGGAAGGGGACGACCCGGAGATCAGCGGCTATGGCTTCGAGCTGACGATGCGGCTGAAGCGGGAGGGGGAAGAGGAACCTCCGGCATGGCCGATGAACATGCTGCAAAATCTGGGCCGGTATGTATTCCGGTCGGGCAATGTGTTCGCGGCTGGGCATTATTTGGATGCGAACGGTCCGATCGCGCTTGACTCGGATACGGAGCTGAGGGCGCTCTTTTTCATGCGGGACAGCGAGCTGGGCGAGATGGATACGCCGAACGGAAGCGTGGAATTCCTGCAGGTGGCCGGCATCACGCTGGACGAGCTTGACATGATGAAGTCATGGAGAAGCAGCGGCTTCCTGCCAATGATGGAGGAGGTTTTGCCGATGGGCATCACCGATTTGAAGCGGACGTCGGTGCTCCGCAGTCCGGATATCGCCGCCAGAGCGGAAGAGGGGATGCGGAGGGACGGCTCCGGGACAGGCAGTCTGTTCATCGATAGTCTGGCCTGGCAGGAGGAGAAGAAGTTCCTGCGGGGGGAGGCTTACACGATTGAGATCGGAGCGAAGCAGGCCCCTTCGATTGCCAAAATACTGCGCGGCCGTATCCCGTACCGGGAGGCGCTGTATTTGATTGGCCCGAACCGGCATATCGCCTGCTTTCCCGGCGACGAGCCTCAGGCCATCGTGCGGGACGACGCTCTCGAGCTGCACCTGAACGAGCAAGCGCTGGAGGAGCTGGCTTCGCGGCTCGTGCCGCGTCAAGGCTCGTTCACGATTGCTTCCCTGCCGAAGGTGCAATTTCACATCGTCAAGACCGAGATCCGCAACCAGGACGGCGAAGTCGTCGAGACGATCGGGTAACCGAAAGGAATATGGCGCTAAGTTGCCTCTGTCTTCTCTCAGAAGATGGGGGCTTTTTTTCATAAAAAAAGAGCCGCGCCAGCACGGGGAACTGCGTGTACCGTACGCGGCCCTTCGATGAGGGGCTTGGTTATAATACCTTCAATAGGGAATGGGAGGGACAGTTACTGGCGAATGCGCTGCTCGAGCTTGCCCGCGATCTCTTTCTTCGCCTTCATGTACTGTTCGACGACTTCATAGAGCGTGACGCCGGTATCGAGCGATTTTTTGTTCATGAACATGGAATATCCGTCTCCGCCCGCGATCAGGAAATCGTTCGTCGCGACATGATACGTTTTATCTTCTTCCAGCGCCTTGCCGCCTACCTTGACATCGGTCACGCGGCTTCCCTTCGGCTGCTTCACGTCGAAGGCGAAGGACAGGCCCGCAATTTGCGGGAAGCGGCCGGAGCCGGACTCGATTTCACTGACGCCGTTTTCGAGAGCCGCCTTCAGGTCGCTGCCCTTCACTTCAACGACAGCCAGCGTGTTCGGGAACGGCAGCACGTCGTACAAATTCCGCTTCGTCACATCACCCTTCATAATGGTCGTGCGGATGCCGCCCGAGTTCGTGATGGCCAAATCGGCTTCGAAGCCGGGCATCGTGCGAGTGCGCTCCAGCATCGCGTCCGCGACCAGATTGCCCATGATCGTCTCCTGCTTCCGCACTCTCGAGCGGTCCCCATCCAGATCGACGCTCGCCGTCGCGATTTTTTCATTCAAGAGCGCATCGGTCTCTTTTTTCAGCGACTCGACGATGGCGGCCACGTCCGGGTCGGGCTTCGTCGTTTCGTCATATTTGAGCAGTCCGCCTGAAAAATGAACCAAATCTTCGCCATGATAGTACAGATCGACCCGGCCCAGCGACTTGGCGTATTCCCAATCCTGCACGATGTAGGTGCCATTGACCAGCTCCGGTTCATCGACCGGGGTATGGGTGTGGCCGCCGACGATGATGTCGATGCCCGGCACCTGCTTCGCCATCTCGCGATCATACTCCAGGCCGGTATGGCAGAGCACGATGACATGATCGGCCTTTTGGCGGAGCTTCGGCACCCATTCCTTCGCGACCTCGATCGGGTCCCGGAACGTCAGGCCCTTCACATTGTCAGGATGGGTAACAATCGGCGTGTCCTTCGTGACCAAGCCGAGGATGGCGAAGGTCTTGCCGCCCACCTGCTTTGTGACATAAGGCTGAAGCAAAGGCTTGCCTTCCGCGTCGAAGACGTTCGCGGCCAGCACAGGGAACTCGAACATCTTCGTCAGCTTCGCAAGCTGCTCATAGCCGAAGTCATATTCGTGGTTGCCCGACGCCATGAAGTCGTACCCGAGGGCATTGGCCAGCTTCGTCGCCGTTTCTCCTTTGGATAGATTCACGTAAATGGTGCCTTGAATCATATCTCCGGCATCCAGCAGCATCGTATTCGGATTTTCCTCGCGCAGATCCTTCATCAAGGTGGCGAGCTTCGCGTAGCCCATTTCTTTCGCTTTGGCATCTTCGAGAACGTGGCCATGCAAATCGTTCGTATGCCCGATGGTGACATGCGTCGTAATCGCGTCGCCGAGCGCCTTGAAGAACTGATCGCGGGTCACCGTTTCTCCGGCCAGCTCGAGACGTAACCCTGCTTTTTCGGCCACGCTCTGGAGCGTCGCCGCCGCCGCCGGATGATGAAGCCCTTTCCATTGCTCCGCATCGACGATCCCCTCCTGCTTTGCCCACGTAAGCGATGTGGCGGCCCAGTGCTTGAGCGCCGGATCGGCAATCTTCACCGACTGCGCCGCGCCCTGCACGCGCGCGAGCATCGCGATCGCTTCTACGAGGGTGATTGGGCGATCCAGCGCGAGCCCGTCTTTGGTTCCGAATATGTAGTTCTTGTCCTGCATCCATTGGATGTGATCGATAGGGTGGATCGGCGCCGCAAATAGGGAGCCGGCGAATAAGGAGCTTATCAGCGTCGTCAGGATCGCGGCTGTGCCCAGTTTCTTTTTGTTCATACATAACCTCCGTCGCAAGAAGAAATCGTGGAAATCAAGAGAGCTTGATATGATATATATTTATCTTAGGGCAAGCGAATGAGGGGATTGTTAACGGAAGTTATCGTTTTTGTAAAGGCGGGTGTCGGGGGATATAAAAAGCAAGGCCGTTCCGGTCACAGATGAGGACGGCCTTGCCGCATAAAGTTTATATTATGCATTGTGATAGGGATGCATACGCGGGCGGGTGCCCGGCAGCACGCCGGCTTACAGCTCGTCGAAGCCGTTGTCGTCGCCGACCTTGCCGTAGGTGCGCGATTTCGCTTCGAAGAAATCGGTCTTCGTCGAGTTGAGCGCCTCGTCGGAGAAGGGCTTAATCCATGGCATGCAGTTCACGTCGACGCCTTCATAGGCCTTTTCCATGCCCATCATGGCGAGGCGGCGGTTCGCGATATATTTAATGTAATCGCTCAGCTCGCGCAGATCGATGCCGCGAATATTGCTGAGCGTGTAATGCGCCCAGTTCGTCTCCAGTTGAACGGCCCGGTCGATGGTCTCGTAGACAAACCGGCGGTTCTCGTCGGTATTTAATTCCGGGAAGTCGCGCAGCAGTTGCTTGAACACTTCGCCGAAGAAATAGCAGTGCTGGTTCTCGTCGCGCTGGATATACGAGATCATTTGGCTCGTGGCCATCATTTTCTGGTCGCGGGCCAGATTATAGAAGAAGGCGAACGTGCTGTAGAAAAATACTCCCTCGAGAATCAGATCCGCGACGAGCGCTTCGAAGAATGTCTGCGGCGTCGGATTGTCCCGGAACGTCTGGTAAATGTCCGCAATGAAGCGGTTGCGCTCCAGCAGCACGGCATCATGCTTCCAATATTCGAAAATGTCCTTCTGCTCTTGCTCCGACACGAGAGAGGACAGCACATAAGAATAAGATTGATTGTGAACGACTTCCTGCTGGGCGATAATGGCCGAAATGGCCTCCAGGGAGGAATCGGTGAAAAACCGCTTCACATCGCCTACGAACATCGTCTGCATCGAATCGAGCACCGCCAGCAGCGAAATGTTAATCTTGAAGGCGTGCTGCTCATCCGGCGTCAAATTCGGAAATTGCTGGGCATCCTTGGACATCGGAATCTCATCGGCGATCCAATGGTTCAGCAGAAGCACTTTGTACAGTTTGTACATGTGCGGCATCCGGATATCGTCCCAGTTCAGGATACCGGAGCATTCTCCCAAAATAATGCGGGTAGATTGGTTCGGCGCCTCGGTATTGAATATTTTTTGCAGTTTCAGCTCGCGATCGAGTAAAGTCATCCATCTTCTCCCTTTCCACACATTATCATCATTCTATTTCCGTCCGGCGTTCGCTTTAAGAGCTGCACGCTTCGCATTCCTCGACGGTCAGCGCCTGGCTGCGCACGTAATAGGTCGATTTCAAGCCGGCCTTCCAGGCATGCAGATGCAGGTTAAGGAAATCGACGGCCCGGATATCGGGACGGACATACAGGTTGAAGCTCTGGCCCTGGTCGATATGGCGCTGGCGGGCTCCCGCCATGCGGATCGACCAGTTCTGATCGAGACGAAATGCCGTCTTGTAATACCACATCGTCTTGTCCGACAAGTCCGGCGCCGGGTTGGCGATCTTGTACGTGGTCTTCTCTTCATAGCTGAGCAGCTCGTATACCGGATCGATGCTCGCCGTCGAGCCGGCAATGATCGAGGTGGAACCGTTCGGGGCGACCGCCATCAGCCACGCGTTGCGCATCCCGTTCGCCTTGACCTCGGCAGCGAGCTCCTTCCACTGCTCGGTCGTCACGAAGCGGCCGGGGCGCGTTCCGGTCGTATATTCTCGCTGCTCGAAATAGCGGCCGTTCTCCCATTCGGACCGGGCGAACAGCGGATAAGCGCCTTTTTCCTTCGCCAGCTCCATGCTCGCCCGCACCGCCAGATAATGAATCCGCTCATAGAGATGGTCGTTGTATTCCACGGCCTCATCCGATTCCCATGCGATGCCTTCCAGCGCAAGCAGATGATGCAGCCCGAAGGTGCCGAGCCCAATCGCGCGGTAGCGCCGGTTCGTATGCTGGGCTTGCAGCACCTCGATATTGTTGATGTCGATGACATTGTCGAGCATCCGCACCTGGATCGGCACGAGGCGTTCGAGCACGTCGGCCCGCACGGCGCGCGCCAGATGAATCGAGTTCAGGTTGCAGACGACGAAGTCGCCCGGAATCTTGCTTATGATGATGCGGGCCCGCCCGTCCTCGAGCACCAGTTCTTCCTGCTCGATCGTCGTCGGCGACATGTTCTGCATAATCTCGGTGCACAGATTGGAGCAGTAGATCGTGCCATGCGCCTTGTTCGGATTGGCCCGATTGGCGGTATCCTTGTAGAACATATAAGGCGTTCCGGTCTCAAGCTGAGACTTCAGGATGCGCTTCATGATGTCGATGGCGGGCAGCGTAATGCGCGACAATCGCGGGTTCGCTACCGCCTCCGCATACTTCTCGCGGAACTGCCCCTGGCCCGCCTGCTCGTCATAGAAATCTTCCAGTCCGAGCGGGCGGCCGTTCCCGTCGGTCCAGCCCATCGTCTTCTTCACTTCATGCGGGCAGAACAGATGCCAGTCTTCGCGCTTCTCGACCGCTTCCATGAACAGATCCGGGATGCAGACGCCATGGAAAATATCATGCGCCCGCATGCGCTCGTCGCCATTATTTAATTTGAGATCGAGAAAGGACAGAATGTCCTTGTGGAACACGTCCAGATAGACGGCAATGGCGCCCTTGCGCGTGCCGAGCTGGTCGACGCTTACGGCGGTATTGTTCAGTTGGCGAATCCATGGGATGACGCCGGAGCTCGTATTTTTGTGGCCGCGAATATCGGAGCCGCGCGCCCGCACCTTGCCCAGATAGACGCCGATGCCGCCGCCCATCTTGCTCAGCCGGGCCACGTCGGTATTCGAATCGAAGATGCCTTCCAGCGAGTCGTCCACCGTATCGATGAAGCAGCTCGACAACTGGCCGGCGACCTTCTTGCCCGCGTTCGCCATCGTCGGCGTCGCCGCGGTCATGTAGAGATTGCTCATTGCCCAATAGGCTTCCTTGGCCAGCTCGACGCGGCGCTCCTCCGGCTCCTGATGCATCAGGTACATGGCAATGATCATATAGCGCTCCTGCGGCAGCTCCATCGTCCGCCCCTCGAAATCGACAGCCAAATACCGCTCCGCGAGAGTCAGCAGCCCGATATAATCGAACAGCTCGTCGCAGGCCGGCTCGATCGCTTGGCCCAGCTCGCGAATCTGATCGGGCGTGTAGGCCTCCAGCAGCTCCTCGCGGTAAATGCCGATATCGGCCAACTGCTTAATCAGCTTGTAGAAGTCGCCGTACGGACGGTCGGCGTATGCCTTGTAGCTGCGGTGCAGGGCCGCTTCCTTATACAGCTTCGTCAGCAGCGCCCGGGCAGCGACAAACTTCCATTGCGGCTCCTCGACGGAGACCAGCTCCAATGCGGTCATGATGCAAGCCTGCGTGATGTCGGATGCCTGAACATGGCTGTGACGGAGCTTGGCCAGGACGCCCCGGTGCCAGCGTTCGCGATCCAGCTTCGGGTATTCGCCCATGATGCGCTCGCCGTAACGCAGGATGCGCTCCGCGTCGAACGCGAGCGAGCGATTATTCGGTTTGTGTACGGTCTGAACGGTATGATTGGTGGTTAGCATCCGTATTCCTCCTCGAAAAGAGCAATAAAAATAGCCGTCCCTTCGCGAGAACGGCTCAGGAACGGCATGGCAAAGCCGTATGTATCCGGGGGCTTCTTATGATGGCGGCTGCGCATCGCTAGGACAAGGCGCAGCTCCCCCTGCAACCACGGAGCTGCGTTCGCCCGCCGAAGGCGGTACCGCATCGCAGCGCGCGGCCTGAACACGTTCCCTATTCCGCGTAGGGACATCAATGTGCTGCGATACAGGCAGGTCTCCTGGCTTGAAGCCGAATACCTCGGCGGCCTTCCCGGGACATTCGTCCCAGTGGACATAGAAAAGGCCGCTCTCTACAGAGCGCCTGTTCTGCCGGGTACTTGCCCCGGAACGGAGATGAGCGTTGTTCCGGAAGCGCTTCTAACAGTGGCGGGACCGCGACGGATTCGCACCGTCTTCCCTATTAAGCCGGGGCCCGACGCGCATCGCTTTGTCGAACCGCAGCACCTGTATCGTTTCAATATGTTGTTGTACTTATGCCAATATACTACAACATATTGGGGAAGTAAATAGGTTATAGGTGATATTCCTCATAGGAAAACGACAGGATTTGAGACAGTTCCGCGTGCTGTTTTTCTGCCTTAGAGCAGAGGAGATGAGAGGCTGGGATACATATTTCGGGAAATTTGAAGGAGGCAGGGATGGACGTTACAATAAAGGAGATATTTTCATAATTATTTGTTGATGCCCGCAGGAGGGACCATCGGGAAGGGGGAAGTATATTGGATGCCTATGCTGTAGTGTTGTTGTACCTGCTGATCATGCTCTCCGTTGCCCCCATATTTTACCGGATTCATAAGCGGCTGAACCGCATCGAGGAGCATCTGCAGCGCACCAGCGATTTCAAGCGGCTGCCTTGACCGCGGCTCCCGCTTGGGGCTTCGGCTCTGCTCAGGGCAGGAGTTATCCGCTTTGGCAGCCTGATGCAGTGTCGGCGTTGGGGCGATGAGAACACAAGCAGGCGGGGCCGCTGGCTGCAGCCCCGCCTGAAATAACTGAGGTTCAAGATGCAATGATTATCGTCAATGGATTACCAACCACGATCGTACTGCTTCGGCGGAGCGAGTTTTTGGCGCAATTGCTGCGCAGCCTGGCGCGGCCAGTACGGATCCCGCAGCAGCTCGCGGCCGAGGAAAACGAGATCGGCCCGGGCATTGCGCACAATCTCTTCGGCCAAGGCCGGTTCGGTAATCAGCCCAACGGCGCCGGTCGCAATGCCGGCAGATTGACGGATCGCATGCGCATACTGGACCTGATAGCCTGGATACGATTCGACCGGATGGGGAACGACCCCGCCCGAACTGCAGTCGATCAGGTCGACGCCCTGATCCTTCATGCGACGGGCATAGTCAATGTATGCCTCGATCGCGTTCCCGCCTTCCGCATATTCATTGGCCGAGATGCGCACGAACAGCGGCTTGGACCACGTGATGCGGACCGCTTCAATCACTTCGCTCAAGAAGCGGTAGCGGGCGTCGGCGGTGCCGCCGTAGCTGTCGGTCCGCTGGTTCGTCAGCGGGGACAGGAACTGGTTGATCAGATACCCGTGGGCGCCGTGAACCTCGATTACGTCGAACCCCGCTTCCTCGGCCCGCCGCGCGGCGTCGGCGAATGCTTTGATTGTCTTGCGGATGTCCTCCAGCGTCATCTCCTCTGGCGTCTCATAGGCTTCGCTGAAGCGCAGCGCCGAAGGGGCGATGATTCCGGGAACGGTTGCTTTGCGCCCGGCGTGGGCGAGCTGAATGCCGATCTTGCTGCCGTGCGCATGGACCATGTCGGTCAGGCGGCGAAGCCCTTCTACGTGCTCGTCGCTCCAAATGCCAAGATCCTGCGCGCTGATGCGTCCCCCAGGGGTTACGGCGGTGGCCTCGATCATGATCAGGCCGACTTGTCCGACGGCGCGGGACGTATAATGGACCAGATGCCAATCGTTGACCATCCCGTCCTCATTGTGGCAAGAGTACATGCACATCGGCGACATCACGATGCGATTCGGTATCGTCACCCCGCGCAACGTCAGCGGTTCAAATAATTGGGGCATGGCTATCCCTCCATAGAATCATGTTCGAGATTGTACTTCCTATTCCATTATACCCCTCCAAGTATGCTGGAACAAATCGGCCGTCCGCGACGAAGGATATCCCTTGATGCAGCAATAGTTACGGCGTGTGCTTCCGCAGCCAGGAGAGGCAATCGGACGTCACTTCATCCCGGTTCTTCTCATTCAGGAGCTCATGGCGCGCCTCCGGGTATAGAATGCATTCGACCTCGCGTATTCCAAGCTCGCGGTACATCTCGGCCAGCCGCCGAACGCCTTTGCCATATTGGCCGACCGGATCTCTATCGCCGGCAATGAGCATCACCGGCAAATCCTTCGGAATGGCCTGCATCGTCTCGGGGCGATGAATTTCCCGCAGCAGGCCGAACAAGTCCCGGTAAAAGCCGATCGTGCTCAAAAATCCGCATTCCGGGTCGGCAACATATTTATCGACTTCCTGTTCGTCCCGGCTCAACCAGTCGAAGGAGGTTCGGCTCGGACGGAACGTGCGGTTGAAGCCGCCGAATGCCATGTTGTCAATCATTTTGCTGCGGTGACGGGAGCCGCGTGCAGCAGCAATCAGCTTCGTGAACGCGACGCCGGCGTACAGTTCGGGCCCCCGCGGCCCGTTGGTGCCGCACAGAATGACACCGTTTATTTTGCCGCCATGCTCTGTTATATATTTCTGGGCCAAAAAGGATCCCATGCTGTGCGCAAACAGAAATACGGGCAGCCCGGCCTGTTCCGCTTGAATGATCTCGGTCAACTGCGCCATATTTCGGACCATCCATGTAAAGCCGTCCTCGCCGACATACCCGAGGTCTTCGGGCCGCCCGGCGGTCCGGCCATGCCCGCGGTGGTCGTTGCCATAGACCACATAACCCGCCTCCGTAAGCGCTTCGGCGAAGCGGCTGTATCGTCTGGCCGTCTCGGTCATGCCATGGGCGATCTGCACGACCCCGCGCACAGGCTGCCCTTCTTCCGGATCCCAGCGGTACACGTGGACGCGAACGCCCTCCGGGTCGGTGAACGTGAACGTATTGGATAACATATAGAACGCCTCCCGTAATGGATCGGCGATACGCTGCGGCAGGGGAGCGGCCGGCAGCCTATTGCCGGTTCGTCAGGTCCGCTTCTCTCACTGCGTTCAAGGGACCTTCTATTGTTACCTTCCATTATATCTCCGGACAGGGAGGGAAATCCATGCTTCTGATCCCTCGCTAGTTCCTTGCTTTCCCTGCTTAACCGGTTCTTCGAGGCCCTCTTGATGCTGCCAAAGGTTCTTTTCGGTTCCTTTTGCTCCTTTTCCCCAATATCCCATCCGCTCAGTCTTCACTTCTTATCGTGTTCCGTATTCTTTTGCTCAGTATCCCTGTCGTTCAGGTAATATATCAGGCAATATATATGACTTAAAACGTACCTTACGATGAGTCTCCCACTCGATCGGGAAGATTCTAATCTATCCGATTGGCCGCAAAAAGTTGGTTTCTGAGCTTCGGGGATATCCGTCATAAGTGGGCTGGGGAGGGTTGCTGGCTTTTCATGATATCGTGAAAATATTGTGATAAGAGTTCGGGTTTGAAAGGGTTACGGGGTTCCTGAACTATGGGGATAGCCATCATATGGGATTTGTAGTAGAGGGGACTGCTTCCTTCCCTGAGCGTCGGGAATATTGGTCATAAGCAGCAGATGAGGATGAAGAAGGGACGGGCTTGGGATAGCGGGGCAGTCGTTCCGGCCCTGGCGGTGTCTTCGCGGCGGCCCCCAGATGTGATACGATGGTACAGAATCGGAAAAAGAAAAGTAAAAAGAAATACTGTGCAATCAGGAGGCCTGCCGATGTTCACACCGAGCCAATATTCCGGTCAGCCGGATCAGGATTATCCGCTGCTCCATAAGCAGCTTCTCGCCTTAATCGAGGGCGAGCCGAATCTTATCGCCAATCTGGCCAATGCGTCGGCCTTGCTCTGGCAAGGCTTGAAGGATATTAACTGGGCCGGGTTCTACTTAATGGACGAATCCAAGGAAGAGCTGGTGCTCGGCCCGTTCCAGGGCTTGCCGGCCTGCATCCGCATTCCGTTGGGACGCGGCGTGTGCGGAACGGCCGCCCGGGAGCAGCGGACTCTCGTCGTCCCGGATGTTCATGCTTTCCCGGGTCATATTGCCTGCGACGCGGCATCCCGTTCCGAGATCGTCGTCCCGATGATGAAGGACGGACGGCTTGTGGGCGTGCTGGATATCGACAGTCCGGTTACGGACCGGTTCCAGGAGCGGGATCGGGAAGCGCTGGAGAAGATGGTCGAGGACTTGATGAAGGAAGCGGTTTTGTAATCGCATATGGGCAGCGCGATCCGGAATGGACGCGCTGTTTTTTTGTGACATGAGGCGAGATTGTGAATTTGACGCGATATTCATGATTTTGAAATATTTGTTGTGATCGTACGCACTCGGCCCCGCTTTCCCGTCTAGTATGTTGAAGACAGAAATCCATTTTGACAGGAGGAAGCGCGAATGTTCTGTCATCAATGCGAGCAAACGCCGACGGGCGGCTGCAAGGTTGTCGGAGTGTGCGGCAAGGACGAGACGATAGCCAGTCTTCAGGATACGATCGTGTTTGCGCTGAAAGGCATCGCGGCGTATGCGACGCATGCGCGGCAGTTGGGTTATGTCGATGAGGAAGTAGACGCGATTACGCATGAAGCTCTCTATATGACGTTGACCAACTCCAATTTCAATTTGCAAGAGCATCTTGATATGGCGATGAAGGTAGGGGGCGCGGCGATCCGCATTATGGATGTGCTGGATCGGGCGCATACGGAGCATTTCGGCGTTCCCGTGCCGGTTACCGTCCCGCAGAACAAAATAGAAGGCAAGTCCATCGTCGTAACGGGGCATAATTTGTATGCGCTGGAGGAATTGCTGAAGCAGACGGAGGGCAAGGGAATTAATATCTACACCCATTCCGAGATGCTTCCGGCGCATGGCTACCCGGCATTGAAGAAATATCCGCATTTGAAAGGCAATATCGGCAAAGCCTGGTATGATCAGCGCCGTCTGTTCGAGCAATATCCTGGCGCCATCCTCGCGACGACGAACTGTGTCATGCCGATTAAGGGGACCTATGCCGATCGGTTCTTCTCCTACGATGTGGCCGGGCTCGAGGGCGTGACCAAGATCTTGAACGACGATTTCACGCCGCTTATCGAGCGTGCGCTGGCGCTGCCTGCGGCGGACGTGGACAGCGAGCAGACATTGACGACGGGATATCATCATGAGACGGTGCTCGGGCTGGCGCCGGAAATTATTCAGGCCGTCAAGGATGGCAAAATCAAGCGGTTCTTCGTCATTGCCGGCTGCGACGCGCCGGGCAAGGGCGGCGAATATTATCGCGAGCTGGCGACATCGCTGCCGAACGATACCGTCATATTGACGACATCGTGCGGAAAGTTCCGGTTCA
The DNA here is from genome assembly GCF_015845845.1 of Paenibacillus dendritiformis. Taxonomy (GTDB): domain Bacteria; phylum Bacillota; class Bacilli; order Paenibacillales; family Paenibacillaceae; genus Paenibacillus_B; species Paenibacillus_B dendritiformis_C. The sequence goes on from NZ_LDIG01000227.1 coordinate 20,782, forward strand.
ATGATGTCGATTACGGTACGGTGGCGGACACGGGCATCCCGCGTTATATCGATCTGGGACAATGCAACAATTCCGGATCCACGGTCAAAATCGCTGCCGCGCTTGCGGACGCCTTCGGCTGCAGCGTCAATGAACTGCCGGTATCGATCGTGCTCTCGTGGTTCGAGCAGAAGGCGGTGGCGATTTTGCTCGGCTTGTTCAGTCTGGGAATCCGTGATATTCGGATCGGGCCGAAGCCGCCGGAATTCATCTCGGAAGGCGTCATGAACGTGCTCACCGATCTGTTCGGCCTAAAGCTGATCGGCGATGCGCAGGAGGATATGAAAGCGATGCTCCGTCTCGCCTAGATGATGAACGGGGTAAATGATTTATGGAGTTAATCGATTGGCGCGCGGTCCCTGAAGGGGCCGCGTTTGTTTGTTTCCGCCGCTTTGGCCGCAGGCTTCGGTATGGCGCGCATGCCGAAGCGTCTTTGGTGCGCCTGATGTGATATCCGCTATAGACTCCCGGCGAGGCTTCCGATACGGTAAGCAGTGGCGTGCCGGACCGAAGCCGGCACGCACATTCAATCAGCCGAAGGAGCTGCAAGGATGAAGACGATTGTCGCTGCGATCAATGCAAAATATATTCATACCGCGCTGTCGCTGCGCCTGTTGAAGGCATATGCAGAGGATGAATTCGAGATAGATATGGCGGAGTATACCATCAAGGACCCGGTGCTTCAGATTGCCGCCGATTTGTATAACCGGAAGCCGGATGTGGTCGGCTTCTCCTGTTATATATGGAATATCGAAACGACGCTTGCTGTCGCCCGGATCTTGAAGCAGGTGCTGCCTGATGTCCGCATCGTGCTCGGAGGACCGGAGGTGTCCTTCGACCCGGACTATTTTCTCCGGCGGGAGCCCGCTGTCGATATTGTCGTGATGGGCGAAGGCGAGGCGGTATTCAAAGCGCTGCTCGGCTGCTTTGCCAATGGCCTTCCGGTCGATGCAGTGGCGGGCATCGCTTGGCGGGAGGATACGGACATCCGCGTCAATCCGCCTCAGGACAAACTGGACCTGGAGCAATTGCCGTCTCCCTACCGGTTCGAGGCGGATCGATCCGCTCTCGGCAAGCGCATCGTATATTTTGAGACGAGCCGCGGGTGCCCGTTCAACTGCCAGTTCTGCCTGTCCAGTACGGAGACGGGAGTCCGATTTTTCGACAAGGAGCGGGTGAAGGCCGATTTGAAGCATTTGATTCAGGCGGGGGCGCGGACCATCAAGTTCCTCGATCGCACGTTCAATATTAACCGCGACTATGCGCTCGATATTTTCCGGTTCCTGATCGATCATCATGACGGCTGCGTATTTCAATTCGAGATTACCGCCGACATTATGCGGCCGGAGGTGCTCGAGTTCCTGAACAAGGAAGCGCCGCCCGGCATCTTCCGCTTCGAAATCGGCATCCAATCCACGAACGAGGAGACGAACCGGCTCGTCAAGCGCCGGCAAAATTGGAACAAGCTGTGCCGCACCGTGCGCCTTATTAAGGAGGGCGGCAAAATCGATCAGCATCTCGACTTGATCGCCGGGCTTCCGGGAGAGGATTACGCCTCGTTCAAGAAGACGTTCAACGACGTCTTCGCGCTCCGGCCGGAGGAGCTGCAGCTCGGCTTCCTGAAGCTGCTCCGCGGCACGGGCTTGCGGGCGGAGGCCGGCCGGTACGGGTATAAATATATGGAGCACGCCCCTTATGAAATGCTGGAGAACGATGTCCTTCCGTTTTCGGATGTCATCCGCATCAAGCGGGTTGAGGATATTTTGGAAAAGTACTGGAATTCGCATCGAGCCGATTATACCGTTGATTATTTGACGCATCGCTCTTTTGCGACGCCGTATGATTTTTTTCAGCAGTTTGGGGATTTTTGGACCGAACAGGGCTGGGAGCGTATCGGCCATCAGCTTCATGATCTATTCCTCCGTCTGGAGCAATTTCTGGAGCGGGCGCAGGTGCCGGATCTGGACGTCATTCGAAGTCTGATGCGGCTGGATTATATGCTGCAGCATCGCCACAAGCCGCGCACCCTATGGTGGACCTCGCCGCCGAAGGCGGAGGTCGGGGCCTGGCTGAAGCGGTTGGCGGATGCGCCTGAGCAGCTTCATGCCGGCTTCGGCAGCCTGAAGCTGACCGAGCAGGCGCTGCACAAGCATGCCATGGTTGACCTGTGGCCATGTGATGCTGTCCGCCTTGTGGAGACGGGAGAAGCGGATCGTTCCGCCCCGAGCACCGTGATCGTCCTCTTTGGCGAGGCGGCCGCTGCGGCGGAACGGCATCAGTTGCCCCGCTGGTATACTTGCCAAACGTTGATGGAAAACATGTAATTTGTGGAAAAATGCAAAAAAGGTGTTGCAACTTTTCGCCGATTTATTTATAATAATACTCGTTGTTAAACTGCTGGTGTAGCTCAGGGGTAGAGCAACGCACTCGTAATGCGTAGGTCGGGGGTTCGATTCCCTTCACCAGCACCACTTACATGTCGATAACGGCGCGGCTTCCGGGCTTCCGGGGGCCGCGCTATTTGTATGCAGGCTCATCTACCCTTTATCCAGATAAAGCGGCTTTTCCCTTCAATTTGCTGTCCAGTGATTGAATCTCCGACATTGCGAACGACAGCAAATAGAGCGTGTATGCATATGACCGCGAAAAAAGACCTTGAAAGGCACGAAGCCACTCAAGGTCATTTAGACTAAGCATGAATTGATGCCCAATTTTTAAATATTTCCAGTATCTCTCTAAGATTGTTTGGTCCACCGTATCCCTTAAAAGTGTTTTCTTCTACAAAACAATGAATCCAATCATTGTTGCTACGTTCTATAATTGTTTTTGGATATTCCTTTTCCTCTAGATTAGTTTCATTTAAACTAATTTCTACAGACCAACCGGGGTTATCCAATGTGGCAATTCTTAAACCATAACTATGCTCCCAGTCATTATCGCAGTTCTGTAAAAACCAATTCTCCAACCAAATTAATATATCCATTTTTAATCACCACTTCATAGGGGTTTCTTTCCCTGATTTTCTAGGTTCTCTAACTCCTCCTGGAGTCTTGGGATCATGGACGTGTGGTTCTTTAATCTTTTGCCCAGTTACTTTGTTAAAATGTCCATCGCCTTTACCAACACCGTCATACCGTTTTACTTGTTCCCACTTATTTGGGTTATTCGTATTAGTTTGTGGTTTATACGTTGAATAGTTTGTTACATTTCCATTAGAGTCTCGTTTAAATGTAGTGTGTGCTCCAGTTGCGGAGTTATCAGGTTTTAGATTGTTTTTTGCTCTTCCAACATTAGACGCCTGGTTAGAGCCGCCGCCTCCCCCCGTAGGCGCCCTCATTGGGATATTTCTCATTCCCCCGGCTCCGCAGTTATGCGTCCATATTTCCAGCTCTGTTACAAAATAATTATGTACTCCCTGGACACGGAAGTTATACACGGTGGTGATGCCGTTCATAATCTCGATACGGTCGATCGGATAGAGTTTCCCTTCTGGATTTTGAAGCAGGTCACCTACCTTAAGGTGTCTTGCCTTTATCCAGCCTCGGCCAGGAACCCAGAACGGATGCTCTTCCGTTGTCGTTATTGTTATTCCTTTGACCGTAATTTGGTACGTCTCGTCTGCCTGTCTTTTGAACAGTTCAACAACCGTATTATATCCTGTTTTCCCTGTTCGCTCATCCTTCGTTAGAACAAAATCACCGATGCGGATTTCTTCAATAGGCTTGAACCCAGTCTTCGTTTGTACCGGGGTGCCGGCAGAGAAGCAATGTAAATTGCAATTAGCGATGGATTGAGCAGAAGCAAGAGGAATACTCGTAAATGAAAGGATTACAAATAACATCAAAGAAATAATCTTTTTCATGTTCTTCTCCTTTTTTGCAAAAATTTAATCGGATATTGCGTTCCTGATTGGTCACGGAATGCTGTCGTCCATACACTTCTTGTCCATGTCTCGGTTGAGATCAAGCAAACGGACAATGATCATTTCTTTCCCCCCTTATCTCGTCACACAGCAAAATTGTCTCTATGGTGCTGGATGACGGATGGAATCTGCATTTGTCAAAAAATTACGTTTTTGAGTATAACAAAAATGGTGACTAATGTATTTAAGATTTTGTAATAATTACCTGTGTAATTGTATTGTGGAAATGTTGGAGAATCGAAGTGCCTGATGTAGTAAGTATTGCAAGCAAATAAAAGAGCCAGGGGATAAATCCCGTGGCTCTGATTCGGCTTATTTTACTGTGTACTCATTTACTTCAAACGTGAGGATTTGAAGATGACATAATTCGCTGGCTAAATGGTCGCTTATTATTGTTGTGCTTATCAATTGCATATGGGGTGATCTTGCCTCCGTCAATTGGACATGTTACTGAAATATTTAGTTGTTTTTCAAGACATCAATTAATTTTTTTGTCCAACTAAAGTCTGTTTTAGTAATTGTATTATCTCCGTATTCTTTTCCATCTCTATCGATGGCATAGATAAACATTCCTCCCTTAGGGCCATCTTCCGGTTGCCATACAGCATATTTGTAAGCTCTGCTTGTTTCAAATGGTTCCTGAGTGTCACCCCAGTTTGCACCTAATTCTTCCTGAAAAGATATCCCCGGAAGTAACTGATCAGGGAAGATCGTATTTTTATAAGTTGCCCATGTACTATCTAATCTGCCAGGGTCTCTGCCATAAGCTTGTAGAAACAAATAATCACAAAATGGAGCTACTTTTTTGAATAGACTATGATTGTCTTTGTTTGTATCATAAATAAGCAGTTTGCCGCTATTCGACATTGGTCCTAACCGTTTAGACAGAGCTTCAAAAACACCAAAAGCTTTTGTTTCTTTTTCTTGAGTTAAAGTTTCCTCCATATCAATATCTAAGCCATCTAAATTGTAGGGAGTTAAGTATTTATCTATTAAGGATTGCGCATGATCATCATCCTGAATTTCGAAAGTAACTGTGCCTGAAAAATGAAAAAAGGGCCCAAATCTTTGGTAGAATAGTGTTTGCGAAAACAACATCACCCAAAGAGAGGAGCACCTTTTAGGTGAAGTCTACCACACCCGTCAGCAAAATCAAGACTGAATTTTCCTTGCGTCACGCTTCCAGCGTTGGTGGAAGCAAAGTATTCCTGGAGTATCTCGAAAAAATCGAACTGGACAAAGCATTGCAGAACTTGAGCAACATCAAACACAGGCACTCCCTGTTCCCTGTTTTTCGCATCCTGCTCTACCTCATAATCGGCTGGACACTCGGTTGTGAACGCCTTTTTCATTTTCGAGCGTTGCAACAGGATGCACTTGTGCAACGTTTCCTCGGTGGACGCTGTCCACACCACACCTTGCTGTATAAAGAATTGAATCGGTTTGGTAAGCAACCAACTTTCACACTCGACTTGAGAAAGTTGAATCAGCAGGTCATCGCGCCTGGTTTGCCCGATGAACTCATCATGGATCTGGATTCCACCGTGGAAACCGTTTTTGGTCACCAAAAAGGCGCGGCCGTTGGCACGAATCCCCACAAACCGGGACGTAAAAGCTACCATCCGCTGTTGGCTTATGAAGGCCAATCTCGTTTGTGTTTAAACGCTGTTCTTCGTGCTGGAAATACGCATTCATCCACGAATGCCGCTGACTTCCTCCGCCAGACGTTCGAATTGCTTGGTGATCGTCCGGTGAAGTATGCCCGATTTGACAAAGGATTTGGCGGTGAGGACTTTTACGGCTTATGGGAATCCAAAGGAATCGGGTATGTAGGAAAATTGAAATGGACCCAGCGACTTCAAGCGGAAGTGCAACGCTGCTCCGTTTGGAAGCGATTTGTCGATGAGGAGTGGATCATCGAGGGCATTGTACTGGTCTACAAAGCCACCTCCTGGAAGAAAGCACGCCGTGTTGCCGTCATCCGCAAAGCACAGGTGTACGATGGGGATCAATCTCGGCTTCTTCTTGATACAGATTGGCAGTATGAAGCGATCGTCACAAGCCTTGAGTGGGAGCCGATTGACCTGTGGCATTTCTACAACCAGCGTTGCTGCATGGAAAACCACATCAAGGAAGCCAAGCGTGGCTTTTCCATCAACCGCATTTCGACAAGCCGCTTCACCGCGAATGAAATCGACTTGCTAATCAAGCTGTTAGCATACAACCTCTACGAACGGTTTAAACGCGACTGCTGTGAACCGGTTCATCACGGGTATACGATTGCCCGGTTTCGTCAGGAGTTTTTCCTCTGTGCCGCGACCATCATCCAGCATAGTCGGCAGGTGATTCTCAAGTTGGCGAGAGATTTCCCGAACCGCTACACTTGGCTACGGATCGCGACAAAAGTTGCTGCGCTGGAATGACCGCTTCCAAAAATAAACATGGAAATGCAATGCCTCTGTGGGATGGGGAGGGGGAAAATATGCCCTTCTTTTCGAATTAGCGCTCATGGGACTGGATATTTTCTT
>NZ_LDIG01000228.1 GCF_015845845.1 Paenibacillus dendritiformis
CAGCAGAAACGTTTCTCAAATTCTTGAACAAAGTACTTGAAGCATACCCTTCAGGAACCATTACCATGATTCTGGATAATGCCAGAATCCATCACGCCAAGCTACTCGAGCCGTTTCTGAAAGAAAACAAGCGACTGACCTTTGTCTTTCTTCCGCCGTACAGTCCGCAACTGAATATTGTGGAAGGACTCTGGAAGTGGCTCAAAGCGGATGTCGTGAATAACGTCTTCTACCACACTGTAGCTGAGATACGGAAGAATGTCTGCTCTTTCATGAATGCTGTGATGAAAGAACCTCAAGCAATCATCGACCGTCTCTGTGTGCGGATGGAGTCTGATATAGTAGTGGATATTCTTTAGTTCAACTTATATAGTAACAACTAGTAGCAGCTATTAACGACTAATAACGACTTTTAACAATTAGTAATAAATGGCAATAAATAGTAATAACTAGAAATAAACTGGTAGCAACCTAGTTAAGAACCTCGTAGCAACCTCGTATGGATCTAAGCAAGTCGCAAACTAAAGTAATTCGCAGATTGTAAAAATGCAACAAGCTCTATGTATCGTATGACCCTATGTCAAGTCGCTAAATAGAGCCCGCTTTTATTAGAAGTCTGGTGAAAAAGTCCGCTTAAACAGGTCTTTCCCACGGTTTTGTCGAATTTGTACTGTAACAAATAATCGAGAGAGTGATTGAACATGAAAGCCTATAAGTCATCGGCTGTCCAGCCTCAGATGTTTCAATTCGTGGATATGGATGAACTCGTGCCGAAAAAGCACATCCTGCGTCAAATCAACGAGGCGCTTGATTTATCCATCGTCTATGATTGGGTAGCGCCGCTATATACGGAACGCACCGGTCGCCCGGCGGCTGACCCGGAGCGAATGGTTCGACTGATGCTGCTTTCGTATTTGTTCAACCACTCCGAACGGGAATTGTATCAACTGCTGCCCATGCATGCGGGCTATTTGTGGTTTTGCGGACTGGATTTCGA
>NZ_LDIG01000229.1 GCF_015845845.1 Paenibacillus dendritiformis
CAGCAGAAACGTTTCTCAAATTCTTGAACAAAGTACTTGAAGCATACCCTTCAGGAACCATTACCATGATTCTGGATAATGCCAGAATCCATCACGCCAAGCTACTCGAGCCGTTTCTGAAAGAAAACAAGCGACTGACCTTTGTCTTTCTTCCGCCGTACAGTCCGCAACTGAATATTGTGGAAGGACTCTGGAAGTGGCTCAAAGCGGATGTCGTGAATAACGTCTTCTACCACACTGTAGCTGAGATACGGAAGAATGTCTGCTCTTTCATGAATGCTGTGATGAAAGAACCTCAAGCAATCATCGACCGTCTCTGTGTGCGGATGGAGTCTGATATAGTAGTGGATATTCTTTAGTTCAACTTATATAGATTTCTGGATTCTGAAAGATCAGAAATCTTACTCAGCCAACCGGTTTATTTCTTGGTACAAAGCCAATCTGGCAAGTCCCAGAGGCTATGACAGCATTGCCGATCAAATGGGATTAAAAATCGAAGCGATTCATGATATGAATGTATCCAATGTTCAGTACACATCAAGGACGGGGGATACGATATATCGCGGCACTTCGGAGTTGACGAATTATACTTCCGCAACACAGAAAATGAAAACAGACAGCTTCCAAAAGGATTATACAAAATCTCAAGCTATTTCCGTAACGAACGGCCTGCAGCTAGGCTTTAAAGTGGCTGCCAAAGGCGTAGTTGCTTTAGCAGGGGCCGATTTTGAAACGAGTATAACCTATAATTTATCTACGACCAGTACGGAAACGACTACCGAGTCGGATAAATATACGGTTTCTTCTCAGGAAGTCACGCTTCTGCCAGGCCACAGAGCGGTCGTCACGCACGATTTGAGAAAGATGGTATACTCCGGAACACACGACCTGAAGGGTGATTTGAAGATCACCTTCGACGATAAAAAATTGGTGCAGAAGTTTTATTACCCGAACTATAAAAGAAATCACGTTAGATGACGCCCGCAATACAATCAATGCGATAAGCAAATGGAATGGCTGGCCGGATATGGACTTATATCAATTGATGGGCCTCAACAATTATTTAAAGAATGGGACGACATTGTATATCGATACCCCGGTACAGTTCACTTTTAATGGGGCCACTCCTTATTATCGAGCGACCTTCAAAGAATATGACAAGGACGGAAATTTGGTTCAAACCAGAGCAATTGCGGAAACCGATTAATCTGCTTAGGTACCCCTGACTTGAATTTAGCAGCGACTATCGACCTGGATACAGGAAAAAGTGCACCTCTCTCACGAATAAAGTGGGAGGGGATTTTCATGTTATCGTTACAAACAATTTTGCGGGATCGCGCAAAAGATATGCGTGATAGGCCTCCCGATCCGGTAACGGATACGGATACCTGAATCAAATCGCTGTGTTACGCTCCTTCTGTAATTAACCGTTCAAAGGAGCGTAATGGTTATGACGTATCAATGGACCCGCAAGCTTGCCGCTTTTTTTGTACGATCTGATCCCGAATATGATAGCTTTGTTCGCAAGCATGAAGCGAAGAGCGGCAAGCAAATTTTGTTCTACCTTTCCTTTGCGTTCTTTCCGGGAGTGCTGGCTTATTTGCTGATTTATCCGCTGCGCCCCCCTCTTATGGCTGTAACGGGATTATCCAGTCATTATGTGCAGTTTCTTGTCCTGGCGGTCATGGCCAGCGGCTGGCATTTTCTTTTTCCGCCTGAATCCGTGAAAGGGTTACGAATAAGAGAACCATCACTATCAGCTGTAACGATAGGCGCAGAAAGCAGAGGTGATGACTCGATTCACTTGAAAAAGACATCACGAAACAAAGCTTCCCTTGTGCAAAGCTTGAACGGAAACATAGGTTCGCAATCTATTATCCCGACAAGGTCCCGTAAATGCGCTGGAATGTCTGAAACCATGGACTATGTCTTCCGAAGCGGAGCTTCGTTTGTCTGGCAT
>NZ_LDIG01000230.1 GCF_015845845.1 Paenibacillus dendritiformis
CAGCAGAAACGTTTCTCAAATTCTTGAACAAAGTACTTGAAGCATACCCTTCAGGAACCATTACCATGATTCTGGATAATGCCAGAATCCATCACGCCAAGCTACTCGAGCCGTTTCTGAAAGAAAACAAGCGACTGACCTTTGTCTTTCTTCCGCCGTACAGTCCGCAACTGAATATTGTGGAAGGACTCTGGAAGTGGCTCAAAGCGGATGTCGTGAATAACGTCTTCTACCACACTGTAGCTGAGATACGGAAGAATGTCTGCTCTTTCATGAATGCTGTGATGAAAGAACCTCAAGCAATCATCGACCGTCTCTGTGTGCGGATGGAGTCTGATATAGTAGTGGATATTCTTTAGTTCAACTTATATAGCTGGCTACTAAGCCTTTTTCTTATGTCCATGATAAACTCCCCTACACCCGCCACATCTCATCTAATCATTTCGAACCATCAATATTAGGAATTAAGCATGAGTGCGGTACAAAGATGTCTACCGAAATGAAAGCTTACACTGTCCCGATATATCTATAGATACGAACAAAAGCCCAAACCGTGTAAGGTCGGGCTTCAACTTGCAGGTAAATGTGGCTCCGATATGCTATTTCCTAACCAGCAACACACAGCACTCCACATGCGCCGTCTGCGGGAACATATCCACCGGCTGCACCTCGGTTACGGTATATCCGCCATCCGCGAGCACTCGCAAATCCCTTGCCAATGTCGACGGATTGCAGGAGACGTACACAATCCGGTCAGGGCGCATCGCCAGCATCGTGTCCAGCAGCGCAGGGTCGCACCCTTTGCGCGGCGGGTCGACGACGATGACATCTGGAGTGATGCCTTGCTCCTTCCACTGCGGAATGACCTCTTCGGCGGCGCCGACGGCGAACTCCGCATTCGTGATCCCGTTGAGTTCGGCGTTGCGTCGCGCATCGGCGATCGCTTCCTCCACGATCTCGACGCCGAGAACCCGCTTCGCGCGCTGCGCCAGGAACAGCGAGATGGTCCCGATGCCGCAGTAGGCGTCGATGACGGTCTCTTGCCCGCTCAGGCCGGCATACTCCACCGCCTTCTCGTATAACACTTCCGTTTGCACCGGATTCACTTGATAGAACGATCGAGCGGATATTTTGAACGCGATGTCCCCGATATAATCCGTGATATACTCCGAGCCCCACAATAGGCGGGTCCTATCTCCCATAATGACATTCGTGCGCTTCGTGTTGATGTTCTGGCAAATACTCGTCAACTGCGGCAACGCTTCAACCAAGTCGGCCACAATCTCCGCTTCATGCGGGAGCTTCTCTCCGTTTGTCACGAGCGTAATCATCTGCTCGCCCGTACGGAAGCCAACGCGCATAATCACATGGCGAAGGAGACCCGTGTGCGTCTCTTCGTTGTACGGCGCGATGCCGTGCTTGCGGGCAACCCGCTTCACGGCACGCATGGCCTCGTCGTTCCGCTCATGCTGAAGCAGGCTTACATCCGTATCGATAATCCGATGGCTCGCCTTGGCAAAATACCCGCCAATCAGATCGCCCGTCCGCGGATCGGCCCCGATAGGCATCTGACTTTTGTTCCGATAGCGCCAAGGATGCTCCATCCCGATGACCGGCAGCACCTTAATCGGCGGCTGCCCGTCGGCTCCTCCATCCTCTGCTCCATGCTCCACCTGGAACTTGCCGATCCGCTCCAGCACATCGACGACATGCTGCCGCTTCCAGCGCAGCTGCTCGCCATATTCCAGATGCTGGAGCTGGCATCCCCCGTACGCATTCGCCGGCTGCTCCAGTTCCACCCGATGCGGGCTCGTGATGAGCCGTTCCAATACTTTGGCATAGCCGTACTGCTTCTTCACCTTCAGCACGAGCGCCCGCACTTGCTCGCCCGGCAGCGCGCCGCTGACGAACAGCGTGAAGCCGTCCACCCGGCCGACGCCCTCGCCGTCATGGGTTAGCCCGATAATATCTAGCACGACCTCGTCATTCTTGCTTACCGGAGCCGAAGTCAATGCCTGTCCCATCCGGCCGCGCTTCTTCGCCGCGGTCCCCTCCGACGCTCCCGGCCCGACCGGTCTCGCCTTGGCCGCTGCTGCGGTTCCCCGACGTTTCCGGCGATCCGTCCCGTTGCCTAGCTTTTTTCCTGTCACTACAACATCCTCCGCTCTCTCGCTTGCTATTCCTCTATGTCAAAAAGATGCTCTCCGTATGCCCTCTACCAGCCTAGACCGTTCCCCATGAACATATAGCTATAGCCAGAACTTTGGGGCCAACAAGAATGCACCGACTCTCTTCAATTTCCCTTCAATATCTGCAAAAATCCTGCAAAAGTACAGCTCTCCCGCCGAGCCCTCTACTGAAAAAAAAGAATCCTGCAAATATACATCAATTTAACTCAATGACGGCCCAGATTTCTATTTTCCCATCAAAAAGCTGCATCCTGGCAGCAATTCTACAAAATAGGCGTGAAAAAGCATAAAATTACTGCATATTTGCAGGATTCCCATAATTGACCGGAGTTCGCTCTTTCAAACAAGTGCAGCAGACCGCCGTATCACACAATATCAACCTTCGCCTGCCTTCCCAGCATGTCCATCTTATCAAAAAAAGACCTGGCCCCGCCTCACCGGCAGCGGGCCAAGCCCTCCAGCTTCCGCAACACGCACGCTCCGGCCGATGCCATAACGCGGCCGCAACGCCATACGCCGCAGCCGCGCCCATGCCAGAGCGTAGCGCAATCGGCTACAGCCAGTTCGCAACGCCGCAGCCGGGGGCACAACGCCATAGCCTTACGCAACGCCAGCCAAGGCCAATCGAGTAGGAGGGGGCGCCTAGCCCCCGACCTCTCACACCACCGTACATACCGTTCGGTATACGGCGGTTCATGTTATATTCCG
>NZ_LDIG01000231.1 GCF_015845845.1 Paenibacillus dendritiformis
CAGCAGAAACGTTTCTCAAATTCTTGAACAAAGTACTTGAAGCATACCCTTCAGGAACCATTACCATGATTCTGGATAATGCCAGAATCCATCACGCCAAGCTACTCGAGCCGTTTCTGAAAGAAAACAAGCGACTGACCTTTGTCTTTCTTCCGCCGTACAGTCCGCAACTGAATATTGTGGAAGGACTCTGGAAGTGGCTCAAAGCGGATGTCGTGAATAACGTCTTCTACCACACTGTAGCTGAGATACGGAAGAATGTCTGCTCTTTCATGAATGCTGTGATGAAAGAACCTCAAGCAATCATCGACCGTCTCTGTGTGCGGATGGAGTCTGATATAGTAGTGGATATTCTTTAGTTCAACTTATATAGTATTCCATGGCGCAACGCAAATCCATTCATTACGTAATGTATACTATCATGTTCTCTTGGTCCCGCGGCCACGTTCCTATCCGGTTCGTTCGACCTACAGGGCGCGCCGCTCACCCCCAAGATCGCTCCGTTCATCGTATAAATAAGGCGGCCGCATCCATTCCGTTATAAGATGAATGCGTCACATCGGGAGCAAATATGGCCAATGGCAACACGCCGGTCCTCGTGACCCTGATTCATATGTAAATGCAGTATAGATACTTATAGGGAGAGATGATATTTTGAAACCCCAGATGACAAAATGGACCAGAAGTTCCGTACAGCTATTCGCGGCATCCGTGATTTCTCTAAGCGCCCTGTTCTCTTGGGCACCTGCCGCACATGGAGAAGCCAACCCGGCTGCGGCCGCATCGACGGCCGCCGTCAAGGGCACCGCATCGACCGAATTCAGACAGCAATGGGAGGATTGGCTCCGCACGAATGCCTATGCGCTGGATACGATACAACCTGCCGCGACGAAGGATGGCCAGGCTGCCGAAGGCAGCTTCTCCGACCTGGATATGCTGAAACCTCTGCTGCTCGACAAGCGCATCGTCTATCTGGGCGAGAGTTCGCACGGAGTCGCTGAGTTCAACTCGGTCAAGACGCGGTTGATTCAATTTCTCCATCAGGAATTGGGCTTCAACGTCGTCGCCTTCGAAACTCCGCTGGGCAATGCGGCAGCCGCCTTCGGCAACGTGAAGACGAAGACGCCGGAAGAGATGCTGAAGACCTCCATTTTCCCGCAATGGCACACAAAGGAGACGCTGCCGCTGTTCCAATATATGAAGGAAACCCAAGCTACGGAGCAGCCGCTGAAGCTGGCCGGCTTCGATATGCAGCCGATGGGGCCGATTCTGGCCGGGGATTGGATGAAGGATAAGGATCTAAGCACCCGGTATACGGAAGCCGAGCGCTCGTTGTGGGAGTGGATGAGCTCGGAAGATCTGGCAGCCTTCGCGAAAGAAAAGCCTAATTTGTTGAAATTATACCAGGATATGAAGGCGAAGGTGGCCGAGCAGGAGAAGACCTTGGCGAAGCTGTACCCAGACAACCCGCATCTGATTGCGATGATGAACCGGATGCTCGATGATCGCATCCGCCTGGTCGCCGAGTACATTGAGCTTAGTATCAAAGCGAATGTGACGGCCCAGGAAGGCGACTATTCCGGCATGATGAAGATGATGGAATGGCGCGACCAGGCGATGGCCGACAATCTGGTCTGGATGGCGACGGAAATCTATCCGACGGAAAAGATTATCGTCTGGGGCCATAACACGCATATCAGCAAGGCGACTTCGCGGATGGAGCAATCGTTCATGCCGGTACAAGGGCGCTTCATGGGCGAGTTGATGCAGAACACGATGTTCGGGCCGTACAGCTACACGATCGGCCTGTATATGGGAAGCGGAACGAGCGCGGACAATCTGGGAGAGACCTTCGAGGTGCAGCCGCTTCCGGCCAATTCGATCGAATCGTTGATGAAGTCCGCGAACCGTCCTTATACGTTCGTCGATCTGCGCTATGCGGAGAAGAGCCCAGGCAGCTCCTGGATGAGCGAGCCGCGTTCCGCCCTCTACTTCGGCATGCTGCCGGAAGTCTTCGTGCCGCGGGAGCAGTATGACGGCATCTTGTATATTGATCAGGTAAAAGCACCGGCATTTCTCAAATAATGGCCTTATCCATGGAATGGGAAGATAGATTACTTATGGAATTCAGGAGGATATGACCTTGACTATGACGATATCGAATTGGACACGCAACGGAGCCGCTGTGCTCCTCGCCTCCGTGATTGCCTTCGGCACGCTGCTCTCCTTCGGAGCGACGGCGCACGGGCAAGCCGCAGGGGGAGGCACGCCAGGAGAGGGCCAGGCGGGAGCGCAGGCCTCAGCCGGCACGGCGGCGGCCCCGGATCGGGCCCGTACAAGCACGGAGGCCCGTCAGGATTGGAAGCAGTGGATGAAGGAGCACGCCATCGCGCTCGATTCCATCCAGCCGGAGGCAGCCCCGCAGGCCCGGATTCCTGCCGAACGCTTCGCCGATCTGGACGCGCTGAAGCCGCTGCTGGAAGACAAGCGCATCGTCTACCTGGGCGAGAGCTCCCATGGCGCGGCGGAATACAATTCGGCCAAGACTCGGCTGATTCAATATTTGCATCAGGAGCTGGGCTTCAACGTCGTCGCCTTCGAGACGAATCTCGGCAATGCCGCCTCCGCGTACGGCCATATTCGCACCCGGGAGCCGGTCGCGACGATGAAGGATTCGATCTTCCGCGTCTGGCAAGCTCAGGAAACCGTCCCGCTTTTCCAATATATCAAGGATACGCAAAACACGAAGACGCCGCTGGCGCTGGCGGGCTTCGATATGCAGCCGCAGGGAGCGCTGTTCACGGGCGAGTGGATGGGCGATGCCAAGCTGGCCAAGCAATTCCGGGAAGCGGAACAAGAGCTGGATGAGTGGGAAATGACTGAAGATCTGGAAGGTTACCGCAAGGCGAAGCCGAAGCTGCTGAAGGTGTACCAGCAGGTGCGGGCGCTGCTGCCGAAGCGCGCCGAGGAGCTGCAGCGGCAGTATCCGGACAATCCGCATATCGTCAAGCTGATGGAGCGGGCCCTGGACAACCGGATTCAAGTCGTCGAGGAGTATATGGAGATTTCGATTAATTCCTCCGCGTTCCTGAACGGGAAGTCGATGGACTACATGTCGGTGATCAAATCCTCGGAATACCGCGATCGGATGATGGCCGACAACCTGAGCTGGCTTGCCGCCCATGTCTATCCGAACGAGAAGATTATCGTCTGGGCCCATAACGGCCATATTGCCAAAGCGTACTCGCAAGAGATGAATTCGCTGCCGCGCGTCCATATGGGCGAATGGATGCAGAAGACCGAATTCAAGGATCAAAGCTACGTAATCGGCCTGTATATGGGCGGCGGCCGCAATGCGCATGTCGCCGGAGGCGCTTCCGACGTGCTTCCTCCAATGCCGCATTCGGTCGAGGAAGTGATGAAAGGGGCAGGGCATCCGTTCGCCTTTGTCGACCTGCGCTATGCGAAGCGCGTGCCGGGCAATTCGTGGATGACGCAGCCGAACATCTCCTACTATGACGGCGTCATGCCGGTCAGCAGCATTCCGGCGGAGCAGTTCGACGGCATTCTGTTCATCGATCAAGTAAGCGAGCCGGATTATTTGAAGTAATCCGCGATCAGCACAAGGCTGCGCCGCTCAAGCAGGCATTCTGCTTGGGTGGGCAGCCTTGTTTCCTTGATATTTACAGGTTGGTAAGGGTAGAGCCGCAGTATTCGCAAGCGACGCTTGATTGGGCCGGGACGGTGTTCTGGGCGCCGCAGCCCGGACAGATCATCCTCCGCGGAGGCGAAGGCGGAGACTGGGCGCTTGCCGTCTCCTTGGCTGCAGAAGTGGTATAGCTATAGGCCGACCGCTTCGGGATGGGCTCCCGGCTGTACTTTTTCCATTCTTGATCGGTATTCCTGCCCGCTTGCGATGGGCTTTCCTTCCCTTTCCCGCTGAATCCGTTCGGCACCGATTGGGTTTGATCCTCCTTGCGGTTCAGCCTCGTGCCCGCCCAGTACATAAGGGTGCCCGGCAGGCAGAACAGGAAGAAAAAGATGAGCAGAATTTCCAATTCATTTTCCTGTTTTGATAAGGCAAGAACTAGCACAACCAACCCGAAAAATATAAGGAATATCAAACCGATAACCCGCAGCACATTGCCAAAACGGAACCATCGTTTCAGGAACATCCATGGACGATGCGCCGCTGGTATGGCTTTCAGTTCTTCCCACTTCATCCACCGAACTGGAGCCTCCTTTTCGGCTGACTTGATGACTCTGTTACCGGCGCGTATCATGGACAACCCGGGCAACAAGTACAGGACACCAGCTAGGAGTAACACTTGAGAGTAGGGTGGTGGAGTCGGACTCTGGAACAATTGTCCATAGACCATAAGAACAAATATGGCAATCGAAATCCCTCCCGCAATGCGTAATCCCCGACTTTTGCCCCGTATACTCTTGTCGTCATATCTACCGCGAAGGATACCCAACGCAATTCCCGTAGGCGGACAGATAAAAAACATAAAGGCAACCCCGGCCGCGCTGAGCCACAGGCTTCGTCTTTCCCTGGACATGGCGCCCCCCCTCCTACTTCATCACCGTCATGCGCTCGTTGCGGAGCCGCAGGAGCTTCGCAATATCCAGCATCAGTTGACGCAGCTCGTCAGAAGAATGCAGCGTCGGTCGTTCGCGTACGAACGATCGCACCCCGCTGTCCAGCTGCCTCACCTTCTCCATCAGTTCGGCTTCTTCCAATACCAGGGCCGGATGCGAGATCGGATCGCTATATTTCAACTGCTCCTCCAGACTGTACAGCAATTCCCGCAGCGTGTCGCGGTCCGCATGCTGGCAGCTTTCCAGCTCCATTCGCGCCCCATTCAGAATGATATAGAGCTGCTTCATCGACTGGATGCGAATCTGCTCGTCCGCTTCCCGGCTGCGAATAAATATTTTGGCCATGCCAAGAACCAAGCCGACGATCAGCATCGCTGCCAAGGTCAATATGTGAATGAATAAATAGATTTTGAACGGAATTTCGAAAATAAGCCAAAATAGCACGATATGCAACAGAACGGCGGCATCATAAATGGTGATGACCGCTGCCAGCGACATATAGGCCGGGACGGACGCCTTGAATTCGTGGCCGCTCTCTATCATTTGGAACACAAATCCGTAGCTGATGACCTCCGCCAGCACGAGGGCGCCTAACGACAGCCACCAAGAGGCGTCGCGCGTATCGGTCTCACTGAACGAGAAGAACAGCGAGAGCGTAACGATAAGGATGATAGCGAAAATCGTCGTCGTAATCCCTTTGTATGAGGTAAGCTGTCTCATCCGTCATCCCCCTATGTCAGCTTATTGCCGCATTCTGCGCAAAATTTCTGTCCCGGCTGCACTTCGTGGCCGCATTGGCCGCAGGTGAGCGCGAGCTCCTGGCCGCAATGCGGGCAGAACTTGACCCCGGGCTGCACATTCTCCCCGCAATGGCGGCAAGGAACCGGCATATCTTGCCCGCACTTCGCGCATTGGGCTTGCCCAGGCTGATTGTCTGCCCCGCAGTGAGGGCACGGATTGTACGGGTCGCCGCAATGCGGACAGAACTTGGACCGCCGGGACATCGAACGATTGCAGGCGCTGCACCGGACTTCTTCCGGGGGAGCGGCTTCGCCGGAGGCGGCAAATGCCGTGCAGAAGGCGGCGTCGTCCGGATTGCGGCGATCACACTTTGGGCATGTTTTCTGCCGGGCCGGCACGGCCTGCAGGTCGTCAGCCAGCCGCGTCATCGTGCCGCCGATGGCGCCGCCGACGCCATAGCCCATGCTGAGGCCAATCCCCGCGCCCATCAGATCCGAATGGGTGCCGCCCTCGTTCTTCGCGGCATGCTCGAGCGTATCGAAGGTGCGCTCCTGCTGATACGTGAACCCGATAATATCCATCTCCGCCCGCTTCGTGAGCGCTTCCCGCAGACGCTGCGTGGCCGGATCGTCCTCCGGCGTATTGACGGAATCGACCGTGAAGTTCAACAGCCGGATGCCATATTCCTCGAAGACGGGCGCTACGCGCTCATGGATATGCTTGGAAATGTCTGATATGTATGCGTTAATTTCCAGAATGCTGATTTTCCGGTGAACAAAATAAGACGAAATCAATTCATGAATATTCATCATCAGCACGCCGCGGAAATATTCGCTTAACGCGTCCCGACTGAACACAGGCATCGTGCCGACGAGCTTCCCCAGGAACTTGCGGGCGTCATCGATCTGAATGCCGAATTGGCCGTAGGAGCGCACCAGCACGAACATCTGATATTTCGGATCCTGGAGCTGGAGCGGCGCCCCATTTGATATTGAGAGAATGAAGCTTGTTGACGAACCATACCTCCGCCGTGAACGGCGACTTGCCGCCGAACGGCAAATTCACGATATTATTGATAAGCGGGATATTTGCTGTACTTAACGTATGCCGGCCGGCGGTGAACCGATCCATCGCCTGTCCGCCTTTATAGAGAATCACTTCCTGCGATTCATTGACGATAAGCTGCGTCCACGTCCCCAGCTCCTGATTCGGATGCTTCCACGCGAATACATCCGGCGGACCGTCATATTTGATCACATCAATGAGTGCCATGTACCTTCTCCCCCCGCTGAATCTATCTGTCCATTCTATCGGTTATATGTATAGAGGCTTGCAACGAAACCTCCCAAAATACAAAAAATACAGCCACATCTCTATTATAGGAAATATTAACTAGGAAATATATCATAAATATCGTGTCGGAGCGATCATTTTGTATTCTAGCCTATGAAGCGTTAGCGCAAAAAAATACCCTCATCGGAATGAGGGCGGGACGCTCTTATAAAAATCTTCTTCTCGGAATGCGGCGTCTTCTCTCCAGCAGCACGATGGCCAGCAGATCGAACAGGACGAGCGGCAAGATGAACGGGGCAAAGGAGGTATGCACTTTGCTCGCGTGCTTCACGGAACTTACCTTGAGATAAACTCTCTTTTTATCCACCTTCACGATTTTCCCTACATAGATATTGCCATTCTTCGCTGTGATGCTCACCTGCTTGTTCAGGCAATGGACGCATTTTCTGTACATGGATACGGCAGGCATCGATTGACCTCCCTTGCGCTTTTGTCGAGGCCAGTGTATGCAGGCTGCCGGGGAAGCGTGTGGGCCGGGCTGTTGCCGTGCTCCGGCTTCGAATGACTCCATCCATGAATTTTTTCAAGACCTAGAACACTTTATCCAAATCATAAACCTCATCCGGTTCGAAATAATTTCTCGCTATTTTCAGCGTAAACCAATTTTGGCGCATAATCCAGGACGGGGTAACGTAGTAATTCTTCACTCGAATCACTTCGTCGCTCATCTCTTGATTAATGCTGAGGACTGCCTCATCGGCATTGCCGAATGTGCGAAGCTTCTTGTAAATGGGGTGTCGCTCCCTGTCCATCATTCTGTACAGCGCCCTTATCATGTTGAACGCGGCAAACAGTAAAACAGGAATCACGGTATAGAAAATCTGCTTCGCCCTTTCCTGCAAAGCGCCTGTCATATCCAGCATAAAGGGCAGTACCTGCCGCTCTCCGTCTACCAACTCATTGGCGATTCCATAGACATCTGCCGGGACGCGGAATAACGCTCCCTCCAGCATGCCATCGATTGGCTCATCAACATTGTGTCTGATTATGACAAAACGATTTTTCAACTAAGCCAAAGAATACTCGTATACTGCCTTCTCATCGCTTCGCACCATCCCCTGAAAAGCGGTCATCCATTCCACTTGCTCCGCAATCGGCTCAACTATCGTGTCGGCCTGGAAACGAACATGGAATTGATATACTTCCTCCGGATCAACGATGGACAGCAGTTGTTCTCCTTCCACCTCGAACGGACCGTTCATGTAATTATGGATGGTTCGAAAGGAGCCGCCGCACATGAGGTTAATGACAACCATCAGGATTAGATTGCTTACTAGAAAATTTCGATTGCACCGTTTTATCTGATAGTGCAGAAAAGTATCCGCCATGTTATCATCCCCTAGAAGTATTCGTATCGGTCTTCCCTTTTTCACTAAGATCAGTCAATGAGTAAGTTTCATTGCACGTGCTGCATCTGTAATAGATGCCAAGCTTGTTGGCTGACCCGACATACCCCTTGCCAAGCTCCGCACGCTGCAGCAATTCTTCACAGCTCGGACATCTTTTTTCCCTGAAAAGAAAGTAAGACAGCTCTTTGGCCGAAAATTCTATCTCATAGGAAGTCATCGTTGCGTTCTCCTTTAAGTTTTGATGCATCCGTTTTTTCATATATCGGCATAACCCCTGCATGATTTCATAAAATAAGGAAAAATATTAATTTATACGTGAGAAAGGAAGTCCCTTACTTCCGTTAGGAGCGTTCGGATCCATCACCAATTCGCTCCATTTGATGATATAATGTCTGGAAAAGCACTAGCGTTGCATCAATCTTTTTACGAAAATTTTCACCCTATAATTCTCTATATTTGTAACTTATTGAACTATATTCGTGGACAAAAATAAAGAAATCTCCTATTGTTGAGTTACCCTCAGCGTTATCCATAAAACGCCTCAACAAAGGAGATTCCTATGGATAACGTACCGAATCAAAACGTCATTTGTCAATGCCTAAAGTGGTTACATGTGAATTCCACTAGAGATGAGTCATTGGATTACCGAGCCCAAAAGTTGTTTGTCGGCGCTTCGACACTCTTGTTTGTAGAGGCACAGCTCCAGCAACGAGACTCATACAAAG
>NZ_LDIG01000232.1 GCF_015845845.1 Paenibacillus dendritiformis
CGCCGTCAAAGCCCCGGCCGGCGTCAAGGCTCCGAGCCGTTGAAGCAGATCGGCGCCTTGGGCCAGAGCGGCCGCGGGCGGCGGGGTCAGCCACCGCAGGTCGGCGGCGGCGGTGCCCCAGGCCGCGAGCTCCAGCACGAGCGGGGCCAGATCCGCGTCCAGAATTTCCGGCTTGTTCTGCGCCGGAAGCTGGGCGTGGCGCGCTTCCGGCCAGAGCCGGTAGCAGACGCCGGGGCCCAGCCGTCCGGCCCGGCCGCGCCGCTGATCGGCGGACGCGCGGGAGACGGGGACCGTCTCCAGACGCGTCATCCCGGTGCGCGGCGAGAAGCGCGGCACGCGCATAAGGCCGCTGTCGACGACGATGCGGACGCCTTCCACCGTCAAGCTCGTCTCGGCCAGCGCCGTGGCGAGCACGACCTTGCGCCGGCCGTCCGTTCCGGGCGCGATCGCGGCGTCCTGCGCTTCGGCCGAGAGCTGGCCGAACAGCGGGGCGATCCGCACCCGCCCGTCCATGCCGTTCGACCGCAGTTCCGCATGAAGCGCCTCCTCCGTGCGGCGAATCTCGCCCGCGCCGGGCAGGAACGCCATGAGGTCGCCGTCATGGCGCTGGAGCGCCGCGGCGATCGTGCGGGCGACCGCCCGTTCAAGCGGCACGCTCTCCGGCTGCGGGGCATAATGCGTATCTACCGGATACGTCCGCCCCGGGCTATGGATGACGGGCACCCCGCCCAGCAGGGCGGCGACCGGCTCGGCCTCCAGCGTGGCGGACATGACAAGGATACGCAGATCGCCGCGCAGCAGCGCTTGCGATTCGAGCGCCAGCGCCAGGCCGAGATCGGCGTCGAGATGCCGCTCATGGAACTCATCGAAGATGAGCAGGCCCACCCCCTCCAGCGCCGGATCGTCCTGCAGCATCCGGGTCAGGACGCCCTCCGTGATGACTTCCACCCGCGTCGCGGCGCTCACCTTCGTATCGAGGCGGACCCGGTAGCCCACGGTCTCGCCGGCCTTCTCCCCCATCGCCCGCGCCATATAGCGGGCGGCCGAACGGGCCGCCAGCCGCCGCGGCTCCAGCATCACGATGCGCTGGCCGCGAAGCCAGGGCTCGTCCAGCAGCGCCAGCGGCACGCGCGTCGTCTTGCCCGCCCCCGGCTCGGCGACGAGCACCGCCCCGCCCCCGGCGTGCAGAGCCTCCTTCAGCGCGGGCAGGGCATTCTCTATCGGCAATCGGTTCTGTTGCTCCACCATTCTTCCACTCCAACTCCATGTCTGATTCTGTTCACGGCCGGGTCAATCGGCATCGTGACCCATGCAGAAGAACGGCACATGAGGCCGTACTCCTGCGGCGGGGGCAGTACACGACAGTTCCTGTCCCAGTCCCGTCTTCCCTTCGTCCATCATAGATGAGAGACGGCGCGGTTGGCAATGCGGCGGGGGAGCTAGACAGGTCGGGAGTTGCGCTATGGCTCTAGATCCGGCTCCAGTCGGCAACGCTTCTCAACGACTGCAACGAACACAGGCAGGATGCCACCCCGTCACAATCATGTACCCCGCCGGAGCGCCCTGCTTGTCGCTGATACGGCATGGAGCACATCCTCTTCGGTCAGGGCGGCCCGATGCCGCTCCGCGGTCCATTGCCCGATGAACGGACGATTATCCGGATCGTTCTCGGTCTCCAAGACGAACGCCAGATCCCGCTCTTCCGTCATCCGCACCTCCAGCTTGGGCGATTGAATGATGATTCCCTTATTCATTCTTCCTCATCCTTTCGCGAACCAGGCCTCGTACAGCCGGCCGATTCCGTCTTCAATCTCGTGCTCGCTGACGCCTCCGAAGCCGAGCAGCAGGGTGGGAGCCTCGGTGTCCGCGCCTTCCCCCCAATAGTTCGAGGTCGGGTACACCTTCACCCCGACACGGGCCGCCGCCTGCAGCAGCTCTGCTTCCGTCATGCCGTTGCCGGCGCGAAGCAGCACATGAAGCCCGGAATCTTGGCCGATGACCCGGACCTGTCCGCCCATCGTGCGCTTGACGGCAGCCAGCAGGGCCGCGTGCTTTTTGCGGTAAATTTTGCGGATTTTCCGGACATGCCGATCCCAGTGCCCTTCCTCCATGAACCGCTCCAGCGTCAGTTGATGCAGCTTGGATGCGGTCTGCTCATACACGGCAAAATCGCTCCGGTACCGTTCCAGCAGCGCCGGCGGCAGCACCATATAGCTGACGCGGATGGACGGCAGCAGCGACTTGGAGAAGGTGCCCATATAGATCACCCTCCCCCCTGAATCCAGGCCTTGCAGCGCCGGAATCGGCTTCGCGTGATACCGGAATTCGCCATCATAGTCATCCTCGATGATGAGGCCGTCCCGCTCCTCCGCCCACTGCAGCAGCCGCAGCCGCTTCGCCACCGGCATGACCATGCCGCATGGGAACTGATGGGACGGCGTAATATAGACCGCCTCCGCGCCGCTCGCCTTCAGCAGACCGACGTTCAAGCCGTCCTGCTCCATCGGAACGGAGACAAGGCGCAGCCCGTGGTTGCGGAAGATCGCCCAAGCGCCGTCATAGCCCGGATTCTCGAGCGCGACCGTCCGGCGTTCGCTGGCGATCATCTGGCTGATCAGCATCAGAAGCTGCTGAATGCCTGCGCCGATGACGACCTGCTCCGGTTCGCAGACCACTCCCCGCGACCGGCGCACATAAGCGGCAATCTGCTTCCGCAGACCGGGCTCGCCCTGCCGCTCCCCGTATTGCAAGGCCTCGACGGGCAGCAGCCGCCATACGTCGTTCGACAGCTTCCGCCAGAGCGGGAGCGGAAAGCCGCCGACATCGATATTGCCGTGCCGGAAATCAATCTCATAGTCCATGGCAGCGGCCGGATCGGCTGGCGGCGATGCTTCCCGATGGCGGCTTGGCGGAGGCAGCTCCGCGTCGCTTTCCAGCTCGCAGACGAACAAGCCTGCGCGGGGGCGGCTGTCGGCATAGCCTTCCGCCTGCAACTGCTGATAGGCGGCCTCAACCGTATTGCGGCTAAGATGCAGGCTCTCCGCGAGCTGCCGAATCGAAGGCAGCCTCGTTCCGGCCGGTATGGCGCCGCTCAAAATCTGCCGCTTCATATACCGGCAGATCTGTTCGTATTTCGCTTCCCCCGCCTGCTCGTCAATGTATGGAATCAGGTCCACCATTAGCCCCTCCTTCTGTCCCCATCAAGAATAGAAAAACTGTCACTTATCGCAAGGACAGTGATTGCCTATGATTATAGCAGACTTCGCAAGCTTTGATTACCTGGAGAAAGGAACATCGTTGATGAGCATGTGGTTCAGTTATATGCTGCTTGGCATTTCACTGTCGGCCCCGGTCGGCCCCGTGAATGTGGCGCAGATCAAAGCCGGCTTGAGAGGAGGCTTCTGGAACGCCTGGTTCGTCGGCATCGGCGCGATGTGCGCCGACGTCGTGTTCATGCTGCTGATTTATTTTGGGGCAGCCGCCTATGTAACGACGCCGCTGGCGAAGCTGATCATCTGGCTTCTGGGCTGCGGCGTGCTGCTGAAGCTCGGGTATGACAGCATCCGCGATGCCCGTTCCGTCATCGATACGGGGGATACCGGCGGTTCAGCCCGCAAAGAACCGGTCGGATCGTCGTTCTTGTCCGGCTTCCTTATCGCGATTGCCAATCCGATGAACATCGTGTTCTGGATCGGCATCTATGGATCGGTCATGACCAAAACGCTGGAATCGTCGGGGAATGGCCACGCGCTATGGTTAAGCTGCGCGATTTTTGCCGGAGTGTGCCTGTGGGACTTCTCGGTCTCGCTCGTCGTCCATCTGAGCCGAAGAGCGGTCTCCCCCCGCCTGATGAAATGGATCTCGATCATTGCCGGGTGGTCGCTTATCGGGTTCGGCGCCTACTTCGGTTATTGCGCGATTCAACAAACCATTCTGCTGCTGCGCGGATAACGGAAATCTGCCCTTCTTTACAATCCGGCTGTTCTCCATGTACACTGATCTCGTTCGAAAAAGCGCTCGGGGCATACGATTCGGTTGCCCCCGCATCGGGTAAACAACATAAAAACGCGTGTAAAAACAATGTATCGGGAGGACGCCGCTTTATGACCTTTTATCCGGAATTGCTTGCGACGCCGTTCCATGGGATCGCAGTCGCCTTATGGATCGTCGCCGTCATCGGCATGCTCGCCGGAGGCTATGATCGCAAGACCGTGCTGAAGAGCTCGGCCGGAGCGGCCCTGGTGCTGTACGGGGCCGCCAGCATTTTCATTTATGCCGTATCCTACGACGCTCACCACATGGAAGCGAGGATGCTGCAATCTTTGGATGACCTGCATGCCGAGACGACCAAGGATTTGAATCTGATCCGGCCGGTTGATCATATGGTCGCGAAGGTCGGTTCGTTCCGTGATGAGGACAATTACCGGATCACGGTCTATGTCGGCAATTATAATGAGAATAAGGCATTCGATGGCAGCCTCTATGTGAAAATGTATGATGCGCAGGGCAACATGCTGGAAGAGAAGACATACAAGGAACTTCATCTGAAGCCGGGGGAGAAGAAAGAGCTTGATCGGATGACGATGGAGACCGAGGTCGATCGATATGAATTTGTGTACGAATCCGATCTTCCTTAATCACCGGGAAGCGGCACATCCGGAGCTACAAGCCCGGATGCGCCGCTTGTTGTTGATCGGCACGGTTCCGCCGAACCCGGGAGATAAGATAGGGAATCCATGATATCGCGATGTACAGCAGCGCCGCCGTGGCGATTTCATCCCAGGCCCCGTAAGACGGCGTTCCCTCGTCGCCGCACAGGATGGCCCCGACCACCAGGTACAGGGCAAAGTTCAACAGCGGGTAGCTGATGAGCTGCATCCAGTGCTGGATGCTCACGCGATGATAGAAAAGGAATCCGAACAGCAGCATGATGACGGCGGCGATGGCTTTATACGCGGCGTGCCGGTACATCTCTTCCGTAAGATACCCTTGATCCGCGGCTGCGAAAATGCCGTACAGCAGTACCCCCTGAACGAGCAGCATCCCGTATGCTCCCCAGCCAATCTTGCCGAACCGATACGTCTTTGTGTTGGATGAAGCCGACGCCCCCTCCGGGACCGGCTCCTCCTCTTCCTCCGGCGCCAGACTATCCACGTATTGGCGGAAGTTGTCGTCAATTCGATGGATATGTTCCGGCCACGCCGATTCCGCGCATTCCGGGCCATCCTCCTCGATCGGCTCCTCCTGTCCAACGGCGAACAAGCCTTTCAGCCCGCGAACCGTCTGGCTGAAATACAGCGGAATATGGCCGGAGCGGAACTGGGCCAGCCAGGCCAGGATATCGTCATTCCGCATCATCGGAATGGACAGCTTCCCGGGCTTCCAGCCATCGCTGTATTCGAGCGTCAAGGTCCGCACCATGCCGAACTGCGGCACCTGCTCCGTGAACTTGGACGGCGTATACAGATGATAGCCTTCCAAGACCGAATACCCGTACAGGACGCGCCGAATGTCCGCCAGCGCAATCGATCCCTCCCGCTTCTCGCGGGAAGCCAGGTCCCATGCCTCATACTCCACCCGCTCCGGGTAGAGGCGATATGTATCGCGATGACGGTTCATCCATAGCTGCTGCGCCCATAGACGGACCGTGCCGCGCACGATGAAGAAGCCTGGCACGGCGAGCAGGAAGCTGGCGTATACCCAGCCGTTCCGCCACCCGTACAGGAGCAGAAACGGCCCGATCATCATCGCCAGCCCGACAAGGACGACGATGAAGTACGCCTCCCACATCAAAATCCAATACCACGGCTGAATCTTCGGCTGCCGAAGTTCATGAATGAGTTCCGTCGTCCTCAAGCTGTAATCTCCCTTCCCAAGACGATTCCATGTTCCATCATATACCCATCGGCGCAAAACATGAATAATACGTTCCTTACCCCATTTTTCCTGTAATCAATCAGGGCTGAAGCGCAATGTTCTTAGCATCCGATCAAAAAACTGTCCCCGGGCCTTTGCGGCCTCTCGGGGACAGTCTGCTGCTTGCGCCTACCCTTGATGGCGCTGCAGGAAATCGACGATCGCGCGGTACACGCGCATTTCGTTCTCTTTCTTCGTGAATCCGTGTCCTTCATCGTCCAGCACGATATACTCGACATCTCGTCCCTGCTGGCGGAGCTGCTCGACGATCTGGTCGGACTCCGCCTTGACGACCCGCGGATCGTTCGCGCCCTGGATGACCAGCATCGGGTTCGTCATGCCTTCGAGATAAGTAATCGGGGACTCCTTGATGAAGCGCTCTTTATCGCGCTCCGGCTCGCCGACCCATCGGTCCATCATCGGCTTCCAATGCTCCGGAACCGAATGGTAGAAGGTGAACAGATTGCTGACGCCGAAAATATCGACCGCCGCCCGGAAATAATCCGCATGGCGTCCGGCCAGCAGCAGCGTCATATAGCCGCCGTAGCTGCCCCCCACGATGAACAGGCGATCCCTGGACGAGATACCCTGCTCGAACAGCCAATCCATCCCGGCCACGCAATCGAGACGCGGGCCTTCCCCCCAGTCGCACTCGACCAGCTTCACGAACGAGCTGCCGTAGCCGGTGCTGCCCCTGAAGTTCGGAGCGAAGATATGGTAGCCCTGGGCGAGGAAGTATTGGAACATGCTGCGGAACTGCTTGCGCTCCGCTGCCTGCGGACCGCCATGCGGCCAGAATATCGTGTAGCCGTTGGCCGCTTCTGCCTTCGCCCGGAACAGCAGCGCCTCTATCTCCATCCCGTCGAAGGAGGAATAGGCGACGACCTCCGGCTCTACCATCTGCTCGGGCGTCAGTCCGGTCGGCAGGTTCCGGGTCAACTGCTTCCAGCCGCCGTCCGCTTGCTTGTAAATATTCGCCGGAGATGCGGCTCCGCGGGCGAGCAGGTAGACGGTGCCCGATTTGGCGACATGAATCTGGTCGACAAGCGAGTTCGGAAGCTCCATCGGCCCCAATTCCCGCGCATCCAGCGAGAACCGGTACAGGCGATCCTCCACGCCTTTTTCCGTAACGAAGTAGAGCGTCCGGCTGTCCTTGTGCCACTTGATCTCGACGATGCCTTCCCGCGGAATCCGGCACAGCTCGGAAAACTGGCGGCTCGGAATATGGTAGGATGCGGCGTAGGCATACTCCGCCTTGTAATCCGTGGCGAAGACAATCGTGTCTTCATCCACAAAGATGGCGCGGCTGCTTCGATGAACCTCGCCTTCTTCGGCGGGTACCACCGGAAGATCGCCTTCTTCGGTGCGGACATAGAGGACGCGATAGGTATTGCTATAGGAATGGCCGTAGACGAAGCGGCCCTCGCCCGGACTGACCGCCTCCAGATCCGTTGCCGCACCCTGTCCCTCAATCAGAAGCTCGTCCTGCTTCGTCCGCAAATTGTATACGCGGCTGTTCAAAAAATTCGGATTATTCCGGCTCGTGCAATAATATAATCTCTCCCCGTCCTCCGACAGGTGGGCGAAATACATCTTGTCCTTCTCATCCGCCTCGATCAGCGGTATCGGCTTGCCTCCGGCCGGCGGAATCGCATAGATGTGGTAATTCTCGTCTCCGTCGCGATCGAAGCCGCACAAAATATGGCGCTGCTCCGGGTCGATGGAAATGAAGCTGCTGACCTGATTGATATACGTCAGCGGGTAAGGGAAAGCGGTCCCCTCCATCTCTATCGCCCACAGATTGTAATGGCCGTTCAGGTTGCTGCTGAACACGATTCGGCTCTCATCCCGGCTGACCGCGAACTGGCGAATGACCGTCGTCTGGAAATACTGCTCTACATCCGGCTTCGGAAACTGCAGCATCATAACCCCTCCTTCTTGGCGCCAAACCGGGAAATGGAACTGCACGGCATTCCAAAGTTTGGCATATGAATACATCCATCATATCCCGATTTCCGCTCCCGTGTAAAGTGGGCCTTCTCATGGCGCAGGCCGCTCCAGCCCTTACAAATCAAGACAGATCGCCTGTTGCTGTATAAGAAAATCTCCATGCCGCAGCGCTGCTCCGTTCCGTTCGCGGGAACCCCGTTTATTTAACCGCCGGTCTCCGATGGGGCTTGGCTATCTTTTTCGCCCAATAGGCGCTTCCGTCGGGCTCCCGATCAGCGTACCATCATCGGCATGCGCCGCCGGGACCGCCGTTGGAAGACGCAAAAGGCCGCTCCGCCGGCTCATGACAAGCCGGGCGGGCAGCCCATTCCATGGTTGTTTTATTCTGCTATGCCTTTGGTCGGCTGAATTTGAATGGCTGTGAACTTCCCTGAGGAAGACATGACTCCATATATCGATGGCTGGCCTTTCTTCGTGTATTCAAACATATTCGGATAGTCAGGATTCCAGGACACGGAATACCCTTTCATGTCGATTCCCGCAATTTTCTTGACGACGGACGAGACGGCGGCAATCTTCTTCTCGTTGCTCATCTTGTTCGCCAGTTTTTCCATTTGATCATAATCAATGGGCTTGTTGTCAATGAGAGAGACGCTCCATATTTTTCCCGTCTTTGTCCCTACGACAATGGAAGCCTTCCCGTCACCGTCGCTGAACATCCAGACATCTCCGTCCACGGCTTTCGTGCGGATGGCCTCCGTCAGCTTCGGAGCGGACACGCCCGCCGTTTTCGCCATCTCTTTGAGCGCTTCCTGCGCCTGGGCCAACGCCTTTTTATCGGCTTGGGCCGCCGGGTATTCAATCGCGGCGAAGGTAACGGCGCCATTGGCGACCGCTACGCTGGCATCATCGCTATTAATATAATAAGTGATGCCCGTTTCTGCTGCCTCTTTCGCTTTTACGACATCGGTAAATTTGAATTTTTTCTTTCCGTCCAACGCTTTGAGCGCCTTCTCCGCAGCTTGTTTCACTTTATTCGGCACTTCCGCATAGGAGGCGGCCGCGCTTACGTACAAGGAATTATCGATATCCTCGATAAGGAAGCTGGCATAGTCGTGCTCGTTCTCGCCGGTAAGAAAGATCATCTCATCTGATTGATATGCATGGCTCAGTTCAATCTCTTTCCCCGCGAGCTTCTTCATTTCCTGCCGCACCCGCTGAAGGAGAGCATCATCGATATCCTCCATATTCAGTTCAACGCTCTCTTCTTCCCAATCCCATTCCTCGGCCTGCGCATGCGCCGGTACGGCGCTTAGCAGCAGTGCGGCCATCCACAGCGGCGCGATCCATTTGACCCACTTGGTCCATCTCATCGTCGTGTCTCCTCCTATGTATTATTGGACATGGAACAGGGACGCCGTACGCCCCTGACCACCCTCCTAATTATACGAAGGAAATACAGGATTAGACAATGAATATTTGTTCATTATATGATTTTAATAGAGAATAGTGTAACCCACGGATGTATAAGAACCGTGCAGGCACCCCGTATGGAAGAAGAAGGAGGGACTCATATGGCTGGAGGAAGCGCTGCATCCACAGCGGATGGCCGTGCCTTACATGATAATTGGTACCAGGTCGATCCATTGGACAGGAGAACGTATGTGATTCACGAACCCCGCTATTATCAAAAAAATAATGTATTTCTTCTGATCGGGACCGAGCGGGCGCTGCTCTTTGATTCCGGTTCGGGAAAAAGAACGATCGCCCCGCTTATCAGACAGCTCACCCATCTGCCGGTCATCCTGTTTAATTCCCACGCTCATTTCGATCATATCGGCAATAACCACGAGTTCAAGCATATCGCGCTGACCGACCTTCCCATCAACCGAGAGCAAATGAAAAACAACCTGTTCACCCCGCACTGGCGGTTACGGTTGTCATTCAAGCGGTATTCCTTCCCCATTCAGGAATGGTATAAGGCAGGTCAGACGATAGATTTAGGGAACCGGAAGCTCCATGTGATTCCATTGCCGGGGCATTCCGCGGATCATGTCGGGTTGTTGGATGAGGAGAACGGGTATTTCTTTGTCGCGGACGCTCTGTATCACGGTCCTCTCGTAGCCAATCTCCCAACCGCCCACATTCCGGACTACGCGCGAAGCGCGCAGGCGATGATCGACATCTATGCCGGTCACAAGATATTGGGGAGTCATTTCCTGCCTGCTCCCTTCATGGGCAAACGTCATCTCCTGGATCTGAAGGCCGCATGCGGGCAAGCGCTCGATTCCCCGCGGAGCTTGGTCAATCGGCTCAAGCCTTTTCTCCTCTTCAAGCACGGTACGGTTACCTTGCAAGTGAGCCACGCGGCCTTAAAGGAGCGCGACCGGGGGCCGGCCCCGGAATAGACACAGGCCGTCATCCCTCACGTTCCTGATCGGCCTGCCGCTTCCTTCATAGGAACGGCGCGATAGAATCCGGGGCGAGAGCCCGTTCAAACCGCCAGTCAGGCTCAATGCGCCGGGAAAAATACCATCTGCAGCGCGAAAATGACGCCGAAAACATAGAGAATCGGGTGCACCTGCCGGCCTTTGCCGCTGAACAGCTTGATAAGCGGATAAGTAATGAAGCCGATCGCGATGCCCGTCGCGATGCTGGATGTCAGCGGCATGCTGATCATAATCGCGAATGCCGGGAACGCATCATCGAATTGCTTCCATTGGATGCGGGCCAGCCCCTCCATCATGAAGCAGCCGACAATGATCAGCACCGGAGCGGTAATGGCCGGGAGCGAAGATATCGCTTCGATCACCGGCGAGAAGAAGAGCGACAGGAAGAACAGCCCGGCGACGACAGCCGAGGTCAAGCCGGTGCGCCCCCCTGCGGCCACGCCCGCCGTCGATTCCACATAGGCGCTGGACGGGGTCGTTCCCATCAGCGAGCCTGCCGTCGTCGCCATGGCGTCAGCCAGCAGCGCCTGCTTGGCCCGCGGAAAAGAGTTGCCCTTCATCAGGCCCGCCTGCTCCGCGACGCCGATCATCGTGCCGGTCGTATCGAAGATCGTCACCAGCAGGAAGGCAAAGACGACCGTATACAGTCCATGCGTGAAGACGCCTGAAATATCGATGTCGAACAACACCGGGGCCGCTGGCAGCGCCACGACGCCCGTGAACTTCATCAAGCCCATGAAATAACCGATGACGGCGGTCAGCACCATGCCGATAAATAAAGCGCCGTGCACCTTGCGGGCCATCAGGATAAGCGTGATGAACAAGCCAGCCAGCGTCAATATCGTGACAGGCTGGTGCAGATCGCCGAAAACGAACAATATGTCGATACGGAACTCATTCTTCACATCTCGTCCTCTGTTGAAAATCGTTAGTCTATATAGAATAAACTATTGAACTTCCATAACAGGAGGGTTTTGTCCCATCATTGTCGAATTCAGAAATACCCTGAATGAGGCGGTGAATGAGATGGATAACAAGGAAGCGCTGGCTGCAGTTGAAGAACGAATAAGAACGACGAAGGATCGCCGCATGTACGAGCGACTTCAAACCGTACGTTTACGATTAATGGGCAAGTCTGTACGCGAGATTGCCACGATCATCTGTCGTTCGGAGAAAACTATTCGCCTTTACATCCGCGCCTATGAAAAAGAAGGGTTGTCGGGCTTGGCCATGCAATTCTCTCCCGGGCGATCCCCACGCCTGACGAAAGAACAGCGGGACGCATTGAAGCAAGTCATTGTGAACCAGGTGCCAGCAGACGTTGGATTCACCGCCAAATTCAATTGGACGTTGCAACTGATAGCAGACTACATTGAGCGTACGTATGGATGTACCTATTCGCTGCGCGGCGTTTCGAAGATGATGGAACATATGGGCATGAGCTATACGAAACCGACGTATACGCTTGCCGCTGCAGACCCTGTTAAACAACAACAGTTTGTCGAAGAAACGTTTCCGGCTCTAAAAA
>NZ_LDIG01000233.1 GCF_015845845.1 Paenibacillus dendritiformis
CGGAATATAACATGAACCGCCGTATACCGAACGGTATGTACGGTGGTGTGAGAGGTCGGGGGCTAGGCGCCCCCTCCTACTCGATTAATTGGCCGCGCCGGACGATGGAAGGGCAGTTGGAACGAGAACGGTCAATCGAATCTATGAAAATAACAAACGTGCAGAGAGACTCTTCTTGCAAAAGCACACGTGAATCATAGAGTCCTGATAATAAATATTGAATTTTCACGCTTATTTTTGCATAATTATTTAATCCCATGTATTCTTATAGTGTATCTACTACCGACATCATATTTGAAAGAAGTGTATTCATTGAATCTATTTTTCACGTATCTGCTAGCCGGGCTTGCCGTTGCGATGCCCGTAGGGGCCATGACCGTTGAAATGACGAAGCAAGGCCTGAAAAAGGGGTTTATGCATGGTTGGGCTGTAGGCTTGGGCGGCATGACCATCGATCTTTTCTTAATTATCGCCTTATACATGGGCTTGGCTTCCGTGCTTGCCATACCTTACATTCAAATCCCGATGTGGGTTATCGGCGCAGGGTTTTTGGCGTTTTTAGGCTATGATTCCATCAAAAACTCGGATCAAGACATTACGCTAGCTGGGGATAAACCGAACAAATCTTTCTTCAGCTCCTATCGCAACGGGTTGCTCGTAGCGGTATCGCCCGGCAATCTCGTGTTTTGGATTTCCGTGTTCGGAGCGGTGCTTTCCGACTCGTATGATACGACACAACCGGCAAAATTTTTAATTGTCGGGGCCGGGATTTTAGCCGGCATCCTCGTCCATGATGTTGGTTTGCTTGCTATTGTGGCGGTCACGAGGAAAGCCATGAGCAGAACGATGATCAAGAGAGTATCCATCATCACCGGCTTCATCTTATTTGGCTTTGCGGGCTATTTTTTATATGAGTTTATTATGGCAATCAAAGGAATACTCTAAGTTTCATAGCTGGTTAGCCGGACCATCGTGCATAAAGCTTATTTTTCCTCATGCAAGGGGAGGAACTGCAAATATGCAGGATTTTATCTGGTGACAACGTAAAATCGGGAGAATTCCTGCAAAAGTACATCATTTCCCTCTCTACACGAAGGAGTCATCGTTATCCTCCGAAAATTGATGCAGATTTGCAGGATTCCCTCTGTACGCCACCTCCACCCCAAGAAATACTGCAGTTTTGCAGTTTTTTCGCGGCCTGAAGCGTCATTCCCCTTTGATCCACGACATTTTTCTCAATTCTTCGCCGATTGCAGCATCTGGAAGAAGGGTTCAGTCGAATGAATAGCGAATCCCTTTAATAGAAGCACGACCAGGACCTACATCGAATGCGAGAGGAGCAGGAAACGATGCGCAAATGGATGCTTGCCGGATTATGTCTGGTCATCGGATTGGGAGTCCAGTTATTGTCGGGGCCGGGTAACGCGGAAGCGGCCAGCAAGACGGCGGCCGACGGGAAGGCCAACGTGTACCTGAACGGATTTCAGCTAACGGAATGGAGATGGGAACGCAATTACATCATGGTTCCGTTGTTCGCTTTTGACGATTACAGTTACTTCGGCAACTCGAACGAGCAAGAGATTACGTACAAATGGGATGCGGCCTCGAAGACGGTATGGGTCTTTTCCAAGGGCAAGACGAATGCCGTGAAGCTGATCGCGGATAAGTCGGTCGCTTGGGTGAACGGCAAGGAAGTGGAGCTGGCGGCCCCGGTCAAAATCATTGACGGCCACACGTATGTGCCGCTCCGCTTCGTGAGCGAGGCGCTCGGCGGCGAGGTGGAATGGAACAACAGCAAGCGCACGGCGATTATCCGGACGCCGGAACGGGTGCGCCGGGATGAGGTGCTGCGCACCGGAGAGCTCGTAGAGGCGCGGAAGGAAGCCTTGCTGCTCCCCTTCGTCTTCCCGAACCGGGAGCTGCCGTATCGGGCCGAAGGCTTCGAGGCCAAGATCGAGTTCCCGGAAGGAGAGGCCCTGCGCTACTACTATACGGTGAAGGACGTCAAAAGCTATGTCGCCGTAAATGCGGACGGCTTGGCGGAGGTTTTATGGCAGGGACGGACGACGGCCAATCCAGGCACCTATCTGGAGGAGAGCGGGACCCGGCCCGAAGGGGAGGAGGCGCTGATCTATTTTCAGCATACGTTTCCGGTTCAGGACACGGTGAAATACGGCAAGATCGACAAGGATGGCAAGGCGGCCGAGCTGGGCACCTTCGAGGTCAAGCGCTCGCTGCGGACCTCCGCGGACGCGGTGACGGCCATTGCCGGCGAGAAGCGGAAGGATGCGGCAGCCGCTGAAGGCAGTGACAAAACCGCCAGCAAAAACACCAGCAGAACCTCCAGCAAAACCGCTAACAAGGCCCCTGGCAACAGCGAGAGCAAGGAAGCGGCCAAGAGCGGAAACTAGGGTCAACCTCAATACGCCAAGCCAACCAAGCACATCAGAGCAAAAAAAGCGGCAGCCTCCCGTTCCCGGGGGCTGCCGCTGTGCATTGCGCGCTTAGCCGTATGCATTGCGCGCTTAGCCGTATGCATTGCGCGCTTAGCCGTATGCATTGCGCGCTTAGCCGTATGCATTGAGCGCTTAGCCGCTGTGCATTGCACGCTTATTCGATGCGATCCATTCCGCGCATATAAGGACGCAGCGCTTCCGGGATCCGCACCGAACCGTCCGGCTGCTGATGGTTCTCCAGCAGCGGAATCAGAATGCGCGGGCTGGCGACGGCCGTGTTGTTGAGAGTATGGCAGTATTGGAGGGCGCCGTCCTCGTCCCGGTAGCGGATCTGCAGCCGCCGCGCCTGGAAGTCGAGCAGATTCGAGGCCGAATGGGTCTCGCCGTAAGCGGCGCGCCCGGGCATCCACGTCTCGATATCGTACTGCTTATACGTCTTCTGCGACATGTCGCCCGTGCAGACGTCCATGACGCGGTACGGCAGTTCCAAGGCCTGAAGGATGTCCTCGGCGTGGGCGACCATCTCCTCCAGCATCCGGTTCGATTCCGCCGCATCGCTGCGCGTCAGGACGACCTGCTCCACCTTGGCGAACTGGTGGACCCGGTACAGGCCGCGCACGTCCCGGCCGGCCGAGCCAACCTCGCGGCGGAAGCAGGACGAGGCCCCGGCCAGCCGAATCGGCTCGCTGACGTCCACGATCTCGCCGCTGTAATAAGCGGCGAGGCTGACCTCCGACGTGCCGACGAGCCAGCGGCCGTCCTCGGGCAGCGCGTACGTCTGCTCCTTGCCGAGCGGGAAGAAGCCGGTGCCGACGAGCGCTTCCTCCCGCACGAGGAGCGGAACGTCCAGCAGCGTGAAGCCGCGGTCGGCGAGCAGATCGAGCGCCATCTGCTGCACCGCCCGATGAAGCAGGACGCCGGCCTCCCGCAAGTAATAGCTCCGCGAGCCAGCGACCTTCACCCCCCGCTCCGTGTCGAGCAGGCCGAGCCGTTCGCCGAGCTCGACATGGTCAAGCGGCTCGAAGTGGAAGCGGGGCGGCTCGCCGACGCGCCGCAGCTCGACATTGTCGGCGTCCGAAGCGCCGACCGGCGAATCCGCCGCCGGCAGATTCGGAACGAGCAGCATGCAGCGGCGGTACTCCCGCTCCGCCTCGCCCAGCTCCCGTTCCAGACGCTCCAGCGTCTCGTTCATCTCCCGCACGTTCGCCTTCAGCGTCTCCGCTTCGTCAGGCTGCCCATCGCGCAGACAGGCCGCGATGCGGGCCGATGCCGCATTGCGGGCTTGGCGGAGCGCATCCGCCTCCTGCAGTCTCGCCCTTCTCGCCTCATCCCATTGAAGCAGTTCATTCACGTCGAACTCCATTCCTTTGACCCGGGCGGCCTTTTGAACCAAATCCGGGTGGCTGCGAATCCATTTGATATCCAGCATACGTCACATCTCCTTCGCTCTACCGAAAATAAACAGAAAGCGCCCCTCATCCGATTGGGACGAGGAGCGCTAGCTCGCGGTGCCACCCAACTTGATTCCCGTTCCCGCTCAGGCGCAGGCGACGGAGAATCCCCTTGGTTCCGCGATAACGGGCGGGCCCGGTTCACTTAGAGACTATGGCGGGCACAGAAAGCCGCCCATATCCGGTCGAGAACGCCTCCGAGTTGGATGCTCTTCATTGGCGTGATGGCTGTATCATGATTGATATTATTATAGAATATTCTATCCAAAAGTCAAACCGTCATTCGGCCCGCTGCGGAGGAAGCTGAGATATATGCTCCAGCAGCTCGCGAATATCATGCAGCAGGCGCGCTGGATCCAGCCGGACGCTGTCGGCCAGCTCCGCCAATTGGGCGGGGATGCAGGCTGCCTCCTTTTTCAAGGAACGGCCCTTGGCGGTCAGCGAGAGGATGACCTTGCGTTCGTCCACTGCGGCGCGGGCCCGGCGAATCAGCCCTTGCTGCTCCATGCGCTTCAGCATCGGCGTCAGCGTTCCGGAGTCCAAATATAAGCGGAGGCCCAATTCCTTCACGGTCATGCCGTCGTGCTCCCACAGCGCCAGGAGGGCGATATATTGCGGGTAGGTGAGCTCCAGCCGCTCCAGGAGCGGCCGGTACAGCTTCGTCAACTCCCGGGAAGCCGCATAGATGGCGAAGCAGGGCTGATTATCCACAACTTACTACCCTATTTATAACATGTTTAAAAATTGTAATCAATTAAATTGTGCACAATATAAATTGGCCGGTGCGATTAATACATGAACAGACAACGAGCGGGCATGCTAACGGTATTCCCGGCATGAATAAGAGGTGGATGAAGCTATGTTCAAAAAAATGACCATGATGATTGCTGCTTTGGTTCTTGTGATCGGACTGGGCGCATGCGCTTCTTCGAATAAGCAGGAAGCAGGCACGAATCAAGGGCAGAATCAAGGCCAGGCCCCGGCAGAAACGACGCCTCCTGCCGCTACCGCAGATGCGGCGGCGCTCTATAAGCAGAACTGCCTGGTCTGCCATGGCGCCAATCTGGAAGGACAAGTGGGTCCGAACCTCCAGAAGGTTGGGGCGGCTCGAACCCCTGAAGAAATCTCGGCCATTATCCATAAGGGAGGCAACGGGATGAATGCGTTCGAGGGAGTGTTGAGCGAGGATGAGATCAGCGCGTTGGTAGAGTGGCTCTCCGCCAAAAAATAAGCGGATGCCGCCGTTATAGCGCTGTTGAAAGGAGCGGAGACGCAGGTGATCTCCGCTCCTTTTTTCATGCCGTCATACCGGTTGGGCGGCGGCCGGCAAGGCGTGACTGATATGCATATTGTTCCTGTGAACGGAAATAGTAAGCGTACATTAAGGAAACCTGTATAAATGGAAACAACCTATAAGAAAAAGGAGGATGAACGTGGCGGAAGAACGCAGCGCTAAGAACAACAGACAGCAGGGGCAGGCCCGCGACCAATCCCGACGCCAATTTCTGAAGGTGTCCGGGGCGGCGCTTGGCGGGGCCGTAGTCGGTGGTGTCGTAGGAGCGGTGATCGATCGTTCCGTGCGGCCGGGAGCCGGGACCCAGCCCGCTCCGAATCAGCCGGCGCCGCAGCAGGCTCCGGATCATAACCAGGCACTGATGTATTTTAATCAACGGCAGTTCCGTCTTACGGAAGCCGCCGTGGAACGGATATTCCCCGCAGACGATATCGGGCCGGGCGCGGCCGAGCTTGGGGTTGCTTATTATATCGATCACCAGCTTGCAGGCCAGTGGGGCATTAATGCCCGCGAATATATGCAAGGGCCGTTTTTCAAGGGCGAACCGACGCAAGGCGGCTTCCCGAGCATCAAGCATCATGAACTGTTCACGCTTGGTTTGGACGCGTTGGAGAAGCACAGCACGAAGCATTACGGCAAGACCTTCACCGAACTGGAAGAGAGTCAGCAGGATGAAGTGCTCAAGGCGTTCGAGTCCGGGAAGGACGCTCTCCTTGATAACGGGGAGACGACGGGGGCTTTCTTCAAAATGCTGCGCGCGCTGACGCTCGAAGGCGTCTATGCCGATCCGCTCTACGGCGGGAACAAAAACATGATGGGATGGAGAATGAGACGCTACCCGGGCAACCAGATGAGTTATTTCAATATTATCGACAAGCCCGATTTCGTTGAGATGGAACCGCAGAGCTTGCACAGCCATATGACTCAACATTCATAACCATGTAAGGAGAGCGATGCAATGGCAACGAAGTTACCGAAAGTGCCTGTCGTCATCGTCGGCATGGGTTGGGCGGGAGGAATCATCGCCTCCGAGCTGACCAAGGCCGGCATCAAGGTGGTGGGGCTGGAACGGGGCAAAAGCCGCAAGACGGAAGACTATTTCATGGTCCACGATGAGCTGCGCTACGCCCAGCGCTATGAACTGATGCAGGACTTGTCCAAGGAGACGGTCACGTTCCGCAACAAACAAAGCCAGCGGGCGCTGCCGATGCGAAGCTACGGCTCCTTCCTGATGGGAGAAGGGCTGGGCGGCGCCGGTATCCATTGGAACGGCCAATATTTCCGGTTTTTGCCGTATGATTTCGAGATTTACACGAAGACAGTGGAACGCTACGGCAAGAAAAAGATTCCGGATGGCATGACGATTCAGGATTGGGGCATTACGTACGATGAGCTGGAGCCTTATTTCGACAAGTTCGAGAAAATGGCCGGCATCTCCGGGGAACAGGAGCAAAATCCGATGGTCGGCAAACGATCCAACCCGTTCCCGACGCCGCCCATGAAAAAAACGCCGGCGATTGCGATGTTCGAGGAAGCCGCCAAAAAGCTGGGCTATCATCCGTACATGATGCCGTCTGCGAATCTGTCTCAAGCGTATACGAATCCGGACGGAATCGCGCGGGCAGCCTGCCAATACTGCGCCTTCTGCGAGCGGTTCGGGTGCGAATACGGAGCCAAGGCCGATCCGGTGGTGACGGTCATTCCGGTCGCCGAGAAGACAGGGAATCTGGAGATCCGGACGAACTCCAACGTGACCGAGATTTTACATAGCGGCAAGAAAGCAACGGGCGTCGTCTACGTGGACACCGTGACGCGCAAGGAGTTCATTCAGCCGGCCGATGTCGTTATTTTGGCCAGCTATGTCTTCAATAACGTGAAGCTGCTTCTCCTGTCGAATCTGGGGACGCCTTACGATCCGGACACCGGGCAGGGAGTCATCGGCCGCAACTATGCGTATCAGGTGAACGGAGGGGCCGCGGTCGGCTTCTACGAGGACCGCGAATTCAACACCTATGCGGGCGCCGGAGCGCTGGGCATCGAGGTGGACGATCTGAATGGCGACAACTTCGATCATAGCGATGTCAACTTCATTCATGGCGCGGGCATTCGCCTGTCTCAGACCGGCCTGCGCCCGATAGCGAACAATTCGACGCCGGAAGGCGTTCCGTCCTGGGGCAAGGATTTCAAAAAAGCCTCGATCCACTATGCGTACCGGACCTTGTCGATCGCTCCGCAGGGGGCGAATATGCCGTGGCGGCATCATTATCTGGACTTGGACCCGACGTACAAGGACTCCTATGGTCTTCCTCAGATCCGGATTACCTACGATTTCGAGGATCAGGATCGCGAGATGGTCAAGTTCATGGCGGCCAAGTCCAAGGAGATTATGGAGGAGATGAAGCCGAGCAAGATCGGATCGAACGGCCAGCTTGCCCCGTATAACATCGTGCCTTACCAATCGACGCACAATACGGGCGGCGTCATCATGGGAAGCGATCCGTCCACTTCCGCCGTCAATAATTACATGCAAATGTGGGACGTGGATAATCTGTTCGTCGTCGGCGCGTCGGCCTTCCCTCATAACAGCGGGTACAACCCGACTGCCACCGTAGGCGCGCTTGCTTATCGCGCGGCAGAAGGCATTCTGAAATATATGAAGCAGGAAGGGCCGCTGGCGTAAATGCGGATTCTGTCGCGTCCTCATCTTGTCCGACAGGGGGCGAGAACGAATGAATAATCAGGAAGAGCTGATACTGCATTTGACGGAGCTCCGCAAACGGCTGATCGTGTTCGCATCGTGGTTCCTTGCGATGCTGTGCGTCGGGCTCTGCTTATCGCCGCGGCTGCTGCTTCTGCTGAAGTCGCGGCCAGCCCGGCTCGGGATTCAATGGAACGTGTTCGCATTCACGGACGGGCTGTTCGTTTATATGAAATGCGCTCTGCTCTTCGCCGTGCTGCTGTCGCTGCCGGTCCTCTTTTATCAGCTATGGGCGTTCGTCCGGCCGGGATTGACGGAAGAGGAAGCGCGGGCGGCTCTGGCTTATGTGCCCGCCTCCTTCCTGATGTTCCTGTTGGGGGTAGCTTTCAGCTATTACCTGGTGTTTCCGATGATGCTGGAATTTCTGATGCAGATGAACCGCAGCATCGGGGCGGCGGAGGTGTACGGCATCGACCGGTATTTCACGTTAATGTTCAATATCGTCTTCCCGCTCGGCATCGCGTTCGAGATGCCGGTCGTGGTCCTGTTCCTGACCCGTCTGGAGCTGATCACGCCGGACAGGCTGCGCCGCGTCCGGAAGCCCGCCTATCTCGGCTTGACGATTGCCGGGGCGTGCATTTCGCCGCCCGATGTCGTCTCCCATTTGTCGGTGACCATCCCGCTGATTGCGCTGTTCGAGCTGAGCATTTTTTTGTCCGCTGCCTATTCCCGCCGGCTGGAGGCCTCGTCTGCCAGTCCGTAGCCCTCACATCTTCAAGGAAGGAGGTGGCCCTCCATGCTGAACAATATCGGGATTTCCGGCCTGGTCATTATTTTGATGCTGGCGCTGATGCTCTTCGGCCCGGCGAAGCTCCCTCAGCTCGGCCGCGCGTTCGGCGACACGCTGCGCGAATTCCGCAATTCCACCCGCGGCCTGACCGACGACGGCAAGGAAGACGAAGACAGAGAGGCGATTGAGCTGAAAAAGCTGCCATAGGCTTGACGCAAACGGCCGCAGCCTCCCTAACTCAGGGATGCTGCGGCCGCGCTGTTCTTAGGGGACGGTCTTGAACCACAGTCCGCTCGTCCCGTCGGCTTTGCGTCCGTTCGCGATGAGCGGCTCCGCATCGTCTTGACTGACCTGGAAGGCAGCCCATCCCGTATAGGTGCCGCCGACATATATCTTCGTCCGGAGCGCAGGATCCGGAGTGACGACCGCCACCGCGGGATAATCGGCTCCGTCGGATGAGACCAGGGTGAAGTCGAACGCGTTGACGTCGACCGCCGCATCCGGGTTGGCATGAGAGTCGATGCTGACGGTCACTTTGGCCAATAAGTATTCATAGCCTTTGCGCGGCGCTTTATTGAAGCGGTTCGTCGCGTAGATTTGTTCCCATGCTTCCTTCCCTCTCACAATCTCCTCGACGGCAATGCTTCCTGTCGCCGTCTCAGCGGCTCCGGTGCCTACAGCAAAAACAACCGTCTCGCCCAGCGAAGCCGGATGCTGCCGGGAAGCCTTGCGCGATTCGGCGGCCTCGTCCTTCGCCGCCGGCATGGCGCGGGGAGACGAATGGAGCGTGATCGTATGGCTTGTCTTGTCATAGCGCACGTCGGCCCCAAGCGCTTCCGAGACGGTTCGCAATGGCACATAGACCGTGCCGTTGATATCCCGGATATCCGCATCGATTTTCTTCCCGTCCGCGATCAGCTTGTACGAGCCGGAGGCCAACGCTCCGGTTGCACAAGCAGCAAGCAGCATCGTGAACGCGAGTCCAATGAACCCTCTTTTTTTCATGTCAACTCTCCTCTTGAAGTTATGTACCTGAGAAAGGAATAAGATGCTATCACTGCTTGGGGTTGGCTGGTCATTCTCCCAGCAATGGCGTATTAGGCGGCAGTCTCTTGGCAGCAGGGCTATTTTACCATATTCTCATATCGTCTGCTCTGCCGCCCCGCAAGAGGCCCTAGCGGCCGCTTGCCATGATGCCGTCCTATGCGGCGGCCAGCCAACTGATGGCATACAGTATCCATACATGGAGGGGATAAAACAGATAGAATAAATATTTGGCCCACGGCTGGTCCGGGCCCCGTCTTCCGTTATAGGCGAGAATCAACAGGATGGCGAAGATCATCATCCATTGCGGATTGACCGCGAACAGGTAATGGACCGTCCACATCTCCTCTCCATGCACACGGGCATACGGGGCGAGCGAGAAGACGAGGGAAGAGAGGACAAACGCCGGTACCATCGCTTTGGTGCCCCGAAGCAGATGGAAGACGAGCGTCATCGATACCGCCAGCAGGCTGTATTCGACGAAGAACATGGCCCCCATAATGGCGCCGCAGATCAGGATTCCGCCCAACGTCTGGCCTGACGATCTCGCCCAGTCCAACGCCGTCATCAGCACGAGCGCGGCGAAGAGCGAGAGGAAGATGTTGTTGTCGATCGTCCCGCCCGGCATGGCGGTCGTCAGCAGCTTGCCGCCGCCGGCCATCACCAGGGCGAAGATGAACAGGCGAAGCATATAGCGCCGGATGTCCCGTGTATGGGCATAGCCTTCCGCCGCGAAGAAGAAGAAGACGGGGGCGGCCATCCGTCCAACGCTATGGAACCAGCCGGGAGAATCCGGGAAATAAAAATGAATATGATCGAGCAGCATGAGTGCGAGCGCGAGCAGCTTCAGCGTGAACGCGTTCAAGTCGTCGAATCCCTCCTTGCGATAGCGCACCGGCGGTGCGGGCCACGGTCGTCCATTTCCTTATCATAGCACAACCCGAGAGGAAGGTTGCGAAGGAAGTGGTTGAATTTGGTATAATGTCGGTAACAACATCGTAGGGGCATGTTGATGAATCTGCCGCGCCGTTCGGCAGACTTGCCGCATTTTACAGGAGAGGAGTCGGGTATCTATGGATTTGCAACTGCAGGACAAGACGGCCATCGTGTTGGCCTCATCCAAAGGCTTGGGGTTGGCGGCGGCCACCGCG
The DNA here is from genome assembly GCF_015845845.1 of Paenibacillus dendritiformis. GTDB lineage: Bacteria > Bacillota > Bacilli > Paenibacillales > Paenibacillaceae > Paenibacillus_B > Paenibacillus_B dendritiformis_C. Next base: position 10,885 of record NZ_LDIG01000233.1, read on the forward strand.
CTCGCGGCGGAAGGGGCGCGCGTGACGCTGGTCGGGCGCCAGGAAGAGACCGTTCGCGCGGCGGCGGGACAGATAGAGGCGCGGACAGGAAGCCGGCCGCTCTCCGTCGTGGCGGATATTACCCGCCCGCAAGATATCGAACGCATCGTGGCCGTCACCGTGGAGCGGCATGGCACGATCGACATTCTGGTCAACAATTGCGGCGGGCCGGCGCCGGGAACCTTCGACGAGATTGACGACGCGGCCTGGCAGCACGGCTTCGAGCTTACGCTGCTCAGCTATATCCGCTCCATTCGCGCCGTGCTCCCTTATATGCGCGCCCAGAAGTTCGGGCGCATCGTCAATGTGACCTCCTCCGCGCACAAGGAGCCGATCGAGAATCTCGTCGTTTCCTCCACGCTGCGGGTCGGCGTGCTCGGTCTCGCCAAGACGCTGGCCCCGGAGCTGGCACGGGACAATATTTTGATCAATACAGTCGGTCCGGGCCGCTTCGCGACCGATCGCGTCATCCAGTTGGATGAGCTGGCCGCGGAGGCGCGGCAGGTGGAGGCGGGCCAGATCGCGGAGGAGCAGCGCCGCCGCATCCCTATCGGCCGCTACGGCCGTCCGGAGGAGATGGGAACGCTGATCGCGTTCCTCGCCTCGCCGGCGAACAGCTATATGACGGGCCAGGCGCTGCTGGCCGACGGAGGAGCCGTCCGCTCGCTCTAAGCCGGAACGATACATCGCCATGCGGGCCCCGAGGGAAATGTCCTTCGGGGCTGCATTCGTTGCCGGCTGAGGAAGGAACGGCGCCGCGGTTGAACGCCATGCTATAATGGGTTCAGAGTATCGATAAGGAAGGAATGGACGCATGAAATCACTCGTTCTGGCAGAAAAGCCTTCGGTCGCGCGGGAGCTCGCGCGCGTGCTCGGATGCCGCAACTCGCATAAAACGTATTTTGAAGGTCCCGATTATGTCGTCACTTGGGCGCTTGGCCATCTCGTCGGGCTGGCGGAGCCGGAAGATTACGATAAAAAATACCAGACCTGGCGTCTCGAAGATCTGCCGATCATTCCCGATCGGATGAAATTGAAGGTGCTGCGGGAATCGTCCCATCAATTCAAGGCCGTCCAGCAGCTCTGCAAGCGTCAGGATCTGAAGGATCTCATTATCGCGACCGACGCGGCGCGCGAAGGGGAACTGCTCGCCCGCTGGATTATGCAGATGGTGAAGTGGAACAAGCCGTTCCACCGTCTCTGGATCTCTTCCCAGACGGACAAGGCGATTCGGGAGGGATTCCGCCAATTGAAGCCCGGCAAGGCGTTCGATCGGCTGTATGAATCGGCCCGCTGCCGCGCCGAGGCCGATTGGCTCATCGGCTTGAATGTGACGCGGGCGCTGACGACGAAGTTCGAGACCCCGCTGTCCGCCGGCAGGGTGCAGACGCCGACGCTGGCGATGCTGATGAAGCGCGAGCAGGAGATTCGGGAATTCCAATCGCAGGAATATGAGACGGTTCACGCCGACTTCGGCGGCTTCGAGGCCGCATGGCGCGCTCCCGGGGGGGATGCCCGCCTGTTCCGGCTGGAAGAGGCCGCGGCGCTGGCCGAGAAGTTGAGAGGGCGCGAGGCGGTCATCTCCGGCTTGAAGAAGACGGAGAAGAGCGAGCCGCATCCGCTCGCTTACGACTTGACCGAGCTGCAGCGGGACGCGAACCGGCGCTACGGCTTCTCCGCGAAGCAGACGTCGAATGTGCTGCAGCGCTTGTATGAGCAGCACAAACTGGTGACGTATCCGCGCACGGACAGCCGCTATCTGTCTTCCGATATGACGGGAACGCTGCCCGAGCGGCTGGACGCGATGGCCGTCGGCCCGTACGCCGCGATCGCGAAGCCGCTCCTGCGCGGGAAGCTGCATGTGACGAAGCGCATCGTCGATGACGCGAAGGTGACGGATCACCACGCGATCATCCCGACGGATGAGCCGCTGCGGCTGGCCAATCTCTCGCCGGAGGAGCGCAAGCTCTATGATCTGATCGCGCGCCGCTTCCTCGCCTTGTTCCTGCCTCCGGTTCGTTACGAGCAGGTGGCGGTCACGATCGACATGGGCGGGGAACTGCTGCACGCGAAGGGCAAGACGGTCATCGACAACGGCTGGAAAAAGGCGTATGAGAACGATTGGGATCAGATGGATGACGAGGACGATCCCGATGAAGCGGACCGGGCCGAACAGCGTCTGCCGAGCCTCGCCCAAGGCCAGCGGCTGCAGGCGAAGCGCGTCTTCACCCGGCGCGGACGGACGAAGCCGCCCGCAAGGTATACCGAAGCCACGCTGCTGACCCAGATGGAGAAATACGGGCTCGGCACGCCGGCGACCCGGGCGGATATTATCGAGAAGCTGGTCTCCTCCGACACGATCGAACGCCAGGGCTCTTCGCTTCAGCCGACCGGCAAGGGGAGCCAGCTCATCAAGCTCGTGTCCGAGCAGCTTCGCTCGCCGGAGCTGACGGCGCAGTGGGAGCGCGAGCTGGAGCAGATTGCCCGCGGTTCGGCCCATACGTCGGCCTTCATGGCGGACATTCGCAAGATGACGGAGCAGCTCGTGAGCGAAGTGAAGCGGAGCCAGGCGGAGTATAAGCCGCATAATCTGACGAACAGCCATTGCCCGGACTGCGGATCGAGGCTGATGGAGCGCAAGGGGAAGCGGGGCAAGTGGCTTGTCTGCTCCAGCAAGTCATGCGAGTACCGGCGCTCGGCGGAGAAAAATCTGTCGAACCGGTGCTGCCCGCAATGCCATAAAAAAATGGAATTCAAAATCGGCAAAGCCGGCAAATTTGTGCAGTGTCTTCCATGCAACATTACGGAGAAACTGGAGGAAGGCGGCGGCAGAATCAAGAAGCATGAAGAGCGGCGGCTGGTGAAGCAATTCGAGAAGCAGGAGCCGCTCGGCAACAATCTGGGGGAGCTGCTTAAGGCGGCGCTGGCGAAGCAGGACGGAGAATAACGAAGCGGAGCGAAGAGGATAAGGGGGGCGAGAGACGATGCGGATCGTCATATTGGACGGCCACGCGCTCAATCCGGGCGAGCTGAGTTGGGACGCGCTGCGAACGGCGGTCGCGGAAGCGTCGGGCATGCCTGCGGCCGAGGTGCGGGTGGAGGCGCATGCGCGCACGGACAGGGAAGAGATCGAGGCCCGGGCGCAAGGGGCTGACATCGTGCTGACGAACAAGACGCCGCTGTCCGCGGAGACGCTGCGGAAGCTGCCGTCGCTCCGCTATATCGGCGTGTTGGCCACCGGTTATGACATCGTCGATGTCGACGCGGCGCAATCGCAGGGCATCACCGTTACGAACGTGCCGGGATACGGGGCGGACAATGTTGCGCAGTTCGTCTTTGCCCTGCTGCTGGCCTGGTGCCACCGCGTGGAAGCCCATGACCGTTCGGTGAAACGGGGCGGCTGATCCCGCCAGCCGGATTTCAGCTACTGGCTGTCGCCGCAGACGGAATTGGCCGGCAGGACGTTCGGCATCATCGGCTACGGGCAGATTGGACGCAAGGTGGCCGTGCTGGCCCGGGCCTTCGGGATGAAGGTTATCGCATCCACTCGCACCGTGCCGGAGGACGAGGCCGGCATTCGGTTCGCCAGCCAGGATGAGCTGCTGGCCGAGGCCGATGTCGTGTCGCTGCATTGTCCGCTGACCGAAGAGACGCGGGGCATGGTCAACCGGGCCTTCATCGCAAAGATGAAGCGGACGGCGGTGCTCATCAATACATCCCGCGGCGGATTGCTGCATGAGCAGGAGGTCGCTGACGCGCTGCGGGAAGGGCGGCTCTGCGGGGTACTGCTGGACGTGCTCGCGGAGGAGCCGCCGCCGGCATCGCATCCGCTGCTCATCCCCCATCAGCGGCTCATCGTCACGCCCCATATGGCCTGGGCCTCCCAAGCGGCCCGGGAGCGCCTGCTCGCGATTGCCGCTGATAATATTCGCGCTTATCTGTCAGGAGCGCCGCAGCATGTCGTCCATCGCTAGCGGATGGCGGACAGATAACGGCGCATACCAAGATTGACCCGGGATTCGTTCCCGGGTCATTTTTTTGGCATTCACGAATATAAATAGTTGGGGAGGACCTGAATGCGGCAAACGTCAAGGCCTCGTGCGAGCGGCGGATTCGCCGGGATCGCGCCATGTTTCCTTTCCCGCTCCATCGGTTTCAGCAGATTATTTTCCTCGTTCTTCTACCCGCTAGAATCTCGATTCCTACTATATTTTTTCTATGAAATGGTAACAACATTGTTTATATTAATTCCGCTAATTTTCCCTTTTTGTCATGTTTCTGTAATGTCAAAATGCTAGACTTGTATTATAGTAGTGTCGAAAGAAGGAGAAGGAAGTGGAGAAAGAGCATGAATAATCGAAATGTGATGGCGAGAAGCACACGGAAGCGGAAGAGCAAGAAAAGATGGATCGGACGGACCGTATTATTGCTGCTCGTTGTGGGCATTTGCTATGGCGCATACTCGGTCGCAAAGAGTTTGATAGGAACCGGAACGGCGTCCGCGACCGGCAGCGAACTGGTCGTCACGGAAGTCGCCGCCTTCGCCTCGGCAGCGGTCGAGAAGGAAGTGCCGAAGGAGTATAACGGCATGACCCGCAAGGTCGCCTATCTTACATTCGATGACGGTCCAAGCAAGTATTCGAACGATATGCTGGATCTGCTGGACAAAAACGGTATCAAGGCAACGTTCTTCATGCTTGGCGACAATATGAGAACCTATCCCGACGCGGTCAAGCGGATCGTGGAAGACGGCCATTATCCCGGGCTTCACAGCATGTCGCATGATTACAATAAGCTGTACAAGAGCGGAAGTTCGGACAATTTCATCAAGGAATTCCAGGAAGCGCAGGGCATCGTCAACGATCTGACCGGCGTGACGCCGACGCTTATCCGCGCTCCGTACGGCAGCGCTCCGCAGATCGGGGAATCGTTCCGCGGCGATATCGCGCAGGCCGGATTCAAGATGTGGGACTGGACGCTCGACTCGCTGGACTGGCAATATGTCGGGCAGCCGAACCGGATCCTGGAACAGGTCAAGGCAGGACTGACGGAGGACGTGGAGGTCATCCTGATGCATGATCGCCAGCAGACGCTGGAAGCCTTGCCGTCGATTATCGAGTATATCCAGAGCAAAGGGTATGAGTTCGAGGTCTATGATCCGAACGCTCACTTTGTATGCAATTTTCACCATGACAAGCGTCTGTAACAGGAACTAGGGAGGTACGAAGAGTGGCAGGATTGAGAATATGGGGGGCAGCGGCGGCGCTATTGTCCATCGCCGTAGCGATGTCGGGATGCGGAGCTTCCCCGACGACGCAAATTTTCGACCGGTTCGAGAAGGCTTCATCGACGGAAGTGAACGTGCCGGCCGCGATGAGCTCGCTGAAAACCCTTGAAGATAAAGATGAGAAGCAATACATTTCGATTATTAATCAAGGCAAGCAGGACAACCGCAACGTGCAGACCCTGATCGACAATACGAATCAGGCGCTCGCCGAGCGCAAGCAGGTGCTGGAGCAGATGAAGGCCCAGTTGGACGAGGCGCGCGATCAGATTGGCGAGATGGACGGCATCATCGCGAATCTGAAGGAAGAGGAGCTGAAGAAGCCGGCGGAAGAAGCCTATCAAGCCTACGTAAAGCGGTATGACACGTTCAAGTCGCTTTTCGAGAGCTATGAGAAGTGGATTGAACATGAGCAGTCGCTGTACGAGCAGTTGAAGTCGGAGGATACGAAGCTGAAGTCCATTAATAAGGCGGTTGCGGAACGGAATGAAGCCTACCGACAGGTCGAAGAACTGAAGAAGCAGTTCAACGATTACACGACGCAGTTCAATACGCTCAAATCGAATTTCTACGAAAAGGCGGGCTTGCAAGTGAAGAAGCCTGCGCAGCCGAAGGAAGATGCTGACTCCGTCGATCCGGAATTGGAAATTCCGCCAATCGAGAGCGACGGCAGCGAATGATGCAATGCATAGCCCTCATCGTTTATTCTCCGCCCAGACAGGCGGCGGAATGGCGGCGGGGGCTTTTTTGCCGCTGCGAGAAGCTGTTCCCATGTCCCGCTGCGGAGACGAGCGGATCAAAAAAAGCATCCTTATCCGCAAGGATGCTCTGAACGAACTGCATGGACGGGTGGCCCAGCGCGCATTATCCCCATGTTTTGTGAACGAATTCGGCCGCCATGAGAAAGACGATGTAGGAGACGATAGCGGATGCAATATATGTGATTCCGATCTTCACACGCTGCTGAAAGAGACGGACGATTCCCAGGCTGACGAGCGGACACACGATAAGCAGAAAAAACAGCACCGTCACGAACAACTGCGGGCTTATGGAACTGATATCGACATATGTCATGAATAATCACCTCTTGAACCGATGGTTGAGCGTTGCTCCTGCGTACTGCACATCTATAACCAAATGTAGCCTTCCCTATGTAGTGATATACATCACAGTATCATTATAACGATTTGCCGTTCCTGCGTCTTCCATTATGATTGCAAGATTAAGGCGATTTTGAGGCGAAATAGGAGAAGAATGCTGCGATGCCGCTGCTGAACCCAGCCGCAGAGACCGTTTTGCGCCTTCGAACCGTGAGACGCCGGTTAGAATCTCTTCTCTTCGTTTGCGGGAAATGTGTAATTCGGTGATTTTTTCACGCAAAAGATCGGTCCCTCTCGTGCTATAATACGAATCAAACATAGCTATCGACTAGAGGGAAGGGCAGGAAACCAGCATGCACTATATGGTAGGGATCGATGTCGGCGGCACGAATATCGTATGCGGCCTGGTGAATGAGCGGTATGAAATGGTTGGAAAGCTGAAGCAGCCTACGGAAGCGGCGCTCGGCGTCGATCATGTGATGGACAAGATCGCCAATATGATTGACGAACTGTTCGTTCAGTTCGAGGCGGATCGCAGCCGTCTCCTGGCTGTCGGCGCGGGAATTCCGGGGTTCATCGATCCGGAGCGCGGCGTGAGCATTTTTGCCTCCAATCTGAAATGGCATAATGTAGACGTCTCCGGGCGGCTTAGCGCCAAGGTGGGCGTACCGGTCTTCATCGACAACGATGTCCGCATGTACGTCTATGGCGAAGCGATGAGCGGAGCCGGCCGGGGGGCGGGCGTCGTGCACGGCGTCACCATCGGGACCGGATTGGCGGCGGCGACTGTCGTGCAAGGGGAACTCTATTACGGAAGCGGCTTCATGGCGGGAGAGCTCGGCCATGTCGCGATCCCGGGCGAGACGACCCCGTGCGGATGCGGGCTTACCGGCTGCCTGGAGACGGTGGTCTCGGCGACAGGCATCGTGCGCCAAGCGAAGCAAGCGCTGGAGGGAGGACGCGATAGTCTGCTTCGGGGGGCGTACGAGCGGGGAGAGCTGACCGCGGCCCATGTATCGCAAGCCTATGACGAAGGGGATGCGCTTGCCATCGAGATTATGGAATATACCGGCCAGGTGCTCGGCACCGGACTGTCGTATTCCATCTCGCTGCTGAGCCCGGATGTGATCGTCATCGGCGGCGGCGGCGCCATGGCCGGCGATCGGCTGCTGAAGCCGGTGCGGGAGACGCTGTCCCGCTCGGTCTATCACGGTTATCTGGAGCGGCTCACGATTCGCCAGGGCGAATTAATCGATGACGGAGGCGTCATCGGCAGCGCGGCCTTTGCCAAGAGCCGGGCCGAGAAGATGCGGCAGGCAGGCGAAGGAAGCAGGTAACATGAGTCGGAGCCCGGTCTCTGCGCGAAGCGGCGTCTAGCCCTGCGGGCGGTGCCGGGCTGAACGATAATTAGACCGGGAAGGGGGCGGGAGGATGGAGTATCCGGACCGCAAGGAAGATGTAACGTCACTCATGCTGCAGGAACGGATTGTCGCCATATTCCGGGGCTATGCCGGAGACACGGCCGATCGGGCAGGGGAAGCGCTGGTATCCGGCGGGATACGGTTCATGGAGGTCACGATGAACACCGAGGGCGCTCCGGATATCATCCGCCGATGGCGTGCCCGGTTCGAGGGCCGCGCCTTCATCGGGGCTGGCACGGTGCTGGATGCCGATATGGCCCGAACGGCCTTGGCGGCGGGAGCGGAGTTCCTCATCTCGCCCAATCTGGACGAGGCCGTCATCGATTATGCCGCCGCGCGCGGCATCGATGTCTGGCCGGGAGTGCTGACCCCGACCGAGATCGTGCGGGCGTGGAATGCCGGGGCCAAGGCGGTCAAGCTGTTCCCGCTCGGCACACTGGGGCCCAATTATATCCGGGAGATTCGCGGCCCGCTGGCCCATATTCCGATCATGGCGACAGGCGGCGTCGATCTGTCGACGATGGAAGCTTATGCCGAGGCCGGCGCCTCCGCGTTCGGGCTCGGATCGAAGCTCATCCGGAGCGAGGACATCCGTTCCGGCCATTACGACGCGCTGGCTGAGCATGCAGCCCGCTTCGTTCGGCTGGCCAGAACATTGGGATAGCGAAGCAGACGGGAGAACCGTTAAGGTTCGCAGATTCCAGGGAGACGGCGCTGGAATGGGAAGCCGAGTCCGCACAGGGCGATGAGGATGCAGCGGGGAGAGACCGCCCCTTCGGAGGGCCGCTCCGGCACGGGGCGGCGGATTGAACCGCCAACCGTATGCCGGAGCGGGCGGAAGGAGCAAGGGTTGCCGGGCGGGGATAATCCCGTCCCGGGCTACAGCTTCATATCAATAAAAACAGAGTTGCCTTGCGGCTTCTCGTCGGGTTGAATCAAGTCGCTGATCGAAGGCCCGATATCCCCCGTGTTCGATTTGGACGGATCTTGTTTGTTCTTTTCCATCTCCATTTTTTTCTTCAATAGCTGCTGAATTTGCATGTCAATGACCTGCATCTCCATCTTGAGCGCCTTTATTTTTTCGTCTTTCACCTTTTGCTCGTCGTCGCCGGTGGCGACGGCCAACATTTTCTCCGCAATGACAGCCTTTCGTTTGTTCAGCCTTTCAATCTGCCGGTCGATGCCGCTGGCCGCCCCGCTGCCAGAGCTCACTAGACCGCCTGCAGATACCGCAGATACATTCATATTCAATCCTTCCTTTCTCCTTGCAGGGGATAGATGCGTGCGGCGGCCGCTTGGCCGGCAGCACGGGCATCTCGCCGCTATACTGAAGTTATCGGTTTGCTTTCGCAATTTTTGAACAGTTACGGCAAAAATTAGGATATAGAAGTTCGTGGAAACGAAGCCTCAGCGATCGGATTGTTCCCGGAAGGCAGCGGTTGCTCCCGTTGACAGCTTGCTTTTATCGCATCTTGAGCCGTAAATCTAGGAAAGTTTGGACATATGGTATACAATAAAAGCAAATTGATCGCGGAAAGGATAGCCCGTATGGCGGCTGCCGATACTAGCAATTATTCCGCAAGTGATCCTGCGCATCGCCGCTCCCCAAGGCATGCCGGTCATGCAACAGCGGCTTGCGGCATCGATGGGATGGATGAACCGGAAAGTGAGGCGATACAAATATGACAGAGCTGACTGATCTGTGGTCCTACAGCATGGGGGCGATGGCCGCGCTGGGCTGCCTCGCCGGAGGGACCTGGACGCTGGCGGTGAAGAGCCAGTCCCCACGGCAATTGCCGGTGCGGAAGGAGCCGGAGCGCCCGTTCGAGCGCATCTCCTTCGACGGATGCGCCGAGTTGCAGGGCTGGTTCGTCTGGGGCAAGGGGAACACTCCGGCGAAGCGCGCTCCGGTCATTATCATTTGCCACGGATGGGGCTCGAACCGGGAGCGCGTGCTTCGCTATGCGTATCCGCTGGCCGATGCCGGCTTCAATCTGCTGCTGTACGATGTCAGCAGCCATGGAGACAGCGGGGCGGTCAAGGCCCCTTCGCCGCTCCTGTTCCGCGATGACCTGCTCGCCGCGGTTCGATATGTGCGCACCCGTTCCGACGTCGAGCCGGAGCGTATCGGGGTGCTCGGCCACTCCTTGGGCGGCTTCGGCGCCGTCATGGCGCTCGATTGCGGACTCGACGTGCAGGCGCTGGTGACGGATTCGATGCCTGCGCGCCCGTTGACCCTGGTCGCTGCAGAGCTGCGCCGCCGGCGGCTGCCGTCTTTTCCGATCGCCACGGTGATTCCGCGCATCTGGCTGTACCGCTCCCGGATTCCCGTCTCGGTCTATGAAGAGCTCGATCTGGCCCGCTCGCTCTCTGACAACGAGGCCCGAGCGGAAGGCCGGGTGCCTGTGTTGATGGTGCACTCCCGGGGGGACGGCTTCATCCCGGCCGGGGAGCTGGAAGGGATTCTGGCCCGGCTGGCGTATCCGCAGCAGCACGTCTTCGTCGACAGTCCGGGGCATAGCTGCTCGGAGCAGGATCCCCGCTTCTGGCAGGAGGTGCTCCCGTTCTTCCGCTGGCACCTTGGGCTGTCGGCCGAGATGCCTTGTTGTTATCCGGAGCAAGCGTCGGCGGCCCGGCAGACGTTATTGACTTGAATCCGATGATGCGCAACCGGTTTTTTCGGCCGGCTGCGTATTTTTTTATAGGCAAATGCCGCATCGATTCGCTACGGCTCGTCTTTTTCCAAGAAGGAGGTAAGGGGATATCCAGGTGGAACAAGCCTGAACCCGCACTGTTGCTGGTGGACACTGTCGAGGGGAAAAGAATCGTCAGAGGACGGGGACGGCGAAGCGTATCCCATAACTAGACAGCATCTGCAAAATCCGTATGTTACGATACGTACCACCAAAGGCGGACAACACCGCCGGATGGAAAGGTGGGTTGCGGATTGTATGATGCAGACGTCCGAGAAGGCGGGGGAGACGGCGAGGGAACAGCCATCCGGAAGCGGCCAAGCCGGCGCTCCCCGTTCTCCGTATTGCGTATGCTGCTCCTGGGCTGCTTCATTATCAGCGTTGTGGCTGGACTGGCCCTGTGGCCGACGGTGGAAGCCCGCCCCTTCGAAGTCACGCTGAATGACGCCGCGGCGATGACGCAATGGTTCGAGGAACGGTTCACGGAGCGGGAGGGCATTTCCTCATTCCGTTATGAAGGCAGCACCGATACGCTGACGGCGCTGGTGACGGAAGCTTTGTCCGCCGCGCTTCATTCCGATCCATTTATCAGGTACAATGTAAGCAAGTATTCGTTCCAATGGAAAGGGAGCGCCGATTATGCGCTCGTCACCGTATATGTGGAATATAGAGAAACGCGGGAACAAACGCAGTTCGTCTTGAACCGGGCTAGCGAAATTGTGCAGGAGATTACGGCTCCGGATGATTCGCCGCATCAGAAGGTGAAAGCGATACACGACTATGTCGTTAGCCATGTCTCCTATGACGAGGGAATGACCAAGTTCACGGCATACGAAGCGCTGACCGAAGGGGAGACGGTGTGCCAAGGCTACGCGCTGCTGGTACATGCCATGCTCAGAGAAGCGGGCATTCCGGGCCAGATTATTGAAGGCGAGGCGGGCGGCACCTTGCATGCCTGGAATCTCGTGCAGCTCGACGGTTCCTGGTATCACCTGGATGCAACCTGGGACGACCCGCTGCCTAACCGGGGCAAGCAGATCCGGTATACGTATTATTTGCGCACCGATGAAGAGATGCGGAGCGATCATATTTGGGAGGCGGGGCAAGCCCCGCCTGCCGATCGGGCCTATGCGCTGGCGGTCGATCGGATGAAGGCGGAGGGCGGCTCGCTCCGCGGCTTCGCCCGCGAGCTGGAGAAGGTGTGGAGCCCGGACGTGCTCCTGGCCGAACGCGCCGTTCATAACGCCTCCACCTTGGCCGAGCGGTTCCAGACGGCCCGCGATGCCGGCAGCGAGCGGATGCAGATTCGATATGAAGGCGATGAGCTGCAGCTCCGATCGGATCTCCATGACATGGTGGCGATGCTCGGACTTCCCGCTCCGCTGGAATACCGCGTCTCGTCGCTGACGAACAGCGAGGATCGGATCGTGGAGATTACGATTCCGGCTTCGCCCTAACTTACGGTAGTCCTCTTCCTCTCTATAAGGCCCCGGCCCGCTCAGGCGGAAACGGGGCCTGTTTATTTTTTTATGTACAAACGAAATCGTATGCCAATCAGTGGCGTACCGAATATACACAAGCCATTCGGCCCTGTCCCCAAAGATTATGAAATGGTCTTGGGGTGTCTAGCTCCTGTCGGGCATCTGCCCGGAAGGAGCTTCTCTGACTTGATGATAAGCGGCAGTCGCTTTTGGGACACCGCAGCTTACGATTTCACTGCTTCCTGCTTGGCGCGCTCCATTTCCTTGGCCCCCATATGGGTCAGAATGCAGAAAACAATGCACAAGACTACGGCCGTCAGCAAGACGTAGAAGCCGCCGTTCCAGCCCACCCGGTCTACCATGAAGCCGAAGAGCGTCGTTCCCAAGGATGCGCCCAAAATATAGCTCATAAATCCGCGCAAACCAACCGCCGATCCAACGGCGAAGGGCGGCACGACCTCCAACGTCTGCACGGACGCGAGGAACTGCGGAATGTAAATCAGACATCCGATGATGGCCGCGAAGATCGTCGTGACCAGCAGCGAACCGCTCTGCCAGTAGCCGATGATGCAGAAGAAGATCATGGTCATGGCGATAATGGCCGGCGGCATGCGGTAGCCCTTGAAGAACCGGTCCGATATGTAGCCGACCAGGAGCGTGGAAGGGATGGCCGCCCATTCGAAAAAGAGAAAGGCGACGCTCATTTCCGCCTTAGTGAAATGTTTCACGTTCAAAAGATAGATTGGCAGCCAGCTAATAATGCCGAAGCGCACCATATAGACGAACACGTCTACGAACGAGACGAACCAGGCGTTTTTGTTGAACAGGACATAATTTTTGAAAATTTGCCAGACCGACATATCCTCCGGCGGCTTGGAAGCGGAGGAGGCCGATGCGGCCGGCTCGGATTCATCCGGGACGATCTCGTTCAGCGGCGGCAAGCCTTCATTGACCGGAGAGCCCTTGGTCAGCGCCAATACGATCAGGGCGAACACGATCGCGACTGCCGCAGGCACTTGATAGCTTGCCGCTTGCCAGTGCTCCTGGCCCAGCATGGCGAAGCCGACCCCGACGACAGGCGCCACGATGCCGCCGCCGACATTATGCGAGATGTTCCAGATCGCGCCGACGACGCCTCGCTGTCTGCGCGGGAACCAGTTCGCGATCGTGATGAAGCTGGGGCCGACGCCCATTCCCTGGAATATGCCGTTAAAAATAACGAGTGCGGCGAACATCCAAAATGCCGTAGAGAAGCCCATCATAATATTGACCAATGCGCACATGAGAAGACCGAGGGCCATATACCTTTTCGGATCGGCCTTGTCGGCCAGACTGCTCATCAGGCCTTTGCTGATGCCGTACGCAATGAGCATGCAGCTGCTCAGCAGCCCGACTTCCGTCGCGCTGAGGTGGAGATCGTTCTGGAGATGCGGCGTCGATAACGCAAAATTGTTCCGAACGATGTAATAGGCCATATAGCCGAAGAAAACACCCAGCAGGGATTGGAGCCGGAAGCGCTTATACGTTTTTTGGACTTGCTCCGGCGGCACCTTGGCAGCGCTTACTCTTGGCTTCAAAAATGAAATCATGCGATCAACCTCGATTCTTGGCTGTAGATAAACAAAATGAAAAAACAATGATTGCGGGGACGATGCATTCCAATGGTTAGCGGAACCGGTTTCAGAAAGAGCGATGACTCTATGTCGATGTCTATGGGCTGTCCACGGCGTTATCGTACCTCCCTGTCTTCCATTTGCATTCCTCGCTTTTCATTATCAGGCTTAGGCCAGCCGCGATACTATCAGCAAAGTTCTGATTTTTTGTAGGAGAAAACGCGGGCGGTGTCGGAAAAAATCCTACACCAGCCGGGACGAATAGGCATAAACTCTTAAAATCGGTTGGAAAGGGCATCGTTTATAGAGAGGGCATGCTTTTCATGCTATACTTGGGGATGCAAAAAAACGCCCCCGAGGTGGGCGTTGTCGAGGGAGGGAGCCTATACGCACCATGAAGAATAGGAGGAACAGGCTGCCAAGGGCAAGCGGAATGCTGCTTCTGCTTTTGCTTGCCGCGATGATATCGGGATGCACGGCCGGGCGCTCCGGCTATCAGATTGTGTTCGCCGAGACGGAACACGCGCCGCCCGATTCCCGAGACGATTCGCCTCCACCGCTTCGCGTGGCGATTTCGAGCGTGCTGTCGCCGACGGATACGATCAATTCCTATCGGGCCATTGCCGATTATGTAGGAGATAAGCTGAACCGGCCCGCGATCCTGATTCAGCGCAAGAGCTATAATGAAATTACCATGTTAATGATGAATGGCGGGGCGGATATTGCTCTGCTGTCGTCAGGGGCCTATCTGACCTACAAGCAAAAGAAGGCCGAGGGGCTGGAAGCGATTGCGATGCAGGAACGAATGGGCGTGCCGTATTATTATGGCTATCTGGTCGTCAATCGCGACAGCGGGATGACGGATCTTAACGATTTGAAAGGGAAAAGCATCGCCATTACCGATCCTGCGAGCTACTCGAGCTACTTTTTTATCAGTGAGCGGCTGGCCGAATTCGAGGAAACGCCGGAGCATTTTTTCGGACGCTACGTCTATACCTACAATCATGACAGCTCGCTTAAGGCCGTCATTGACAGGGTCGTGGATGCCGCGGCGGTGAACAGCCTGGTCTATGAACAGGCCAAGCGCAAAAATCCGGAGCTGGCCGATTCCCTGCATATTATCGCCAAGTCGAAGCCGGCAGGCACCAGTCCGGTTGTCATCAGCAGCAGCTTGCCGGAGGAAGAGAAACAGATGTTAAAAGACATTTTTCTGTCCATGCATGAGCAGGAAGCGATGAAGCCGGCGCTGGAGGGGCTGTTCATTGATCGATTCGTGCCCTTCGATCCGCGGTTGTATGAGACCGCTTACAGAGAAAAGCCGATGTCGCGAGGCCGCCTATGAGATGGATGGGGAGGCTTCGGATTAACCAGAAAATATTCGGCACCATCTTCGCGGCCCTGATCTTTCTGGCCTTGGTCCTGGGCTCGATCATTTGGGACTCGCTGACGAGCATGATGGCGGAAGAGCTGAAGAAGCGCGGCGCCAATATTGCGCAAAATATCGCGGCATTGAGCTCGGATTATATTCTGACGGACGATCAATTTTCGCTTCATCTCCTCATCGCCCAGGCCCAGAAGACGAACGAAGATGTTCGCTACATCCTGGTGATCAACAGCAATAACGGCTTGGTCGGGGACACCTTCTCCGGACAACTGCCGCTAGGCATCCGGACCGCGCACCTGCCCGATGGCTCGAACCGCCAGCAGGCGGCCACGCTGCTAACGGATGAAGGCCGTATTCATGATATCCTGGTTCCCATCGAGGGGGGAGATGTCGGATTCGTTCGCGTCGGCATGGAGGAGACGCAGGCACGGTCCTATATTTTTATGAAAATCGGAGAGCTGATTGTCGCGGCCTTATTGGTATGCGCGGCCACGGCCGGCATTACGTATTACGTGACCCGCTTCATCACGAAGCCGATCAATAATCTCGTTGCCGTGGCGACCGGAATATCGGCCGGGAAGCTGTCACTACGGGCGAAGGTGACGACCGGCGACGAGGTAGGGAAGCTGGCGCGGGCGTTCAATGAAATGGCGGATAGCCTGATTGACTCCAACATTGAAGTCGAGAAGCTGCTGACCGAGCTGCAGCACAAGGACCGGCTGCGGGATACGCTGATTTTGAAGCTGCTGTCCGCGCAGGAGGATGAGAGAAAGAGAATCTCGCGCGAGCTGCACGATGAGACGAGCCAGGCGCTCACGTCGCTGATGGTGACGATGCGCGTGCTGGCCGATGAAGCGAAGGATGCCGAGCAGCGGGAGCTGCTGTATGCCAGCCGGGATATGGCGGCCGGAATTTTGCGGGAGATCCGGGATTTGGCGGTGGAGTTAAGACCGCCGATTCTGGACGATATGGGATTGATCTCCGCGATCAAGAAATATGCGCAAAAATTCGAACAGAAGCACAACATTGCGGTGCTGCTGTCCGTTCCCGAAGCGGATATCGCCATCGGCAGCCATATCGCGGTCGCCTTGTACCGGATTTTGCAGGAAAGCTTGACCAATGTCGTAAAGCATGCGGCGGCGACCCGGATCGAGATCGGGATGGACGTCTCCGATTCTCGCGTTCAATTGACGATTCGGGACAATGGCCATGGCATCGAGCCGGAAGATTTCGCCAGGGCGCGCGAGCAGCAGCGGATCGGATTATACGGCATGAAGGAAAGAGCCGAACTGCTGGGCGGTTCCTTCCATGTGACAACGACGAGTGCCGGCGGGACCGAACTGCGGGCGTCCATCCCGCTAGTACTGGAACAGGGGGACAGTGATGGAACAGACCATTCAGACCGTCAAGATCATGATCGTGGATGACCACGCGTTGCTCCGCGCAGGCTTGAAGCTGCTATTGCACAAAAAGCCGTCCTTCCGGGTGGTGGGCGAAGCCGCGGATGGCGTGGAGGCCCTGCGGCTCTATGAGGAAGTCCGCCCGCATCTCTTGCTGCTCGACATCAGCATGCCGCGCCTGGACGGCATTCAGGTGCTGGCCGAGATCAAGCAGCGGCATGAGCAGGCGAAAGTCATCGTCCTCACTATGCATGAAGATGAGGATTATATTACGTCGATTATGCGGGCGGGAGCATCCGGCTATATTCCGAAGGCGGCGGTGGATGAAGAATTGTACACGGCCATTGATTCGGTGATGAGCGGCTACGTCTACCTGCGGCCGCAGGAAACGCGGATCCTGGTGTCGTCGATGCTCAACCAAAAGCCGCCCGAAGCGGAGGCCGGCGATCCTTACCGGCTGCTGAGCCCGCGGGAAATCGAAGTGCTCCGCTTTCTGGCCAGAGGCTATACGCTGGCGGAGACCGCCCGGGAATTGATGGTCAGCATCAAGACGGTCGATACGCATAAGACGAGAATGATGAATAAGCTGAATGTGACGCGCAGAAGCCAGCTTGTCGAGTATGCCATGAAGCATCATCTTCTGCGAAGCGGACCGGAATCGTAGCGTTGCAGGCAGGTTCGGAAAATCACCTTGAAAGCCGAGGCTTAAAGGTGATTTTTTTGTGCCCGGCCTGCGGAGAGCAGGCTCCTGATCCATAACGCCGCACATTTTTCTGCAAATTTTATTATTTTAATTTTGTCGGATCCGGTAGTTTTCCGTTGTTTTCCCATTAACCTGTTTGTTATCACCGATTTCATTCCGGCGCAAAGGGGGGAAAGCAATGATTCAATTCCATCAAATCAACAAACATTACGGCAAATTCCACGTGTTGAAGGATATTAACTTATCGATTAAGCAGGGGGAAGTGGTCGTCGTCATCGGACCGAGCGGCTCCGGGAAGAGCACGATGGTGCGCTGCATCAACCGTTTGGAAACGGTTACGGACGGCGAGCTGATCGTGGACGGCGTCCGGGTCAATGACAAATCCACCGACATCAATCAATTGCGGCGGAATATCGGGATGGTGTTCCAGCATTTCAACCTGTACCCTCACAAGACCGTGCTGGAAAATATAACGCTCGCTCCGATACAGGTGGCCGGCATGTCGAGGCAGGAAGCCGAGCAGGCGGCGATGCTTAACCTGGAGAAGGTGGGCATTGCCGATAAAGCGAAGGCTTATCCGTCGCAGCTCTCGGGAGGGCAGCAGCAGCGCGTCGCGATCGCGCGGGGATTGGCGATGAAGCCGAAAATCATGCTGTTCGATGAGCCTACCTCGGCGCTCGATCCGGAGACGATCGGGGAAGTGCTCGATGTGATGAGAACGCTGGCCCGGGAAGGAATGACGATGGTCGTCGTCACCCATGAGATGGGCTTCGCGAGAGAAGTGGCGGACCGCATCGTATTTATGGATCAAGGACGGATTATTGAAGAGGCGGCGCCGGCCGACTTTTTTACCAGCCCGCGGGAGGAGAGGGCGCGTGTGTTTCTCAGCCGGATATTAAACCACTAAAACCGTCATTCTTCTTGGTGGTCAAAACCAATCTACATGGGAAGTAACGAATAAAAAGTCCAGCGGTATGATGTCAAGTCCCTGATTTATGAGAATTGGAAAATTTCCTTGGCGTGCAGCAGGATCAATCCCAAAAAAGGCATCGCCAAACTAGACCCAGTTGAAAATGGAGTTAATTACCATAATTTAACTGGGGATTAGAGAAGAGGATTCATGAGCCAAGGCATTATTGCTCTGTCGGCTTCACCTTCCTTCTGGGCGTATAGAGTTGGTCGTTGCGTAGCAGCACATCGACCAGACGCACAAGTTTTCTTGCCGTTAAGACGAGGGCACGTTTGTGTTGATGCTTAGGGACTTCATTGAATTTCTTCCGGTAGTACTCCCCGAATTCCGGGTCGCGGTTTTTTACCGAGTGGGCAGCTTCAACAAGGTAGTAGCGAAGGAATCGGTTGCCGGAAATGCCGTCTAAAATGCGCTCAATCGCCTTGTCAAGCTCTTTAAGCTGACTCTGGATGCTCCGGATCGACTGAATCGAGG